>CAJJAV010000009.1 GCA_905182125.1 uncultured Candidatus Poseidoniales archaeon
CATCATTGTCCTGATGTGCATTGAATTGATGCTCAACGCCGCCAACATGCAGTTTGCAGCCGCAGCCATCTATCACGGTGACACCACCGGATGGGTTTACACTCTTTTCGCCATTGCCATTGCAGCCAGTGAAGTCGCCATAGGGTTGGCAATCTTCTTGGCAATGTACGGCCAACACGACACGATTTCATTGGACGATGTAAACGTCCTCAAGAACTGAGGTGAGATGATGGCAGGCGGAGAACTCAAAGAAACCATGTATGTCGCTTCCGACATGTTCCAATACGCCCCTCTGATCGTGCTTTTGCCAATGATGGCTTTCGCAGTGATTCTTTTCCTCGGCCGGGTGTTCAACGGGAACCCCACTTGGAAAAACACCGTCAAAGAAGGCGGTTTGATTGCACTCGGGGTCATGAGTGCAGTCCTCATCATCTCTGTTCTTTTGATCATGGATTTCATCGGCGGTGCTGGTGCAGGTCATGACTCGGTTTTGCACTGGTTTACTTCCGGTGTATGGGACGGCACGTCCGCTGGCGTGACAACAGAGAAATTCGGCTTTGGATTGTATGTCGATCACATCACCGTGATGCTTCTGTTCATCGCTTCATTCCTCTGCCTGTTGATCAACGTCTTCAGCATTGGCTACATGAACACCGACCCAATCAACGACAACCGCAACCATCGATTCTACGCTGAGTTCACCTTGTTTTGTTCAGGTATGCTCGGCATGGTTCTGGCGGATTCCTTCCTTTGGTTGTTCATCTTCTGGGAGATCATGGGGCTTTGCTCTTACCTCCTCATCGGATTCTATTACGAACGACCAAGCGCAGCCTACGCTGCTAAGAAGGCGTTCTTGACCACCCGAATTGGCGATGTGTTCCTGATGATCGGATTGGTCATGCTCTGGGATCTCTTCGGTTCTTTGGATTACGTCGTTGTGTTCGATACGGCAAACATCGAGCACGTCGCAGAACACTCTGCAGGCACCCTTCAGTGGGCCCTTGGATTGATGTTCATCGGTGCGGTCGGTAAATCGGCCCAATTCCCACTCCACGTTTGGTTGCCAGATGCAATGGAAGGTCCAACCCCAGTTTCAGCATTGATTCACGCTGCGACGATGGTCAACGCAGGTCTCTACCTCGTGGCTCGAATGTTCCCATTCTTTGGCGCTGAAGCCTTGCATGGCGACCTCGCTGACTTGGCGTACATCATCGCTGTTGTCGGTGGTATCACCGCAGTCATGGCAGCAGCAATCGCCTTCGTCCAAATGGACCTCAAGAAAGTCTTGGCGTACTCCACCATGAGCCAACTCGCTTACATCTTCACCGGACTGGGTTGCGCCATGTACCTCGCGAACACGCTGGATTGGCATCACAATGACGCAGATCATTACATCGTTATCGTTGCATTCGGAGCAGCATTGTTCCATCTGTTCAACCACGCTATGGCCAAGGGTATGTTGTTCATGGCCAGCGGTTCAGTGATTCACGAAATGCACCATGCTCACCATCACCTGCACCACCACGATGGCCACGGGGATGACCATGATGACCATCACGACGACGACTTTGATGCTCAGTCGATGGAGAACATGGGCGGCTTGGCGTCAAAGATGCCACTCACCGCCACAGCTATGCTCGTTGGTTCTGCCTCGATTATGGGTCTTCCACTGATCGGTGGATTCTGGTCCAAGGAAGGCATCATCGCCAACGCTTGGCGAGTCGTTCAAGACGATCCACGGTTCCTCTTCCCTGCCATGTGCGTGCTTATCGGCGCTGGTATGACCGGGTTTTACATGTCCCGTATGTGGCTCAAAACCTTTGCTGGTAAAGCCGAATAGACCGAGGTTGCAGCTCACGTTGGTCCAACCAACACCTGGATCAAGACGCCGCTTGTTTATCCTGACCTTTGTCAGCTCTCTCCTCGGTTCTTCCTCGCCGGTATGGGCTTCACTCATTGGGCACCAGATACCGAACACAGTTTCCGTTCTCTGGGCGAGAAGTCCCTCTTCGATGGCATCCTCTATGAGATGGGGCACGCCTTTGCTAACAGTGACATGTACTTCTTCGTCTTGACTTACATCGCCATCGCCCTTGGTGCAGTTGCTGGACCTGGTCTCGCTATGGCCTTGTTCGGTGGCCAACTCGAGGAGGGCGAGGACTGCCAAGCCTTGGTTCACTCCGGTCATCCGCACTCAACGACTTGGGTTTACAAGGGCCGCTATCAACTGCGACAACACTGCTTTCGCTGACGTCCGCTCTCGCTGTGGCTCTCCAGAACCGCTTGTACATCGACCACTATTACGATTTGGCGATGGTCAAGATCGTCGCCGGTTTCTCAAATCGAAGGCTGCTGAAGTTGACACCAACGTCATCGATGGGGCCGTCAAGCAACCATCGAAGACAGGATCGCAATCGCTCTCAGGCGTATAGTCCGTTCCCTTACAACGGGTTCTGCCCGCGATTACATTCTTGATGGGTCGCGGTTGGGACCTGATGGTGATTTTCGTGCTTGTTTGGGGGGTGGCTTGATTGTTCGAAGCTGGTACTGATTGGACCTCAATGCAACTCGTTGGTCGTCCCTGCCAATGATGGCAGGTATCTGTCCTGTCTGGCGTTCTGACTTCGCGAACACTTTCAGCAGAACGGCACGCAAGAAAGTTTGATTCCTCGATTCGAATGGCGAGTCTTGGAATTACGGACTGGCAATGTTTACCATGACGACTCTCATGTTCTCTCGGGTGCTGCTCGCCTGATCACGACGAGGTATGTTCTTCGCAGTGTTTTCGGACACCGTCCAGTTGGCAGGGCATTTCTTTCAACGACTATGACCACTTCCTTCATCGCTATTCCTATGGAGTGGTGTCCCTGCTTTGGGGATTCATTGGTCGGTTGGTATTGGACGCTCTTTCGTTCCCAATGGTTTGGCTCACCACCTTCCTGCTGCCCGTCACCATCATCGCCACTTGGCACGAGAAAGAACGGCGCGACCTATTTCCCAATCCATCCTGTTGCAATGGGCGGTGCTCTGATTGGTGTCTTCGTCTCGCTTGACTTGTTCATGTTCTATGTGTTCTGGGAATTGACGCTCATTCCAATGTTCTTCCTGATTCTTGTACTGGGGCGGCGAAGACCGCAAGTACGCCTGCGCAGAAGTTCTTCATCTACACCTTCACGGCCTCAGTCGTGATGCTTTCTCGGTCTTGTGACTCTGTACTTGCTGCTACCAGATCCCATTGGAGCCGGTGGCTCACTACGGGTACCCTCACCGGTCGGACCTTCGATATTCCAACACTTGTTGACCACGCGACTGCTGCAAACCAGAACGTGTCTGGTTCTTGGGCTGAGAAGCATCCAGAAGGTCACTCTTCGTGATGCTCATGCTTGGTTTCCTCGTGAAACTCCCAGCGGTGCACCATTCCACACTTGGCTGCCTGATGCTCACGTACAGGCTCCAACTGGCGGTTCGATGCTGCTGGCTGGCGTCATGTTGAAGATGGGTGCTTACGGTATGTTCAGGCTTCCATTCAGTCTTATTCCCTCACGCTCTGCAGTACTTCCAACTGGCACTTGCTGATCTTCGGTATGGTCTCCCTGGTTTGGGGCGCCATCGTTTGTCTGGGTCAAACCAACCTCAAGAAGATGGTCGCCTATTCCTCGGTATCTCACATGGGTGTCATTCTCATCGGTATCGCAACAATGCAACCAATGGGCTGGGCTGCGGCTTTGTTCATGATGTTCGCTCACGGAATTATCAGCCCAATGCTCTTCGCTGTGTGTGGTGCCTTCAAGCATCACTATCATAGCATGGAAATTGGTGCTATGCGCGGTATGGCTAAGCATTCGCCTTGGCTTGCCACGTCGATGATGTTCGCTTGGATGGCTTCACTTGGTCTTCCTCTGCTTGCCGGCTTCGTTGCCGAATTGATGATGCTCATCGCTTTGTGGTACTTCATTGACCTTGAGGGTTGGAGCGTGTTATGGATGGTTGGACCAGCGTTGGTCTTGGCACTCACAGCTGCATACTACCTCTGGTCGATGCAGCGCACCATTTTCGAAGGTGGCGACGAAACCCAACCACCCGCATCGTTGCACGGTGGACCGATCCCAGATATTTCCCGAGAAGAGAAGATTGCCATGCTCATTTTGGCTGCTTTCACCATCCTGTTCGGTGTCATGCCATGGATTGGCCTCGACATGATGGACGACTATTGTCGAACATTCTTCGAGCACATGATTTCGAATGGTATTTTCAAGGGAGGTGCCTGATATGGAAACCACACATGCATTCACTCCTGAGTTTTACACCGCAGTGATGCCTGAGATGTTGTTGTTCTTCGGCCTTCTGGCGCTGATGATCATCCCTAACCTTGGAAAGGGCACCTTCAGGATTCGAGGCACCCAAATCCGTTTGCCTTGGTTCTTGGGCGGTCAACGGTATGCCTGGAGCAGCAACCCTCACCTCCCAGCATGGATTGCAACCATTACACTCACCGGTGCGTTTTTCGCCGTTGCAGATTCACTCCGCGGTGGAGTTGACGCAGTTCACATTGTCAGCAGTGATGCTGAGTCTGCCAAAGAGATACTCATGATCAATGGCTTCAGCCGTGTGTTTGAATTGATTTTCTTCGGCGCTCTTGCGCTTGCTTCTTTTTCCAGCATGAACCGGCTCAGGGTCGAAGGCGTTGGAGGGAAACTCAAGGTTGAGCAACTCTACAACAACCGCCGACAAGCCGACTTTTACATCCTGATGCTCACCTGTGGCTTGGGAATGTCCGTCGTTGCACTGGCTCAAGATCTGTTTGTTTTGTTCATCGGTTTGGAACTGGCTTCCTTCTCCACGTATGTTCTCGTGGCGTTCTTGAAAGAAACCAAGGCCGGTTCTGAGGCCGGTATGAAGTACTTCATCGTCGGATCGGTCGCTTCAGGCGTCGGTTTGTATGGTCTTTCCATGCTCTATCTTTGGGCTGGTTCGCTGCAATTTGACGTGCTTGCATCGACCTTTGCCGTTTCCGGTACAGAACCGTTGCCACTGATTGGAATCGGATTTGTGTTGGTTGGCTTTGGATTCAAAGTTAGCGCAGCACCCTTCCACTTCGCCGCTCCAGATGCATACGCTGGAGCCAGCAGCCCAGTCGCTGGAGTTTTGGCGACTGCAAGCAAAGCCATGGGTATGGTTGGTTTGATTCGCATGCTGCTCATCGTGGCAGCACCAGATGCTTCTGACGGATCCGCAGTTTGGTTGGTTTGCCTCGGTGCACTCGCAGCCCTCACCATGACATGGGGTAACCTCGCAGCCCTTGGAAGCACCAATCCAAAGCGAATGCTTGCGTATTCCTCTGTCGCTCATGCTGGCTATATGTTGGCCGGTCTTACCGCTGTTGGTGCATGGACTTGGGACCCAACCTTCGCTGGAAATGAAAGCGATGCTGCCTTGATGATCTTGACTGCCGTGCTGTTCCACCTGCTGGTCCTCGTTGCGTTCAAGCTTGGTGCATTCCTTGTGCTTTCAATCTTGGAATCCGATGGCGATGCATCCCGCCTTTCCTCGCTCGGTGGCCTGGCCAAAAGAGAACCACTTCTCGCTTTTGCTATGTTCATCTTCATGATCTCGCTGGCTGGAGTTCCGCCAATGGCTGGTTTCCTCTCCAAGTTGATGGTCATCATGGGAATCGTCAACGTCGGTGTTGGCACCGGTACAGGAGGTCTTGGTGACTTCCATTGGGTTTGGTGGCTTGCGCTTCTGATGGTCCTCAATTCTGCAGTTTCAGTGTTTTATTACCTTCGAGTGGCCGTTGTCATGTTCTTTGACGAACCTGAAGAAGGCCGTGAAGGACCACTTCCAACAGGGTGGCAAGTCCGAACCTCCATTCTCGTGTGCGTGCTTGCAACCGTCCTGATTGGCGTCTTTGGCAATTCGTTGCTGGAGATGTGCCGAGCTGCAGCAGAAAGCCTCACCACCAAATGGTGAAGCAGTGCAGGACAGGTTTGGGACCACGCCAACACCTCGCCACTCATGTGCTGTATTGAAGAAGGGTAGGCTGCACGCATAAAGTGGTGGAACCGTATGGGTCGTCGTCGTGAAGAAAAAGTGGACGAGGAAGAACTCGCCCGGCTTGAATCGCCAGAGGGCTCCTCGGGTGGAAGGATTCGAGTCAAGATGCCAAATCTCAGGGTGAACGAAATGTTTGCTCTTGCAGAACAGATCCTTGGTGGACGACGTGTTACAGTCCTGTGTGCCGATGGTGAAACCCGTATGGCACGAATTCCTGGAAAGATGCGCCGTCGTCAATGGGTTCGCGAAGGCGATTTGATCATTGTCTGGCCGTGGGACTTCCAAGATGCGAAGGCTGACGTCAAGCACCGCTACACCAAAACACAGGCAATGTACCTCTCTCGAAAGGGCGTTCTCCCTCCAGATGTCGATATCTTTGGCATGAACACCGCTGTTGATGAAGATGATGATCACGATGACTTGTTTGGCATCATGGAAGAAGAAGAGGATCTCTTCGGCGCTGCTGATGAGCCTGAAGAAGATGATGACGACGATTTGTTTGGCGATGCCGATGAAGCCGTTGTCAGCGATGATGCTGAAGCAACGGAAGAAGCCACTGAAGAGGCGGCAGAAACCGAAGAAAAGCCCGCTGAAGAACCGTTTGTACCCGTTGAAGAATACCCTTCTGAAGAGGAAGAATCAACCGACGAAGAAGACGAAGATTTGGAAGATCTCTTTGGCTGACCAAGTTGAGAACCATGCATAGCCGAAGGTGATGTCATGGTCAAAGACAACTGGGACGAACTGCACGACACCAAACACAACCGTTTCAACCGACGCAGTCGGAAATCGAAAGGCGGTCCCTCTTCAAAATCACGCAACCTCGATGATGAGTACGCAGAGTCTGAAGAAGATAAGTTTCTCAGCAACCTCGCTTCCAAACAGAGCACCTATGGGTGGATGAAAGAAGCTCGATACAAGCGGATGTTCCGCGACATCGAAACGAAAATCCAAGGAGCCATGGGAACGGGAACGTTCGATTGGGTCGATCGTCGCGTCTTTGACCAGGTCTTTGACCGCCTCACCTTGATGTCGCTGTATAAACTGATGAAAACAGGCGTCATCGATACCCTTGACTATCCAATCGCAAGGGGGAAAGAAGCGCACGTTTTCCACGGTACCAACATTGACGGTGGATCTGTTGCTGTGAAAATCTTTCACACATCAAATGCCGTTTTCAAGAACCTCGTGCAGTACATCGAAGGCGATCCAAGGTTCGGTGGCCTTCGCCGCAGGCACCGGGATCTGGTTGACATTTGGGTTCGAAAAGAACACAGGAACCTCTCCCGTTTGTCCCGTTGGGGTTTGAACGTGCCCAAACCGTTAGGCATCCACAAGAACGTCTTGGTGATGGACTACCTCGGTCATGAAACCGGTTCCTCTCCGAAGTTAAGAGAAGTTCAGATCGATGAGCCACAAGAGGTGTTTGATGATCTGCTGGAATTCCTTGCCGTCGCCTGGCAAAAAAGCAACCTCGTACACGCTGATTTCTCTCCGTTTAACATTCTGTGGCACCAAGGTCGTGCCGTCGTGATCGATGTTGGTCAGGCTGTGGTCCAAGGCCACCCAAAGGCGGAAGAGTTCCTGGTTCGTGACGTTACACGCCTTGTTGAATGGGGCGTAAAAAACGGTCTGGAAGTGACCCTTGCTGAAACAATGTATGAGGTGCTCAACATGAACCTCGATCACGTTGAACAAATCGTGTATGATGACGAAGAAGAGTAATCACTCTTCTTCCCAATCGACTTGTTCATCTTCAGCCAATTCCATCATGGATTCAACTGCTTCATCATCTTCAGGATCAACCTGTGAAGCACGCATACGTCGACTTCGTCGTTGAGAGACATCTGCTAGACCGGGGACGAGGTTCTCGAATCCACCCGCCAACGGTACTGGGTCATCCTTGATTTCAATGGTTTCTAACGAACGGTTGGTCAAACGAGATCGTCGTCGGTCGCGTTCAAGGAAGTTGAGGACAGTGCCGTGTTCAGCACCACCTGAAAGCATCTCGACTGCCTGACGGGCAGCGGCTAATCCTTCTTCTTCTCCAACAAGGACGACCGTGGAATTGTAAATGGTGATCTGCGTGTCAGTTAGGTTTTCGATCAATTTCCGGATTTTACCTTCGCTTCCAATGATGCGGCCTCGGATTCGTCGTTGCTGATTGGATCGCTTACCGACATAGGAGCGGATATCGACCAATTCGAAGAAGTGTCCATCTTCGAGCAAACGGATGGCTGCTTTTGGGGCCATGCCTCGTCCGATGGCTTTGATGACATCTGGGAACTTCATAGCCTTGACAGGGTCGTAAGTTCCAGGTTCGCCCCAGACCACTTCCACATCGCCTGTTTCAGAGTCGATGTCGAACGACTTGCATCCAGCCGCACGGTGCAACGACTTCGCAGTGCTACCTTTGACCCCAATAAGCACCGCAATACGGTTCATCGGTACACGAGGTAAGGGTTGTCGCATGGCTGTAGCGTGCCGCCTGCCTCTTTTCAAGGTCGTGTTCGGCGCTGGAGCAAGCCAACGACCACACCGACGAAGAGAAGCACCAGCAATGATGGTGCGAACGAGGGGACAAGTCCGGGTGAACCAACGGCTGCTCCAGTGACCACCAAGTGGTTTTTGTTGTTGCCTTCATCATATTCATCGATCACGTTGAGGTAATCGATTACTAAACGCAAATCATACTGGCCAGTTTGTGGCACGGTGTAATTCCAGATCAGAGTTTCAGTGCTGTCAGATAGCGTTCCAGAGGGAAGGGTTCTGGCTTCCATAACCGTCCAGCTCACTGATGCCGTACGGTCTGCAGGGGCCGATTCAAGGCGAACGACAACGCTCCCACCGTAGTCTTGATTGCTTTCAAGAACGCTCGTGATGGTGATGTTACCAGAGTTTTCCCCCGGGCGTACGATGAGCCTGTCGAGGTTGGTTTGCGTTGCGTTCCAAGCCAAGTCAAGACCGGGTAGGATTTGGAATGAACTTGGGTTGGAGGCGTATTCATTGCCCGCCTGATCGATCACGACTGCTCGAACCATCAAATGCTGGCGGGACTTTGTTGCCCAGTTTGACAAAGCCACGGTGGCGTCAAGTCCAGTGACGCCAAAGTTCAGCCAGCGTCCTGAAAGGTCAGGCGTTTGACCAACACCGTTGGAGTCAAAGCCGTACTGCATGTAGGATGCTGTGAGGTCCAATCCGGACCCATCGTCTTGGGCGTTGAAACTTACGTTTGCTGGCCCGACTCGACTTGTGGTCAATTCGTCGATGACCCAGCCGCTTGCTTCAGGGGCCGTCTCATCGATTTGGATGACGACTTGGGACGATGGGCCAATGTTGCCAATGCGATCCACTGAACGGAACAGGATCGTATGGCTTCCTTCACTCAGGGCAAAGGTTGTCGAATCTGTGGTCACGGTCGACCAGGTGGTGCCATCGGTGCTGATTTGGCACGAAGCAACGCCGCTGCCTTGACCGTCATCTGCTGCGGTGATCAAACCGCTCACGGCTACAGTGCCACTGTTTTGCCAGGTGTTGCCGGAACCGACCGTCAATGTGCCCAAACTTGGACCACTGCGATCAATACCAATGAACATGGTCTCGCTTGAAGAGAGGCCTGAGTCATCATGAACGGTAAGGCGTGGATTATAGGTGCCTTCACTCATTGCGCCACTGGTCCAATCCCAGCCATAGTTGAGCGAAGAAGGGCCGTCGTTCGTTGGAGCGCCAGGGCCTGGTGCGTTGGCGAGGGTTGCGTAGCTCAGGTCGTCATCGCTTGCACCCCAACGGAAAGCAATGGCTTCATCAGCAGCGATGCCAAACCAAGCGCGATCATTTGCAGAGTCTCCGCTTCCAACATCAGCGTTTAGGGCTGTGAAGATGGTGATCAGTGGAACTTGATTTGCGATGGCGAAGGTGTCCGAAGTCACCACCACATCTTCATCGACGTCAGCATCCCAAGCCGTCGCACGTAGGTTGTACGATCCATTGGCGTGTGCGGTTGAATCGAAGTAGGTCAACCATGGCACGCTGGTGAGGTTGGTGACCGTGGTCCACGACGTACCGTCAGAGGACAATTCAATGAGGATTGAAGTTACGCTTGCATCGCCGCTGAGTGAGAAGGTGAGTTGATGTTGTCCAGTGATTGAATCACCGGTGGAAGGCCCATTTGAGAAGGTCAAGACCAGGTTTGAGTCGGCTGTCATCACGCTGTTTTCGCTCAGGCTTGACGAGCCAGCATCGTGTGCGTTCCAGAGAGGGGAAGCACCCATGCCTAACAGGAGAAGCACGAGGAACGCTGTGACCGCCGTTCTTCCCATGGACCCTTGACGGGTGAGGTTGTCCTTCAATGCTCCCCTTTGCAAGCGGTTCAGGTTGCCAAATTAAGCCTCGAAAAAACAATCCCAAAGTGCACCTCGAACATCCAATTGGCGAAACCGCATGATGCATCGGAACCCTGAATTTTTGGGTCTGTTTGAGATGGGTTCAAGTGCTTTGCTGGGCCTCCATCTTCTGTATGGCGAACTCATGGAAGGCAGTTGTTGCGATTCTCTTGCTTGGGATGGCCACCTTGCCACTGAACGTGAGCGCTGTTGAAGTTGGCGATATTCAGGCATCTCCATCCGGTGTAGCGTTCTCCCCTTCGTCCCCGAAAGCAGGGGACACGGTGACGATTTACCTCACCATGTACAACAACGGACAGACCTACGCAACCGATGTTGAATACACCTTTTACCGCAATGCGCTTGGTTCCAATAACATCATCGAGCAAGGTCGAATTGACATCGATGGAGAAACCGCAGAACAGGTTTCTACCCAGTGGATCAACGTCATCGAAGGGGAGCATGAACTGCATGTGCAAATCGAGTACCCCCGGGATTCGGGCACAACGGCTGATTTTTATGTTCCATTCACCGTTACTGGCTTGCCGAATCTCAAAGTAACAACGCTTGAGGTTTCACCTTCATCTGGCATCTTTGCAGGTGACACAGTGACCCTTTCCTCCCTTGTTCGCAACACTGGCAGTGAGCCCGCAGGTGCAAGCGTGTTGCATGTCGATCTTCCAGGCAATGACGATCAAGACCTCGCCACCCCTGGCTTGGCTGCAGACGCTTCGGTTTGGGTCAACACCACCTTCATCGCTCCAGAAAGCGGCGCACATTCCGTCTTTGTCACCCCCGATTACCAATCAGCCATCGAGGAATCATCGGAAGTGAACAAGCAACAAAGCATCGATTTCAACGTCGAAACCCGCATGGATGTGTACCATCAAGGTGAACTGACCGTGGAGATTGAACAAGGAGCCCTCGAAGGCCCATGGACCATCACGGGCCGACTTGCTCGAACCAATGGAAGCGGCACAACCGAAGTTCCAATGTGGTTGGAAGTTCCAAATGAAAACGGCGGATTGGTGACTTCAGTCCCCTTCACCGTCACCATGACGGGTGAAGGTTACGCTGAGAAAGAATGGACGCACACGCTCACCTCGAGCGACCTCAGTTCGCTCTCTGTCGGACAACACCAACTCACGGCACAAATCGATCCATTTGGTAACGCACCGTTCACTCAAGAATCAACCGCCAATGACCGAACGACAACTTCCCTTTCCATCTACCCAATCCCCGATGTGTTTGTCGATCCAATCGCCATTGCCTCCAGCCCTTCGGTAAATTCCGGGGACAAAGTGATCTGGCGAGTGAGCATGAGCAACAACGGCGACATTGAGGTGTCAGGAAAGTTGCATTACACTTGGGAAGGGGCAGAAGCCACATCACCCGTGATTTACCTTGACCCTGGTCAAAGCCGTACCTGGGAAGTTGAACTGACAACTTCCCTCGGAGCACACGATGCGACCTTCGTTGCTGGCTGGGTTGCCTTGGCAGGAAGTTGGGATTCAAATCCTTTGAACAGTGAAGCAAACGGAGTTGTTGTTGTTGAAGCGGAACTCCGCCTCGAGTGGTGGCTCTCTTCGTTCAGCATTCTCGATGATGAAGCAAACCTAGCGTCTTCTCCATTGGATGCCGGTGAATCTTACATCTTTGCTATCGAACTGATCAGCACGGAAACGGGCAGTTTGACCTTCGATTGCATGGACGGAAACAATGAGTTGCTGATGACGCTCAACGCCTCAGTCCTCAACCGTGGCGATCGAGTTGCCCTCAACTGCGATTTCACCGCCTATGCGCCGATCTCCACGATCATGCTTGTTCCTTCAGACTCCACCGTCACCTCGACCTTCACCCGTAGCTTCACAACGGTCCTGACCGATGAAGCCATTGAAGACTTGAACGACAGTGCTGATTTAGGTACATTCAGTCTCATCGGACTGGGAGCACTCGCTCTTCTTGCCGTCCTCGTGGCTGCAATCCTCATGACCCGGGACCGGGAAGAAGAAGTTGAACGTGACATCTTCGATTATTGCCCTGCTTGCGATGGCGAACTCGAAGGCACTGAGGACCGTTGCCAACACTGTGCTTTCAACCTCAAGAAGGCAAGAAAACAATTCCACGATTGCGATGAGTGTGGGGAATCGATCCCCGACCTTCTCGACAACTGCGTTTACTGTGGTGCCGATCAAGATGTTGCTTCGTACTTCGAGCAACGGCAACGTAGGGAAACCAAGGCCAAGGAGACCGTGGCCATCCCTGATGCTGAAGAAGATGAAAATGAAATCGTCGAAGGTACTGAGAACTTTGCACAAGCAGTCAAGGACTTTGGTTACGATGAAGACAACCTCGAAGAGGAATGGGACGAAAACATCATCACCGCTGAAGCAGAAGTTGAAGCAGCATTCGACCGTCGTAACGCTTACGAAATAGAGCGAGAAAACATGACTGATGAAGAGTTGGAAGCCTACGATCACACGGTGACGACCACCCTCAAGAACATGGACCAACTCAGTGTAGAGGGCATGGATCTCGATGACATCATCAAATCCAAGGGCGAAATGATCTCTTTGAAAGATGAAGGTGACGATGGTTCAACCCTCAGTGCAAGCGACGCAAAGATTCGTGGGCGTTTGTACGAAATCACTGGTGAAGACGGTATCATGCCTGGCGACGAAGTGAATGTTGGTATGCAGATGACTGATTCATCCTTAGCAGGCAACGAAGTTGCAGAAACCACCGCGGACTTCACCGTCATCGAGGACGATACGCGCCCCTTGACATCTGAAAACCCCGAATCATCCAAGCCAAAACAAGCTCGTCGACGAGCACCTCGTCGAAAAGCAACTGAAGAGGCGGCCCCCCAAATGTCTGAATGTGGCGCCTGTGGTGCTGATCTGGCAATGGATGCAAAGGAATGTGGCACATGCGGTGCTAAGTTCGAGTGACCACCTGGAAAAGGGTGCCCGTCGGCTTTCATAGGGTACGTCACAGCTTTCGCTCGGCAAGTCCAGACGTCATTCGGGCATTGGAAGGTAGGGGTTCTGTCCTTTCAAACCCTCGCAAGAGCCTGCACTGATTTGATATGCGAGGCGCGGCTGGGATGAATGATGAAGCGGTACCTTCTGCCTCTTGCACTGGTCCTCACCATGGTGCTTTCCAACACCGCCGGGTGCATGGGTCTGATTCCAGCTCGAGAGAGCATTGAAGCCATGCGGGGCGAAGCAGAGGAATCAATCACCGTTGAATCCACCAGCTTTAGCCATGTCTTTGACTCGATTGATATCGAACCTTACACCAACTCATCGACCATTGCAGTCGATGAAGGCGCAACTCAAATCATCATTTACAGGAAAGTTACCATCACGGGAACAGACAGTATTTCCTGTTTTGATGGCGGCATAACCCGCTATGTCCGGGCAACACTCATCGAACCGAACGGCGAAACTGCATGGGAATTGGATGAATGCGAAGATGTCCAGCCGATCACCATCACCCTCACACCTGATCCAACCCTCCCAATTGGCGAGTGGACCCTCTCGGTCGATGCTCGTGGTTTTGGCATACCAGGTACTGGTGCACAGGACTCCTTCACCGTTACAGTAAGCGTTCAAAGCACTTGCATCATCTATCCACCGAATGATGTTTGCTCGTGAACTCACACCAATGCTTCGGTGCAAGCGTACCTTCTCGAACAGTTCCTACATTTTCCTGGGCGTTGATGGTTCCTCTTGGCTCCACCTTCGACCATCAACCGTTGAATCTCGCCGATGGCAGAAAACAGATCTTGTTTGGCCTTGTCGTTCCATTCAATTTGATGCAGGTTTTCCTTTCCATAGCGGATCACGCCGTATGGTGAACTTTTCTTGGTGTTAATTTCCACCAGATGAAGGTAGGCAAGCACCTGCATTCGATGGGAGGGATGTGGCAGTTTTGGCACTTTACCAGTCTTCTGTTCAACCGGAATAAATTCACCATCAACAATCACGATTTGGTCAGGCCTTCCTCGCAGGCCTGTGATGCTGTCCACGAGCAGGTTTGTCGATGCGTCATCATCGGAGTAGGCAACTTCGTGGTCAGGCTCCAAATCCACATCCTTGCGGAGGTGTTCCAAGGCGTTATCTGACAACAGAACCTTCTGCAGTTGCCACGAAGCAGCGAGGGTCCAAGCCATGGCGGTCATGAAAAGAATAAACGTAGCCTGGGAACGGTCGTCCGCACCGACAAGAGCGATGGCGTGCAAGCCCAAGACAATGGCTCCGAAGAAGAGTAAAACCTCAGTCCGACCAGCCTCAAACCAACCACCGATGAAGTTTTGTTGTTCAAACACAGGTTGGATTTCCTTGTGCTGGCTGATGATTCGTGACCTGGTTTGGGACACGGTCTCATTCCATCCCAGCCACTTTCGCCATGGCAAATAGGTCGCAATCAATCCAGCGATCAGCAAAACCAAGGCCCACAACACGAGGTATCGGGCGAAGTCAAGTGGGGTCCGTACCACATCGTCGATGTAGTTGAACGCAATACCATCGATGACAAAAGCAACCGTCACTGAAAACCACCAGGTCCAGATGATTGTTGCTCGACGCACTGAGGATTTCATTTCTTTGAACGATTCCATTTGTTCATGAATTTCGGCGTGCTTTTTGGCCCCGGCTTCAATCGCCTCGCCCTGGCCAGAATTCCCCTCTCGGGAGAGCGCCCATGACATTGGGCAGTATTCGTGGCGTTCGAGATCACTCGCACTCAAATTCAATGCGTCGTTGTTTTCGTCACGCCAAATGTCATCGTTATGCAAACTGGCTTTGTAGGTCCCGATTTTGGAGCCGGTGGAGTCATCCGATACTCCCGCCATGGCTCACAGTAGAGCGCCTTAGCCTTGAGTTCTTCCACGGCTCTGGGTGTCATTTTCACCCTGATTCGGGTTTGGACTTGTTTGGTTTCACTGCGAAGCGGTTTAATATGGGATTCAAGTCGACCGACTGCTGAGGTCTTGCAATGTCCGAAGAAATGAATTTACTCATCCCGTTTGAATCCTATGAGGAAAACGCCGTTAACATCGGTACTCAACAAAAGAGTGCTGACATGGCCCGCTTTATTGACACCGTCCGCGAAGATGGTCTTTACCTTCTCAATGTCAACATGACCGACTCACGAATTCGTGCCATCGCAGAATTCCTTAACCGCTTCGAGGCACCTCGAATCATGGTTGTATCAGCTCGTCAATACGGCCAACGCCCAGCTCGTAAATTTGCAGAGTCCATTGGAGCAAACGCTGCTGTTGGTCGTTTCATCCCAGGTTCGTTGACCAACCCGGTCTTGCGCTCCTACGTGGAACCAGACATCCTCTTCGTCACCGACCCTGCTGCAGATCAGCAAGCACTCCGTGAAGCAGTCAACTCCGGATTGCCAATTGTTGGCATCGTTGACGCTAACAACAACCTTCGCAACGTCGACGTGGCACTCCCTGCCAACAACAAGGGTCGTCGCTCGCTCGCACTGGTTTACTGGCTCTTGGCCCGTGAAGTGCTGAAGGTCCGTGGCGCTACCACCGACGAGGCCTGGGCAGAGAGCCAAGACCTCGAAGAATGGCAGTCCACCTTCTGAGCAGATCACTCAGCGGCTTCGCCCGCTAGGAACAAACTGATACCTTCAGCGAAAGCCTCGGGTGTTGGAGCACCATGCATCACTGCTCGAACCTTTTTCCCCCCAGGTAACCCCTTTGTGAACGCCACAGCATGACGTTGCATCCATCGCGGTTGAAGACCCACGGTTTGATTTGAAAATTCGATGTACTTGTCCCAACACCAACGTCGAGCAGCAAATGATTGCCCAATAGGGGAGCGGTCGTACCAATCATCAGCGTTTGCTTTGACCCAAGGAAGATCTTCTAATTTCATCCACCCGAGGCCGACTTTGATTTCACCAAACACAGAGGGACGCCCAATCGCTCCTCGCCCGACCATAAGTCCAGCAGCTCCGGTCACTTCCAAGCAATCTCTGGCACTTGCAGTATCCATCACATCACCGTTGGCGACCACAGGGGTCTCAACAGCGTCGACGATGGCCTTGATTGAATTCCAATCCGCTTCGCCAGAATACCGTTGCCGCAAGGTGCGGCCGTGAACGCAAAGGCGCGCAGTCCCAATGTCTTCCAATGATTTGCAGATGTCAAGGGCGTTGTTCGCACCTTGTCCCGTGCCTAGTCGCATCTTTGCAGTCACTGGGACATCGACCCGCTGGATGATACCATCGACCATTGATACCAAATTATCAGGTTCACCCATCAACGCTGCTCCAGCACATATTTTGGTCACCTTTGGCGCAGGGCAGCCAAAATTGAGATCGATGATGTCTGCTGTTGGTGCGAGCATTTCCGCTGCAGTGGCCATGTCGCCAGGGTCACCGCCAAAAATTTGAGGGATAAAAGGGACCTCTGTTTCATGGGATTCCATTTTTCTCCAGGACACGGCAGCCTCGCGAGTCAACGCGGTGCTGTTGGTAAATTCAGTGATGGTGACATCAGCACCGCATGCTTTCGATAGCAATCGAAACGGTAGATCCGAAACTCCGGCCATTGGTGCAAGGAACAAAGGCCGTGGCTCACCATCCCAAGCACCGGGTTTTGTAGCGATGTGTTGTGACAACCAACGGCCTCCTTCAAGCATCGATTTCTTCGACAAGTTCAGCGACCCTTCTCATTCGGCGCAACACTCGATCGAGGCGTTCAGTAACCTTTCGAGCGACATCTTCAGGGCGTTCTCCAGCCATCCGATGCCCCATAGGCAAACGGCCACCGAGTAAATTGAGGAGCAACATTTGTTCAGAAGGCTCGATGCCTTTCATGCCCTCTTCAACATCTTCGACTTTGAGTTTCCCTTTTTTCAACAAACCTAAGAATTGAGACTGCTGTTTCGTGTTCAACAAACGTTGGAAGCCACCCTTTTTCAGCATCCAATCCTCGCCTCTTCGTTGATGTTGGGCCATCATGGCAGCCCACAGGGCGACGCTGAGGCGATCAATCCGTGGAACCCTCTCCACGGCCCCACTTGTTCGGAACCTCTCTAATATCCGCCCTAGCCGGGCTTTTGGTCCATCAACAAGTTCAGCAGCCTCATCCAAAGACAAGGGTGCCCCTCGTGCAAGCAACATCTCAAACAGTTGAACTGAGATTGAATCAGGATTTGCTTCCTTGCCAGGTCGTTCGCCAAGCAGACCAAAGTCCCCCATCCATTGAGAGATTTCACTGGTGTTTCCTTCATTGGGCAACGGTCGAACTTCAACAACACCAAGAGCGAGGGGGGGCGTGTCACTTTCTGGCACTTCGAGCGCCATGCGAACCGGTTCTCTCGTCCAGTGTTCAGCGATCAGTGACAGCCGTTGACGGACGATGGTTTGGCATTGAACGGTGAAAAACTCAATGGCGTTGCTCAAGGAACCGCCCCGCAAGTAATAGCGTCGCCATCCCTTTCCTTCATTGGTGTAGCCAACAAGGCCGGATTCAACCAACCGGGACAGGTGGTGATTCAACGATGCAGGTGTCAACGCCAATTCATCAGCAAGCATTTGGGCGTCCCAACTCGATGTTGGCTGGACAAAAAGGAAATCTCTGAGCAAGCGATGAACAGGACCAGCCCGTCCTAAGTCTGCTGTTGCCTCGCCTCGTTTTCGAACCAAGCACAAACTTTCGATGAACCAAGCGACGAGACCATCGATGTCGCGTTCGGTGGTCGGAAGTGGAACTTCTTGAATTCGAACACTGAACATGGCCCTTGTGCCTCGACGAGGGTCTTTGAAGACTGTGCAGTAAATGACGCTGGAGCGGCGAAAATTAGACCTGTTTCTGAAAACGGTCAGCGTCGTTCGTCCGTCCAATCATAATCGACGCCTTTCGTACCGTGCCACTCGATATCCATGTTGATGTGAGGCATCATTTCGATTCGATCTTCTCGCAAAATACCTCGCCGACGGAGGACCTTGACCGCCGAGTGAGTTGTGGCCCTTGAACGACCGATTCGCCGTGCGAGTGCTGCTTGGCTTCGAGGAATTCCTTCTTTGACGATGTCCTCGACGATGAGGCGCTGAACAAGAGACAGGCCGATCGGCAGGGCTGATGCAGCGCGTTCTTCATTGACGTTAATCCCGCGTAGGATTTCGATTTGGGTCGGAGCTCCAGCAAAGTAACAGGTTCGACCGTTCACGGGCAAGACAGTGACGCTGCGGCGGGTTTGAAGCACGTCAAGGTGGTGCCGGAGGGTTCCATTTGCTGCATTGAGCGTGGCTTGTAACTCTCGGTAGCACAAACCCGGATGACGTTCCAGTGTGGAGAGGATACGGCGTCTCAATGGGTGCTCTAGGGCACGTGCTTTGGTCGAAACACTTCCAAAAGCCATGCCGCCAACAGCGCCTGCAGCAGCAACAAAGCCTCCTGCAAGCCCCGTAACGCCTCCAGCCGCAGATGCGAATCCAGCGGCCAACCAAGGACGCTGTCGAACCCACTGGGCAAGCAAAGGCATGCCTTGTGCTTGACCTTCTGGTTTGTTAAAGCATCCCACACCTGCTCCGGCGATGAACCTCAGTCATCAGAGAGCAGCATGCCAGCGTGAATTTTCAAATGAGCCACGAGGGGTGAAAGCAAACGTCCACAGGTTCGCCCGTGTTCACTCAGAACATACGAAACACGCACCGGTGGGCCTTCCTGAACCTGACGGTGCACGAGACCTTCTTCGACCAAAAAGCGCAACTTATCTGAAAGCGTGCGCGACGAAATACCCTGCAGGAGATTCTTCATTTGATTAAATCGACGTGGGCCTGCGATGTAGAGGGCGGTGAGAATTTCTGTGGTCCAACGGGAGCCAAAGACATGCAAGGCTTCCTCTGCACGTCGAACTTCCCAGTGGAGGGTGTTTGCTGGGCTGCCGTCTGTCTGGTTGCCAAGGATGTTTCGGATTTCGCCTCCGCTGGTGATCGTTGATTCGATAGAGGCACGAACAGCCTTGTATTCTGCGCGTGGGATTTTTAGCGGGGGGGTGGACATTTATCTTCCTCAAATCTGCGGAATTCTTCCACCTACTTAATGTCATTTTTACACCGAGCATACACTTTGGTACGAACAAGGTGGAAAAGAGCAGGTAGAGCAACGAATTCCCACCCAGCACAACTCATCTTCAAGAGGGGCAAACCCTTGGTGTATCCATGGCTCGGAAGGTGACGCTGGTACGAGGCGGTGTCCTTGGTGCCAACACTGGCATCGGTGGAGCCCATCACGCCCTTGTGGGGGCCCTCGAAGGGGAGCAGGTTGATGATTGGCGATTACAGGGTGTGGCTGAATACGACCTAGGGCCTCATCCAAACCTGCTACGTCGAGTCATGCAGCGCTGGTTCACTCATCCTCGGAAGGTGAGTTCATTGGCCAATTCAGAACACAGGCCAGACCTCATTCACATCACCGATCAAGAGCAGGCTCACTTGGTTCCAAAGAGCTGCAAAGTCCCTGTCGTCGTCACGGTGCATGATCTGTTTCATTTGTTTCCTAAGCACCTTAGCGTGGGCGCAACAAACGTCGAAATTGGGCACCTCAAACCGCCTTTGATGCGTCGTCGAGATCTCTCTCAATTGAAGCGAGGGCTTGCTCGTTCTGATCTGCTGCTCTGTGACTCATACGCTACGCTTGAAGCCTGTAAGATTCATTTTCCAAATGTAGATTCCTTGTGGCTTCCACTCGGTTTGAACATGGATGCATTCTCACCGAAAGAGGGTGATCAACGGGCACCGATCGGTCCTGCTTCAGAGTTCCAGAAAGGTTGCCACCTGCTCATTGTCGGCAGCCACGATCCACGAAAGCGCATGAGTTTCCTGATGGAAGTGCTTGGAGGTTTGGAAGACAGCATCAAACATGACCTCCATATCCACCATGTCGGCACCAGCATTTCTTCTTCAAAAGAGGCGAGCATTGACCATCTTGCAGAGCAACATGGAGTGATGAACTTCACTGCCCATGGCGGCGATCTCTCAAGCGAGGCTCTGATGAACCTCCGGCATGCTTCTGAAGTCCTTCTGTTCCCCAGCGTGAGTGAAGGGTTCGGCTATCCACCAATCGAAGCAATGGCGACCGGCACCCCTGTGTTGTGCGCAGACATGCCGTCTCACAACGAACTCATGCCGCCGGGCAGTTGCCTCTCAGCAAATGAAGCAAGTGAATGGCAAAAGAGGATTGCAGAGGTCCATTCTGCTTGGAAAGACCGAAGCGTTTCAGATTCGAATCACGTTTGGCCAGAACCCGATCACACCTTGATTGAACATGCGCGCACCTTCGACATCGGTGCCTTTTGCCAACGCACATCCGATGCTTACAACCGTTTCTTCTGAGCGGAACGATGGGCCGCATTGTTCATGTGCGATGTTCCGTTCGCAAAGCCATGCAACCAATTCAGCGTGTGGCGATTGTCGGTGCAGGAAACATGGGTTCCGGCATTGCACAGAAGACGGCTCAGGAAGAATTCGATGTCCAGATGGTGGACCGAGAACAACAATGGGTTGACCGGGGACAAGGAATCATCCGTGATTTTCTCTCAGAAGCAGTTGAACGCCGTATCTTCTCACCAGCACAAGTTGAATCGATCCAAGGTCGAATCACCGGCGTGGTTGGCGTGGAAAACACCGCTGCAGACACCGACCTCGTCATCGAGGCAGTGTTCGAAGATTTTGATGTGAAGACCGCTGTGTTCACAACCCTTGATGCAGCCTGTGGCCCCGACACAATCCTTGCCTCCAACACCTCTTCGCTGTCGGTCAATGCGCTCGCAGAAGCAACCGGCCGAGCCGATCGATTCGTTGGTTTGCATTTCTTTTACCACCCAGCAAAGAACCGCTTGGTCGAAGTCATTCCAGCAACATCATCGAGCCCAGAAACGGTCGAGAAGGTTGTTCAATACTGCAAGATGCTTGGAAAGGTCGTCATTGTTTGTGGCGATCGGCCTGGCTTTGTAGTCAATCGGTTTTTCGTACCTTGGCTCAATGAAGCATGCCTGCTCTTGGAAGAAGGCATTGCCACTGCTGCCCAAATTGATGCAGCAGCTCGCAAGGCGTTCCGGATTGGCTTGGGACCTTTCGGATTGATGAACCTCACCGGTCCTCCGATTGCTTTGCACTCCACCGACTACTTGGCTGAACAACTCCACACGCCTCGGTACGTTGGTGCACAAAACCTTCGTGACTTGATTGAAGCCAACGAACATTGGGATGTCTCAGGCGATGAAGCATTCTCTTCTGAACAGTATACCACCATTGCAGAACGCCTCTACGGTGTTGTCTTTGGCGTTGCAGCTCAGATTGTTGAAGAAGGCGTTTGTTCCATGGAAGACGTCGACCGTGGTGCCAAGGTTGGCCTTCGTTGGGCCCGTGGTCCGTTCGAAATGATGAATCGCGTTGGTATCAAAGAAGCCAACAGAATGGCTGAGGCTTATGCTGATTTGAGTGCAAAAACCGATCCTGAACGTGCCTGGTCAGTCCCCGCTTTTTTCACTGAGCAAGCCACTGCAAACACGCCATGGCATTTCGCTTATGTTGACACCTCGATCGAAGCTGGTGTTGCGACCCTCACCATCAACCGTCCAGAGGCCATGAACGCCCTCAACGAAACCGTCGTTGGTCAATTAAGCGAAGCCTTGGACGAGGTCAATGCCGATCCTTCAGTGCATACAATTGTGCTCGATGGTGCTGGAAAGGCCTTCGTCGCTGGTGCTGATGTCAAGTTCTTTGTCGACAAAATCCGTGCAGACTCAATACCCGACATCGTGACGTTCACTGCAGACGGTCACACCATGCTCAACAAATTGGAATCGTCTTCGAAGACAACCATTGCTTTGACGACTGGACTTGCCCTTGGTGGCGGATTAGAACTCGCTCTGGCCTGCGATTATCGCATTGGCACCCGTCGCACACAATTCCGCTTCCCAGAGACTTCGATTGGCATCTATCCTGGATTGGGTGGTTCACAACGCCCGGCCCGAATTTGTGGCATCCCAGCAGCGCGCTGGGCCGTGCTTGCAGGAAACTTCATGGATGCACAAACAGGCCACGATCTGGGCTTGTTGACTCATCTGGTCGATGTAGCCTCGGTCAACACATGCATGGCGGAACTCGCTTCTGCTGGAAAACCAGCCAACAAATACCCCGGAGCGCCTGCGAACCCTTCGAGCGCTGTTGCTGCATTTGCCACGTCCTTTTTCAGCGATGACAACATGTCAGCGATCATGAATGGGGCCTGCCCAGATGGCTTCAATGCTGAAGACAAATCCGTTGCTCGTCAAATGAAATCACTGTCCCGAACAGCCCCGATCGCTCTCAGAATGGCGAGCGACCTGATCGATGCAACAGCCTCAACTTCGTTGGCAGACGGCCTGCAAATGGAACTGGATCATTTGACCGAGATTTTCTCAACTGAAGATTCGCTGGAAGGGCTCTCCGCCCTGATAGAGGGACGGAAACCCGCCTACACCAACAATTGAATTGGCCTTCTTGAGTTCTTTTTTCAACCCGTTTGAAAGCGTTGAGACTCGGAAGGAAGTGGCGATGTCATTGATCATTGCAAGAACGTATACTGCAGTGTAATCAGCGCTTGGAAGTTCCGTCTGACCAAATTCCGGCTGAATGCAAAAGATTTGCTTTGTCTCTTGACATTGAATCTTTGGCACCCCCCTCGAACTGCCGTTTGGTTGAATCAGCCAGACCAGTCCAGAATCGCCTTTGACAACAAGACCACCGTCTCCGTTGACAAGGGTTCGGTCAGGTTGTTCAGCAACGGTTTGATGCAAGAACTTGAGGGCACGGCGTTCATTTTGGGGGAGTCTATATTCGAGGGTTAAATGCATACGAAGCGCCTGTTGCCTCAACCTTAAAGCGTTCAAAACGCCATGATGGCCATGCCATATTTCCACGAACAGCTTCGTCGTTCTGAAATCGATCTTTCCTTGTAATACACCGCGTTTTTCGTAGGAACACACCCCTTCCTCATCCAAAATCATGTATGGTGCAAGGGCATGCCACTCAGTTTGAGAAAGGTGCGCACCTTCCTTCAGCGCCCTTGCTTCCAGTTGGTGGACCAGGTTTTCATCAATGTAGCCCATACAATGCATCATCAATTCTGCGACGGTATTTGGGATCTCAACGAGTGGGAATGATGGTTTTGGTTCATCTTGTAAACCGCGTAACAGTGTTTCATAATCGAGCCTCGGTGCCTCAAAAAATGGTGTTGCATCAAAGGACTCAGGTTCTGGTAAGTGGGTGTTCCAGCCGCGAGCAAGTTTTTGCCGTTGAGATTTTTTAGGCGACCATGCATGGCATAAAACGCAATTATTCCCGCAACAGTCATCGGGTCCTATGGTCATTTGAATCACCTAAGCGTTTTCATTTTGGAGGTCAACCATCTGTTTGATCAAGACCTTGAGGTCAATCGTTTCCTGGGTTTCCTGGGCAAACTCAATGCGGTTCTTCACAGCTCCAAGGAACGCTTCATCAGGCTCATGGCCGAGGAATTCGGTCACCACGTCGACCAAACTCGTCCCCATGCCCAATGCAAGAGCAAGGCGTGCCTTCCGGCATTCCTCATCGTCCTTGGGATGACGAACTCCGGTCATACATTCATCTCCTGCATTGTTGTTGAATGGAGGCGTTCGTAGTAAGCCTCCCATGGCAAAACCGGTTCAGCCGTCCAAAGATGAAGCGGACCGCTTGGCATGATCCGTAGGGATGTTTGCTCGATTGTGTTGAAGGATTCGTTCAGCGCTTGCTTGATGCCGGGGGATCCAAGAACCAACGCTCTTGAGACAATGGTTCCAGCGATGGCCAGACTTCTGGTGTCGGTGCCACTCCAATATGCCTCAAAACCCGGGTGGGTATGCGTCCACACTTTGAACGGTGCAACGCAACCAACAGGTGGCGCAAGAGCGACGCGCCCAGGGCTCCCCCAATCAACGGAAACTGTGTCTTCAGCATCGATCAGCACTGATGTTTCTAGTCCCGCCAAGAGCGACAGGGTATAGACCACATCCCACCGTTCGAGAAGAGCGGCTTTCGATTGGACTCCAATCAACTCCTCATTGGTGACCTCCCTTGCCGTTGCCAAAGCACACAAGCGCTCCCATTCTGCGCTCGACACGTCGAGTTGGTCCAAATTTGGAATGAAAATCATGCGCTCACCTCAGAAACTGCTGGGAAGTTGAAAGCCCCATAGGTCAGGGACCCCATCGCTTGCACTGGAGGCTGATTTCCTCTCAGATGTTGAACCACCCATTGTGCTCCATAAGCCGCAGCAACAGCGAATCCAAATTCGAGGTTTCCATCCTCGAGTGCTCCAGGGTGCTGGCAACTCATCGGCTCGTGGTCGGGCGTCATGTGGTTGACCAAATGTTGTGACGATTCCGAACTGAGCATCACGTACCCATCACCCCCACATCGTAAATCGAGCCATGGAGTTCCTGTTGCATGAACAAGACGGCGCGGTTCGGGACGATCGACGCAAGCGACGACCAAATCATAGCCTTCGAGTTGGTGAGGTTGACGAAGGTTTTCCGCGCAAGCAACCACCTCAATACCGCTGCCTTGTTCGCCCCATCGCGATGCCAGAGCCTCAACCTTTTTCAGACCTAAATCTGCTTCAGTGTATCTTTGGTGGCCTAAGTTTCCAGCTTCGACGACATCGCCGTCCATCAGGGTAATTTGAGCATCAAGCCCCAAGCGCTGGAGTGCTGGAATCAACAGTTCAATCAAATTGGTGCCGATGCCACCAACGCCAATAAGGGCCATTCTTTTTACGGTACTTTCGATGTTCACACAAAGGAACAGGCCTACTGTTTATCAACGACTCAACAATCTCTCAAGTGCTTCAATTTGGACCTTCAATGCGAAGTTTGCTTCAACATAGGTCCGTCCAGCCTCGGCCCAAGCGTTGCGCAGGACTGGATCTTTAGCGTCTAAGTACGCTGATTTCCAAGCCCCAAAGTCTCCCCGGGGTAACAACCGTCCGGAGTTTGATTTCGCCATCGTGTCTGCAAATCCACCCTCATTGACCATGAGAGCAGGTGTGCCAACCGCCATCGCTTCGATGGGCGTCAAACCAAAGGGTTCCATGTGAGCGTGGCTGACCATGGCTCGAGCGCCACGCACCAGTGCACAAAGCGCCACATGTGGAAGACGAGGCATGCAGACCACTTCCACGCCAAGGGTTTGGCCATGCTGAATCAACTCGGTCTTGTCGGCTTCATCGCCGCCACCAACCTGGACCAGTCCTAAGCCCGTGTCGCGCAGCGATTGAACGGTGGACCAAGCGCCTTTGACATGGCCAACACGGCCGACGGTAACGACGTATTCGTTAGGCTGAGGAGGTATGTTTTCCAAAGCAACCGCTTCATCCTTCCTCGCTTGAGAAGGCCACAAGGAGGGGTCGATCACATGCATGAGATGGGTGGCTTCCATCAGCCTGTGCCCTTCATCGCGCTGTGGTGGCTCTCCATTGGCTTTGTTTGGATTGCTTGAAATCCCATACAATTCTGAGATCCATCGTTGTATCCAAGGCGAATTTCCAGACAGTGTGGCGTGTGGTCGAGCGATCAGTTTGCCGACAAACATCTGGTCGCGTCGACGCTGGATGCTGAACAGCAACTTTGTGATCCATAGCGGTCGTTTTGGCGTTCCGTCGAGCCGTCGATGCAACACGTCCTCGTACAACCAGCGTGGTGGCTCAAGGCAGTGGTAGTGGACTGGAATACCTTCAGGGATCATCGGCAGGACCTCAAGGGAACCTCGGCACACCGATATGTGAACAGCATCGTAGGATGCAAAGGGAATCTCCATCTTTTTCCAGGCCTTCTCAGCAGCCTTACTGGCTGAAGCGGTCACTTCTGCAAAGGAGCCTTCTGGCCATTGAATTGGCGTTGAGGGCTGATGCATTCGTACCTCGGCCTCTCCGAGCAATTCAACCGCTTCATTCGACATTTCGAGGGTTGCTAATCCAACCGTCCATCGCTTGTCGACGTTGCGAAGCAGTTGCAGCAATTCCCGCTCTGCTCCACCCAATGCGGCGAATGAAGCACGTACGACAAGCACACGGAGGCGTGACTTCCCCTTTGCCAAACCCGCTGCCATGCGTCGCTCAACCCTTGACCACCCTTCAAATCCACCCATCTTTACAAAAATTGAAATCCACTTTGCAAGATACGACGAAACGACCGGTTCAAAAAGGGAAATGCCCACGGAACATCATGAGCGGCAAAACAGCCATGGTCACCGGCATCACAGGCCAAGACGGTTCATACCTTGCAGAACTCTTGCTTTCAAAGGGCTACGAGGTCTATGGATTGGTACGAAGAGTCTCCCAACCAACATCTGGACGAAGCCTCATCAATCACCTGTTGACCAATGAGAAATTCCATCTCGTGAACGGCGATCTTGCTGACCAAAATTCCATCGATAACGCCATTGTGCGCTCACAACCTGATGAATTTTACAACCTCGGTGCCATGTCCTTTGTTCCTGAATCATGGCGCTCCCCAATGATGACCGCTGACATCACCGGCCTTGGCGCTCTGCGCTGCCTTGAAGCCATCCGCAAGCACGCTCCAAAATGCAGATTCTACCAAGCGGGTTCCTCGGAACAATACGGTAAGGTGCGCGATGTGCCTCAAACAGAAGCTACACCCTTCCATCCTCGTTCACCGTATGGATGCGCTAAGGTTTTCGCCTTCGAGATCACTCGAAATTATCGAGAGTCCTACGATATGTTTGCCTGCACAGGTATCCTCTTCAATCACGAAAGCCCTCGCCGTGGTCTCGAATTCGTGACCCGCAAGGTCACGATGACAGCGGCTCGCATCGCCAAAGGGTTCGATGAATGCTTGTGGATCGGCAACGTCGATGCCAAGCGAGATTGGGGCTTTGCCGGCGATTACGTCGAGATGCAATGGCGCATGCTTCAGCAAGACAAGCCTGGCGACTATGTCGTTGCAACAGGTCGAACCCACAGCGTTCGTGACATGATCACACTGGCGTTCAGTCACGTTGGCATGAACCTCGTTTGGTCAGGTGACGGCGTTGACACCATCGCTACCGATCAAAACGATGTGATCCGTGTTCGAACCAATCCCAAGTTCTTCCGCCCTGCAGAAGTTGACTTGTTGATTGGCGACCCTGCTCTGGCTGAGAAGGAACTCGGTTGGGTTCCAGGCACAACCTTCGAAGAACTTGTTCAGATGATGGTCGATTCTGATGTCGCTATCGTCGAAGAAGCCGTCTCCGGTGGTTACGCTCCACCGATTCCACCTGAGTGATGAAGGAGGCCATTTGATGGCGCTCCCGATCCTCTATTCGTTTCGCAGATGCCCGTACGCCATGCGCGCTCGGATGTCCATTGTTCACACCAATTTCCAAGTGGAGCTTCGTGAAGTGATCCTGAGGGACAGACCTGAACACATGATGGAAGTCTCACCCAAAGGCACGGTCCCTGTTCTGTTGTTGGATCGCGGAGACGTCATCGAAGAAAGCCTTGAGATCATGCAACACGTTCTCAATTGGACATTGTCAGAAGATGAACAGCATTGGATTTCACGCAACGATGATGAATTCAAATTCCATCTTGACCGTTACAAATACCCCAATCGCTACGAAGGCGTGGATGAGGTTGAACAGCGGACGCTTGCTTCGGCTTACCTCTTGGATTTGGATGAGCGTTTAGGGAGCAGCGAAGCGTTCGGTGAATCATTGAGCGATGCTTTGTTCCCATTCGTTCGCCAATTCGCGAATCACGATCGGGATTGGTTTGACTCTCAGCATTGGAGCAACGTGCTTGAGTGGTTGAAAGAAAACCTCGAAAGTGAGGCGTTCAAGTTGTGCATGAAGAAGCACAAGCAGTGGGTTGACGGGGATGACTTGGTTCAGTTTCCGACAAACGAATGACACACTGCAGGCCATTGTAGTCGGTAGCGACGAATAGCACCCACTAAGAGCCCTTGTAAACACTAATTTTGAGCACATGGGTTTGAGCATAGACCCTTGAGATCGATCATCTATGGTAATACACTACTCAAAATTATCTTGCTTAGTATGTGCAAGGAGTGCTGAAAAATCCCTCCACTTGACTGGAAGATCTGTGTCTTCTAGAATAACTTCAGTGATTCCATTATCTTCAACTTCATATTCATCCCAGTCTACTCCGTCCCATTCCATGGATTCCACAACATTGTCCATCCAATCGGTCAATCCTTCTAGAGTGAGTAATACCGCATCTCTCACTTCATCCCAACCGAAGCCGGATTCATCATCGCGCATTGAAAACTTGAGTCCTTCTTTTGTGATTGACCAAGGGATTCTTGCTGGCATAGTATAAGTGTGTAAGGGAGGACGTGAATATTTAGCCGTAAACGGTTGAAGTGTTATCACTTCATATCCATAATTATCTTGTTTTTTATGGCATTCTTCATTATGACATTCACCCCAAGACCCTACAGTGTCGCCATCAAATGCAATCACACCAACAGTACAACGAGGACATTTTTTAACAAATCCTTCATCCTCAGACATATTATCCATCTCATCAGAATCCGCCATAATCGCCTTATACATCATATCTATTTGAAATGAACTAATCATAATGAAGAAACATGCGTTCACAAGGGGAGCCCTTGTGCATGTGGGCGACTACAACGGTACCCACTGCTCAACTCATCATCGGAAGATGCTTGACCGAAGGAGCCATTCCCAGATCTTCTGGGAAGAACATGGTTGCCTTAGGAACCGGAATCGGTACGATTTCTCGTCCGACGAGCGCCACTCGGCTTGGGCGTGAGTCCGAAAGAACCTCTCGGTTGGTGAGCGGGGCAATTTTGTTGGAGAAATCAAGAATGTCCTCATGGCTTGGCATGTTTTCCATCGTGAGGTTTTCACGACTGTGCCCGACGAACACATACCCTTTGTTTTCGATGAAATCAGGATCGGCTCTGTTGTCGAGTGCTGCGAATTGTTCGATGTGCTTGTCGGACATGTTGATGCCTTTCATCAAGGTGTGACGGCAGACAATACGCGTGTCAAGTGAAGGCAAGAGGTCGATGGTTTCCTCGAATTTATCCCACGCGTTGGTGTTCCATTTTGGCTTGCACACCGCATCGAAGACCTCCTTGTTCGGCGCATCGACAGAGACATAGAGCTGGGTTGGCAAGGTGTCCAACTTTTCCAGCACCTTTGGCAGGGTGCCGTTGGTGACGAGCATTGTTGTCATGCCGTGCTTGTGGCACAGGTCCATGTATTCGGAAAGCCGAGTGTAGAGCGTTGGCTCGCCATTGAGCGAAATCGCAACGTGCTTGGGGTTTTGCGCGTCCAACCACTTTTCGCGAGGCACCTTTGGGTTGCCTTTGAAACCGGAGAGCAAACGGCGTTGAGCGCGTACAGATTCATACAACAAATCGAGCGGATCTTGGTCGGTTAATTCCAGTGTATCCATGTGAGGTTCTCGCCAACAGTAGGTGCAAGCGAGATTGCACTGATCAACCACTGGTGACATTTGCATGCAGTTGTGGCTCTCAATCCCGTAGAATTTGCCTTTGTAGCACTGGCGGTCTCGAAGCAGTGATTCTTTGGTCCAATGGCAAGTTTTGACCCCACCATGCTCACCAACAATGTGGTAGCGTTGCTTCTGCAACTTGGCTTTGAGTGCAAGATCCATTCCCACGTAGGTCACCGTCCAGAGCGTTGTTCCACGGTATCGCACCTGCGAGGTCGGGTGAGGCTCGGATAAGCAACGGTCCATCCCTTCGCCTATCAATGCCTCGCTGGACCTCAAGCCATCATGGCTGGCTTGGTTGTGCTCAGCGGTTGAGGATTGGCCAGAAGGCATTGGCTGCCTTTTCACATGCGTTTGCCACATCGTCAAGTCGCTGAAGCACGCGGTACATGTGCATGGCTGCGAGGGGTGCATCATCGCCGTGTGTGAACACGTAAGCAGCGGCCATGGCTTCGACACCATCGGCCTCATGCTCCCTGATGTTTACTTCACGAATGAGTTCAGCCAACGCCAGCTCTGCAGCTTTGGTTTGTCCACTGATGGTGAAGTCACGAAGGGCTTCAACAGCATCTTCGTACTTTGCAACCGTGTCAGCAACGGCCTGAGCCATCTTCTTCAGGTTGGCCTTGGCTTCATCGTCATCGAACAGTGGGCGGAAGGCCAATTGCTCAGCGACGTTCTGTGCATAATCTGCAATGCGATCTTGGCGAGTCACCATGTAGAGGAAATCATCCATACTGACCTGGACGCCCATGCGCATGTCGTTCAAGGCCAATCGGCGGACTTCGCTCTTGATGTTGTCAGCTTCAAGTTCAGCATCAATCGTCGCTTGGATTGCCTCACTTGCGTCCTCATCATCGCAGGCTGTGTTGACGGCCTCAAGCATGTGTTCGACCGTTTTTTCGACCGCTTGGGCGTGAGCATGGAACAACTCGAACGGTGTGATTGAATGGCCTTTGCCACCCACATCAGAGAGTGCTTCTTCGACGTGCACTTCACCACTGCTCTTCCAGATGGCGTAACCCACAGCCATGAACGAGAGTGGAAGAATGACCATCATGTTGATCGATTCGCCACCCGAAGCGACAAAGAGAACGATGGCTCCGAACGCAGCAGCGGGAACACTGGCGACCCATGAAGCGGCAATTTTACCGAACACTCTGAAGTCAACCGCCTTGGCACCTCCAGCAAGCCCAACCCCAACAACAGCACCAACAAGGGTGTGCGTGGTTGAAACAGGAACGGCAAGGAACGGCATGGAGAACACAAGAATTGTGGTCGCTGCTCCAAATTCAGCAGCAAACCCGCGAGTGGGGGTGATGTCCGTGATCTTCTTTCCGATGGTTTCCATAACGCGCCATCCCCAGGTCATGACACCGATCGCGATACCAGCTGACCCAAGCAAGATCAACCATAATGGGATGTCTGCTTTCGCTGCAAGTTCACCAGTGTCGCTGCTCAACACTTGCCAAACAGCTGCCATTGGTCCAATGGCGTTTGAACGGTCGTTAGCACCGTGAGCAAAGGCCACATAAGCGGCTGTGATGATTTGAAGCCAAACGAAAATACGCTCAACGCCACGGAACCCTCGCTTCTCTTCCGTGATGTCGATCCTGCGGAGGGCGATGTAGAGGATTGCGCTTCCAAGAGCTCCAATGCATGCGGCGAGCATTAGCGAATTGATTGGAATCCAAGCGTTGTCAGCCCACGGGTCGAACACACCGTCTTCTTTGGCGGGTAACCAGTCGTACTTGTTCTCAATCCAGCCGTTGGAAGCGGCTTTCGAAATAAAACCCTTGAGCGCCTTGAATTGGAGGGCGAGCCCGAGCACGAAGAAGGTCGGGAAGGCGAGGATTGGAGCAAGCCAGCGTGATCGATCGATTGGGTTCTCGTTTTCAAGAATCAATTTCTTGATGATCATGAAGGAGAAGAAACCGAGCAAACCGCCCATGAGTGGGCTTGCCACCCAAGACATGACGACTTTCTGAACGACGTCCCAATCGATCAGTGAGGTGTTGTGCTTGACTTCAAGAATCAATCCGACACCGAGAATTCCACCGATGATCGAGTGAGTTGTCGAGACCGGCAAGCCCCACCGGGTGGCAATGGTTAACCAAGTGGCGGCAGCCATCATGGCAGCAATGAACCCAAAAGCGATGTCTTGGGAAAGAACAGCATCCACCGTTCCATCGCTAAAGTCGACGTTGAGGATCCCCTTTCGAACGGTATCTGTTACCGCATCACCTGCGAAGAAAGCCCCACAAAACTCGAACACAGCAGCAATGATCACCGCTTGCTTGAGCGTTAAGGCACGGGAACCGACGGAGGTTCCCATGGCGTTTGCAACATCGTTGGCACCGATGTTCCATGCCATGTAGGCGCAGACCACCAAGGCCAAGCCAATCAGAACCAATGTTTCGCCATCCATGTACCAACCTAGTCACACTCAGTATATATCGTAAATCATGTATATTCTATATAGGCCTATGGAGTAGGGGGGTTTGATCACATGGCACTCGGACCTGGGCAAAACGAAATTCGTAAATTACAAGCGACCGGCGGAAGTACGTTCACAGTGAGCCTTCCCAAGCCGTGGGTGTTGGCCCAGGGGCTCAGCGCTCGCGATTCAATGCGGATGGATTGGCGGCCAAGTGGAGCTTTGCGAGTCACGCCTCTGGATTTGGGAGAATCCGCGATCCAACAATCGTTCTTTGCGACCAAAAACCTTCCCGAGAACAGCCTTCACGACCATCTGATGGGTGCGTATATTTCAGGTTCCGACGAGATTCATATTGAATTTCAACCAGAGGAAGAAAAATCTATCAAGGCCCAAGTACGTCACTTCCTACGCAGCACCCGTGGTTTTGAAATCATGGACGAAGAGGGTGAAACTATTATGCTAAAATGCCTGATGAATGCTGGTGACATGCCTTTGCATGCCAGCCTCAACCGCATGTACCTCCAAGTGACATCCCTCAGCAGGGATATTCTCGGCGTCTTTGAAGGTGCAGGCCATCAGTACATCGCAGATGCAGAGGAGCGAGAAAACGAAGTGGACGCTTTGTTGTACCTCGTGGAACGTCAAACCAGGATTCTTTTGAATTCTCATCTGGTGGCCACGAAATTGAATCTAACGCGCACCGAAGCGGTGGAGTATGCTAATCTTGCTCGCTCTTTGGAGCGGATGATGGATCATGCTTACAGCATCGCCACAATGATTCTTGAGAACCCAAAGATCACTAAAAACATGATCGACAGAGGTCCAATTAAACAAATTTCGAATTGGCAGGCAGGTTTGAAAGAACTGATGATCAACATCAGAACGCGCGATTCAACCCGCATCGAAAAAGCCCGCTATGAACTGAAAAAGGCGCAGCTTCTGTTGATGGAGCATGAACAAGACCTGTTGGAACATCACCGTACAAACGAGTGGATGGCCTTTGATTTACGCCTCTCGGAATCGGTTCGGCGCTTGTGCGCTTACGCCCGAGATTTTGGAGAAATTTTGCTCAATATGAAGGTGTTCAGCGAACTGCATCGCACCCGCCCTTAGGTATTAAAAATAACACTTGGTTTATTTATAGAACCTATGTGTTGGCCAATTCACCATTGGTTGATATAGGTCCGGTTACAAATATACACTGAAGACAAAAGACTTCAGGCGGAATGAGAATGGATATTGAACTGGAAACATACGTAGACGGAATTATGGAACAACAACGACATCGCAGTGGGATCTTTGGTGACCTCTTCATAGGGCTCATCAACGCCATCGCCGATTATCGAGCCACGCCCAACACCCGTGGTGTTTACCACGCACCAGGGGGGCGCTTCTGATGGATGCATACCTCGCCTCGTATGTTGATTCCGTGATGGATGCTCAAGAATCGCGAGACGGAATCTTTACGGTTTCGATCTTTAATCGAATTCGAAATCGACTCAACAAGAGCTGAAACCAAAGACCAATAACACAAGGGCTAATCACCAGCCATGAACCGATGGCAACCTCACCTCTTTGGTTTGCTTGCCCCATGCCTCACATTTGCATGCCTTTTGGTTGGTTCGTGGTGGATGGGGCTCACCATACCCGTTGTTCTGATCCTCTACCCACTCTTGGACAGAATTGCAGGAACCAGCACTGAAACCGATCCGCTTCAAGAAGGTCGTGGCCATAATTTCATTGTTCATCTACACGGCTTTTTTGTCCCAATCCTTCTTTTGACGATGTTCTGGCGAATTTCTGTCGATGGACTGACCAATTATGTTTGGTTGGGTGTCGTATCCACTGGTCTGATCACCGGTGCATCAGGTATTGTTGCTGCTCATGAACTCGGCCATCGGCGATTGCGTTCACCAAGTTGGTGGCTGGCCCGTCTGGACCTGCTCTGTGTGTTGTACCTTCATTTTACCGTCGAACACAACCACACCCACCACAAGCATTGGGCTCGGCCGGTTGACCCTACGTCTTCACCTTGGGGCAGGAGCATCTATGTTCATTTTGTTCGTACGGTTCCCCTCCAAGTCATCGGTGCCTGGCGGACTCGGCGTACCGACACCGCCCGGTCATTGCTGGTCGAATTCATCCTGTTGGTTGTGCTCTATGCTCTGAGTCCAGCGTTCCTTTTCGCCTTCGTCGTCCAAGCAGGGATTGCGGTGTTCCTTGTCGAGTTTGTGAATTATCTTCAGCATCACGGCCTTAGCCGAGGCCCAGACGAACGTCCGAACGCAGGGCACGCTTGGGAAAGCCGTCATCGTTGGTCCCGGTGGACGCTGCTCGAATTGCCACTTCACCCATCCCATCACCTCAAATCCAGTACACCTTATCACAAACTCGAGGTCTACGACACAGCCCCCCAACTCCCGTTCGGATACTACGTCATGTTCTGGGCGGCCCTATTCCCACCGGTGTTTCATCGTTTAATGCGCCTAAGTGCTCAAAAATAAGGTATTGGGCCCCGTGAAGGCACTGGAATTTAGACTAAAACGGAGGGTTTTCAATCAAACTCCTCAAGTACTTGATGCTTGACGCAGGACCATGCCTCAAGGTACAGTTAAGTGGTTTAACCAAACAAAAGGATTCGGATTTATTGAAATTGAAGGTGGCTCAGACCTCTTCGTGCACATCTCAGAAGTCGAAGGTGAGATCACCGACGGCGACACAGTCCAATTCGAAGTTGGAGAAAGCGACAAAGGACCAAACGCCACAGGCGTTAGCAAAGTCCAGTGAATGCTGAAGCATCGCATCACCTCTAGGTGCTTGCGTCGTTTCACCTCCCCGAAGAACAACTCACGTATTGAGCGTAAGCCTTGTGCTGCAAAACAGCATACGGTGGACGCACAAACTCAATTTAACCCGCAACTCATCAAGTCTCCTTGTTGATTTCCTTTGGATTTGAAGCCATTTCCAGAACAAACGGGTGCATCTCAAGAGGTATGGTTTCGTAAGTACTGCTGAATGCGTCTATGCTGGAAGTGAACAAGTCAGCCAAAACATTTGGATCTGGGTCCAACAAGGTGCAAGTGCTGAAAGGCGTTGACATGAGCATCAAAAAATGAGAAATAGTTGCTCTCATGGGTCCTTCGGGCTCCGGAACCTCAACCCTCCTGAACATTATCTGTGGCTTGCTTGCGGGCGTCGCGGTGAGGTTCTCACGGGTGCTCTTTTTCTCACCAGGGCAACCCAACAAAGGTACTTATACCGGGGGTCAGACCGGCGGTTTGAAGGCACTGTCATGGCACTCCAACGCTTCCTTAATCTTCCTAAAGAAGAGAAGGACAAGGTGCTCGGCATCGCCAAGAAGCAATTCGCGCAGTACGGTTATGACCAAATGTCGCTCAACTTCTTTTTGAAGGAACTTGGCATTTCCAAAGGTCAGTTCTACTATTGGTTTGAAGATAAGGCCGACCTGTTCCTTACCATAATTAAAGAAGGACTCGACCTTCTCCATGAACGTTTGATTGACCACGGTATGCCAACATCAAAGTCTGTATTTTGGGACCATCTTGGGGAAGAGCGAGCAATTGCTGAAAAATTATGGCAAGAGAAGGGGCTTGTGGAGATTGGTCGCATGATTTCACAACAGATTACCCCACTAAACCCAATCAACCAACGATTGGATGAATACGTGCTCCCTTTGAAATCTCGTGATCTTTCTGTATTGGAACTGGGGCGAGGATGGGGTATAGTTCGAACAGATATCGGTCTGAACACGCTGTATGAATTGGTCGAGTCTGTTCAAAGAGCATTTTATTCAGTCATAGGGGGATTATACTTCAAAAATCCGCCGGAACTTGAGGATTATGAAACAATTCAAGCGATGCTTGACCAGACAATACGTTCCCTTCTGGAACACAAGGACAGAGAATCCGGCAAAGGATTGGAAAACAGGCATTAATATATCAATTTTAGAGAAATGAAAATGTAAGGAGGAAAAAGTATGCTGCAAGTCACAAATCTTACCAAGGCCTTTGGGTCCGGATCCAACAAATTACACGTGCTCAAGGGCGTGGATATGAGCATTAAACAGGGCGAAATGGTTGCCTTGATGGGTCCATCTGGCTCAGGGAAATCCACCTTACTGAACATCATCGGCGGTCTTCTAGCCGGCGATAAAGGTTCAATCGTTCTAGGTGACAAAACATACGGCACAAAAAACCCTTCCAACGTTGTCGATGTACGCAGGGAATACGTTGGTTGGATCTTCCAAGACTTCCATCTGCTTGACAACCTCACAGCCGTAGACAACGTCGCCATGGCCCTCGAACTTTCGGGGATGCCCGCACGGGAAGCAGAGCAAGCTGCAGAGGTGGCTTTGACCAAGGTTGGACTGAGCGATCGAATGCATCACATTCCCGACCAATTGTCTGGTGGACAACAGCAACGCGTCGCTATTGCACGTGCTATTGCAGGCAACCGCCCGTTGCTCTTGGCAGATGAGCCAACAGGCAACCTCGATATTGCAAGCGGTAAAGAAGTGCTTCAATTGTTCAAGGATTTGTGCCACGACGAGGTCAATCCAATTTCCATTCTGATGGTTACTCACGATCCCGATTTGGCATCAAATGCAGATCGCATGTTGCTTTTGAACGACGGCAAAACTGAGGCTTCCGACATCCGCTCCGCATGGGGCCTGGATGATGACACTCAAGGGGGCGAGGAAGAATGAGTGAAAAAAAGAAAACGCTCAAGTTGGTTGAATCCGATTTCTCACCTTCCCAAAGCCTCGCAAAGCGCATCATGCACAAAGTGACGGAGACTCCAGGGCAACTTCGTCTCGCAGGTCTAAGCGCATGGCGCGGCAAAGAGCGCGGCCTTGCTGTGATCGCTGGTGTGTTTCTTGCTTCTCTTGTCATCACCACGGTTCTTGCTTATGGCGTTGGTCTGTCTCAGTTGTTCTTTGAAGAATCTCTTTCGAACGAACCATTCGATGCAAAGATCGAATACGCTCGGACGCCTGTGGAAAACAGCACAGGTTGGTCCAACAACACAACCACCATGACGAATGTGTGTGCTGAGTTGATGGATGAATTCACTGAATTCAATGATTGTACGCTTGTGCTCGGCAGGCAAGGCATTCACAGTGGCGGTTTCTTCAATCAAGAATTCATTGTCGCTCAACCGCTTGAAATGCTGGCCATCACCGACGATGCAAACCCGTACTGGGGCAACGTCACGTTCGATTATCCAGAACTTGAAGACGCCGGACCACCAATTTCGTCAAGCAGAGCCGTACGGTTCCTCGGACCTGGAGCGTTTGATGGCGTGTTTGCAGATCGGCTTGGTGAAAATGTCATCGCAGGTTTTGGTGAATGGCCAAGTCCTGAGGACGCTCGCACACAACGTGGTGTTATTCTTCCTTCAACGGTTGCCTCAGAAGCCAAAGCCAATGTTGGTGATGTGCTTGACTCACTCACCTTTGCTTATGTTGTCGACGAATCGACTCTGTTCGAAGCGACCGTGACCAACGAAAACTGCGACGGCGAAGTCACACCAGAAGAGAATGAAATGGTCTACTGCCGCATGCCAATGACGGCTACCAACCTCACTGTTCTCGGTATTTACGAGCCGTGGGATCTCGGAAACCCGACCCTCGGACCCAATCCAATTTTCACCACTTGGGAGGTGTTGGAAGAGACCCAGCGGGCTGCCCTCATGGACAACGACCACATGTACCTCGGCGTGACCATTGACCGAGGGCAACTTACCGACCAGTTCCACCGCCGATGCAGCAGAATGGTTGGAAGACCTCGGAACTCGCGTTCAAGACGGAAACTACACCGACGAAGGTGTGGAATTGTACTACACAGACATTGTGAGCGGAACCATCACTTTCCTGAATATTTTCCTCGGCTTGATTCAAATCTTCGATTACATCATCATGATTCCAATCGTTATTCTTTCCATTTCAGTCCTCATCTACGGATTGGTGCTTTCACTCGAGCAACGGCGGAGGGAAGTGAGCATTCACCGTGTGATTGGTGCGGACGGAAAAAGGTTGCAAAGCATGGTGTTGCTGGAGTTATTCGTCATGTCTTCTGTGGCGTGGTTGGCTGGTTACTTGTTGGCTCTTTTCGCCGTTCCAATCGTTCTTTCAGCGGTCGGGTTCATGGAGTTTAGAACGGGCGACTTTGATGTCAACCCGACGTTGGGCATCGGTTCAACATTGTTCACAGCGATCACAACACTGGGACTCGCGCTTCTGTTCGGACGAAGCCGCACCCGTGATTTCATCGCCCTTGAAATTGAAGAAGGGGTTCGTAAAACAACCGCTAAATCTGAGCCAAAGCGATGGCTTCACTGGCTTTCGTTCTTGTTTGGTATGCTGGCGGTCTCCGATGCATGGCTCAAGCTCAACGGAAGCGAAGATGGATTGAATCTGAATTTCTTTATCAATGGGTTACTCGGAATATTCGGACCGTTTGCACTCTGGATTGGTGGCGCTTTGCTCCTTGGACGGATCGGTGCTCGAGGTCCACAAATCATGCAATTGTTGTTTGGAAGAACCCCCCTGCTGAACGACGTCAAGCGTGGTCTGAAGGGTTCGGGCTCCGCTGAATCTGTCAACCGCCTTGCAGTCATCATGATCCTAACGCTTTCCATTGTCACGCTTGCTGCGGTGCAAGGATACACTGGGACGCTTGTCGATGAAAAGACAACTGATGCTACGGTTGGTTCTGATTTACAGATTACGCTCGAACAGAGTTACGATGAAGCCCAATTGTTATCATTGGTTTCAATCTTTACCGATGCTGAAGTCACGGCTACTGCAACAACCGTTCCAAGTCTCTTCTTATCGGATTCAAACGGTGGAGATGAATTGCTAACATGGGTTGTGCTTGACGAGAATGAAGATATTCTTCGATGGAGTGAACAATCGATTCCTGGGACCAACATTGATGCAACAATGGCTGCTTATCGCAACGGTGGTTTTACTGCTGGAGAAGATGCTGCATACTCATTGGATATTGCAGGCTCTGGGCGTGGCGATGAAAACCGTCTTGATGATGTTCTCCTGAAATCTACAGACTCACAGTCTGAAGAGTTCGCTTTCGTTTGGGAAGAACTCTCGTTCAACTTTACGACCGGTGGAACCGACCAACCGGATGTTATGGCCTTCTTCGGAGCGATTCCTTCACTTCTCGAAGGTGACTGGTCGAATCTCAATTTGTCAGGACAAGACCTCAGCGGACGTGACTTTGGCGCAGTGGACTTTTCCGGTTCTGACCTATCTGGAGCGAACCTTGAAGGTGCAAACTTAGCCCAATCATTGCTTATTGACACCAATCTTGAAGGAACAGATTTGTCAAATGCTAATCTTTCAAACACCATCATTTTCAATTTCATGGGCGGTTCGCTGGAAGGCACAAACTTCAACGGCGCTAACTTAACTGGAGCGTTTGGTGGGTCTGAAACCATCGAATCATTCGGAATGACCATACCCTCGGATACCAATTTATCAGTCGCTAACCTTGGTAATGCGACATGCCCCGATGGAACATCTGCTGAAGATACAAACTGTTCTTCGGGACTTTCACTGACTCCTCCACCGCTTCTGGCCCCGTTCTTCTTGGAAGGTTCGACCGTGGAGATCATCAGCACACCGTATCAATCCACCCTGTATTACATGGGTGTTCACGAGTATATTCCCGGAGTCAGTTCAGCAACCATGAGTTCGTCATTGATTATCGGTGAATCTTCTTGGCAATCCTTTGTTGGTGCCGATGCAGTTTCAAACCATACATCGACAACTTGGATTGTTGATATTGAAGGATTGAGCGAAGATTCTCTCGAAGCACTTGCATCGACCTTGTCTGCAGACTTCCGAGTCTCCAGCGTTTTGGATTGGCCAAGTTCACACAAGCAAGTCGAGCGAAACGGTGGATTGATTTTCGGAACACCAGGTCTTCTCTCCTTACAATTCGTTGTGGCCAGTATTGCGGCAGTTGCTTCCAGTTTCGTCTTCTTGTCGTTGGTTTTGAGCCAACGTCAGAAAGAACTGGCGGTGTTGCAAGCAATTGGAGCCTCACCAAACCAAATCATCCGTTTGGTACTGTTCGAAATTCTATCCATCGTTATGGTCTCCATGGCGCTTGGAATTGTACTTGGAGTTGGAGTAGCGCTTTCCTTCAACGGCTTCTTTGACATCTTCGGGTTCATCTTCCAAATCTTTGCCGGTGAATCGACCACGATTACAAGGACGCTGGTGTACCCATGGACTCAACTGTTGGTGGTGTCTTTGTCGGTGTTTGCCGCTGTGGTCGTTGCCTTGTTGGTGACCACGCGCAGGGCGCTGAAGTCGGACTTAGCCAGTGTGCTCAAGGGGGAGTGAAACATGAAAGACAGTATTCTGAAAGCAGATGGACTCTACCACGTGTACGAATCAAAGGCAGAAGATGGCAACGTCGTTGCACTCAGAGGCCTTCACATCGATATGAAAGAAGGCGAAGCAATCGCTGTTGTGGGCCCCTCTGGCTCTGGCAAATCCACACTGATGAAGTGCCTTGGTGGTCTGATGAAGGCGAGCGCAGGCTCGGTGTCATTGGCTGGTAAGAACATGACACGGCTGACGGGCCAAGAACTCGTTGAACTGCGACAGAAGACCGTTGCGTTCATTTTTCAAGAAGGAAATTTACTGCCACAAATGAACGCCCGTGACAACGTAGCACAACCACTGCGTCACCAAGGTGTTTCTTCCCGAAAGGCGCTCAAGCTGGCGGATCAAATGCTAGATCGCCTCGGCATGCTTCACAGGGCCCACGCCTTGCCAATGATGCTGAGTGGTGGCGAACAACAGCGCGTCGCCATTGCCCGTGCGTTGATCACCAACCCTCGCCTCATTCTTGCAGATGAACCGACAGGTGCGCTTGACCCAGTCACCGGCCGAGAAGTGCTGTCCTTGTTCAAGGACCTGCACGACAACGATGGCGTCTCGTTTTTGATTGTGACGCACTCCAAAGAAGTCGCAGCCTTTGCCAACCGTTCGCTCGAACTGAGGGACGGCCGGTTTGTTGCTGAACACGGCGCTGACATCGATGTCGAAAACCTCGGCAAGGACCGTGAACTGATCATCGACGAGACCGGAACGGTCACGCTCCCGCCAGACCTGCTTGTCCGAATTGGTGGCGCAGGTCGGTACACGGTTGGAAACGCCGACAGTGGCTACCTTTCGCTTCAAGGCGAAGCGATTGAAGCCATGGGCAAGATGGAATTGGCCAGCACCTGTCCGGCATGCAAGCATCTGTACGATGGGGTCGAAGAGCAACTTTGCCCCTCGTGTGGCTCCAGCCGTCCGATGGTTGAGGTCAAAGCATGAAGTCACTGATCGCTTTTGTTGGCTACCTCGAAGGCTTCTCTTTTCTCATCTTGATGGGCTATGCAATGCCGCTCAAGTACATTGCAGGCGATCCTGAGATGGTCAGCCTCATGGGTTCGCTTCACGGAGGATTGTTTGTTGCTTACATTGGATTGTTGTTCCTTGGTGTTGGAAAGCACTGGAACCTCACCGCATTGATTCACGGAAGCATTGCTGCGGTTGTCCCGGCAGGCCCGTTCTTGTTTGAGGGCATGCTTGTCTCCGGTGAATACGATCTCGCCGCTTCTGAAGACGACTGAGAGGTCGAAATCAGGCGAATACCGCAGGAATCAAAGAAATGACCCGAATGACGGGCATACCTTTTTATTGAGTAAAAAGGAAAGTTGCATACAAGATGAGCAACGACCCAGTCAGGAAAAATACCACTTTTGGTTCCACGATGTCGTTCGATCTTGAAAAAAACCCAGAGCCCAAACGGCGAAAACGGAAGGACGATTTGAACGGTGAAGACCCGCCAGAATTTACGCCAAGTCCAGATGGAATCGATTGCCCTGGTTGCGGGCATAACATGGATGAAGATGAATGGCTGCAAGCTTTAATTGGTTTTATTTCAGGGGCACGGGATTTCGAGATCGGCAATCCAGTTCGCGCTCGAATTGTGCAAACATTGCACAACACCGCAACCAACATGGACACTCCTCATCCCAGAGATGTATGGGAGGTCAGCATCGTTTCACGTTTGATGAAAGAGATTGAACGGATTGTTAATGCTGAAGTGCTTCGACATCAAGCAGAAAACAGCCAGCAACAGTATTCGTTGTCAGAACTTCAACATTACATTCAAGCGGCGGAAGTCGAGACGGCTGCAAGGGTTCAGTCCGAACTCTATGCCCAGGTCGCAGAGCAAGTCCAGCAAGATATCGAGCCAGTGCTACGACGACAAATCGAAACGGAGTTGTGGCAAGAATTCGAACAAGAATTGCAACGCAGAACAGACCAATCAACCATCGATCAAAAGGAATGAATCGTTCTTGTTCAACGGTCACGCACTTTGGACGCCTTCAGGCCAAAGCACCAGAATGAGGGTTTTCCCTCGAGTTTTTGGCGTGTGGGTTGTTTCTCGGTTCATCCACACCAAGGATCCTGCAGGATAGGTTCCATCTTCGTCCCACACTTCGCCCTCCAGCACAATGTAGGCTTCTCCACCAGGGTGGCTGTGAGGCATAAACGCATCAACAGTGACTTCGGAGTCTGCCTCGTAGAGCACAAGCGAACACGCATCTTCTCGATACAAGCGTCCCAATCGAACCCCTGTGCCGAAGTCCTTCCAGCGAACGTTCTCTTCCAACCAGGCTTTGTCGATGTTAAAACCGAGCCAGTCGGCCATGTTGTGTGTGAAGGGCATGCTTGACCCATTCGGTGCCTGCTCAAGAGGACTTCGGAACTGGTGAATGGGGCTTTCAAATCAATCTCTTTTTTTAATGGGGTTGGTTTACCCTCTAACTATGGAGAAACGTCGGCGAGACCTTCCGGTGACGATTTATCGGATTCTGCTTTATCTGTCGCGAATGCGAGAGCGTGAAGGTGATGCAAGGCGTTTGATGCGAATCGAGCGAGCCGTGAGCGTGGACCGCAAGGAATTGCGTTTGCATCTTGAACGGCTCAATGAAGCTGGCCATGTGAGCATCACAGAACGGGAGGCGAGGGGCCGAGGGGGCCATGCAGTGCTCGTGTACAGCATTACTGAAAACGGGCGTACCCTACGCTCTGACATTGGGCGATGGATCGATTTGGGTGTGCGCATGGGCTACTATCCTGACTCGTTTTTCTATCTGCCAAGTGACGATTGATTGCGGGTAATTTATACCGGTATAATTTACCACGCCGGGTTAAGTACCTCAGCACTATCCCAGAAACATGTCCGGCAAGAAATCGGTTGACAAGGTCTCCAAAGGCCTCACTTCACTCATCGATGAGTTTTCATCAGCAGTGAAAGAGATGGTCAACGCTGGTGAAGCAACGGTTGTCGAATTGGCGGTTGGCTCGAGTCGAGTCATCAAAGCTGCCATCAACGCAACAGGTGAAGTCACCAAGATCACGGTCGAAACCGCAGGTAATGTGGTGAGCACTGTGGCCTCAGGCGTCGTGAAAACCGTCAGCCCGAAAGCCCGAAAAAACGAAAACGAGGAGGAATGAAGTTGATACAAAACACATTAGTAAGCATGATTGGAATTGGAATTGCCTCAGTGGTGGCTGGCGTTGCTGTAAGCACGTACAAACACTATTATGAGAAGTATGCTGATTTAGAAGATATGAAAAACATCGGAATTCAAGAGGTTGTACTCGTCAGCGAAACCACTGAGGTGGAAGAATGATTCCACTAGCTGTTGGTGCAATCGCTATTGGATTGATGACTGCAGAAATCATGACTTATGCTGCAACTGCAGGGGCCGGTCACGCACTTGGTCGAAAGTATGGGCGAATTATTTGTCATAAATTGGATCAAGTAGAAACCGTGCTAAAATCTTCTATTGATAAATTCAAGTGAAAGGTTGATGTGAATCAGGAGTATGGGCAAGCGTGGCACAACCATTGCAACTGCCTGAACTCCCTCCTGAAGGGCCGTGGGCAGCTTACGTTCTCGTTGTCATATGGTTTCCGTTGCTTTTACGGATCATGTTTCTCCTCTTCCCCTTTCGAAGAGCCCTGATACGTTTGGCCCCACATACAACTTGGGCGATCAAACAACTTCGCGACCTTCCGATTAAAGGAATTGGAATATTGGCAATAAACGAAATCATTGCCTTCAGTATCCCTCCGTTAATCGTTTTGGGATTGCGTGGTTTCCTGGATCCAATCGGATGGCAAACATGGGCTCAGATTCCTAATTCCGGTATTGCTTTTCTGATATTAGCATTCATCGTGTGGATATTTTTTGATTTCCTCAGAATTGCTCGTGTGCGTCGAATGATGAAAGCAATCGAAAAACATGATATCGAAAAGATCAAAAAAATTGCTGATGCAGGATTAAAAACTCGCAAATGGCTACGTGCATTCTCAAGAAAGAAGGAAACTAATGTTGCTTCCATAGGGGAAACGACAGGAGAAGTCGTCAACAAGTCAGCCAAACGCTGGGGCAAAAGAATTCTCTTGACCCGTAAAATTACTCCAGCAGGATTGCTAAGTTCTGTTGCCCTAACCGCGTCTGTTCAGCTTGCACGCACAGGAGCTGGAAAAATAACTGATGCAGTTGATGCTCGACTTCAACGGGAATTCGACAGCATCGCTAAAACAAACACCAAAACCTTGATCATTTTGTTGATCCGAGATTTAATGATGGGCATTATCCCAATTGCCATTCTTGCAGGATTGCCCATTTTACTCGGATGAGTTCGCCGCCATGTTCATGGAGAACCGTCGCTGCCCCTTACACAGGGAGTTCTTATGTCGCTGCTCATTTTAATGCGCCACGGTCAATCGATGTGGAACGCTGCTCAACTTTTCACCGGATGGGTGGACGTACCGCTCACCAACGTTGGAATCGAGGAAGCCATTGCTGGAGGAAAGCAAATCGCTCACCTCGACATCGATGAAGTTCACGTCTCGACCCTCATCCGCGCTCAGATGACGGCCATGCTGGCTCTTGCTCAGCATAACGGCGGTAAAACCCCGGTGTTTCGCTACCCTGAGCCAGAGGGTGGTCTTTCTTCGGTCTCAGAAAACGAAGCACGCATGATCGAATGGGCACAGATTCGAGGCGATGCAGGAGCTGCAGACCTTCTCCCAGTCCACGTGTCTTGGCAGTTGAATGAGCGAATGTATGGCGATTTACAAGGCTTGAACAAAGACGCAACTCGAGAAAAGTATGGAGAGGAACAAGTGCACATCTGGCGACGTTCTTTTGACGTACCTCCTCCATCGGGCGAATCCCTCAAATTGACGGCTGAGCGCACCATTCCCTACCTCGATTCCACGCTGATCCCCTCCCTTCAATCCGGCAACAACATCTTTGTCGCCGCACATGGAAACTCTCTTCGCAGCATCATCATGCACATCGAAGGGCTGAGCGAAGAGGAAGTGCTCTCGCTTGAAGTCCCAACTGGCCAACCGATGGTGTACCACTGGTCAGAAACAGGTTGGAAACGTCATGACCTCTGAGCGCCCCTTGTTGAAGCGTTCAACCGTTATCTTGGTTGTTGGAGCGTTGATATCACCGTGGCTTCTTTGCCAAGTCTGGATCCTTACAAGTGCAGGAGATGAGCCTTTTGAGACCATGCCTACATGTGAGGCAGACAGCATGAATTGTGCTCATTTGGGTGGTGGGGCTGATTTCAGAATGGACACACTCGTTCTCGTTACGAACGCCTCCTTCGAAGACGTACAATCCAACCTTGATGGCTACATTGAGGGCACCAACGGGGACGTGTTAACCAGCAACAGTGACGAATCCAGTTCCTATGTTCACTTCGTCGAACGAACTTCATTCTGGCGGTTCCCAGACGATGTGGCTGTGGGTTTGACGGTTGAAGACGATGGCACAATACGGCTGGAATTGCATTCCCAATCACGGCTTGGCCAAAGTGATCTTGGCGTCAATCCTGACCGCCTTGAGGGCCTTCACGCTGCATTGGTTGCTTGATTATCGAAGGCTTCCCAACCGTAGGGGTAGCCCTGTTCATCGACCATCAATACATTGATTCCAAGACCATTTTTATGGAAAGCAATCAACTGAATTTCATGTATCTTGTGCCCGCTTGGAGCCACACCGAGCACGGGTAATTTTTGGCGTTCGAAAAACGACCTCCGTCGGGTTTTTGTCGGTTCAACAACGGCTTCTTTCCCAACCCGTCGACGCTGCCCCTCGACATCATCGAACCATGGGAGTGGGCCTTCAGGCGAAAACCGCAACCCAAGGATCATGTCAATGCCGAGCGTTTCTTGTGCAGCATCAGCATCCGCTCCACTGGGAATGGCCGGGGCGTTTGGGTGAGTGTGGAGCCAATGAGTGAATCGTCCAGCGCGTGAACCACGTGAGGTCGAGAACATATCGTCGGTCCAATCTTCGGGTAAATGGTGGACTGAGTACGAGTCACCACGGTTGACAATGTGTGCCTCTTTGATCGTGTAACCTTGGCCCTGGAACAGGTTAGGTGTGCTTTCAGTGCCACTAAAACGAGCGTCAACTTCGGCCACGTGGGGAGCATCAGCATCGATGTCGAGTCCCACAAGAATTTCGTCAGGAAGCGATTGTAATGCCCACCAAACGAGGTTCTCAAAGACCTTACCAGGGATGTGGACTTGCGCAGTGTACGCCTCTCGACCGCTGTATGACTCCTCGTTATAGGCAGTCATCAATTCAAGGAGCCAAGATTCAACCATCGTCCTCAACCATGCCAGAACTCCCTGTTGAATGAAGTGTCCGGAGACACCCAATGTGAAGAATCTTTGAAAAGGGCCGATGCTTTGCTGTCACCATGGCGAAGAAAAAAGGCGGCTTTGGACGCTTTCTCGGAGCCATCACAGGGACTCCATACGAGCGCCTTCTCAAGCAAGTTGACAAACTCGTCAAGGAATTCGATGACGACGACCGCAAGTTGGCGAAAAACCTCAACAAATTGGTCACCATGGTCGGGACTCAATACGAAGAGGAGAACCTCGACGAAGAAGAACACGACTTGATCATTGAAGCGATCGAAGAAGTCGACCCTGAAGGGCGATCTTTTGGGAAGTTATCGGATGAGGAAGACTCTTTTTACGCTGGCAGCGTTCCAGATGCACCGGACTTGAAGCGTGAAAAGCGAGCCAACCTCGACGATCTCATGCAATCGAAAGGGGATGAATTCCTTGGCAGTTATGGCAGGGATGAATTCGAAGAATTCAAAGCTCGAATGAGTGATGACTTCATCGCGGAATCCGATGACGCAATTCGCCAAGGCGACCATCAAGCCGAAATCATCACCGAAAACCGCGTCTTCGCTGACGCAGATGAGGAACTCGAGCGCGTAAAGCAACAAATCTCACAAGACTCAGGCTTGGTCGATCCAAACGCTGAGGAGGAAGTGGAGGAAGAGGAAGAAGTCGATGGTTATTCCATCGATGAAAACGGCGTCGAGTGGTTCGAGGATGAGGACGGTTACTGGTGGTTCCGAGAAGAAGGCCAAGACGAATGGCAACCTTACGATGAAGACTGATCAGGTTCGCGAGTCGGACTGAATTGAACAATCAATGACACCCAGGCCGTCAGAATCAATGCTGCAACCAAAAGGTTCGCTGCTGCTATGAGGCTAACGACGTACATACAAACGTAAAACACGGCGAGTGCCACCGCCAAGGCCATCATGACAAACGGAGCATAACGGCGTCTTGGGTCAATGAAGCTGTACACATAGAAACCACTCCCGTGGTAGGCATTAACGTAGGCAAAGAAGACGTAGAAAAGCCCCATGCCTACACAAACCAGGGATAGCTCTGGTCGCAGTGTTGGGACGACAAGCACCATTTCAACAGCCAAAAAGATCGCAGAAAAATTGTGCATCATTTGTTCATGATACTTGAATATGAAATCGGAACTCCGGTCAGATTGGAAGAGTTCGGGTAGGATGACATGCCTGACCACAGCTGCTGTCAAAAAGGCAGTACCGCACGCTATCGCAAACATGATTGTTTGAAGGGTCTCGATCCAAAGAGGGACCTCAACCCCAATGATTGCAAGAAGGGATGCTGCTCCAGCGCTTGAAAAATACAAGATGTTGCTGATCAAGGTCCAAGAACTGAATGTGACAAACTTCTCACGTCCAACCGGTGCGAGCATCTTCATTGCTCGTTCTTCATGCATCAGCACCTGCATCGTGCCTGCACCAATTCGAAACATGGAGACAACCGCTCCAATACCAATCCCTGCACATGCTATTCGCCACAACAGCACAACCGTTGGGTTGGCCCATGAATCATTGAATGATTCAGCGCTGGTGTGTATGATGTTGCTCCAATCCAAGCCGAGAGAGAGCCATACAAGCAGCCCTGCAACCACACCCATGAGAGCAAATGTTTGCCTGTCTGTCTGCTGGCTTCCGTAAACCAGACCTTCTTCCACATTTCGTGGATTTGAGAACAGCCTTTGAAGGTTCGTCCAGAGCCTTAACGAAGATCGGGCAGATCGAATTGGGATGGCTCACGGACTCGGCGTGGATCTGTTTTGACTTTAACCGGGATTGGGTCGCCGTTTTCGTCTAAATTTTCAGCAGCTGCTCGTCGTTTTATCGTCCGCATTTGGACGGTTATACTGAGCGTGAAAAGCAACAGCACAATCGCAATGGTCGAGCTGTTTGTTGCGTCGAGGTCAGTTAATTGCCGGCCGTTTACAACCAGCATCCCACTAAGCGTAGCAATGCTTCCGAGGAATGCTGAAACGAACAACGGAAGTTGCTTTCGAATCTTAATAACTGAGAAAAAGGCAAGCACACTGATTGCGTTGGTGATGAGTTCACTGTCTGCAATATCGACCCCCTGCCCCTCAAGCCATTGGAACAATGACCTAACGGCAATGAAAAATATAAATGATCCCATCAATGCAATACTGACTTGGATGGTGGCCAACAGAATCCCTGCAGTTAGCAACATCAAGATGCCCATCACGTGAATTTGCTCCAAAACTCCAACGTAGGGGGAAACCAGCGAATAGATTACTGGTGTGAGGACATAGCCGATGCCGGCTCCAGTCGCTGCAGCAACGTAGGCCAAACTCTCGTGGCCTCGTACCATCAAAAACAAACCAAGAGCAATTAGCACCACGCCTAAAACCGGTCCAAGTGCTCCAAGTTCATCAATCACCGAGAAGCCAACATCGGGTGTATCGAAGTCAACCATGCTTCGCCCAAAGGTGGGCAGATTTTAGCCTCATCGCCTAAAAGACCCCTCATGGCGCATTCCATATGTCCAATGTATGAAGGTCGAATTTGATAACTTGGTAATTGGCACCCTTTGCGAGCATCACCGCATTTGGCCCGGCTTCACTCGACATCGCAACGATTGTTGGCGGGCGAACAGCGTTCCCTTTCGCAACGGCTTCGTTGAGCAATTGAAGCACTTCTAAGCCAGTGTAGGGGGGCATGTAGTGATCGAGCAGCAACACATCTGGGCGTATTTGCGCTATGTGCTCGAGTGGATGGCTTGAATCCCAGCGTTGAGTGATGTGGGAGATTTGATGTTTGAGACCTGCACTCTCAAGCAATGCTTCGATGTCATAGGAGTCTTCGAATGCCAACACCCGCACAGAACCACCTCAGGCAGGGATTGGTTGTTGGTCCCACCAGTGAGGTGATTCAAACCACGCTTCATGGGCAGAGGGCCGATCGATGATTGGCAAACCGAAGGTGCCGCCATTGACCGTCAGGCCGCCAGCTGGATTCGTGGCGCAGGGTCCCGGCAGGTAATCTTCTCCTGTTTCACTTAACTCCAGCCGCAGCGAATGACCAGCAGGGAGCACAACATCAAGCGGGTTGAATTCCATCAACATCGTGTATTGACTGAATGGAAGTGCTGGCTGAGCGTCGTAGCCACCGTCTCGATAGCGGATGTCCATCGTTGCATGGCCGAGGCGAAGGTTGTCTGTGTCATCGTAGAGGGTTGCAAAGATTTGTCCTCCGTTACAGGCTTGTGTTGTCACGTCAATGTGTAAGGTTGGAAGGCCCGAAATGTGGGTCGTATTCTCGAAGGCAGGGCTGGTGAGGGTCACGCCGGTGCCGAGACCATTGACGGTTCCAAGGCTTCCCCATGAAGCATCGATGGTGTGCATATCCCACATGACATCGGCGGGTGGCCATGTGTCCTCAACGTGCCACCTCCCGTCATTGGTTTGTATTTGCACCATCGGTTCAGGTTCGTCACCGATACCTTTCAGATAATAATTAAACCAGCCATACAACTCAACAGCCCAGTCCATGCGGCTCATGTTTGGGTAAGCCTCCTGACCGTAACCGCTGTCTAATTCACTGTGCCGGTCGGGCTGATCGGGATAATTGTGAGCCCATTGACCCGAGATTGCTCGTGCGTTGATACCAGCATCGATGAGCAACTGATAGGTCGGGAAAGCATGGTATGGATCCACGTTCCAGTCTTGTAAGCCCCAGACGATGTAGACGCTGCCACGGTAGTTTTCCAAGACATCAGGGAGATGGCGTCGTTCGTCCCAGTAATCGCTCCAATCAGCACCGCCAAATTCTGCCCAACCCCAAGTCGAAAACGGGTTCAGAGGTCCGATTGCATCATCTGAACACACCCGCATATCATCGGTTGTTAAATCGGTGGTTGCGGCTTGGTAAGCGGCATCGTAGCCCATGGCTCGTGCCTCAGAAGAACCGTTTCGATAGAACATTTCTTGGACGCCAATTGATCCTGAAATTGGAACGATTGTCTTCAGGTGAGGTGATGGGTTTTGAGCGGCTTCCCAATTGGTTGTGCCTGCGTATGATTTCCCCATCAATCCAACGTTGCCATTGGACCAGTTCTGCTGACCAAGCCAATCGGTCACGGCTTGGATTCCAGTTTGTTCACCAAGCCCTTTGACATCTTGGCAGTGCGTTGATTGACCAGTCCCAAAGGTCGAGGCCTGAGCGAAAGCGTAGCCGTGAGGAAGGAAAGTGTCGTAGATCCACTTGCCCACACCACCGTCAGGCACCGTGTTGGGGGACGAATCATCACCGAGGCCTGGCATACCTTCACCTCCAAAGTCATAGTATGGGTGAATGGTCATGATCACTGGAACTTGAGTGCCTTCTGGGACGTTTGGAAGCCACAAAGACACGTGCATGAGCGCAGGACCAGGGAAACCAACATCCTGTTCACTTGCAGGAAGTTCAACTTCGATGAAGTGTTCTGTGTAAGGCAACGCTTCGTAGGTACCGTTCACTGGCAGTTGTGCCCTCAATGTGTCCATTGGGAGATCCATTTGATGACGCAGATGAAGGGGCGTGTTCCACCACTCACCCTCGAAGTCATCTTGAGCGGATGAGGATACCAATGATTCACCAAATGTCATCGCCAACAAAAGAAACACTACGGCGACTGCAATGGTTCCAGCAGCAGAGAAGTTCAATTGCCGGCGAGCGGCGTTAGCTGGTTTGAATTCAGGGATCAACAGCGCCTCGATTGAAGCGGTGACCTCGGACTCCTCGCTATCAGCCATGATTCTGCCAAGTCCTTCTCCGTCAAGAGCATGACGCTTTCAACTTGAACAGATTTCAAGCCTCAGCGGTCGCAGCCTCTCGGGCTTTTCGTGCTGCAATGAAGGAGCGGACACAAAAGACAGTGTAGATTGTACCAGTGATCAGCAACATCAACGTTGACCCTGAAGCGTAGTCAATACCGTCGCTCATGACCATGAAAAATCGAGTGCCGCCAAGCGCACAGAGCAAACCAAAAGTTGCTGCGATGTGCATCCATAGTTTTCGCTTCTCAGGCATACGAATGGTCATGATGCCTGAAACCATCAATGGGAGGCCAAGAAGGCTCGGGAAATAGGATGTGATGGACTCTGAACTCGAGAGAATTGAGACTGCTATGCCCCACAGCAAGAGAAAGGTGCCGTAGCCAAGCGTAACGTTGGGAATGAAGTTTGATTGTTGTTCCATGTATGTTTGACAGTTCCCCCCCTTTTTGGTCTATGGGTCAGGACGGACATTCTCCGCACGATTCATGGGGGAGGACCGACTGGCCTAACCATGAAAGGACGACTTGCTTGCCTGCTCGTCCTGAACCTTCTGTGCATGACTGCAACGGTGGTGCCCTTGGCTCATGCTGACACCGGCAACAGCGGATGGCGCAATGTAGGGGTCGATCCTGCAACGTGGCTTGAGGGCCCAGACCCAGAAGAAACCCCTATGAAAGACACCTATCAAGGCAATGCGATTGTTGAGATTGAAGTGTCGTATGTCCCTGCGCACTTCACTTCGCGCGCTTATGGCGTGATTGTTATTGAGTTGTTTGAAGCGTGGGCTCCAATCACCACAGAGAACATGATCACCAACGTCGAAGATGGTATTTATGATGGCATATTCTTCCATCGAGTCATCGATGATTTCGTGATTCAAGGTGGCGACCCTAGTTGCTCGACGGTCGGATTTTATCCGGTAACAAATCCTCAATGCGGTAACGGAGGAACGGGAGACACCATTCCGCTTGAGCGAAACCCGAACTTGTCTCACGTCGACGGCGCCATCGGTATGGCTCGTGGTCAAGATCCAGATTCTGCCGATGCTCAATGGTACATTGCTGAAACAGAAGCCCACAACCTCGATCCGGAAAACCGAGACGATGAAGGGTACGCAACCTTTGGAATCGTGCGCGATGGTATGAGCCATGTTCGAGGTATTGCCTTGACTCCAACATCAGATGATCCAACGGGGGAAGAAGACATTCAGAATCCAGCTTCTTCAGCTGGTCGGCCGAGTTATGAGGCAGAAATCATCTCTGTGCGCATGGTTGGGGTCTCTGACCCCGATGGCACCGTTCGGTTCGGAGATGGGCTGGAAGACGATACGACCTCATGGCTCTCAACGCTTGGTGACGCTTTCGCCGTCATTGGTTTGAGCCTTGGTGCGGTCCTCCTCCTTGCTTTTGCTGGCTTCTTGGTGTTCTATGTTGGACGCATCGACGCCCCTCTTGGCCTTGATAGCGCTTCGTCTGCTCCAGTCTACGACGCCGTGTTGATCGATGACCCACCGCCAAAATAACCGACGCTAAATCCTCTTACGCTGTTGAACATTTTACATCCAGAACGATGTGATAAACCCTTGGAGCATAGGATTTCACCCGCTCAAGGTGCTCGGCTTCAATGCTCCAAACACGGCCAAGTTCTTTCGACAAATGTTGAAGTGAATCAATGGTTTCTTCGCACCATTCATCGATGAACTCTTCACCGACATTCATGTGAATATGCAACCGCCCACCCTCGGGTTTGAGGCAATTCAAGGCATGGGGCCAAACCGCTTCAGATGACGGAAGCAAACCAAGGTGACAACGGTCAGCAATGCCGATCAGCGAGGGAAGCGTTGTCTGATTATCCCCTTGATGAACGGTGAGCTGATTCGCAACGTTGTTCGCTTCAGCCCCCCATTGCAAACCGTCGATTGAGGCAGGGTTCATTTCGCATGCATGAACATGCAGCGCTCCACTTCGCACCAGCATCGGGAGGGTGTAGTAGCCAGTTCCAGCATAGGCGTCAACGACGGTTTCTCCTTGCATGTTCATCCCACCAATACGGTGCCTTTCCGTGACGTTTCCCGCTGAAAACATCACGTGCTGGGCATCAAATCCAAACTTCACTCCATGGTCTGAAAATTCAACCCACGAATGTTCACCATACAACATTTCGAGTTGCGGACTTCGGAGTGCATTGTTCATGATTTGGGCTTGACGTGCAAGCCGAGCCCCACCCAGTGCCGCCGCTACATTCCGCCATAATTCTTGACGGTTGGAGCGGCTTGCAGCCTCGAGGCGCTCACACCAAACATCGTCTTGAAAAGCACCGATAGGGAGTACGATAAGGTCGCCAAGTCGCTCCCACTTGCTCGGCAGAGTCGCCCCTAATTTTCCGGGGAGCACAGCCCCTCGGTGTCCAATCCAACTCAAAACACATCGTCGAAGCCGATCATGAGGGTTCACCGATGGGCCAACATCGCGAACGATGAGCACTTCCTGCTCAAATTGGTAGGGGAAGACAGCTCTGAGTTGATCCATTTGCTCGAGGCTTAGAGCAGAATCTTGCAGGCACGGGAAGCCTATTTTATCGATTCTTTCGGTTCTCGAACGCCCCATTTTATCAAACCAGTTGAGGGCCTTGAGGGCTGCATGGAGTTCAGAACCAAGGTGCTGCGATGTCCAGACGACCACCCCAAGGCGAGAGGGGTTATCTGTGGTATCCATAGTGGTTTCAAGGGGGGAACGCCTATGAATGTGCGTGGTAACCCTCGTGCATGACCGAACAGCACCGTTGGTCCAACATTCGTCAGCAGACGCTGGCTCACATGTTGATTGGATTGATGTGTCTTTCGATTTTCGTACCAATGGCTGCTGCTGCAGGCATGACATCATGCAACACGCCTCTCGTGCCTGGAATCTGCGACACCTATGTGGATTCCCATGACGGGACGCCTGATTACAAAGATTGGATCGAAGGTACCTATGATTTCACCATGCTCGGAACGGACCAACTCCAATTGGAGTTGACATGGGCCATTCGTGAATTTGACCGAGCAGCGCTTGGTCTGGATAAAGAGCCTCTTGCAAGCATGCTAGCGAACGATGGGCTGGAGGCCAAGGACGGCGCTCCAGCGGATTTAATTCGAAATTATATGGATCAAGAGACAGACGGTCCGGGATCCCCAACCGTTGGCGAAAAACTCCAAACTAAGATTGCTTCTGCTATCGCCGAGTCGCTTGGAAGTTTTGGCGAGGTATCGGTCAGCACAGGTTATGTCAACCAATACGTTGAATCAGGTGTGACTACCGCCTGTTCCACCGTTGCAACAACGGACTCAGAAGAAGAGGGTGCTTCGGAAAACAATGCGTTCAACCCACCAATTTGTCTTTCGACAAACGCCTTGATTCAACTTGATGAATCGACGTTCAACTTGGCGGAAAGCGACGACCTCAATCTTGAGCGTGCTTACCAAGGTTTGATGGTGATGGGCTCCGAAATCACCACCTCGTTCGATTTTACTGCTCGAAGTGGCCATCTAGCGACCTATACCGTGAACCCCCCAAATTACGCCAACATTGCTTCGGTCGACAGCACAGGTCAAATCGTCGAAAAATTTGACACCGAAATCTTCAATTCTGGTTCCTGGGTGCTTGACCACAGAACTGCAAATGATGCTGATTCAGACCTGATTCAACCCGTCGAACTCACCTTAGTCCATCGGAACCGTTCGGACACTCAGACGGTGAATGTTCCCGAAGGATCCAAGGCGATGGACATCTTCATCACACTCAATTTGGAGGATGAATCCGCAGCGACTCTTGGTTTCACTGCAGGAATGTATTACCTCGATGCTGCGACGCTTGAGGATTGGGGGGTCTCTCTCACGGATTCCGCTGAAAAGGCCACAGTCCCCATCGTGACTTCTGATGGTATCCGTCTGGCCTACCACAACGGTCTTGTTGATTTATCAAATTTCACATCCCAATTCCCTGTGGATGATATTGCAGAGGGGGTGTCATCAACCGTTGCAGGCATTGATACGATTACAATGAGCGAGATGCGTTGGATTTCATCGAGGCCAGCGATCGGCTCAATGCCAGCTGGAGGACTGAATTATTCTCACTCAACCGGCTGCTCTGAAGTTCCAAGCGGGGGCGTGGATCTCAATTATTGTATCAGAGGAGAAGCGGCAATGGGCGTAACGAACCCAGTCTATCTGGAAACTTCAAGTCGACCCTTTTCGATGCGGTTGATCGATATTCTCTCTGAAAACAACAACAATGATGAAATCGGAAAAGTCCTCGCTGAACTCAAGAAGGAGGATTTCGAACGCGTGCTCAACGCAGGGCTCACTTTGGAGACAGTGCTCAACAGCAGTTACCTCTCTGACATTGTCCCTGCAAACCTCCCACCTTCGGAGGTGACCCTTGAGATTATTCTTCCAGATTGGGTGAGAACGGCAAACGGAACCGACCGCCTGATCCTCAAAGATACGCTCGGAGGGAACGATAGAAATACAATCTCCTTTGCAGGAACCGACCCTTATGATTGGAGGCATGCCATTCGTGGCGAGGATCAAAATGTGATTTGTAAGAGCACAAACAAAACATGTGTCATAAGTTCCATCGAAATGGACGCATTGTCCTTTGACATAAATGAATGGGATTTATCCTTGGCCTTCGAATTCGCCCTCGATGCAGATGTGTCAGTCTACCGAATTGGAATCCCTTCAGAATTCTTAGACGGTATCGACACGGGTGAACACAGCGTTAGTATGCAGGCGTTGCCTTCGGACTTGATTCGCCTTGGGCTTGAGATTGCAAGTCGTGTTGACCAACCGCTTAACCGAACGATTGATCTTGGAGATATCTTTGGATCGTTTTGCCCAGGTTTTAGTATCTGCAACGAATCTTTAACCTTTGAATTCACTTCAGAAGGTCTCATGGCTTTTGTCAAACGGGTTGGTGAACTGTTCACGCAATTTATTCAGGAAGCGGCCAAAGAACTGATGGAATTGGATAATTTCAATTTTAAGGAAATAGACATCAGTGATTTCCAAGTGAAGACACGTTTGAAGGGTGTTGGAGTGCCTGATCTCGAGGTCGGCGATGACGAACCGTTGAGCCTAACCCTGCAGATCCCTAAGGTCAAGTTTTCATTAAAAATCGATCCGGACTTACAGAAAATCAGAGAAGGCAACACGACCGGACTGAAAGTCAGCTTGGTCACCGATGTCATTCGGTCTACATTTATTGAACCGATGGCTCTGATGATGCAAGGCATCACTGGCATGCTCACGAACAGCATCGTTGGACTTGGAGGCCTGACTCTGCCGAACGGTGCCGACAATGCCAACGATGTCCTCACAGTCCCATTTCCGATAGAATCGACCACCTTGAATGAAGAGTTTGAATTAGCAGTCAATGGTCCAATAAAAATAATCTTACCTTCTGGAATTACATTGGAAAACCTAAAATCTTCTCAGGGAAGCATCTATTCAGAGAAGATCGATGGCCGTCAAGAGATCACTTACACCTTGCCTGCGGGTGATGTGGATGACGAGATTAGCTTCCAACTCCATTTGTCATGGGTGTATTTCTTGGTTCAATTCTGGAAATACCCAGCCATCATGCTGATCTTACTGATGCTCTATGTTCGTCGTCGAAGGAAGAAGCGAGCAAAGAGAAACACCCGTAAGGCAAAATTTGCTATTGCGTCAAAACCAAAGATTGGCGACAATGAATTTGCAGACTTATCGGGTTTCCACAGCGATGCGATTCACGGCGAGCTTGAAGAGTTTAAGGAACTCAACAAACCAAGTCCACCTCCATTGCCCTCAGGCCTGTCACCTCTCAATGCCCCCCCCACACCCATTGATGAATCGTTGAAAGAAGCGATTTCACTTCCAACCGAACTTATCGAAGGGATCGAGGAAGAGATCCTCGAAGATGTCGGTGAAGAGCGCTTCGACTGATCAGTTGTGAAGCGAATCATAGATTCGCTTTGCAAGCGATTGTCCGATACCAGGAACCGTCATCAACTTCTCAGCAGAAGCGTGCTGGATGCCTTGCCTTCCTCCAAAATGGCGGAGCAGGTTTTGCATTTTCTTCGCACCCAACCCTTCCACACTTTCGAGAGGGTCTGTCATTTTGCTTCGCCCCCGGCGTTTACGATGGTATGTGTTGACAAATCGATGAGCTTCATCCCGTGCATGGACCATGACCCGTCCTTTTCGATCCAAGATGATTGGCTCATGTCCGTTCCTGAAGATTGTTTCTTCACGCTTTGCTAAGGCTGCTAGAGCAAATTTGTCGAGCACATCATGTTCTTTGAGCAATCGAGTGATCGTCGAGAGGTGTGTTTCTCCACCATCAATCAGCAGCAAATCAGGCCATGTATCCTGGCGTTTCAACCATCGTTCGACCACTTCACTCATCATGCGGAGATCATCCATAGCCTCACTTTTCACAATGTAAGTTCGGTACTCTTTCTTCGCTGGCCGGCCGTTGCGGAACGTCACGCTTGCCCCGACCCGTTCATCACCAAGCAGTTGAGCCATATCGAAGCAGACGATGTGATTTAATTGATCCATTCCAAGAACGCCTGCCCCATCATTGGCTGCACGCTGTTCCAATGAACCGCTGGTGGCGTTGGCTAATCGGGTCATCTGGATGTCTGCGTTTTGTCGGGCTAAGGTCAACAAAGTCACTAAATCACCTCGCAATGGAGTTCGAACTTCGACTTTGGCTTTCCGACGGGTGCACAACCATTCTTCAATCCCATCCAAAAGTGGAGTTGGAGTCAGCAGCAACCTTGGCGGACGTCGATTCGCGTAATGTTCGGAAACAAAACTGGCGACGGTTTCCCCAAGGTCACCTCGATGAACCATGGGCCAGACCTCTTGGCCTCTCACTACGCCTTTATCGGCATGCATGATGACAACGGCGGCCATCTCCCCTTGGGCCACAATGCCGATAGCGTCACAGTCCCGATACACTTTGCTCGAGACAACATGCTGGCCGGTGGTTGCTCGAACGGCTCGAATCGTGTCTCGGTGGGCTGCGGCCTGTTCAAACTGCATACCTTCAGCGGCTTGGTCCATTTCAGTGGCCAATTCCTCAAGCAAAGCGACAGCGTCGCCGTTGAGTACCCTGCGTACGGTGTTGACGCTTTCTGTATAGCCCGCTGCATCAATGCAAGGGCCAGAACACAAACCAATGTGCATCGAGAGACAACCTTGAGGGAGCAATTCTTTACAATCACGGATACCGAATTGTCTGCGCAGAAGTTGCATCACCTGTTTCGCAGCACCTGCATTTGGAAATGGCCCCCATCTGAGGCTGTTTTTTGGTGGATGGCGAGTGTACATGATCCTTGGAATTTCTTCCTTTGTCAGCACCAAGAACGGGTAGGACTTGTCATCCTTTAGCATCGAATTGTATCTTGGTTTATGTTGTCGAATTAATTGACGTTCGAGGATCAGTGCCTCTTCTGGAGAGTTTGTCACAATGCATTCAATGTCATCAGAACGTTTGACGAGTTCAGGAATCATTTGACGGTCTGGACTTTGCGCAAAATAAGAACGAATGCGTTCGTTGAGCTTGGTAGCCTTTCCGACATAGAGCACCCGCCCTTGATTGGTTTTGAACAAGTAAACCCCTGGACGCTTCGGGAAATCCACCGAAGCAAGGGTGACAGGCATAGGCTCTGCTCATCGCCGCCCCCAAAAAAGGAAACCCCTCCGCTCATCAAGATTGATGCAGGAAAAGCGATGGTTAGAAATCAGCATGGCCATTGGAAGTGACATGGTTGGTGCCATTTCGACCCCACAAGAGCGTATTTTACGCTGGCTTGGGCGTTCCTCCCCAGCCATGGAGAAGGCTTGGGACGTCAACCGAGACCTTTCCGTGCCTGGAATCAGCGAGGCGCTGGGCGTCGTGCGCAGTGCCCTGAACATCCCGTTGAATGTCTTGGAAGAACAAGGTCTGATTTTCAAGCGAAAAGCTCACGTGATCGGCGGTGGTTCTCGGCGCAGGCATGTCTATCACCTTACCGAAGATGGCCGTCAAAAGCTTGAATCGCTTGGTGAAACGAAACAAAAGAAAAAGTCATCACGCGGGACTTCGTTTGGAACATTGCCAATCCTTGGACAAATACATGGCCGTCAGCACCTTGCAGCCGAAGTGAGTGAGCAGGTCCTTGAGCAACATTGCTTGGCTCTCAGTGGTTTACCTGGAATTGGGAAAACGACGATCGGTGGTCTTGTCAGCGAACATTTGCTGGAATCAGGTGCCAATGTTCGCTGGGCACGGGTTGGTGAATTTACTGACCTTCATGGCTTATGCGAGCAATGGGGCTTCAAAGCACCACTGCCAAAAAGCAACCAAGCCTTGGTCGAATATGCTGGCGAGAAATGCAAAGGAGAAATGCTGGTCATCGATGACGCTCACCTTATTTCTGAGCGCCACATCGATTCAATTCGTTCTTTTTGCTCCCAACTTAGTCAGAAGCAAGCGTCTCATATGCTGCTGATTGGAAGGGAGCCCATGCCGTTTTCAGAAGCGTTTCCTCGAATGGCCATTCCATCGCTTGAGGTCCAAGATGCAGCCCTCTTGCTCGGTGACACGCTGGCGGAGGACGAACGCTTGCGCATCGCAGAACGCCTGGGCGGTCACCCATTGGCCATTTTACTTCATGAAGATGGAATACCTCTTCCCGAAGCAGGCGCTGATGTCCAATCCTATGTGGAGAATGTCGTGCTTTCAACCCTCGATGATTCCACCAGAACAGGCCTTGACCACATTGTGATGGCACCGATGCCAATCGAAGCAAGTAAGGCGTTTGACAGCGACGTCGTCGGTATTTTGGATGACTACGCCCTTTTGCGATGGACTTCAAACCTCGAGAAAATGGAAATTCAGCATTTGGTTCGAAACGTCCGTCGTTCTGCGCTTGATTACGAGGCGACGCAACGATTGCATCAAGCTGCAGTCACCCACTGGGAAACCTTAGCAGAAACAGCAGATGATCATATCATTCTCCTTTACCATCGCATAGCCAGCCTTGAGGAAGGCATTGATGCTCAACTCGATCTTGAGATGGAACGGTTGGTTGAAACTCATTCGGGGGCCTTCTCAGTGCTGTTGGAGCAGGCCATCAAAGCATCTCCAAAGCCTTCGCATTTGCACTACCTCGCAGGCAAGGTTGCCATTGAGCGCTGTGAGCCCGAACATGCCCGACGCCATCTCGAATCGATTGAGGATTTGGCAGAATCGAGGCAGGTAGCCTTCGGTTTGGCCATGCTCGATGGCAGGGTGGAACAGGCTGAGGAAATCATCGAAGCAGGTTTGTCTTCCGAGGTGCAAAGTGAGACCAACCGAATGGCGATTGCAGCGGCAGCACGTCGGCTTGATGACCGCATTCACAATCAAACTGATACAACATTATCGGGCGATGTCAAACATTACCTCTCGAAAGTTAAACTTCCTCAAGACGCACCTGAGGAACGTTCTGTCACCCTTGTCGCAATGTCAATGATTCAACATGCTTTGGCGCTTCAGGAAGAGGATTTCGAGAAAGCACAACGCCTTCGGACCTCGTTGGCAGGGATTGGTGGTTTGGCTCAACCTCTTCTGCAAAGCATGGCGGCAAAAGCAACCCTGCTGAAGGCCAAAAGTGATCTTGAGGTTGCACAAGGACTTGAGGAAATGCACCTTGCAATCGAAGCCCAGACCAATTCGATTCGTGCCGACGCGCTTCGCCTCGCTCTCGTTGAGTACCTTCAGGAGAACGACGCGGTGAAGGCAAAAGAAATCTTTGACACCATCGATACCCCAAAACGATCAGCCAACAACGCAACGCTCCATCGCCTCAATGCCCGTTGGTGGACCTGCAAGTCTTATCTGCAGTCAAGCATGCGCCGAGTTGCTTTGAGGGAAGCCATCACTCAGCATCGTGCAGCAGGATGCCCACGGGCGGCGAAGACGCTCGAAGCTCAACTTCATTCCCTTCTGTGATCAAAGTTCGGCACCGATGAGGGTCTTGGTATCAGCAATGCCATCGATGATTCGAATGTCTTCGACGATGCATCGTGTGAGCGTGTATTCATCATCGGCTTGGACTCGAGCAATCAGGTCATATTCACCGAATAACATCCATCGGTCCGTGACGAATTCAATGCCATCCAAGGCCTTGCGCACTTCATGTTCACGTCCAGGTTGCGTCGTAATGAGTACAAATCCAATCGCCATTTTCTCACCTCAATATTCGACCGCAATGAGGGTCTGTGTTTCTTTCACACCCGAAATCTGACGGAATTCTTGCATCAACATCGATGTTAATTCACCGGCGTTTTCTGAACTGACCCTTACCAGAAGATCAAATTCACCATAGAGGGCGTGAACTTCTGCAATCGATTTGTGCCCAGCAAGCGCTAAGTACACCTCTCGCTCGTGCGAGGGGAGGGTTTTGAACAGGACAAATGCCTCAGGCATGGTCACCCCAGTGAAAGTCCGGCCTTATTGGTTGCGAATTTCAATCTCCACCATGGGCCTTTGACAGCACCCACGAAGGGGAACCATTGAAATGCATTTGCGGCGACCTGTACCTATGCAACCCAAGCCCCTTCGCCAATGGTCAGCCTTGATGCTGGTTGCTTTGCTGATATGCACTCCATTTACGGGTGCCCTTTCATCGATTTCGGACCCCCTTGAAGACGAGGTTTCAATACCGGAACGTGCTTCTCCAAAAGCCCAAACGACATGGTCTGGGACCGTGACGGTGACCACCTCATACACCGTTGCGGTGTTTGATGAATTAATTGTAAGCGCATGCACTCAGATTGAACTTGGTGCTGGGGCTCGGATTTACGTGGAAGGCCGCCTTACGGTGGAAGGGACGAGCAGCTGTCCTGTTGTGATGTACTCTTTCGCCACCTTAGACCATGAAGGTCTTCAATTCAACAGCAGCTCAAACGGTCGTGGATCCGTGATTCATAACTTAACCATTGAAGACGCCATTTATGCTGTGACCATCTTCGGAAGCAATCCACTGTTCACCAACCTTACCATCATCAATCCTGACCGCGTTGGTCTTGATCTCTTCAGCAGTGCTTCCCCGGTGATTCATGACCTTTACATCGACCAAGCCGGTCGAATGGTTCCCGTTCAGAACGATTGGCGTTACGGGCTTGGTCTTTCGATTGGTGACGGTTCAACTCCGATCATTGATGGAGCCTACTTCACAGATATTTTGACGCGTGGCATCAACATTTGGGGCGGGTCTGGAGGCCTGCTCCGGAACATCGTCATGGACAACGTCAGCGGTTCTTCTTGGGTCACAGCAGCAGGGGTTTGGGTGGAAGACAGCCAACCGTTGCTCACCAACCTCAGCATCGATAAATCGGACAATGGTATCGTTGTGCAGCACATTGATGATGGCGGTTACACCCGGGCTGTTATCAAAGACGCAACGGTAAGCAATTCCATGTACAGAGGCGTTTATGTTGACAAATTCAACCATACGAATTACACCAACTACGAGACCGCAGATTTCACCAACCTAACGGTTCGTGGGACCGGTGGGCCTGGTGCAAAAACCGCAAACATCGGGTTCGCAGCGATTGATGTCAATGCAACAGGGGCTTGGTTTGAGAACACCTTGGTTGAGGACTCAACCACCGTGGGAGTTCGCCTTTATTTCGTTGACAGTTCGACCACCTTCCGCAACCTAACTGTGCTCGACTCCGGTGATCCAGGACAAGGCCCTCACGAAGCAGGAGTGGCTGTTCGTTCGTCCTTTTTTGCACCTCATTTTGACGGCTTGACCGTTTCAGGTTCTGCTGGGCCTGGCGTGTCATCAACTTCAGGCGGTGCCATGCAGGGTTCAGATTGGAACCTGCATAACAATTCCAAAGATGGCCTCTTCATCGACAAAGCAACGGTGATTGTCGATGGCCTTCAACTGGCCGACAACGCTGAGTCTGGAGCTCATGTCTATGATGCAAGGTACGTGACTTTTGAGAACCTCACTGCTCTCAACAACGGTGGCGACCCTGCTACGGCTTCCCTGGGTGATCAAGCAGGATTATTCTATGAGAAATCAAACGACATCGAGTCATCATCAGGCGATGTTACATGCCGCATTTGCACGGTGGAAGGGTCGACAGGTTCAGGGGTTTATGCTCTGAATTCAGTGGACTTGTGGCTACAAAACCTCACCCTGTCCGACAACAATCCTGATCGCTCGGCTTTCATGGTTGACAATCAAGGTTTGACCCTCGGTCAACAGGGAGGACGTGTACATATTCAAGGCGCAAACATTGCTTCGGAAAGCCCTGGCGTTCCAGCGTTATCCCTCGTTAAAGCCGCTGCCAATTTGGACTCGATTGTGCTCTCAGGAAACCACAGTGGAATTGAATGGGATGCCAACAACAATGGAAACTACCCTTCCTCAATCAGCCGAACTCAATTTACTGGAACATCTTGTTTGACCCTTGTTGATCATACTGCTCTTTCTGGAACGGGCAACAGCGTGACTGCTGCATGCAGTGGCTCGATCGTCTTACAGAACAGCCAAGTCAATTGGTCTGGCTTCACCGACACAACGGGCGCACACCAAATTCAACTCGACAGCACCTCTGACTTACATCTGCACCAACCAGTGAACGTTGATTTGACATTGGCAAGCATCGCCAGTTCAGCCACCATCGATGTGGCTTGGGACATCACGGTGTGGGTGGTGAACAACTTTACCAACGGTATTCCAAACGCCAATGTCAACACCTCTTTTGCACAATTCGAACCCTCGGTTGAGGAGTCGACAAACGACCTTGGTTACGTGCAACTGCCTGACTTTATCGGCCAACGATGGACCAACACAGGGGCTTCTTCTGACAACAGCATCAGCGTATCATGTGGCTATGATAGTGTTGCAAACACGACATCATTGGTGCTTGACCAAGACCGTTTTGTCAACTGCCTCCTTCCGCTTGTAAACCAAGCTCCGTTCTTGATGTGGACCTCGCCTGTAGACAGCACAGTGTATCCATCTCAAGGTGAAGTGGAGTTTAACGCGTCTGATTCTTGGGATTTAGACAATGATACCCTCAGTTTCTCATGGACAAGTGACCTCGATGGTGATATTGTGGCATCATGTACCGGGCAAGGGGTGGGCAACGGGCAAGGGATTACTCAACAAGATATGGCCAATGGCGCCCCATTCACAGTCAATACAAATTATTTGAATATGGGATGTCAATTATCCGATGGTATACACGTCATCACTTTGGAAGTCTGCGATGACGCTGGCCACTGTGTTTCTGAAAGCCGAACCATTGAACTTGTCAATCAACCACCTACAATTGTCTTTGATGTTACACCTGCAATGACGCCGTGGTCTGAACTTGTCATTCCTCGAACCCAAAATGTTCTCTTCAACCTCACTGGAACTTTTGATCCAGAAGGCGATTCGCTGATTTGTTGGATTGAGCGTTCGTATCAAAATGATGGCGTAGGCCAACAAAGCGGATGTCCTACGGAGGTTTGGATAAACTTTTCAATGGCTGAAACAGTTCCTTCAACTTTTAACTTGGAAATCTACGCCTATGATGGTATTAATGCACCTTCAACATACATCATTCCCGTGGAAATTTACAATGAAGTTCCTGAACCAGTGTTTGAAGTTCAACGAAACGGAAATGCAAGTCAAGAAGTGGTCACCTTTGACGGGTCCACCACCATCGATCCCGAAGGTGATGTGCTTGAAGTGGAGTGGTATTCAAGCCTTGATGGGCAGTTGGGATGGTCCAACCAGGCAAACGCGACGGTCTGGACTGGTCACCTTTCACGCGGAGTTCACAGCATTGAAATGCGGGTGGTTGATGATCGCCCAGAACACATCAATGCCACCAAGACCACATCCATTCTTGTCCCAGTGGACAATTCTCCTCCCCGTGCTGAGATCTCAACACCTGAACCAACCGTCACCTACACCTCATCAGAATTAATTTGGTTCTCTGCCAACGGTTCCGGTGATTACGATGCAGCATGTTCGACCTTCCCAGTAAACGGCAGTTGGCATTGTGCTGCCAGCGAACCATTTGGTGGATCAGAATACCTTATTGTAGTCTGGTCCAGCGATTTGGACGGACGTTTGACCCCAGAAGGTGAAGATTGGCTCCTCTTTGACACACGACTTTCTGCTGGTACACACACGATTTCGTTGAGCCTTGACGATGGTATCCACCAACCTGTCATCGTGAATCAAACCATCGAAGTCACAACCTCTGCACCGGTGTTGAACTTGGTTTCGCCCGTCGATGGGGAAATCTTCCGTTCTTCTGATTCTGTGTTTTGGAACGCAGTCCAGTCCGTTGACTACGATGATGATCTGTTCACCATGACCGTTCGAAGTGATTTACTGAACGAACCACTTTTGGACGGCGTTGCACCAAACGTGACCCATATCAGCAACCTCCCAGCCGGAACGCATACCATGGAAATTACCCTTACAGATGCCACTGGAATGGTTTCAAGTTCCTTCATCACACTCACAGTGGGTCAATCTGACCCAATCGCCGTCATGGTTTCACCTGAGAACAGGGATTCAATCATCGCGGGAGCGTATGTGGTTTTGAGTGAAGAATCAATTGACGCCGATGACGACATGGTGACACGGGAATGGCGACACTGGTCTCTAAATGGCACGTACACCATCCTCTCGACCAAGAGCGTTGATGAAGTCAAGTTCTTACCTGGTGATCATAAAATTTCACTGTACATCAAAGACAGTCGGGATGGGATGGATGAAACCTTTGCCAACATCACGGTGCAATCAAGCCTGCCTCGACTCTCAGATTTGGTCTATACACCTTCGGAATTGGTTGCTGGTGAAGTGAACACCCTCACCGTCTCAGTGAAAATGGATGACGCTGATGGAACAACAGATGATGTCCGAGTGACGGTCAAATCAAACCTTCAATTTTGGGAGATGAACCTCTCTGATCCAGATGGAGATCATGTCTGGACTGGAAGCATGGAACTGAATCCCGAATCGGTAGGCCGACCAAGCATGAAAATCATCGCCACTGACGGGGATGGAGAAGAAGCCAATGTGGAAGTTTTGAGCGTGATTCTCAACGTCAACGAACCTCCAAATGACAACCGGCCGATGCTCTTAATCGGAGCTGTTTTGGCCTTCATTTCGGTCCTCACAGGAGGCGCAATGCTTGCCGCCCGACGAAGATCACGTTTGGCTGAATTGGACCTCATCGAATCGTGGGATGCCTTTGGTTCAATCACACCTGTTGACGCCACTGTGAATGATTCTACAGCGACGCTTGAAGGTGGTGCGATTGACGGCGCTTCGGAAGTTCAAGCCGAGGAAGAAGGCAATGAAGAGGAGCCTCAACCGTTGAAGGGCACTGACCTTGATTGGGATGACGTTTGATTCATCGTCGAGTCAATTTGTACACCGATGAAGTGAGGGTGCTGAGCCCACGTTGCTTTTCATCTTCAAGGTCGATCTTATCGAGCAGTTCTACATCGAACCTAGATTCGAACAGGCTGAGAACTTCATCGTCTGGTAATGAAAACGGAGGTCCTTGCATTTGTTCCTGTGGGTAAGCGAATGTGATCATCAAGCCAACTGCTCCCTGAGTGCAAAGCGAGTGAATTTGGTCGACATACTCAGGTCGCATGGAAGAGGGCAGTGCCACCAATGCAGCCCGGTCATACCACGCATCACATGAGACCATGGAAGGACTCACTGCGAAGAGGTCCCCTTGGAGAATGACATTCTTAGAAAAAGCATAACGACTGATGGCTCCATCGGTTTCAAGGATTGGTTTTACATCCATCTCTTGAAAAAAAGCCTGTGCGGCTTCTCTGACCAATTCGACGCCGGTGACGCTGTGGCCTTGTTCGACCAACCAGTGCATGTCGAGGCTCTTTCCGCACAGTGGAACAAGCACATGAGCATCAGGTGCAGAACCAATTGCGGCCCAGTGCTTCGTGAGAAGATCGTGGGGAACCGCTCGATGAAAGCCAATTTGGTTGGCGGACCAACGCTCATGCCAAATCGTCATTCGCGATCAGCTCAGGCTTGTTCTGGAAGATCGCCGTTTGTTGAATCGGGATTTGAGTCACGTGAACCCCACGGTGTGCGTGTTCGGTGCAAGTTGACTCGGCGAGCAAAGAGGAATTTGAAGTTCTTCCATCCGTCGCCCCACGTGTGGATTTCGGCTTCACCAACACGAGGTCTGTATGGGACAGAAATCTCCACAGCCTTCTTCTTGCCAAGCACACGTCGTGCCAAAATTTTCATTTCTTCAGACAGGGGCATGCCGTCGTTGGTTGGACGCATATCTTCGTTATCGAAAATTGATTTTCGAAACACCCACATGCCTGATTGGGAGTCCTTGATGCCGTAACCAAACAGCATTCTGGCTGTGAATGAAAGCGCCCAGTTCCCAAACCCGTGGATGCCAGGCATGGATCCTTCTTCAGCCAGTGAAAGGCGGTCGCAAGTGATGAAATCGAGGTCGTCATCAAGCAAGCGCTTGACGAGCGTTGGAACGAGTTCAGCAGGGTAGGTGCAATCAGCATCCATGGTCACGATGATGTCGTTCTTTGCCACATCGAAGCCCGTTCGGTAAGCCCGGCCGTATCCCTTTCGATCTTCAAGATGAACTCGAATTTTCTTTTTTAATGCAATTTCTCGTGTTCGGTCGCTCGAGTTTCCATCAACAATCATGATCTCGAGGTTTTTGCACCACCCACGAGGAATTGCATCAATTGTTGGACCCAAGGCTTCCTCTTCATTCCGAGTTGGAAGAATCACTGTCACGGTGACAGGGAGTTTTTCGCCCATGTGCCTTCCACAAACGCAACCCCCTTGAAAGCATTGGAGCAGGAATTTGAATCTTGGCGGTCTTCGATTCGGTGACATTGAAACCCAAGTGCGCATTGGCACCACCATGCACATCGCCATGGTGTCCGGTGAATACCCGCCTCGATGGGGCGGAATCGGCTCCGTTGTGTATCATCTTGCAGGACATCTGGCGGCCCGAGGGCACAGCATCACCATCATCACAAGAGCGCACAAGGGGCGCGCACCAGCCCAACAAGGCGTCTCCGTCATCGAAGTTCCATGGCTCAAAGCACCGATGGCTTTCACCCGTTCTTATGGAAAGCATTCCCTTCGGGCGCTCAAACAACTGCATGCGAGTGTACCGGTTGATGTGGTCCACACGTTGTTGCCATTGGTCAGTTGGAAACGAAAGGAGTTCGAGTGGGTTGAGGCCAACATCGCTCCAGTGGTGTCTGCACTGAATGGCAGTTGGATTGGCGAACGTGAAGGTATGAAATTAGCGGCCAAGCATCGTGAATCTGCAACCTGGAAAAATCCGAATGATTTAGCGATTTTAGCCACCGGTGGCTGGTACGCACGCTACGAGCAAGCCGGAATTGAAGCCTCCTCGGTGAGCGTTGCGATCAGTGAATCAACCAAAGAGGAATTCAAACGTTGGTACAAACCACCCAGCGATTGGCGATGCGAAACGGTGCTCTACGGTGTTGATCACCTCGTGTTCCGACCGAGCAACACCGATGATGAAGAGGAGCAACTGGCGCATGAAGCACTCAGAAAAAAGTACGATGCTGCTGATGAAGATGCGCTGTGTGGACGGCCATCCAAATCCACTCCACTGCTCCTTGCAGTTGGGCGTCTAGTTGCCCGAAAAGGTCATCGTACCTTGCTGAGAGCCTTGCCTGAAATCCTTGAGCACCACCCCGGGGCCCGATTATGTATTGTTGGTCGAGGTCATATGGGCAAAACGCTGCTCAAGCAAGCACAGAAGTTAGGTGTTGGTCACGCAGTGTTCATCCAACCTGGAATGCCTTTCGAAGAACTGGCACAGCATTTCCGTTCAGCCGATTTGGTCGTCTATCCATCGTACTACGAAGGCCAAGGGCTGATTCCTTTGGAAGCACTTGCCAGCGGCACACCTGTGGTCACCGTCAATCAAGCACCGCTTACCGAAATGATCGATGAGACGGTGGGTGAACTGTTCACAACCGGTGACTCAAGCGACTTGGCCAAAGCCGTTTGCCGCTCCTTGAACGATCCTGAAGGGCGCACTAAGCAAGCAGAACGTGGTCGAGAACGGGTCTTATCAACATACACCTATGAACACAATGCTGAGGCTTACGAAGCAATCTATTCATCGCTCATATCCAAAACGGTCTAACGCCCTTGTCTAAAGCGAACCTCCAAAGCGAAGCAGAGGAACCGCCTTTCATGGCAGAGGATGCAATCCTGATTCAACCCGTGCCGTTTAGTGAATCTCCAGAAGCGGCAAAGACCGCAAAAGAGCTCAACATGGCAGCGGGAGCGACCGTGGCAATTTCCATCATGGCACTGCTCCTTGCAGCGCTTTGGGGCTCTTCTATCGCCAATGGGATCAACCCAGCAGAAGCCCCTGAAAACCTGCCCGGTGATCAAGTCTACTTCGCTTGGGATGAGCCAGAATACATGCCTCGGCATGAGGAATGCATCGACACCGAGAACGGGCAAGATCCCGGCTACGAAGGCTACGGCATTGGCTATGAACCAAGCCTGTCAATCGACAAGCAAGGCAACCTCTTCGTGACCGCTCACAAAGATTTGGCATGGGGCGGCGAAGGCGCTCCAGTCTACCCAATTGCTGGAGGCGAAGCAGGCTTGTGGTATGCTTGCAGCGATGGAGACAGCACCTCATGGGATTACTGGGCCTCTTGGTTCTGGATCTCAAATGATGGCGGTAAAACATGGGGCCATGGAGACAATTTTGAACCAACACCAGGTTCAATGCTGAGTTCTCTTGTGGGAAGCGTCACAGGCTCAGGATCAGAATGCCTCGGTGACGAAGGGGACATTGCTGTGGATGCCAACGATGTCGTGTACTTCCTTGACACAACACTTGAAGACAACTGGTGGCACATGTTCGAAGATGGTGGCAACACCTACATTTCTCCAACCGTTTGCGAACGCATGCAAACAATGGCTGCCGATGACCGGCCTTGGGTCGCAGCACAAGGCGATGGTATCATCCATTACCTTGGCAACTCAGGAGCATCACCCCCTGAATGCACCGGTGACACTGGCCGATACTGGTACTACCATTCTGAAACTGGTCGAGCCCCCTATTCACAATGCTACGCCATGCCGGGTGGTTGGTCAACCATCTCGAGCCAGAACGACGGTCCCTACGTGTTTGTGGCACAAGAAGACGCAGACACGAACACTGGCGTTGTCCAAGTTCGAGTCAGTCCAGATTATGGTCGTGGCACAGGACCTGGCCCAAGCGATGGCACTTGGGAAGCACCCGTTGCCGTTGGTCCTCGCGAGGGCAACTGTCCAGAAGGCTATCCAGTGGTCAACAACAACGAAGGTGGTATGGTGGTCGTAGCATGGGCTGATTGTCCTAATGGAAACACAGGCGCTTGGGAGTTGAGGATTGCAGTTTCATACGACAATGGCACCGCTTGGTCGAGCTGGAATGCAACCGCCTTCGACCGTGGAATTCAGATGTATCCTTTTGTCTCAATCTCTGAAGATCAAGTGGTCAGTGTGGCTTTCTACGGATTAGATTATGGCCAAAACAATTCCGAAGACGGCTACGTGGCTGGAAAGGATTGGTACCTCTATGCAGGCGCTCTTCATCATCCAATGGAAGGCGATGTTTGGGATTTCAGAATCGTTGATCCCACGCCGCTGCACACCGTGACGGACTACGAAGAAAGCAGCGGCGATACACACGCACTGCACGATTTCTTTGAAACGGTCATGTCACCAGATGGCTCGTGGGTTGGTATTGCCTATCAAGAAAATATCGGCTTGCATCCCTTCGAAGAGAACGAAGAGCAACGGTACATCAAATTCGTCCGAGGCGATATTTCATTGCAGCACAGCGTTGTGAACGCTGACACCGAGGCTGGCATGAGCATGCCCTTCTTTTCTGCTGATGAACTGATTCTTGCAGATCGGTACCTGAATTAATTCCCAAACGGCGGTCACCCTTAGGTTGTCCAAATGACGGGTAGTGTTCATTAGCACACCACCTGTTGGGCAACCATGCTCGCAAAGCGTGTGCTTGCCCTCTGGCTCGCGGCGCTTTTGATTTGCACCCTCCCACCTGCCCTTGCAGACAACGATATTCAGAGCGCTACGCCCCTCACTGATGGCGTTACTTCGAGCGGGTATGTCTGCGATCCCGATTGTGATGCAGGCAACGATCAAACTGATTTTTGGAAGGTCGAAGCACGCAAAGGGGATATCGTACAAATCTCATTCTCAGGAACCATGAATGGTGCTGCTTGGTGGTGCCCAGGTGATGGTTGGGAGGGCAGGTTTTCGCTCCTCAACGCCCAAGGTGGACCCATTGTCGATGCCGCTGTTAACGATGGCGCTGCCTCGAAAATACTCTCGACCACGGTTGCGACTCAAAGTTATGTCTATGTCAAAGTGAAGGCTGATGATTCCTGGTGCAACGACGGGTTTGACTACACGCTGACGACTTCAATCGACAAAACGAGCAGGGACACCGATGAGGATGGCTTTGTTGACAACGATGACGATTGCGATGCAACCGTCGGCGCATCGACCAACGATCGGAAAGGCTGCATCGATTCAGATGGCGATGGCTGGTCTGATCCAGAACCTGGATGGCTTGCACAAAATGGAGCAGATGCCTTCATGCTCGAACCAACCCAGTGGCTTGACAGCGACAACGACAACTTTGGCGACAACCTTGACGGGTACCAAGGTGACCATTGCCCTTACCGTCGTGGCTACTCACTCATGGATCGCTATGGATGCCTTGATTCGGATGGCGATGGTTACTCCGATGCAGACCCTGGTGGCCTTGATGGAGTGACAGCGTGGTACGCTCACCCTACTGGTTCGGGCGATTCATTCCCATTCGACGATACTCAATGGAGTGACACGGATGCTGATGGTTATGGGGATAACTGGGCAAATGAATCTTGGAACCTTACGAGGGAAGAGTGGGGTATTGGCTCCTTCCTCCTCTCGGCTACAACTCCTGATGCTTGCCCCTTCATCACCGGCGCATCGAGCAGCGACCGATACGGTTGCACCGATACAGACGGGGACACATACTCAGACGGCGATTTGAATTGGACCATCGCCAACGGTTCGGATGCTTTCCCGTCCGAAGTGTCGCAATGGCGAGACCGTGATTTCGATGGATGGGGCGACAACCAAAGCGAAGGTGCCAAACTGATCGATTCTTTCCCTGACAACCCTACGCAATGGGTCGATACCGATGAAGATGGTTGGGGCGATAATCAAACCTACGGGGCCTCCCAAATCGATGACTTCCCATTCGTCCCCTCTCAATACCGCGACACCGACGGTGACGGTTATGGAGACAATTTAGACGGCTATGAAGGCGATGTATGCGTCTTTTCATCGCCTGAAGAAGTCGAATCCAGTTGGATTTCCTACGTCGACCGTCTGGGTTGCCGAGACACTGACAAAGATGGGTTTTCCAATCCGACAAATGATTGGATCGCCCATCCTGCAGGTTTTGCAGATGCCTTCCCTGAAGATCAAAGTCAATGGTACGATACCGATGATGATGGCTATGGTGACAACGTGGAATACTTCGATGGCCAAACCCTCCGAGATGCGTACCGTGGCGATGGTTGTAAAACCACAGAGGGCGCCTCCACCTTCGACCGATGGGGTTGCCCCGACAGTGACCAAGATGGCTGGTCAGACCCAACCAATGCTTGGCTTGCAAGTCCGGGTGGTCGCGGTGATGCATGGCCAATGGACCCAACTCAATGGCACGACACCGATGGTGATGGCCGAGGCGACAACCCTCGAGGCACAACCGCTGACGTATGCCCCGATCAAGCCGGTACTTCCGTCGGCCCTTCTTCAGGTGGCGACCGATGGGGTTGCGCTGACACAGACGGCGACGGCTGGTCCGATTTGGGTGATGCCTTCATTCACGAACCTACGCAATGGCGCGATTCTGACGGTGACGGTTACGGAGATAATGCGGATGGAAACCAAGGCGATGCTTGCCCAGAAGTCCGTGGCACCTCAATGCTCGATCGGCTCGGCTGCCGAGATACAGACGGCGATGGTTGGTCGGATCCAACCGCTTCTTGGCCAGCTCATCCAGAGGGTGTAGCTGATGCTTTCCCCACTGAGGCTTTGCAGTGGCGTGACCTTGACGGGGATGGCTTTGGCGATGTTCCTTTGGGTGCTTTCAGAGACGATTGTCCCGAACAAGCAGGAACCTCAAAGCGAGATGTTCAAGGCTGTATTGACAGCAACAACGACGGCTGGTCCAACGAATATGGCGAGTTTGCATCCGCAGTTGCAATTCTTGGGGAGAGCCCAGAGGCTTCGTGGCTAACCTATCTGGTCATCGGTTTCGGCTTCATCGCAGGGGCAACAGCAGCACTCATCGTTCGCTCAGGCCGAGACGGCGATGACCTCGAAGACGCTTTGTTCGAAGAGAAGCAATCTCGCACCCTTGAAGAGATGGGGCAGGCCTCCTCACAAGGCAGCATGATCCCACTGGCCGATCTCCCACCCCTCCCTCTCCCACCTCCGGCACCTGAACTTCCAGAGGTGAACAACGATGCTTAAGCCTCAAGCAAGGAGCCTGTTGATGCTCATTGTTCTCTCCTTGAGCATGGCTTCTCCACTTGGGTTCACAGCCCCTGTTTCAGCGGAGTCCACCGCTGTCGATGAAGCATTAGAAGCGGAAGGGCTCAATCTGATTGCGCTTCGCAACGACACACTCGATCTCAATCAAGACGGCGAACCTGATGCGATTCGAGTTGTTGCCATCATGAACACCACCAACGATTTCACCAACATCGAACTCAGGCTGTATGGCATTCACAAGGACCGCGAGGTCCACGACAGCCAAACAATGTCGTTCTCGGGCCAATCAAATGCCAGCATCATTTACGATGCTTGGGCCCAAGGTGAACACACACTTCGACTTGAAGTCGTCAACCAAGAGGGTGAGACAATCACCACCATTCAATTGCCCACCTACGTGCTTCGCCCAGCACTGAAAGTGCCACAAATCACCCTCGGCCTCGACGCTCCACCTTGGATTGAGACAGGCGATGCGTGTACCATTGAACGGGTGTTTGCTGATCAAACAGGTCCCCGTTACGGAGCAGAAGGCACCCGCACCTTTTCAGGCGCTCCGTTTACGGTGCTCGATAACCAAACTACGCTGAATTGTTCACATTGGCCAGCCGGTGAATACATGCTGAAAGAAGCCTACAGAAATGACCTCGGCCAGACTGCAGAATCGTGGTTGAACCTGACCATCCACAATCGTGCTGCACCAGCGTTCTCGTTCAATGTTCGCGGCAATGGCAACTCGACCGACACCCCTTGCCTGATCACCATGGTCCCAAACATGGCAGGTGTCGATTTCAGCACCTTCGACAAAATGTGGTCGGTTCAGGGCACACTTCTCCCAGGGAGTTCAAGCAACAGTTACGATTGCTCAGTTTTGCCAGCAGGTGTGCACCTGATCAGCCTCGAAGTTGTCAACAATGAACAAATCAGAACCATTCACGGCTTGAATATGGTCCGCCAACCCGGTGAGAATTTGAGCAAAGAAGAGACAGAAGAACTTCCGAGCCGCTCGTTCGGTGATGAAACTGCAACCCAATCAGTCGGGTGGTATTCGATTGGGGCGCTTGGCCTCATTGTCGCTTTCATTGTCTTTTTCATGCTTGTTCGTGTCAAAGAGGACAACGGCCTTCAGCCCCTTCGTTCGCTGGGCCCAACACCAACAATTCTCCCTGATGGTTCACCAGATCCCCAAGGCATGCCAACCACGACAGATGACGATGGAACCCTGTGGCGTCAAAACCCAGATGGGGCCATGGACTGGTGGGACCGTGATTTACGAATCTGGCATAAGTGGTGAGAAACGATGGCTAGCATGATTGAGGTTTTGTTTGCCATCGGCGTTTCAGTTCTCGGCCTTCTTCTCCTGAGTGTCCTTCTTTGGGTGATCCGAATCCGGCCGAGGGTTCCCAATTTGGTTGACACCTGGAATTCTGACTGCGAACGCACAACTACAGCGGATATCTCAGGAAGCACCATTCGTTTCAACAACATTCGTGACTTCTTCTGGCGAACCACAAAGGATCGCGATGAAGACTGGGAGGAAACGTTAGAAGTCGACGCGGATGAAATCAAAGATGTTTGGTTTGTCGTCGATCATTTTCACCACCTGCACGGCATGGCTCATACCTTCCTCACCTTTGAATTCAACAACGGAACGTGCCTTTCGTTCTCGTTTGAAGCTCGGCGAAGAAAGGGCCAACGGTACCATCCATGGTCAGGGCTATGGCGACATTACGAACTGTATTTGCTGGTTGGTTACGAGCGAGACCTCCTTGGTTTGCGCACGAATGGTAGGGGCAACAAGGATTACATGTTCCGCGGCATCACGCCGCCTGGAAAAGAAAAAGCACTGTTGCTTGCGTTAACAAATAAAGCAAATTCGTTGGCTGAAAAAGGAGAATGGTACCACTCCTTCTTGACCACCTGCAACACATCAATCGTCGGTATGGTGAATCGCATCACCCCTGGTCGTGTCCCGTTTACATGGCGTAATTTCTTGCCAGGGTACACGCCACGTGCGGCTTACAAACTTGGGCTCATCGAAAAGTGGGGCGACTTTGACACCACAATCGAACGCGCGCGAGTCGACGAACACGCCATGCAGTGGGATGGCAAAGGGTCCTATTCTCAAATGATCAGAGATTACTTGCCCAAAGGGCCGCTGTGAGCAGGTTCAATGCACACAAGTACCGCACCATCGTCAACGTTGATTTCGACTGTAGGGTTGATCGATCGATTGTTCAAACCCCTTGTTCCCGGTTCCAGTCGCTCTTGATTCAATGGCCACTCACACCCGGTGAGGGTGACCCCGGAAGCACGTCCGATTGCGAACAGTGAAACCATACTACCAATCTCGATCAAAGTGAAGGCAAGGGAGGCGTTCTTGACGCACATTATGCGAGATTCATTGATGTGAATTACGGTTGAAGGAGGTGCATCATAGAGTGCAAAAAAGGGTGCCACGATGTGGCCGAGTGCACCACCTTCGACGCCGATCACGTCGAGGTTTTTTGGCGCATGTTGTGCTGCATGTTCAATCGCCTTTGAGAGGTCGCTGTTTTCTTGCTCTTCGATGCGAATCCATTGAACCGATTCATTGTCTTGACCGAACCGTGCCTCTTCAACGCTGTCCATATCCCCAATCACAATGTTGGGTTGGACGGTGCGGTCGAGGCACTGCTGAAATGCTCCGTCACATGCTATGATCACATCAGCTTGTTCCACAAGGGGCCGCCAAATGGGCTCAGGAGGCCATTCACCATCAGCGCATATGAGCCACTTACCTCCGTTCATGGTGTGGCCAAAACTTCCCCTTTTGTCAAGTGCTCCCCTGCGCTCTTTTGACCGTTGTTGGCACTTTCTCTTCTGACCCCCTACGGGGGTCATGATGGGCATTTTTCGACAAGCGTTTTCAAGGAGGTCGAGTGTCAAGGCTTCATGGCCGTTGAGCGCAGCGTATCTTTCCCTACTCTTGCGCTTGCGCTCACCGTTCTCTTTTTGATTCAATCCTTCGCCCCGCTTGCCTCGCACCCATTGCCTGTGGAAGATTTGGAAGAAGAGGTTCAAGTGATGCCAACAAGCGCTCATGTCCCTTTTTCAAGTGGGTACGGTCATGATTTTGCAGGTGAACTGATTTCCTTTGATGGACTTGAACAAGCAGAAGTTCGTCAAGAATCAGGATTGAACATGTGGACGGAATCGACCCTCCATCAGTTTGAGAACATCACACCGGGTACGCCCGATCTTGTTCTGAGTGGACGTGAAAAGATGAACTTGTGTTGGAGCACCGTCGAAGGCGAAGTGCACTATGCAAGCCGAACTTTTACTGGTTCTTGGACCGATACAATTGTCGATACTGTTGCCCCAAGCACAGAAGAAACGCTCGTCGATTGTGCACTTGCCATCAATGAAAATGGCCGCCCGTACATCATGTACGCCGACGGTGCTGATATCAAAGTGGCACGAGTCGCTTACTCTGGACAAGTTTACTTCGAAACCACATGGCTCACTCGAACCATCGTCGAAGACGTCAGCCCAACTGATTTCAGACTCGGCTTGCGCCAAACCGAACTGGAATGGGGTGTGTTCAGAGATTCGAACGGTTCCTTGTGGCAGTTGAACTTCAGCGGTACTCGATGGTCGCACGCCCTTCTTGATACCGGGCCAGTCGGTCATGACATCGAACTCGCTATAGACGACAATGAGGTTGCTCACGTTGCTTACGCAGCGCCCGATGCAAAGGAAGTCCGACTGATTCGTGTGGATGGATCCTCATACGACCACAGGGTGTTGTCACGTGACGACCAACTTGGATTGCATCTCGGCATGGGCCTTGATGGAAATGCGCTTGAACAAATTGTAACAACGACGACTGACCCTTCGGGCCAAGTCACACTCTATCTGCTTCGTAGCCTTTCAGGCCAAGAAACCGGACGGATCAACCCTGCACCAAGCACCAACATCACCGGCGCTCAAAACTCAGACGAAGGTGCCATAGTGATGGCGGACCTCAACGGCGATGGTTTCGATGACATTCTCATTGCTGAGCCGCAATACGACGGCAACGCTAACTACACAGGTCGCGTTCTCGTGTACTATGGTTCAACCACTGGCGTGACCATAGAATCGCAGGACGGCCTTGTATCCCCACCCGATTTAGTTCTCCAAGGTGAACTTGAAAACGGATTATTCGGCCATGGACTCGGCGTTGGGGACTTCAACGGCGATGGATACTACGATGCTGCAATTGGAGCACCGGGCTGGAACGATACGAGTGGAAACTTCATTGGAACACCAGGACGTATCGAGGTCTATCTTGGCAACAGCAGTGGCTTAGAAACCAACGCCTGGTGGAATGCTACCGGTGAGGACGATGAACAACTTGGATGGGACCTCAGCGTTTCAGAATCCATGGACGGGGATGCAATGGCCGACCTCGTTGTTTCTGCTCGAGGGTTCAAGGAGCAGGTGACCGATGTAAAAACCAACAGCGGCAAGCTTCTGATCTTCAACGGAAGCATGTCCGGACTTGAGCACCTTCGCAACATCACGCAAACCAAAAATGGTCCGATGTTTGGCCAAAGTTTTGTTTCAAACGGAGACCTTAACGGCGACGGTATGAGTGATTTGATCGTCTCGAACACAGGGGACATAGCGAGTCCTTTGGGCCTTTCTTCAATTGAAATCTTCTTTGGTGGTCTAAACGGATACAATGGGACCATCGACCAGAGCATTGTCTCAAACCTTCAAGGAAAACTCTTCGGTTCTTCGATCAATTACATCGGCGATGTCAACTCAGATGGCTTTGATGATTTCATGTTCAACGAGCCCTTTAACGGCTCCAGTTATCGAAGTGGCAAAATTTGGGCTTACTACGGCTCAGCCACTGGCATCGCATCAGACGCTCCTGATTACACCCTCCAGTCGGTGGATGCAAACGCCTGGCTCGGACGGACAATCATGCCTGCTGGTGACGTCAATGAAGATGGCTACGATGACGTCTTGATCATGCAAGCAAGCTCAGGCAACAGCGGTAAAGTAGAATTGATCCTTGGCTCTCCAATCGGATTGCGTTCGGATTGGGAACTTTTGGCAACAGGCCAGCCTGGCGAAAATATCGGGATGGTCGCGGCAACTCATGGCGACATCGACGGCGATGGTTTGAGTGAAATTATTCTCAGTCGGCGGGACATGTCCACTGATCCAAGCACTTTGATGTACCAAATCCATTCTGAGCGGGATTGGGAATCCACCTCGTTCTTGTACAGTGGGAACTTGACTCAATTGGACCTCAGCACCTCTGCTCGCGGTGAAACGAGCATGCTCCTTACCTTCCAAAATAACGCCTCGTATTACACAGAACACGTCAATGATGCAACACCTGCTGGGGTTTGGAAGACCACTCGTGTTGTTGACAGCAGCAACCAATCGCAACACTACGCGTTCACGGTCACCGAATCAGGTCGCCCAATTATCCTCGAAGCAGACGCGCACGACGGGTTGATTCACCGTTCCATCATTGGCCACACAGCGGTCGAACAGACGCTTGTAACAACAGGTCAGTTTGGTGAACACCTCGGTTCTAGCCTCGACGTTTTGGGCCAGCAACGCCTCGCTTACGCATCGGCGGGTACCAATCAACTGTTCACCTCCATCGAAACTGAAAATGGCTGGGCGACGTCAATGGTTCGCTCCTCCATCAGCCTCGATGGACCCGTTTCGGTCATGACTCAGGGTTTGGCTTCCAACAACAACGAAACCGTGCTCATCTATCGGGATGCACCAAACAATGTTTTGGAAATGGCACGACAAACAACGGGCTCAAGCACATGGACCTTTGACAACCTCTCTTCCATTGGTTCGGTTGTTTCTCAGCAACAATCTGCGGCCTACCTTGCCGACGGCTCCCTCGCTGTCCTTTTGGTGATGAACGACGGTACCGCTTCGAACCTCTCTTTGTGGGTCATGAACGGGAGCAACGTCGATGTCCACACCATCACAAGTCTTTCCGATCTCTCCTCTGACCTCCGCCTTGCTCTTGGGCCAAATGGAACCATCATGGCTGCAGTTTTGACGACCACAGGCGAGCTTTCAGTCCATGAATTGAGTCAAAATGCAAACAATTGGACCGGTTACACGACCCAAATCGCTGGGACAACCAGCCAATTCAATCTGGATCTCGTTGGCGGACAACACCCAATGCTGGCGGTCCACAGTGATGTTGTTCTGTCGCCTTTCCTTCATACTCGACTTAACGAAACCACGTGGTCTCCTTTGAGCGTCTCACGACCAGATTCGAACCTCGATGGGGCTTGGGACCTCGTGGTCATGGATGACCACTATTTGCTTTTGACGAGCATCGGGCTGGGCAACGAACTCACATGGAACAGCATTTCGAAGCAAGAAGCAACTCAATCCACCGGCCTTTGGGCCAGTCTTTCGTTTGGCTACCTTGCAGCAGGAAGCCAAACCGGCGCACAAACCGACGGAAACGGGACCATTCACCTCGCATGGTGGAACAACATCCTCGATGATGTTGGCGTGTTGCGCTTGTATCAGGACACCGACCGCGACTTCATCTTCGATTTAGTCGACGACCTACCACTCCTCGGTAATCAATGGGCGGACAGCGATGGTGACAACTTTGGTGATAACTCAGCGGGGCCAATGGCGGATGCTTGCGTTAACGATGCCTCCTCTTCCTCGTTCTACGTTTACGGATGCTCAGATTACGACGCAGATGGCTATGCAGATGCCGTCGATGGTTGCCAAAACGATGCCGGTAGTTCTTGGCTTGGTCGATTGGGCTGCCGAGACGACGATCAAGACGGTTGGTCCGATAACGATGCCACTTACTTTTCAGGCGATGCCTTCGTGCTCAATTGGAAGCAATCGAAAGACTCCGATGGCGATGGATACGGGGACAACTCCGGTCCAGATTGTTGTGCGACCCTGCTTGACCCAAACAATCCAAAAGGCGACTTGTTCCCATTCAATCCATCTCAGTACTCCGATTTTGATGGCGATGGATGGGGCGACAATGAAAGCGACACCGTCACGGGAGATGCTTGTCCGTGGGATTGGGGCGCTTCATGGCGAGACCGAAACGGTTGCCTTGACTCCGACACAGATGGCTCTTCTGACCCCTCCGGCATTGGGACGTTCTTGGAATGGAATGTGAGCCTTGGTGCAGACATCTGGCCATTCGATTCAACCCAGTGGACAGACTCTGACGGCGATGGCTACGGCGATAACAGTTCAGAAAGTGCAACGAACCCTGATAAATTCCCAGACAACATTGCAGCTGCTGAAGACAACGATAGCGATGGTTATCCAGATGTTTGGACCTCTTTCTATAATATTTCAGACGAAGATCTCACCAACAACGGTGCTGGTTTGGTGCTCGACGGTTGCCCTGGCACATGGGGCAATTCAACAAATCCAGTCAGCGGCTGCCCCGATACCGATGGCGATGGTTGGGATGACTCGGTCGATGCGTTCCCCCTTGAATCAACCCAATGGCTTGATTTCGACAGCGATGGTTTTGGCGACAACCCAGTAGGCTACCAAGCAGATGAATGCCCTTCGGTTTCAGGCGTGCTCCAAGGAACCGTTCCAATCGACGGTGAAACAGGCATTGGATGCCGCTTTATCGATGACAGTGACGATGATGGTGATTACGTGTCAAATGAAGAAGACACCTGCCCGAATACGGATTCAGGACTTTCAGTCAACGCTGCTGGATGTGCTGACAACCAATTGGATGACGACCAAGACGGTGTTACCAACGACCTGGACCAATGTGAGCAGACAGAATACGAAGACACCGTTGATACCGCAGGCTGCAGCCAAGCCCAACGTGAAACCGATACCGATGGCGATGGCGTGTTCGACCCCGTCGACCTCTGCCCCTTCACCTCAGAAACTCTGGTCGATTCCGATGGTTGCTCCGCAAATCAAATCGATACCGATCAAGATGGCATCGTCGATGCCAATGACCTCTGCCCAGGCACCCCAGAGGGTTTCCCAGTCGATTCAGATGGCTGCACCGATGAAACAGCGTTGGAACAAGACCTTGATGGGGACGGTTACAAAGGCGTCTATCTGTACACCCTCAATTCTTCCAACGGGTTGCGTGAGAATCAATCAGGTGACGCTTTCCCAACCGATTCATCGCAATGGTTTGACCAAGATGGTGATGGCTATGGCGACAACATCGAAGGCCTAAACGCCGATCAATGCCCAATGGAAAGTGGTACGTCATACATCGATTTCATTGGCTGCTATGACGATGGTGATGGCTACCGGGACCTGTTTGAACCGCAAAACCTTGCTGGCAACCCAACTCAGTGGGAAGACCGTGATCGTGATGGCTATGGGGACAATGCTTCAGGTACCGAAGCAGACCTTTGTCCAGACACTGAGCCAGCGTACAAAACCTATGTTGATTCGACCGGATGCGATCCAACTCAAAGTGACGGGGACGATGACGGAACGGCCGATTACTACGACAATTGCCCAGAACAACCTGCTGGCGACGATGGAGGATACGGCGATGGCTGCCCCTTTACAGACAACAGCGATGATGAGACCACAGCAGGTCTCTTTGGCCTTTCAACTGGAATGTTGGTGGCGGTCGGACTTGGAGGTCTTGTGGGGACCGTGTTGTTGATTGCGTTCATCCTCCGGATGTTCCGCAGCAATGAATTCGATTACGATGATGAAGATGAAGATGATGACGATTGGGATGACGATGAAGACAGCGTTGCTTCAACCCGTGCCACTCCTCAGCGAAGCACACCTCGCCCGACACCTACACCAACACCCGCGCCAAGCGCTCGCTCACCTCCTCGAACCACGGGCGGTCCTCCAAAGAGTGGACCCCCTGGGCGAAGTCCTTCGGGAGGCCCCCCCCCCTCCAAAGCGCCTTCAGGCCCACCACGCGGTGGCAAAGTATCGAGCAAAAGTCCTGTTTCTAAAACACCAGTTGTTGAAGAAGAGGAAGAGGATGGTTCAGCGAGGGTTCGCAAAGCACGAATTAAGGTTGATTTGAGCATCTTCGAAGACTGGCAAACCGAAGATCGCGAATCAGCAGCTGACTGGGTTCGTACCGCCATCGATGATGGTGAAAAAGAACGAACAGTTCTCATGCAATTACAAGAAACTGGCTGGTCTGCTCCACAATCGAGAGCAATCTTTGATCTTGGAAGGAACCGATGATGTCAACCATGAGTTCGCAAACCAATGGTGGCATCATCCTCAAGAACAGAACACGGGTGGCCAAGGCGTAGGGGATTGAATCATGGTTGATGAATTGCCTGGAGAATCAATGCCGGATGGCATTGATGTCGATGATGCCGCAGCCTACTTTGGCGTGACGGAATCTTCCGATATGGTCCACGTCTTGATGGAAATGGACCGTTCACTCGCTATGGAGAAGTTCTTCGAAGTGCTTTCAGACATCGTTCTTCTTCCAGGAGAATTTGATTTTACAGCAGCAAGTGAACGTATTCAATGTGAAGGTGGCGAGATCTACTACCTCGTCGCAGGCCACCTTGGTATCATGACCATGCCTGACCCTTTGCTTCAATTCCTCGGCCTTCCAGACTCTTCAGGAAGCAGTTCAGGAAACAACCCCGGCCTTGATGCAAACGAGATCAGCAAGTTGACCACCTTGGCCGACCCAATGAAAATTCTCAAATTATTGGCTGTGGCTTACGCTACAGGTGGCAACGGGGAAGTCACCCGGTACTTGACCGGATTGGAATCCTTCTTGGCGCACCCTGAATCAAACCATGCCTCGCTCGTTGCTGTCGCTGACGAACTCGAATCTGCTCTTGACGTAGCGGGCCATGCCCTCCCAGTCCCAACCTTGGCCAGTGGGACTGCAGCCTCTGCAAGTGTTGCTTCGTTGCCAAAACCTTCGCTCCCCCAATCAGTTCCAAAGGCTACCACACCAGCTGCAGGACCAAGTGTCCCACTGCCTGGTAGCAACCCAGTGCCCTTGCCAACTGCAAATGAACCCGCTCTTCCTCAGGTTGAATTGCCTACAGTCGCACCAGAGCCAGTCATTGAACCAGCCCTTGATACTTCGAATGAGAAGCAGGTGGCTAAAGCAACCCAAGATGCCTTTGCCGGCGCGTTTGATCTTGGCAGGGGTGAAGAGAGTGAACCCGCAGCAAACGAAGAGCCAACCATTGTGGCTGAACCCGAACCAGTCCACCTCGAAGAAGTCGAACATGAACCACAACCAGTTGTGGAGCAGGAAGCCGAGCCTGAGCCCGAACCGACACCTGTTTTAGTGCCGGAACCAAGCGTGGAACTCACTCCACTCGAGGTGCCAGTTTCTGAAGAAGAGCTCTTCACAAGTGCAGCAGAACATTTCATTGCAGCAGACACAGATGGCAGCGAACAACTTTCGATTGAAGAACTGGCCATCGCTACTGGGACCAACGTCGAAGAGGCAACAACACTTCACGCAGAGGCGGACACCGATGGAGATGGCAGCGTTTCACTGTCGGAATTCATGTCGTCACCTGCTGCAGAAAAGGCGGCATCACTGCCTCGTCCAGTGGCGCCAATTCGTAAGCCACTGGATCAAAAGCCACAACCCCAACCTCAACAACCTCAGCAACCTGAACAGCCACAGCAGCAAGACTGGGATCAGCAACAACAAGGTCAACCTCAACAACCCGCTCAACAACAACAAGCATGGAACCAGCAACAGCAAGGTCAACCTCAGCAGCAGGACTGGAATCAACAACAGCAAGGTCAGCCACAGCAAGGATGGAACCAACAACAACCCACGCATCAATGGAATCAAGCCCACCCAACGATGCCTTCTGTCCAACCAACAATTCGCTCAGGTGTAATGTGCCGTGGATGTGGCATCGGCCTTGATCCATACTGGCGATTCTGCCCTGTATGTGGGACGCAGAATGCCGTTCAGTGATCACAGTTGCAAAAGGAATTGACCTTTGTCAAGGACTTGCGTGTCGTCAAACCAAACGCTTGGTTCTTTGAGCACACCAGGGATGTGAATTCCAACAGAAGACGTACCACCTAGGGCCGTATTGTCACCGACAGCAAAGTAACAGGTTCCAAGTCGCTTCTCATCTTCTAACACGTTTCCGGACAGGCGCGCTTGTGGATTCATACCAAATCCAAATTCAGCAACAGTCCACACGTTTTCTCGATCTTTGACTCGTAAGCGTCCAGCGGCTTCTCCGAACTCTTGTCGTATTGCCGCTGCGATTGTACCACCAGTGACATCGACCACCATGCCGCCTTCAATGGTCAGCGTAACAGGTTCATCGACAAGGTTTGACTCCCAAGAACCGTCGATGACCACAGTGCCATTCATCGTGCCCTCGCGAGGCATGATGAACGCTTTACCAGCAGGAAGGTTGGTGAGCATTCTCGGACGGTTGCAAATGCCATTATCGTCGAGTTTCCACTCTCGCCAATTGACTTCAAACGTGACATCAGTGCCTTGATCGGATTTGACATTGAGGATCCGTCGTCGACGAAGATGTGGTCCAAGATCGCCGATCCGACGCTTGACATCTTTGAAGTCAGCTGACATGCCGCCTCGGCTAAACATTTCATTGGTCATCCCAGGCATTGTTGCGACCCTTGCTCCGTCCTTGAGTGCTTGACGGACGGCCCGTGTGTGTGTGAGTGAATACCGTGTTGGAGCGATCACCACTTGCTGTTGTCGCATCAAGTTGGCCACCGGTGAAGGCGGTTCTTCACCATGATGACGGGCTTTCGGCATCACGATGAGTAAGACTCGGTCAGAGCGTTCGTTGGCCGCTTCGTGCAGTGCTTGCCCGATGTCTCCAGTGGTCGGGTCGCAAACAATCAAGACGTTCTCGCCGCGACGAATGTCCATGCAGGTGTCGATCACCATCGATCCACTTCGGCGAAGTTGTCCTGCAACTTCTTCCGCTGAAAGTTCATCGAATGGTATCTCATCCGCGGGGTTTCTTTCTTCCATCGTTTCAGTCTTTGAATCAGGAGATGGAGGGGTGCGAATGCCTTCAACTTCGGCAACTGCTTGGTCAATTTCTCGGTCCTCATTGATGGCTTCGGAGTCATCGTTCTTTGGGAACGTACCGGCCATGATAAGTCGAGGGCCTCTTGTATCTTGAAGGTGTGGCAGGAATTCCCAAAGTTGAAACCAAGGTTCATTGAGCATACGAGCGTTCTTGACCCATGAGATGCTGGTTGCGGTATGAGTACCTATGACGACTTCATTGTTGCAGTGAAAGACATCCATCGACTTCAAGCCCTTCAAGGTCACCTCGGGTGGGACCGTGAAACCATCATGCCCGAAAAGGGAGCGGCTGCTCGAGCGGACATGCTCTCTTGGCTCGCTAAGGAAGCTCACGCCCGTTTGATTGCGCCTTCGCTTGGTGTGATGCTCGATGCTTTGGAAACCACCGAAGGCCTCGATGAGGACCAACAAGCCAATGTGAGTGAAATGCGCCGTGCCTATGACAAGGCCGTCAAGTTGCCAGAACAGTTTGTTGCAGATTACGCTCACTGTAAGTCCGAAGCCATGATGGTATGGCAAAAGGCCCGAGAAGCATCAGACTTCTCTGTTTTTGAACCTCATTTGGAGCGTTTGATCAGCATGACAAAAGAGAAAATTGCTTACCTTGACGTCGAAGGTACGCCCTATGATGCGCTCCTCGATGAATTCGAAGTGGGTATGAAAGTGGAAGACTACGATCCATTATTCGCAGGCTTGAGGCAACGGCTCGTCCCCCTTTTGGACAGCATTATGGCTGCTAAAGTCAACACACCGGACCCCCAGTGGCCTGAAGGGTTGAATTTCCCAATCGATGCTCAAACGGACTTCTGTACCAAGGTTTCAGAAGCCATGGGTTTTGATTTTCAAGCAGGGCGGATGGATGCCTCCACCCACCCCTTTTCTGCAGGTTTATGGCCCGGTGACACCCGTTTTACAACCCGCTATGACCTCAGCGAACCCTTCTCTTGCTTGTACGGCGTCATGCATGAAACAGGACATGCTCTCTACGAGCAAGGATTGGGGACAGAGCATGCTTACACACCCCGTGGGGCAGCAGTCTCCCTTGGAGTCCATGAGTCGCAGAGCCGCTTCTGGGAGAATCAAATCGGACGAACACCCGCTTTTTGGGAGGTCGCTTTGCCCTGGTTCAAAGAACACTTTCCGGATGCACCATCATGGGATCCTGCAACCTTGAATCGAATCGCCAATAAGGTGTCCACAGGATTTGTCCGTGTCGAAGCTGATGAAGTCACCTACAACCTCCACGTCATGCTTCGCTATGAAATTGAGAAGCAATTATTCAACGGAGATCTTGCGGTCAAAGACCTTCCTCACGCTTGGAACACGATGTTTCAAGAATGGTTTGGAGTCGAGGTACCGAACGATCGACTTGGTTGCCTTCAAGACATTCATTGGTCGATGGGGGCGTTTGGTTACTTCCCCACCTATACCCTTGGTAATCTCTACGCAGCACAACTGCTTGAGTCAATGGCAGAAGACCTCGGAGACATCGATGCGCTTGTTTCCTCGGGTGATTGGTCGCCTCTCTTGCAGTGGCTCCGTCCTAAAATTCACGCCCAAGGCAGCAAGATGTCGCCATCAAAACTTATCGAGCATGCAACCGGAAGTGAGCCAAGCCCAGAGCCGTTCTTGCGTTATGTTGAATCAAAATATGGCCGCTTGTACGACCTTTGATCTCACTCTTCTTCACCGAGTATGGAATTCATGCGGGATGTCAAATCATTGATGGCATCCATCAAGTCATTGGTTCGGTCATCTTCATGACCCGTACCGAAAGAGATTCCAAGCAGGGTAACCATTGCACCTGAGAGCATCAAAAGGGATGGGATGTACACGTCAGCTGCGGTCATAGCAGGATCTGTTGATTGGACCCAGCCCATTGCTGCGCCGATGATAAACAGCAGTACGCCAATAATCACCTGTTGATATCCTTCTCCAATATTTTCTTCAATCCAACTCATGCAGGGTTCCTCAAGTGGGTGACGATTGTGTTGGCATTTAGTATTATCTCGTGAGTTTGGAAATGAACCGCTTATTGCGATTCAATTCCATGCCGTCATTCGAATCGGCTTTCCAGTTTGACCAGGTTCAACGAGCAGTTGCCCTTTTGGACCTGTTGCAGATGTCCGTTCAAACACTGGAACACCACCAACAATGGTTACGATTGGCCAGCCAACCAGTTCTTGCCCTCGGAAAGGACTCCAAGCGACTCTGGACCAAGCGTTTTTGTCTTCGACGACGATTGCGTTGGTCATGTCGACAAGGACGAGGTCAGCGTCGTAACCAGCAACCAGTTGCCCCTTGTTTTCCATGTTGTAACATGCTGCAACATTTGTTGACATCCAACGGACCACATCTTCAATTGTGCAACGGCCTTTGTGTGCGTGCGTGAGCATGACTGGTAGAGATGTTCCAACGCCAGGCATACCGCTTGGTGCAGCCGGGAATCCAGCTGCTTTCGCTTCCAAGGTGTGGGGTGCGTGATCTGTAGCGATGCATTGGATGGTCCCATCGTGGATGCGGCGCCAGAGGATGTCGAAATCCTCTTGATATCGAATTGGTGGATTCATTTTCAACCGAACCCCTTCCTTTTCCACATCGACATCGGTGAACGTGAGGTGTTGCGGCAAGACTTCTGTTGTAATGATTGCTCGTCCGTCAGCGGTGCCAGGTAAGGTGGTTCGACCGGCCAACCAATCAGCCTCAAGACCAGAGGTCAGGTGGAGAACGTGCAAACGATGGCGATGTGTTTCGGCGAGTTCAACCGCCAATTGGGTGGCCAAGAGTGCCGTGACATCATCCCGCCATTCGGCGTGAGCAGCCATGTCGGTTCGATCTTTGAAGTCAGGATACCGTTCATTCAACCGGTCTTCATCCTCGGCGTGGACTGCAATTAATCCCCCAGTGGATGCGAAAATGGTGTTGAGCGCTTCTCTTTCATTGACAAGCAGTGTGCCAGTCGAGGAGCCCATGAAGACCTTGACACCACAGATTCCAGGTATGGCAATTGGGGCTTCTGGTGTCCCTACAGCTTCTTGCAGATCACTCAGATTTGTTGGTGTCGCACCGATGAAAAATCCATAATTGTTGACGCACTTTACGGCTGCGCTATCGAGTTTCATTTGCATACCTTCCAAATTTGTGATGGCTGGATTGTTGTTCGGCATGTCCAAGAAAGAGGTGACACCGCCACTAACAGCTGCTGCTGAGCCGCTACCAAGGTCCTCCCTTTCCGGTTGGCCAGGTTCTCTGAAGTGGACTTGTGGATCGATGGCTCCTGGGAGCAGGTGCAATCCGGTCGCATCGATGATGCGTTCATCAGGCATGGCTTCGAGACCGCCATCTGTTGCGATGTCAGTGATCATACCGTTCTCGACGCGCAAATCACCAATCATGGTGCCCTCAGGGAGCACCATTGTGGCGTTTAAGATGAGCAGATTCCCTTGATGTTCATGGTCCATGCCCCCCTGTTCAATGAATCCACTCAATGAACCCTTCGACCGGAAGGGCTCGAGGTCATCGACGTCGTGCTGACGCAGGTCTGAAGGCAGTGCATACTTCATCGATGGTGTCAATGTAAGGTCCACCAAGCAAATCAACGCAGTATGGTACGGCGCGCCACAGCTCATCGATGGTTTCACGAATGGATTTCGGACGCCCTGGGAGATTGAACACCAAGGCAGTTCCACGCGTCCCTCCAATCTGTCGCGATAAGATAGCGGTCGGTACGAACTTCAGTGAGATTGCACGCATCTGTTCACCGAATCCCGGGAGCATGCGATCCAAGATATCTTCTGTCGCTTCCGGTGTAACATCCCTTGGCGAGGGACCTGTGCCTCCAGTGGTGACGACAACATCACAACCGAGGTGATCGATCAGCTCAATCAAGGTCGCTGAGATGTCATCACGCTCATCGGGGACACACCGATAGTGAACCGTGCACGGGCTTGCAATTGCTTGCTCAAGGAACGCTAGGATTGCAGGCCCTCCCTCGTCTTGGTAGGCACCTTCGCTGGCACGGTCGCTGACCGTCACAATCCCGATTGTAGCAGGTTGGCCTACATGGCCGTCACGGCCAAGGGTGTTGGTGAGTGCTTCCATGACCAGTCCCTCATCACTGTTCGCCATATTTGGCTTGGATGTTGGCATGGAAGTTGTCGAGAAGAGTGTCCTCAAACAATTCCGTCTGTCGACGCATCTTGGTTGAGCGGATGTGCAAGAAAGCAGCAGCTACGAAGACGATAATCATCAATGGAATAACGGCTTCCAGTTTGTATTGGTGCATGAATTTCACAATGCCTTCCGCAGTGTAAGCCCAGGTAACCGAAGCGATTGAGCCACCAATGAAGGTGGCTGAGAGCACGCGCATGAAGTTCATACGCGACAGGAGGCCGAGCATAGCGCCGACAAGAACTCCAGAGGCCATGAACGGGATCCATACAAACACGATCAGGCCCCAGAAGCCCCACTTGTTGATCATTTCACGCTTTTCATTGGCCATGTATTCGACGGTTGACAACGTGTTGCCGAGGAGCTTTGTTTGAAGCATCTTGCCACCGAGGCCGTCTTGCTTTGCCACAGCAACAATTCGCTCGTCACTGTTGGCAGCTCGTTCCACTCGGCCGGCGCCAGATCGGTCGGCAAGCGTGGAGACTTGATTGCGTCCCTTGACAATCAAGTCCTGGGATCCGAGCAATTCAGCGTTTCGTTTTGAGATGAATCGATGCAACTCAGTCTGGACCTCATCGCGGGTTTTCTTGAACCTGAAGAACGCGAACCGTTGTGTTGGACGATAGATGACAGAGACGAAAATCACTCGGTCATCGCTGGTAACCACTGCGCCTTCCATGGACAGGTCATTGCGGCGAGCAAAGAACAGTTCGAGGCTCTCCCGTACTTCGTCTTCGACCCTTGAAAGGGTGTGAAGTTCCGAAAAGAAAGAAGAATAATTCTGTGTTGCTTCAGGATCTTCGTCCGCAGAAGTCCCGATACCGACACCGGAGTCGAAGTCAATGCCCTGGTTGATACCAATCGTTCTGACGGTCAGTTGGACTGGCTTAAAGACCCTGAAAAGGGCAAATTCATCGAGAATCTCTCGCAAAACCTCAGCGCGAACATCCTTGCTGTCTGAAAGTGTTGATTCTGTGTTTTTGTAGGGGACCATGATGTCGATTGACAATTCACGAGGTTCTAATTTGTACAGCTCCCAATCCACATCAATGTGCAAGCGAGTCGCTGTTTTTGATAGGATATCTTCGACCAAACGAGCGATGTGAGTTCGTGAGAGAATATCGTCACTGTCTTGGTGGTAGATTTTGTACATCAACGGGTAGATTACAAGCAACGTAATGGCCGATAGCGAAAGGGAAGTGAACGCCATCCACCATGCAGGAATTCCAGCAGAACCGCCGGACAGCATTGCTGTTTCACGGCCACCACCGATTTCGGCACCGATCAGGATGTAGCCCCAATCGCCCAAATCTTGCACACTCCAACATGAGCGAGCACCGGTGTCAGTGACCCTGATTTCGGTCTTTGTATCATCGTCAACAAAGGGAAGGAAGGCGAGGGCTTGTTTGGAAGTGGAGATTTCAAATTCAAGCGTTTTCGAAATTTCTTCGCCACCGAGCACAACCGTAGCATTGGCGTCAGAAATGTCTGACTGATTGTAGACCTCAGCAGTGAATGTGACGGAGTAATGGCCTTCGGGCAGGTCTGTGTAAGGAGCGCGATAGTAGGTCCGTCCTGTGTCTGAACTGCCCTTGATTTTCACCGAAGACACCGTGGAATTTGTGTTGCTCCATCCTGCCGTGTCTTCATCCATGGACTCGAACGTGTAGGTCAGGGATGCATAGCCTTCTGGAAGGTTGTGTCCAGACAGTGAGAATGCATCCACTTCTTCATTCGGGAACATGTGAATCCAAGGTTCATCAGTGATTTCTTCACATTCACCACCGATGTCGAGGAAGGTCTTCGAAGCAGCATGGTCTAAAGCGGTCGACTCGCCTAACATTCCTGCAGACATTGAGAAGATCATCAGAGCATAAACGGCACAGTAAACAATGCCACCAAACAAAACGAAGTTTTCCTTATTGGCAAAAACACTTCGTCCTGAGCCACCGTTTCGACGGAGTCGAATGACATCGAGTTCTTTGCTGGTTTTGTCCCGGCGAGCCTCGTGTTCTGAAGCATCTGTATGAGGGTGATTCTCCTCACTCTTTCCGCCCATGCTCAAGAGAAGAGGTTCAACCAAATGAACCCAACGATGGCTGTTTCAAGCAAAGGTGTGATTGATATGGATTTTTAGGTCAAATAACAACATCTAGCTTCCGCTCAAATGTGCGACGAGGTGGGTCAGGCCGGACTTGAACCAGCGACCTCGGCATCTTCAGTGCCGCGCTCTCCCAACTAAGCTACTGACCCGTGCAACTTGGCGATGACGCCTGCCATATCAAGGCTTCCGCCCGAACAACATGCCTCACTCAATGCCGTCTAGAATCGCTACTTGTGCATCGAAGAGAGCTTCGAGGCCACCATCGGCAGAAGCAAGAAGAGCAACCAGTTCTTCGCCCGAAAAGGTCGATTCTTCACCGGTTCCTTGGATTTCGACATACTTCCCATCGCTGGTTTTGACAACGTTCATATCGACGTCAGCGTTTGAGTCCAGGATATAATCTAAGTCCAGGAAGACATCGCCGTCGATCAAACCAACGGAGATTGCTGCAAGGTCATGAGGAATCACGCTGTTTTCGTGGTTCGTTGCCTCAGTCTTTGAGAGGGAGGGTGCGGTCCAGCCATTGCGTCGTTCGTCTTCTGTTGGGCGCATGTCCAAAGGCAGACATTCGCCACGGGCGATGAGGCGTCGGACGGCGAGGCGAAGTGCAATGTTTGCAGCGGTGATGGAGGCACAGCGGGTGCCACCGTCGGCGTTGAGTACGTCGCAATCAACATTGAGTGCGACAGGCCCCAGTGCTTCCAAATCGACAGCAGCACGAAGGGAACGTGCAATCAAGCGCTCGATTTCTTGGGTGCGGCCTTTTGCGCCACGTCGCTCACGGCGGAAGCGTGAATCAGTGGAACCAGGAAGGAGGGAGTACTCTGCATGAACCCAACCCTTTGTTGAATCGCGTGGAAACCAACCCGGGAGACGGGATTCCTTGGTGCAGCAAGCCAAAATCACCGTGTCGCCTTGGCGATAGAGGATTGAAGCGAGGGCGTTGGGTGTGAAATCGATCTCGACTTCGACCGCTCGCATTTCGTTTGCATCTCGGTCGGTGTTAAATCCGGTCTTGAATTTGGCCATACCTCTGCCAGCACCTCCCCATCATCAAGGCTTCTCCCTTGTTTTGGATAATTTTTTAGTCGCGCACATTGAAGAATAATGTCTCATTGGAATGGTTATGCCTCAGCCAAAGGTCGCCATTTGCGCCATCGCTCGAACCCCAATTGGCAAGTTCATGGGATCCCTCGCAGGCTTTACCGCGGTCGAACTCGGCGTCTTAGCCGTCAAGGAACTGTGCCAACGAGCTGGCATTGTTGCTTCCTCGGGTGTTGTTGACGAAGTCATCTTTGGTCAAGTGCTCCAAGCTGGTGCAGGACAGAATCCAGCACGCCAAGTTGCCTTGGGCGCTGGCTTGCCCTACTCGACGGGTTCGGTAACGGTGAACAAGGTGTGTGGAAGTTCCCTCAAAGCAGCCATGATGGCAGCGAACAGCATCCGTGCTGGAGAATACAAAGCCATTATCGCAGGAGGCATGGAGAGCATGTCAAATGCTCCACATCTGCTCAAGAACCATCGCAAAGGTTCCAAAATGGGTGATTCAACCCTCATCGATTCGATGATTCACGACGGCCTTTGGGATGGTTACAACAACGTGCACATGGGCACAACTGGTGAAACGATTGCAGAAGAATGCAACATCTCACGAGCAGATTCCGACGCTTATGCTGCACGCAGCCAACAACGTGCTGCAACTGCCCAAGCCAACGGATGGTTTGATTGGGAAACATTTGCTATAGAACTCCCACAACGCCGTGGCGATCCAATTCAATTCACCCACGATGAAGGGGTCCGACCAAACACCACGAAATCGTCTTTATCAGGTCTCCGTGCTGTGTTTAAAAACGACGGACAGGTGACAGCAGGCAACGCCAGTACCCTCAACGATGGGGCAAGTGCAATGCTGCTTGCAGATGCTGATTTCGCTCTTGAACAAGGTTGGGAAATCTTGGCTTATGTCGACGATTATTGCACCAGCGGTGTTGAACCTGCACGCGTGATGAGCGCCCCGATTACAGCGGTTCAAATGTTGCTTGAACGCAATAATTTAGACGTGTTGGATGTCGACATCTATGAACACAATGAAGCCTTTGCTTCAGCCTCGTGCTCCGTTGCTCAGGAGTTGAACATTCCCGATGATCGTTTCAATCTTCATGGAGGCGCTGTGAGTTTGGGTCATCCATTGGGCGCAAGTGGCACCCGTTGTTTGATCACCATGCTCGGTGTCATGCGTCGACTTGAATCCACTTCTGGTATCGTAACGCTCTGTCTCGGTGGTGGCAACGCAGTTGCCATGCTCGTTCGGCGCGCCTGATGTGGAACGGAGGAGCCCAAAAGGGCGTTTTTTCATACTGGTGGTTCTAAATAGGGCCGGATGGCGGCCTTGAACGAGGTGGGTGTGTGGTTTCGTTCAGTGATCTTGGCATAGAACCAGTGTTGGTCGAAGCGCTCAAGGCTCAAGGCATTATTGAACCGTTCGAAGTTCAAGTCGAATCAATACCAGAGGGTATGCTCGGCAAGGACGTTTGTTGCCGTGCTCCAACGGGCTCGGGAAAGACCCTTGCCTTTGGTCTCCCACTGCTTTCTCGAACGACAGAAGCTGAGCCAAGAAGGCCTACTGCCCTCATTCTCACACCAACCCGTGAACTTGCAGAGCAAATTTACAAAGTTCTCGACCCACTCGCATACGAACTTCGACTCTACGTTGAAGCAATCTATGGTGGTGTGTCATACACCAAGCAATTCAAGGCCCTTGATCGTGGGGTTGACGTCCTTGTCGCATGCCCTGGACGCCTCAACGATTTGCTTGACCGTGGAGCTTTGTCCCTCAAAGATGTCGCGGTAGTTGTTCTCGATGAAGCAGATCGCATGGCGGACATGGGGTTCATGGAACCCGTCTGCAAGATTCTCGATCAGTGCCAAGAAAACCGACAAACCATCCTCTTCAGCGCAACTCTTGACGATGAAGTAGCGGACCTTGTCCGTGATTACCAAACCAATCCAGTGACCATTGAAGTTGGCCCTGCGGAAGTGAGCATGGAAAGCATGACTCATCACTTCTGGTTATTGCCTCAATCAAAGAAGCCCGATATCACTGCTGAGTTAATCCGCAAGTGTGGTCGAACCATTGTGTTCTGTCGAACTCGAGCAGGTGTTGACCGTGTCGGTGATGACCTGAACTATGAGGGGTTAGCAATTGAAACCCTGCATGGAGGTCTCAGTCAACGCGGCCGAGACATGGCCATGAAGCGATTCCAACACGGTGAGTGCATGGCACTTGTTGCCACAGATGTCGCAGCCCGTGGTATTGACGTCGAAGGCGTCAACTGCGTTGTGCATTACGATCCTCCAGAAAATGGCAAAGCGTACAAGCATCGAAGTGGCCGAACAGCACGTGGCGGTAAGTCTGGTGTTGTTGTCTCGCTTGTTCAACGACCGCAGAAGCGCTCCTACACCCGTATTCAGAGGGAGGTTGGCATCAACATCGATTTCATGCCTCCAGAATTTACTGTTCTTCCAGAATTTGAAGTGATCTACATTGCTGCAAACCGACGTTCACGTGACCAAGGTCGCAGCAACGGCGGCGGGCGCAACGGCGGCGGCGGTGGCGGAGGTTACCGTGGCGGTGGCGGACGAAGCGGCGGCGGTGGCGGAGGTTACCGTGGTGGCGGCGGCGGACGAAGCGGTGGCGGCGGTGGCGGAGGTTACCGTGGTGGCGGCGGCGGACGAAGCGGTGGCGGCGGTGGCGGAGGTTACCGTGGTGGCGGCGGCGGACGAAGCGGTGGCGGCGGTGGCGGAGGTTACCGTGGTCGGGGCGGCGGCGGTACGAAGCGGTGACAGCGGCGGACGAAGCGGTGACAGCGGCGGCGGTGGCGGAGGTTTCCGTGGCGGCAGTAGCGGACGAAGCGGCGACAGCGGTGGACGAAGCGGCGGCGGTGGCGGAGGTTTCCGTGGCGGCAGTAGCGGACGAAGCGGCGACAGCGGTGGACGAAGCGGCGGTGGCGGTGGCTACCGTGGCGAATCTCGCGGTCAATCATTCAAACCTTCAAACAGTGCTCGCAAAGGCTTTGGTAAAAGTCAAGCCAATCGAAGCAATGACTCCTCCAAAGGCGGCAAAGGTCGTTCCGACCGAAAGTGAACGTCTCATTCCTCTTCTGACACCGATACGGGTGCCGAAAAGATTCCATGATCTTCAATGATATCCGATGCACCTGGGAGCACTGGAAGGACATCATCCGTTACCAATCCCGTGTTCTTGTAAATTCGGTTCGCAAGTTGTTCTTTCTTGGTCAATCCTGGACGCAAGACTGCATAGCGCTGGCAGATTGCAGACACAGTTTCAGGACGCCCTCCCATCAACAAAGGTACGCCGTTGATGGCGACAATCCCAATGCCAATTTGGACATCGAGATCTTTGAACCATTTCCGTTGCCCACGAACAATAAACGCACCCTTACCGACGAACTCTCCAGTTTGAGCGGTTTTTGATACTTGGGCAGGTTTTACCGAGTACACCGTTCCATGTGCGCCGCCGCCCGACCATGCTCGACTCCAGCACAGTGCCATGGAAGCAGCTTCGAGTAATTTTTCTTCAGTGATTCCTTCATCATCGAGTTTATCGACAATTCTGAACGCGGGAATATCTGCAGGGATATGAGCCGGCTTATGGAGGTCCACGACGAATCCCTGTGTTGCGCGTAGGCTGCAACTTGGGGCTCCGTGTAAATCTGCGTGGAGGTAACGGTCTTCACCGGAAAGATGCTTTTTGACGACCGCATCGTTTCCTTTGGCATCCTTCCCTCCAACCAAAAGGTGGCCTCCAGAAATCATGCTCCAACGATGGTGTTCAAACCAGAGACGTTTGCTTCGTTTGATTTTATTCAATTTCCCAGTAGCTTGTTGTTTTGCCTCTTTCTTTTGAGCTCGTTGGAGTTGAAGCATGGTCTCTTCCAGTGCTTCAACTGCTCCAGTTGTCTTGTCTTTCTGCTTTCGAGCAGATTCAAAGTAACGTTGGGCGTTTTGATGCACCGTTTCATCGATGGAAAGAGTCGCCTGCGAACCCGCAGCCTCACCATTATCATCCGGGAGAATGGTCACAAAGGTTCGGTCTGCAGGGGCAAGTCCGACGATCCATGGAATGCTCTTTGACATTTTTTTGACTTCCTTCCAGCCAAGTTCTTCCACTGCTTCAGACATTTGTTTGAGGAGGCTCTCCACATGTGACCAATGGTTCTGAATGGCGTGACCAAGCATCTGTTGTTTCTCTATTTTCACAGAGAACCCTTTGAGGGCTTTCTCTTGTTGCACCCTCCTGCGTTCCAAACGCTCCACATCGGTGGAATGCCCCCGCCCTGGTGCAGCGATATCCAACTTCTCAGCTTCACGCCGTGCTAATGCACCAGCATCATGAGCACCTTTCCAGGCATCAACTGCTCCACATAATGTTGGGAAAATGGCTTGTGCCAATCCTTCATGTGCTGGCAAAAGAGTCGGGGTGGCTTCGACGGCATGTTGTTCATAGAAACGATCACGAAGACCATTTTCTTCCATTGATGCCGCTTTTTTCTCCAGTGAAGGCCGATTCATCTCTTCGTTTGGTTTCATCAAAAGAATGCCCTGTCGGTCTTGTGCCAAGTGGCCCAAGAGGGTTTGAAGGGCAGCGTGAATCTTCTCGACATCTGCTTCCTGTGTGGCCATGTTTGGCTCCAGTTCAGCGAGCGCACACACGGCATTAGCGTGGGTTCCACCAAGGTTTGCCTTTCCTCCAAGGGTTGAAACAAGATCTCGGTCGGAGGCATCGAACAGTTCGGACAGCGTTGCTTGATCCAAATCATGCGGGTCCATTGCTGCAGGCGGTGGCGCATAGACGACGCCTTTCTTCAGAGTTCGACCAGCGTATGAGGCATGCGTCAGTGGCTGAATAATGGTACCTTCACTATCGGTAAGGATGATGTTTCCGTCTCGAAACACTTCGACATACAAGTGGTATGAGCCATGCTTTGTGTCGAAATCAAAGGCCAACACGCGGTCAAAACCCAATTGACGCACACCGGTCATACGTGCGTTTTTCAAATATTTCCGCAGCACCATAGCAAAGGGTGGAGGTGTCATCGGCATTGGGCGGTCTCTTTTGGAGGTGTAAATACGCGATCCCCTCACCAATACGAGGTCGAATTGATCTTGTTCTTTCGGGTTGATTCGGAGAACAATTTGTTCATAGTGTGGCATGTAGGCCTTCTTGACATAGGCCCCAGCAAAGGTATCCAATTCTTGAGCCACAGCCCGAAGGTCAAACCCTGACATTGCTGCTTTCATTGTCTTCGCCCCGAATCGACCTGTGGTCCACGCTTCTTAATGCTCACTTGAAACGCAACAGCACTTTGCCAATGTTCTTGCCATCATGGAGGTGTTGGTGCGCCTTTGCCACATCTTCAGCCTCGAACACAGAATCGATCACAGGCGACAGATGTCCGCCAGTGACTCCTTCAAGGATGCGTTCGAGGTGATTGAGCATAACCGATTGGTCCTTCCATGTGCCCATGTGAACGCCAAACACCGCACGGTTTCTGCTCATCAGGCGTAAAGGATCGAATTTTGGAGTGCGTCGCCAGGCCAGAAACGACCGAATCGGGTTCCTTTTCGAGGTCGGCGCTGCTGCCGACATTCCGTAGGTATAGAGCCGTCCTCCTTCCTTGAGAACAGAAAGAGACCGGGCTAAGTTGTCGCCTCCAATGGGATCGAGGACATGGTCGACACCTTTGCCGTCAGTGGCTTTCCTGATGACCTCGACAAAATCTTCGTTGTGTCGATCGATGGCCGTGCCACCGTAGGCTTCGATGGTCGAGGCTTTGTGCCCTGAAGCAGTTGCCCATACATTCTGAACACCAGCCCATTGACAGATTTGTAGCGCAGCAGTACCCACTCCACCAGCCCCCCCATGGATCAGCACTGAATCATCAGCGGTCATGTGTCCAAGATGATGCAACATGTGGTGTGCGGTGAGGTAGGTCACAGGTATGGCTGCAGCGACTTGGAGGCTTATTTCATCGGGAAGGACCAATGCTTGCTGAGCCTGAACCACAACGTGGCTTGATTGCCCTCCATTCGATACGCCTGCCACAACCCGTTGGCCGATGGTGAATCCTTCGACGCCCTCACCAACAGCATCAATTGTGCCGCTCAATTCGTAGCCTGGCGTGAATGGATAGGATGGTCTGGGCTGATAGAGCCCCAATCGCATCAATAAATCTGCAAAGTTAATGCCGGCATAGGCAACTTCCACACGAATTTCCCCTGTTTTAGGCTCTGGCATCTCCATGCTTTGCACCGCAAGGGTGTCAGGAGAGCCTGCTTTAGTCAGCACAACGCGTCGAGGCATAACCGGCCCACAGCAGGTCGTTGAATCAACCCTGCGGTGGCCACTATGAGCGCATCCAGCCGTTAGCGGTCTGGACAACGTCTCCGTTTCGTTCGTGGACCATGAGGTGGGAAAGGGTTTGGTCCTCTGCTAAGCCGGGATGCGCATCCGGGGTGTCCGCATAAGCGAGGACCGAGATATCGGCCAGTGAAAGGGTTCCGATCACAGCCTCAAGAACGCGTTGGTGCCTAGCTTGTCGGTGGTTGATGTAGCGATTAAACACCTTGGTCGGTTGAGCAATGACAGGGCCATGGCTGGGAAAGAGCAAATGAGGTTGGCGTTGCTTAAGACGTTCTAATTGTTCGATGTAGACCTGCATGTCACCTGTGTGCGGGGGGATCAAAATTGTACCAATGCCTGCCACCATGTCACCAGCGATCAATCCGGCTTCACCGAGCAAGCAAATGTGGCCTGGATGATGACCTGGCGTGATCAACACTTCCCACGCCGTGTCGCCTAGATGAAGCATTTCTCCATCGTTGAGGATTCGATCGCAAGCCACGGTTTTCGAGGTGTATTCACTGCCCCAGATTGGCACATCGAAAGCTTCGCGTAAAAGACCAATATCACCAATATGGTCGCCATGTGAGTGGGTGAAAAGCAAAGCGACAAGGTGCCCCTTATGGCGTTCAACGGCTGTCGCCAAATCCTCCATGCCTTCGCGTAGATGGGCTGCAGCGTCAATCAAAATGAAATCCCCTTCAGGGTCGCCCAAAAGGTAGGCATTGGTGTGGTCTGCCGGTGGCAGTGTTGCCGTTTTCACTGGAACCACTTCGACACCATGAGCGAAAAGAATCGAGCGTCGACCAGGCAAGCGATCTGCGATGTCTTTTGCGGCATCATCCATGTTTCGCCCAACTCGAACAAGGACACGTTCGATTTCCATCAACAACGTCACAACAGGCGGTGCAACTTTGATTTCATGACGTGCCCAACGCGCTAAGATGTTGAGCGGACTGTCCCACATGAGTTCAGTAAATTCGGTTTGAGGTTCTAAATCGATGATGGGCATTGTTGCTGCATCCCCTGCATGGTAATGCAGGAAAGCATTGTCAAATTGAACCGGGCCGAAAGGAGGAGTGATTCGATGACAAAGGATTTTGATGCCCGAGCGATCATGGGGCACATGCCCATCAAGGGCAAGCGGTAGGTAACGGGTTTTGTCGCTGATAATTTGTGCTCGCACTTCAGGGTCGATGGCTACAAGACCTTGTGGCGTAGGGGCCAATCCCAATTCTTCACTCATTTCTCTTAGGATACAGGCGATGGTTTTGGCTTGAGGCCCCTGCAATCCATCCAATTGTTCGATTGCGGCGGTATCAACTCGTGAAACCCCACCACCTGGAAAGGCCCAGTACGATGGGAAGGCAGCCATTGTTGGGGCGCGAAGGCCAAGCAGAACTTCGATTCCGTTTGGGCCGTCCCTTGTCATGGTCATGGTCGCAGTTGGGCGTGGTGGGCGTCGCGTCGGGGTTGGGAGCGCTACACCTTGCGGAACTTCACTCATGTCTTCCCCTCGGACCCACCGGCTTCAAGGCTTTGTATCGGTCTGGAAGCGTGAAGGTCATGTATCCGGGAGGCTTGGAAACCACATGGCCGCTCAATCCGTCGAGGAACACCTCGCAGAATTAGCTGAACTTGTCAATGAGGCAGAACGCCTTGGTTTCGATCCTTGGCCACCAGATAAGCAAGAGCGACCTTGGGCCCGATGGGCCCTCGCTTCGTTCATGATTGTCTTGATGTTAAGCGCCGTTTCAAAGGTGCTGTTCCGATTCGTCAAACTCTGATTGCTCATCGATCCTACGCCCCTTGCGTGAACAAGGGGCGCAACGTACGCTTCTGCTTGTGTGCTGGCATAGCCTACGCTTGATCGGGCGTTCAGCAGCACCTCTGTGGTGCTGGCTTACAGCGTTGGAGACTGGTTTCAGTCTCGGCGGCCGGAAAGCACTGCTGCTCCAAGGAACGCAAGAACGCCCAATGCAGATGTGAATCCTGGCATACCTTCGCTGGTAACCTCGACATCACTGATATCGCCTGTGCTGCCATCGCCGGTGGCGACAACGGTGAGGGTTCCGGATTCAGCGTGGTAGCCATCGGTCCATGAGATGTCGATGGAGAAGTTACCACCGGTGCCTGCAGGGAGAGCGAAGCTCATCCAACTCCAAGCGTATCCCATGCTGGTGTTGGTCTCGTTTCCAAGTGCGCTCGTGAGGGTAACGGTCATGTTACCGCCCTCAGGATCCCAGCAGTAGATTCCGATATCGTAAGCAGCGTCGTCAGCGAGGGTAATGATTCGGTCGCCGCCAGTTGCTTCATCAACGCCTTGTTCGGACATTATTGTGCCGTTAGCGAAGGTGACTGTGTAGAACCAGTCACAGATTGGGAGAAGGTTCATTTCTTCATCTTCCCATGTCCAATCTTCGTCTTCTTCCTCAGGCATAGCGCTGTCTTCAACCTTAACGAGGTTGAATGTAACCGTGCCGCTTGCATCGCAGTTGTCGTTTTCTCCATACCACATGTTGTTGGTTTCTTCATAGGTGAACACAAGTTCATCGCCTGTGGTCACGACACTGGAAATATCCCAAGATTCGCTGTTGTGGACACGGACTGTGTATTCACAGACCTCATCTTCAGTGAAGTCTTCTCCTGCACCGCCGTCGTCTTCAACATCGGTGTTGTCCACAACGAATGTGTGGCTGGTGGAATTGTCGTAGGTGTCTGTCACTGGGAATTCAATCACGGTTCCAATCCGGATGAAGACAACATCGTCGCCTTCGAGCAATCCGTCAATTTCGACCCAAAAGTCAACAGCAGTTCCATTGGTTCCATCGAGGGTCAAACCTTGAGAAATATCATCAACATTGAGGCTCATTGCGTACAGTGCCATGAGCATCTCAACTTCAGATTGATCAAGAACGCTGTCGTTGTTACCGTACATAGCGTCGGCCATCATCGAGAGGCTCTGAATTTCTTCAGCGTTGTCGATGACAGCAAGTTCAACAAGCACAAGTTGCATTGTTTGATCGTTCCACTGTTCGAACCAAACGTCTGTGGTATCAAAGTCGATATCGACGCCTTGATTGTCATCGTCACCGGTGGATTGGTTTCCATCGCCGCCATCGCCTGGGGATTGACTCATGTCAGTCCACAGGTAACCAGCAGTTTCGCAAGATGTAGCATCCGTGAAGCCTCCGACGACAACGTGGTTGACCATATCGTAGCAAACCATTTCAGTTTCTTCACCGTCATCGCCGCCCATATCGCCTTCGTCTTCTTCAGAGTCTAAGGCATAGTAGAATTCTGGGAATTCAGATGCGTTCAGCAATCCGTTCGAGTCAGCATCCATGAAACCAAACAAAACACCGAGGTATTCTTCTTCAATTGTTGAGAGAGTTTCGTCTTGGTTTTCAGCATCTGCGTTGAGGAAAGCGATTGTTTCCGTAAGTGAAACACTTCCATCACCGTCAGCATCAATCAGGACCATCATTTGAGCAGGGGTCGGAATGTATTCTTCCTCACTTTCCATGTGTGCATAGAAACCGCCAAATTCGTTGTGGTCAAGCAATCCGTCTCCGTTGGCATCATGGAATTCAAAGATCCAACCGAGCATCATGAGTTCTTCCGCAGTTTCATCTCCAGAGGTCATGCTAGCAAGGATTTCAGAAAGGCTGAGTTGGTCGTCTCCGTTCGTGTCCGACATAAGGAGGATTGCATCAGAATCAAGATCAGTCCATTCGCAGAACTCGCCGTCGGAAGGTGCGGTGTCGCCAGCCATCAAATCGGTCTCATACCCTTCTTCGTCTTCGAATGTTCCTTCGGCTAGGATTGGCTCCCCTGCCATGACTTCATAGCAGTAGTCGCCCATGAGTTCGTCAACGACTTCGTAAAATCCGTAGAATTCATCATCGTCGAGCATTTCATTGCCATCGACATCTGCGTTGTTGAAGATGTTCGTGTAGAACGTGGTCATTTGACTTGCATCAGATTGGTTTTCTTCAACCATAACGAGGATTTCAGAGAGCGTGATGCTTCCATCTTGGTCCGCATCGAGCATCATCATCATCAGTTCATAGCCTTCTTCATCAGAATCGTCGTCACCCATATTGTCCATTTCATACAAGAAAGAGAGGAATTCATAAAGATCGAGTTCCATGTCATCGTTCATGTCTTCTGAGAGGAAAAGGTTCGTAATCATGTTCCTGGTTGAATTGTCCATTGGTTCTTCACCGACTTCTTCGCTCATGTTGTCCATGGCGTCTAGGAATTCATCGACGGAGATGTTACCGCTCATGTCTGTGTCGTACATATCAAACATCATTTGATCGTAATCGTAATCGCTAACCCAGCCCTGAATGATCGAGATTACAGTTCCGTCTGCGAGAATGAGGGTGAAGGTTACCCAGTACTCGTTGTCTGTGAGGTTGTTTTCTTCCATGTCGATTGACCAAGAACTATTTGTGCTGGTACCGTTGTAAACCGTGTTCCCATTGTTATCTTGAAGTTCAACAGTTGCATACGACCAATCGCCTTGTTCGTAGAACCAGATATACAAGTACCCATTCGAGAGGGAAAACTCTGCAGTGGTGGGGCCACCATCGTCGCTGTAATACCAGGCAAGGAATTCATTGAACTCAAGCATGCTGTCGTTCGCATCTTCGGTGTCGTTCTCTTCAGCCCAGCCAGTATCCCACATCGCCATCTCTTCAAGGAGTTCTGTTTCCTCAGTGCTGTTCAATGCGGATTCATTGTTTTGAGATCGCATCAAGTTCTCGTGATTGATGAGTTCAGTCCCGTTGATTGCACCATCGCCATCAACATCGACTTCATTGAATGTGTCTTCTGCTTCAGTGTCCAAGGTGGGCATTTCACAAACGCTTCCGTTAGCCATGCAGAT
>CAJJAV010000010.1 GCA_905182125.1 uncultured Candidatus Poseidoniales archaeon
TTTCTCTTCAGCAACAATCTCTGGGCCACCGTCACGAGGACGACCTGCACCATCGAGAATTCGACCGATGAGGTCGGTGCTCACTGGAAGTTTGAAAACATCGCCCATGAAGGTGACACCTGCATCTCGGTCGATCTTTGCTGTGCCTTCGAACACTTGCACGATGACCATGTCATCGGAGGTGTCGAGCACTTGCCCGTTCTTGATGGTTCCATTGGACAGTCGTAGGGTAACGATTTCTCCAAAAGCAACAGGTTCAGTTTTATTCAAAAAGACCAGAGGCCCTTTCACGTCAGTAATGGTTCGGTATTCTTTTCCAGTCATGATATTCCTCTCCTCAGTTTTCCTCCACCGTATCGGCGATTTCAGCGGTCATGGTGTCGACCATCGACTCAATAACGTCGACGTAACCCTTCTCGAATCGACCTCGCATGAGGTCGGAGCGGGATGGGACGTTGACAACGTCGTCGAGTTGTGCGCCGCTTGCCATAGCAGACTTTGCAGCGATTCTTGGAACGTTAGATGATGGCCTTGGCCATTTGGTACTGCAAGTGGATGTCACAGTATGCATCGACTTCGTGGAAACCATTCTGTTGCAAGAAGTATTCACGAATCATCCGTGCGACCTCAAGCGTCAGTTGTTGATCGGTTGGCAGTGCATCGGAACCGACCAGTTGGACGATTTCTTGCAGTTCTGCTTCAATCTGCAACAGACCACTGATTTGAGTTCGGACTTCTGGGAAGTCTTGTGAAATGTTGTCACGGAACCATTGGTCGAGGCTTTGTGGGTACAACGAGTAGGAATTCAACCAGTTGATAGCAGGGAAGTGACGTTGTCGTGCAAGACCGGCGTCGAGTCCCCAGAACACCTTGACAATTCGCAAAGTACCTTGGGAAACAGGTTCGGAGATATCTCCACCAGGTGGCGAAACTGCACCGATAACGGTGACGGATCCGTCGTCGCCATTGAGCGTCTCAACACGGCCTGCTCGTTCGTAGAATTCTGCAATTCGGGACGAGAGGTATGCAGGGTATCCTTCTTCGCCAGGCATTTCTTCAAGACGGGAGGAAATCTCACGCATTGCTTCAGCCCAGCGGGAGGTTGAGTCAGCCATGAGAGCGACGTCGTAGCCCATGTCACGGAAGTATTCCGCGATGGTGATTCCTGTGTACACAGATGCTTCTCGAGCAGCCACTGGCATGTTAGAGGTGTTTGCAATCATGACGGTTCGCTCCATGAGGGGCTTTCCGGTGTTTGGATCAATCAAGTGAGGGAATTCGTCCAACACTTCAGTCATCTCATTTCCACGCTCGCCACATCCGATGTAAACCACAAGTTGTGCATCGGAGTACTTTGCGAGTGATTGTTGGGTGACTGTCTTTCCAGATCCGAACGGACCAGGAATTCCAGCTGCTCCACCCTTAGCGAGTGGGAACAGGAAATCCAGAATGCGCATACCGGTGACAAGAGGTGTGTCTGGAGCGTACTTCTGCTGGAATGGACGCGGGGTCCGGACGGGCCACTTTTGCATCATCTGCATTTCAGTGCCGTTTTCGAGTACACAAACGGTTTGTGTGACGTTGAAGTCGCCGGATTCAATCGACTTCACAGTACCACTCGCAGTCGGAGGGACCATGATTTTGTGAATGATTGTTTCAGTTTCTTGAACGTGACCGATCACTTGGCCACCGACCACATTGTCACCAACGGCGACTTGTGGGTCAAAGGTCCAGATCTTTTCGAGATCGAAAGCATCAGCGTCAACACCACGGGTGATGAAAACACCCATTTCCTTCTCGAGGGTTGGGAGAGGTCGTTGAATTCCATCATAAATTTGGGTCAAGAGACCGGGACCCAATGAAACCGAGAGGGTTTCTTGAGTGTTCAACACCGGTTCACCGGGTCGAATACCTGAGGTGTCTTCGTACACTTGAATGACGGCTTTATCGCCGTGCAGTTCAATCACTTCGCCCATGAGACCTTCGTCGCCAACACGGACGACGTCGTACATAGCTGCTCGCATACCAGTCGCTGTAACAACAGGACCAGAGATTCGGTAAATTACGCCTTCATTGCTCATTTTTATTTCCTCCATTTTTGTTGGAACATTACTTCCAAAGGTCGACCCCTATTGCCTTGCGGATGGTGTCCCGCAAAGTGGTGTCTTCTTCCGTTCCAATGCCAAGCACGGTCGGAGAGACGGATGCCGAGAGTTGGTCACGAAGACGCTCTGGCAAGGCAGCGAGGATTGCGGAGTCGACTACGACAATCCCGACGCTTTTGTTGTTGAGAAGTGATTTGAATGTGGAGACCATTGCGTCTTCACCTTCAGGGTTGAGCAGGTGACTGACACCTGCAAGTTGGAAACCAAGGGTGAATTCTGGCGTACCTACAACTGCGATATCCATTCCATTCACCTCAGTTCAATATGTGTGCTTCCAGCACATCGGTTGGCAAACCCGCTAGACGGCCTCGCACAATCAGTCGCAAGTCGTTTACTTCTTGCACCTTCATGGCGATGTAGTGAATGACAGGGAGAGCGGAAACAGGGTGCAGGAAGCTCATACGAGCCATCATCTTGTGTTCGCGTTCCTTCAACCAGGTAACGACGACATCGAGGCTTCTGTTTTCCTTTGAGGCCGCAAGAGCTTCTTCAAACGAAGATCCATCGAAACGAGGCGCTGTTCGGAGCAGGTCGAGCAAAGCGTCTTTTCCACCGGCAGCAATGGCAGAGAAGGAACGCTTAGGCAAAACCCGGCCTCCAGAAAGGAGCAGGCCGACGGTTTGTTCGTTTGACAACCCCACAGCCTCTGCTTCGAGGATGTTGAGGATGTTGCGATGATCGATTTCAGCAGCAACCAAACCTCGGAGGAAACGGACAACTGGTCCTTTCCCATTGAGGGCTTGGAGGGCGTGAGCGAAGTAGTGTCGGTCAAGTGCGTCTTCGTAATCTGAGAGACGTGCATCGTCTGGTACCGCAGCGAGTGCTGGACCAAACGACTTGCGGCGCATCTGGACCGCAGCGGAGCGCAAATCGTCAGCGCTCTCAATGATCTTGATCCAAGGCGTGTTAATGTCGTTGAGTTCAGGTAGGATTGCGTGAATGATTTTTTCCATTTCCACATCGTTAGCCACAGACCGAAGAACAACCTTTGCGTTGTGGTATTGGTAGCGTGAGGTGTAGATTTCAACCATCGAACGGATTTTTCCGTTACAGATACCAACCATTTTGTCGAGTTCATGTTCGAGGTTGTGGGTAAGGGCGGCTTCGACCAAGTCGCCACCGGTCAGACGACCGGCGTACAGGTCCATTTCAGCTCGATAGCCAATATCACTGATGGCGACGGTGAGCTGATCTGGGGATTGGCTGATCAATTGGCGCAAACGGGCACGGTCCGCAAGTTTCTGCCGTCGAGCCTTGGCTCGGGCAGCAACGTATGGTGTGTTTCCTGTCATTACCATAATCATCCCTCAGTCAAATAGAATTTTGTTGGTGGAACTCAATTGGTCTTTCCACGACGTTTCGAGAAGTGTGTCGAAACGCATGTCGTATGATACCGAGCCGTCGGTGGCTTCGAGGACAAATCCTCCAAGACCATCAACAGCGTCGCCCATTCCTCGCTTTCCAGCGAGTTCCGAGAGCGCCTTTCGATCCATCTCAACAGGGCGGACATTGAAGTCCTTGCCAATCTCGTCAGCCTTTGCCATGAGGGACTTGAGCAAACTAGCTCGTCCTTTCATTTTCGGGCTGCTGAGTTCTGCATGAGTCATGGCCAAGGTTTCGTCGAGCACCTTGCGTCGAGCGACAAGAATTTCCTTTTGGTTGGCTTGTCGAGCACTGGCCACAATTTCGCGAGCAAGTTGAGTTGCTTCACGTTCGGTGCGGCTGGCCGCTTCGGAGCGGATTGTTACAGCCTTCGCCGTTGCTTCAGCCACGATAACATCGGCTTCTTTCTGAGCCTCTGTGATCATAGCATCGGCTTCCGCCTTGGCTGATTTTGAGATATCTTTTGCGAGTGTTTCAAGCGTCATTGTGTTTCCTCCGTAATGGTGATTTCAATTGACCAAGCGAACTTGGTCCTTCCATCGTTAGGTGTCTTCATAGGAAGAGTGGTAGAGCACCGAGAATAACGATAGATTCAGGCAAAGCAGTGAAAATCAATGCTGGGCCGAACTTGCTTCCGTCTTCTGCGAGCATACCGACAGCTGCGCTGCCAATGGCTGCCTGGGAGAGGCCAGCGCCAATTGCGGCGAGGCCGAGTGCGATACCAGCGCCAATGGCTGTGTATCCGTCACCGTCTGATGCTCCGGCTGGGTCTGCTGCTGCTGCGCCTTGAGCAACCATGGTGATGGCTGCCAAAAGGATCAGTGTTCTTAGGCTCATTTTTAGGGTGTTTGTGTTCATAATTGCTGCCTCCGTATTTTTGTATGTCCATTGGACTCTTATTGCCCCTCCAAGTGAAGGGCGCGGCCACCGAGCGGTGCAAAAGCACGGCCGGATCCGTCGTAGAATTTGCCCATCCATTCCACAAAGTGGAGACGGGCTGCGTGAATTGTAGGTGAAAGAATGCCAAGCGCTAGAGCAAAGACTTGGACGAAGAGGAAGATTACCATGCACAGAAGAGCTGTCAAGTAACCCGCAGCGCCACCGGCCTCAATGCCAGCAACCATGTTTTCCCATCCGAGGACAATGGAGACCTCAGCGATTTTGACACCAGCCACACCAACGGCCATGATGCGCAGGTATGAGAGGGTGTTTGCGAGAAGGCCGAAGGTTTCGATTGGCCCCATGATGATGCCGCCAGCCCATCCGAAGCCTTCGTACACTGCAAGACCGATGATGAGGCAAACAATGCCGCCGATGAGCAGGAGGTTCCACAAAGGCTGGAATTCGAACAGTTCATTGTGGCCCATCACGAAGTTTCGGCAGACCATGAAACCACCAGCGAGGATCATCAGCCACGAGCCCTTTTCGAAGAAAGCAGCAGAGAAGCCGTGCGCCTTGTTGACGTTCATGAAACCGATGATGAGGCCGACCAGAATGTGGAAGACGCCAAGGTAAACTGCGAGCGCAACATATTGCTCAAGACCGTGACCTGCGCTTGCTCGGTGGAACGGCATGAGGACGAATGGATGGCTGGCATCTCCGAGTCCAGTTAGGACCGCAATCGATTCTGGCAAGGTGAAGTGGTGTGACCAATCATAGAAAGAAATCAGCGGTGCGATGTGGGGGTGGCCCGCATGGCTGCCGTCCCAGACGAAGCCGAAGCCTTCTGCGAAAATGATGCCCCAAATGATGCACCAAACGCCCATCCAGCGAAGCACTGTCATGCCTTTTTGGGCCAACGGGTCAACTGCGAATGGTTTCGAGCCTAGCCAATATGAAAGACCAACAAGAATAGCGCCATAGCCCCAGTCTCCAAGAATCATCCCGTAGATGAACGGGAAGGTCATCATGATCAACATCGAAGGTTCGAAGGAACCATACTTTGGACGGCCGACAAGGTCGACGAGCAATTCAAACGGTTGTGTAGCCTTGCCGTTTTGGAATTCAATTGGCGGTGTTGGCTCATCGTGATGGTCTGCCTTTGCAGGCATGGAACGAATCATGGTCAGGGTAATGTCGAGTTCTGGCAGGTTGATTTTACCATCGCCGTCCAAATCCATGGCCTGGACCAGCTTACCAACTTCCCAAGGTGGAAGGTTAGCGATGCTCGCAGACTTGAGCGCTTGTTGGAATTCGTAACTGTCAACCATTCCTGAGTCATCGAGGTCGATGGTCTTGAAAAATTGGAAGACAGAGAGTTTGTTCTTGAAAAGATAATCGGAGAGCATGGTCAACTCTTCAGCGTGCTCTTCGTTATGGGATTCATCGTTGTGGTGGCCGTGATGTGGATCAACATAGGCTTCGATGCTGACGTGAGAGGCGATGCTTCCAAGTTTATCCTGGACCATCTTGCTTTGTGCAGTCGGGACCCATCCGTCAAGAGCGAAGGCTTGTTCGCTGACTGCGACCAAGGTTGGCGCGGTGTAGATGGCATCTTCACGGGTCAGGAATTCTTCCAAAGCGACGACATTGCGTGCGTTTCGTTGAACCCATGCATCGAGGGCGTTCTGCGTGGAAACAATGGTGTTCTCAAGGGATGTGATTTCTGAAGCCAAGTCTTTGGCTTTCTTGGCAGGCGATCCTTCTCCGGCGGGGATTTGAATAGCTTTGGCGCCAAGTTCAGCCAAACATATCTGGACTTCAGCAGCGTGTTGAGTTTGGCACGCAACCGCCACGACGCCAGGGGCGCTGTGAAGGAGGATTTCCGTGCCAAGGGCTGCGAAAACGGTCTTTGCTTTGCTTGCACGTGCCGTTTCGCCAACATATACTTCCAAGCCGTCGAAACCGCCCATCAATTCCAGAGGGATGTCGAGGGGCGCGAGGCGCTCAAGGACCTGAAGTTGCTCAGCAAGAGTGCTGATCGAGGATTCGCTGTCACGCACAGTGTCGATGTACGCAAGTGCGTCGTCAATTTTTGGACCAAAGTTCTCCATCAGTTTTTTTGCTTCTGCAATTGAAAGTGGGCCTTCGTTGTTGTTTGCCTTTACTGATGAGGTGACGGCTCGCACTTTGGTGAGCAATGCGCTGACTTGGTTGGCTCCTTCGTTGGAAAGTGCACGCCCAACGCCGATGCCGTCTTGGAATTGCCCGTACTCTTCGATGTGTACGCATGAAAGCGAAGCACACATCCTGAGCACCTCTTCCATCTTAACGACGGGAGCCGCCACGGTGAGGCGGGACATTTCTGCGGTGGCGAACATGGAACCAGCTCACTGTGAATTTACGGTATCGAGAAGATGTGCTACGGCCTTGTCTTTTCGGCCAGCGGCTGAAGATTCGATTGCATCAACGACTTTTTGGCCGTCCTTAGCAACACCTTCTGCTTCTTTGTTTGCTCCTGCTCGAGCAGCGTCTAAGGTGGATTGTGTGTCTGCGACCGAACCATCGGTTGCTTCGGTGATCAGTTGCACGGATTGACGCCGAGCATCTGCTGCGATTTTGCTAACTTCTGCTTGGGCATTCGCAAGTTGCTTTTCGGCATCTTGTTCTGCTTGCTTGATTTTGCGAAGGACATCGGCCATACCCAAGATAATCACCAGCAAATTCGCTGAACAGGAGGGGGTTTATGAGGCTAATGGGGGGGGCTCTAGAGGGGTAAAGAGCACCTAGAGCGTTGAATTACTGCTTAGGCTTGGTTGCACGGAACCGGCTGGCCATGGCGAAAGGCAACAGTAAACGGCCTTGGACACCTTCATAGCCAACGTCCTTGATCATGGCACGGTAATACCCATTTGTGCCATAGTGCGAATATGTGTTAGCAAGACCTTTCCACGGGTGGTTCTTGTCTTTGGTGACGTATCGAGCAATCCATTGGACAACAGTTGCCATCCAAATCCGACCTGCAAAACCATGCAACCAATTTGCCTTGCCGGCATCACAGATGACTAAACGGCCACCGGGTTTGAGGACCCGATAGATCTCCTCAAGCCCCTTCCGTTTGTCTTGGAAGTCTCTGAAAGAAAACAAGCAAAACACCACATCATAGGTGTTGTCAGGAAGCGGGATTGCTTCTGCGATAGCCTCGACGTAATCTGCTGGTGGCTCGCCGCGTGCTAATCGAGCGGAATCAACGCGCTTTTTGGCGACTTTCAACATTTCTGGTGACGGGTCGAGGCAGGTCACTTCGAGGCCGACCAAATCTTCGGCAAACGAACCGGGACCACAGCCAACTTCGAGGACTTTCATCCCTGGCTCAGCATGATTGCGAACGTTTCGTCGCCAGCGCTTGTCCTGCCCGAACGTCATGAGCTTATTGACGCGGTCGTAATTCGGGATGGTCGCTTCCAACTGTGCCTCAAGGATGGTCCATGCGTCCAAATCGATACCAGAGGGGTCGTAACCTCCAGTCGCTTCTCTGCTTCCCATGACCCATGCGCATCTGCCAACCTCTTTGGACATGTCGACGTATTGCCAGGCCCAAAACTGGGCGCAATACCCACCCCGTCAAGCGATGCGCTCGACAGTTTCCGGGGTGATTCCTTCTTCGGGCGTTACCCGGAAAACGAGGATCTTCAAGTTCTCTGGCGCGTTTCTAAATTTGGAAACGATCATTGAGGTTTCGAAGTCGGTTCCGATGGTACGCACTTTGAACGAGAGAACCATGTCTGCAATCGATGAAAGTTCTTGCTTGATCACGGGGTCAAGACCGTTGGTCGAGACCGAGATGAGCAACAATCCGCGATGGAGTTGAGCGTGAGCTTGGAGCATACGCACCATGGCAACAACTCGGGCTGGATCTTCCCGTTGAAGGAAAAAGTCGAGGCTGTCCACGACCGCTCGGAAGTAAGGACCCAGAGCCATGATTTCATTGGTCACTTCGGTGAGGTAATCTTGGTTGGTTTCATCAACAAAGCGAGTTTGGGCAAGCCGTTGAATGTCAGCGAGTTGGAAGCCTTCCAAGCGGTAGCGACTGGCAAGCAACTCTCGTTCGAGAACCGTTGAATTGTATTCTTCACCGATGGTGCGTACGTTGATGTCCATTGGCCAACTGTATTTTTGGAAAATCCGAACAATCTCTGCTTGGCCTTCGTTTGTCGAGACATAGAGTGTGTTTTCTGATTCTTCTGCAGGCGAGGTGAATTGCTTAGCGAACAATTCGCTTCCAGACCCTGTATCGGTGAACGCAATCAACGTGAAACCTCGAGGGATACCACCATGCATTTCATTGTCGAACTTAGGCACACCGAAGGAACCCACCATGCTGAAGAACTCTTCATCTTCGGGATCAAAATCAAACTTGCGTGCCATATCTGTTCACCTCAATGGATAACGACCTGGCCTCGATCGATTAAATCGGTGCAATAAAGATCAAGATTCGACAACACCAATGGCGGTGTTTGATCGGGTACATTCAGAACAACGGAAAGGATTTCTCGCTGGCGGAAGGTGTTGATGAAGGTGTGAAGGTATTCCGCAAGAATGCGGTCTTCATTGTAGATGGCAAGTGCGTTGACGCTGTCGAGGAAGACAAAGTTGCGCTCTGATGAGGTGGTTCGCAAGATGTAGAGGGTGCGAAGAAGCACTGATTCGAGCATGATTGGACTGTCGACGAAGTGAATATTGGAATAAGGCACATCCGTCCCGCCGAGGATACCAGATGAGACCAGGTCGATGAACTGGATTTTCGATACATCGATGCCGATGGATTCGAAAGCCTCAATGATTTCAACAGCTCCACGGTTTGCGCTGATGTACACGCCACCCATTTCGAACATTTGCATGAGAGGAATGATTGTGCTCGCCGTGACCATGAAGGCGTTGGAGTTGCCGCAGCGCACTTGCACCGCACTGTTGAGTGCTACTTCGGTGAGTTGTTCTGCTATTCTCTGATCCAGTTCAAACATAATCATGACCCCCATCGCGAGGTTTTATCGCTTTGTGCGCCCCATTTGAGCATTGGTGTGAGCATAACGCCAAGCGGCGTGAGTTCAATGGCGTGTTTGGCACGACTGTGCGCCGTACCTCGCATCTTGACCACCTGTAGGAATCGAAGCAAGTGCCCCATTCGTTCCACGTCACCCATCACAATGATGCCGTCAGCGATTGCCTCTTCCACACCGAATGAAGACCAGTGGGCGTTCTCGGTCGCTGAAGTAATCTCGGAGATGAGGATGGTTGTGCAACCGAGGGTCGCCAATTTCTTTCCAAGAGTGAATAAGAAGTCACGAATCAGTTGTTCTGATTTGATCTTGTAACAGAGGGTTGTCACCGAATCGATCACAAGTCGCGTCACCCCAATGGTGTTGACAATGTCGACGATTGCTTTGATCAAAGCGTGAACGTCATCCAACTCGAACGAGGCTTTTTCCAAGCCGAGCCAAGAGTAAAGAACGTCCATATCAAAAACGTTGATCAGTCCTGAATCGACCATGTTCATGTCGAAGAAAGCGTATTGGCGGATGTTCTCGAGGAGTTTGACCGATGGTTCAGTTGCGGTGAAATGGGCGCATGCTTCGCCTGCGAGGGCTCCCCGTACGAGGAACTCCATTCCAAGGGTGGTTTTTCCTGAACCACAAGTACCTGCAGCCAACACGGTGGACCCGTATGGGATACCGCCACGGAGAATCTCATCCAATCCATGAATCCCAGTGACACATCGGTCCCGGGTGTAAACGGCGGCTGGTTGCATGGTAACATGCCCAACCAACCGGCCCGGGTTCATCAAGCAATCGCCCACCAAGCCTAGGAGGATTGCATTGGAGATGCAAACAGTCAGCCTCGTCAAACGTCACCAGGTGAAGGCACCTGCTGAACAGACCACGAAGTCAAGGCAGTCGAATTTCCGTCCCATGCCAGCGATTGGCCTGTGATCATGAACAGGCTTGTGTCGCCACCCCATTCAGCACGGAACATGTCGTAGGGGCGCGCCTCATCCACCTGAGTGTAGCGTAAGGTGAGAACCCCGCTGCCATCGCTCATGCCATTGAACATCCCGACACCGAGGAATCCGTCAACACCTAAATCGATGACTTGTGAGGCGTTTCCAATCGCTTGTGAACTCGGATCGCCGGTCAGAACCATGGTAGCCTTCCCAGCGATGACACCCGATTTAAACAGATAATCAGAGGTGATGGCCGAGGAGGTATGGTTGAGCGACCAACCGCGAAGGGCGATGGCGAAGTCATTCGGATTATAGATTTCAATCCATTCTGGCCCACCGTTTGCTGGACGGGTCATAAGTTCGGTAATGTGGAGGTCGTTGCTGAGTCGCCCACCGCGATGCACTTCAAGGACAACCTGCCAGACTTCACCATCTTGGATGAATTGACGGTTTGCTGTCGAAGAAGCAGATGCTGTTTTGCGGTTTGTACCACCATCAAACAGCATGGCGCCGATTCGACTTGAGTTGGTGCTGGAAACCACTTCGATCGAGAGGTGAAGAGAAAAACCTTCATCCAATCCTAAACCATCGATCATGTCACCTTCAGTTAAGTTCTGGATGGCGTTTATTTTGACCGGGTCAAGGGTACCATTGGTGACCAATCCTGCTTGAATGCGCCCCTCGTCCAAGGCCTCCGCTGTTTGTTCATGCCAGTCGGTTGTGGCGTTGTTGTAATCCATACCGGTTTCATTGGCCGGAACAAACCATCCACCGTCGGAGGTGAGGCGGTCCAAACCCTGCACTGCTGCTCGGTCGAGCCGATCAACTGCTGGATCATTCGAACCCATTTGTAATTGAGCCAGGGAGAGGAAGGCCGTGAGGATCATCAAGAATAAGGCAAAGGCAGAGAGGAATTCAATAACTGCGGTGAGGGCTGTCTCGTCTCTTTCAAGCGAACGAACCTCCTTACTGCGCATGTTTGTGGGTGAGGTTCGGCGCTTCAAGAGGTTGCCGCATGGTGTGAGGACAGAAGGTGAAATTCGGGGGTCTTCCCCCCCTTCGGGGGCGATGAGTCTTTGAATCCCCCATGCGAGCCATCGTTCAATGTCGAACCGGACGCAACAATCAAGCGGCCAAAAAACGGGCAGTTTCTCCATGGTGTTTCTGCTCCTGTTGGCATCGCTAACAGGCCTTATTTCACTGCCAGCAACTGCTGCCGAAGAAAGTGGAGATCTAGGCATCATGGCCTCTTTGTCCCCTCTCGATGATTCATGGGCCTCTTCATGGGACCCGCTTAGTTTCGAGGCCACAATTTCAAATCAAGGCTTAGGCACGAGCTCAAACCGGGCGATGAAGTGGTTCGTCTGCGAGGGCGACATGACCGGCCCTGTCTGCAAATCGAACGCTGATGCAAGCGGTTCGTTCTCCCTTTCGAGCATATTCCCTGGCCTCACCACCAATGTTACAGCGGATGCTGATTGGAATCCATCAGGAGACCAAGGCACCTTTACGATCGTTTATGCATTTGAAGTCAACGACCAAGATGCATCCGATGACATGTTGACTCTTACCGTCAACTTGACGCGCTCGTATGTTGATTTAGAAGTCGACACCACCTACAATCCACTTGAGGATCTGGAAGCAACGGCAACATACGATGGCGCCGTTGTCCTCAACACAGGTACGGATTATGTCCTCAATGCAAAGGGCCTTGTGAATGCATGTGGTACCTGTAATTTCGAAGCAAACCTTGGCTGGCAACTCTGGACCATTGATGCATCGCCTACCATGATCTCTGATGCCTACACCACTTTTACCAACCTCCCTTCATGGGGCGGTCAATCCCCCTTCACTCGCTCACTCCCTCAAATGAACAACAGCGCAGAAGGCGAATTTACACTCAAATGGGGCTTGTTCAGCAGCACGGGCACACCGTACGGGGACCTTGACGAAAGCAACGATATAACCTCGGTCAGCGTGGTATTCGATGACACCATCGACCTCCAAGCAACCTCGATGGTCCCCTCGCATGATCCCACCTCAATGACCTATTATTACGGGACAAGCATGGTTACATCCATCGTTTCCAACATCGGTAACAAATCCGTAGACATGGTTTCAGTGGCTTTCCAAGTCTATGACCCAATTGGTGAGGTCGAATATGAAACATCATGTATGCTGTATGCCTTCCACCCGGGAGAAACTCGGACGTGCTTTTTCAACGTTACAACCGTTGGTGCAGATCGTACGCTCACGATTCAAGTCCCAGCGAATCACGACGAAGGTGATGAAACGAAGTACAGCAATAACGCCCTCTCTGAGGTCGCTGACCTCGTCGCAGGAGACATCAATGCGAACATCGATCAAGCCAGTGCAACCGGCATATACACGACCGGTGAAAACATTCTGATGAGCGCTCGAAACAGCGCCACCGCCGCTGGTCCACTCAATTACTCGTGGTGGGTCTCTGGTATCATCAACCTCGGGTATGGTGCTGCGTTGAATGTATCAGGTGGGACCCTCGGACTTGGCGACCACACTGTAACCCTCCGTGTCACCGATGTGTTTGGTGAATTGGAGTCTGTTCACAAAGAAATCACGGTTTACGAATACATCTCATTGGACAATGGCGAACTGTTTAGCGGTCAAGCCGTCGCACGCACTTCTGCATACTTAAGGTTCGAATCATCCCTCCCCGTGCTCGGCACATCTTACGGGATTGGTGAAGGGAAGGAGCCACTGCTCTTGCTTTCTTTTGAAATCCTCTCGACCATTGATGACTCACCCGAAGTCGGCATGGATTGGATGGACATTCAATTGAATTTGACTGCGCTGCTGCCTGAAAACATCCCCCTCGAGTCCGTGGGTGTACGCTACTTACCAACCTTGGATGACTACATCTGGGACTACCTTGGCGATTCCACGACCAATGAAGATGGAACGATCGATGTCACCCTCACAACGAATGGTGTGATTCTCATCATTGGAGAATCTCCTGCTGCAAATTTGAGCACAGGGCACCTGACCAGCACACAAATCGAAGGTGGACAATTGCACCTCAACTGGACCGCATCAGGCGATGCAACAAATCCCTACATCGGTGGCTGGAACATCTACAAGTTACTGATTGTTCAACAGGCAGGTACCCTTTTCCCCAACCCAAGCAATGGCGTGAACACATTCATTTGGAAAGAATTGACTGGAGATTCGCTTGTTGCCTCAATCGATGCTTCATCAAATAACTGGACGGACCCCGTACCATTGGCGACCGGAGATTGTGCATCGTATGCCATCATGCCAGCGAACCGTGAAGGAGCCCCCGACTTCGAACACATCAATGTCAGCTTAGATGAGAACGGCCAAGCAAGCGCTTTTTGTGGTGACGCAATTCCACCGGTCTCAAGCATCAGCAACTTCCAACACAGCTCAACCTTCACCAACGACTCTGAGTGTTACAAAATCGTCAATGACTGGAACATGTGCTACGAACTCAACCTCACATGGACTTGGCCAGAGAATGAAGCGAACGGGGAACTGTTTTGGAACCTGTACATGATCGAACAAGAACCAAACGGCATTGATGTCAGGTTCTTAACACCCATTTTGGAGAACATTGCTTCAACCCCTGGTGAAATGGGGTATTACAATCAATCTGGTGTTGAGGATTCAAGCCTAAGGCCCCTCAGAACATATTACTTCATTCTCGCACCTGTTGATGCTGTTGGCAATGAAGAAACCACAACCGCTTACCCGTCACCAAACGTCGAACGTGTCTACATCCAAGATGAATGGTGGGACTTCTATCAACACCTTATCCCAGAGCCAGAGCCAGAGCCAGAACCACCGTTGGGTGTCCCTTGGCTGGGTACGTTAACCGATTACATGCAAGAAGACGAATTCAAGACCACAGGTCTCGCTTCACTGATTGTGTTGGTGTTGTCAATCATCTCCCTCCCCATTCTGCTGCAAAAGCGAAAGCGATTGAAGCGAGTGATCTCTGCCAGAAAACGCCGAGCAGGCGGTGCGACAGCGGCTGACGAATTCGATGACTTCTTCGATTGAAGTCAACTATGGCGCGGCAGGGGAGATTTGAACTCCCGAGGTGAGACACCACTGGATTAGCAATCCAGCGCAATGGCCAGGCTATGCGACTGCCGCAGACAAAGCCGCCGACCGATGAAGCAGTCATGAACATGACGGTGGGGTCTGGCTGAGCCTTATCGCTGTTAAACAGGCCACTGAGGCATCAAAGTGGTCCAAGTGGACCGAGCCAAGAGGAAGGAGGCACGCACACCAACACAAGGGCGAGGTGCATCCATCCGAGGTAATACAACGAGCGGAAGAATGATTTCGCAGCTTTTGGCATGCGCCCATTTTCATCGAGTTCTTCCAGTGGATCGATGTCCCAAACTGATTTTGCATACCATACGGTCAAGCCTCCGGCAATGAAGGCCCAAAGCAGAGGTAAGCCTGAACTCGGCCAAAAGCATGGGACACTACCGAGCAGAAGCAAGCATAGGCAGTAGGCTTTGGAGAGAAAAATGGTATGCTCAGGGCCTCGAACTTCGTTCATCATAGGCACTTCGGCTTTTGCGTATTCACCTGAGCGGTACAACGCCAGTGCCCAAAAGTGAGGGGGGGTCCAAAAGAAAATCAAGGCAAAAAACAACCATGGCACAGGGGAGCCAAGCGCAAGAGGGTTCAATCCTTCCAAAATAGAATCGCCTGCTGCTGCAGCCCAGCCAATCAGCGGCGGTGTCGCACCTGCAATACCCCCGATGACGATGTTCTGAGGTGTGCGTCGCTTCAACCACATCGAATAGATGAGGACGTAGAAGAACACCGAGAAAAACGACCAAAAGGCTGCCTTCCAACTGACGAGAAAAAAGAGCGAGGATCCGAGAACAGCAATGGTCGTTCCAAACGCCAAAGCCCCACGGGCTGAGATGTGCCCCTGTGGCACAGGACGGTTCTTGGTTCGCCTCATCAACGGGTCGATGTCTGCATCGTACCACATGTTGATGGCGTTTGATCCACCGGCAGAAAGGGTGCCTCCAACAACAGTGATGAAGATGGTGAACATGGTATCTGTCCATGTTCGTTCGAGTGGTGTCACCAAATCATGAACGAGGATCGCACAAATGGCAGTCACCTGCAACAGAACAATCACTCGCAACTTCATCAATTGACGAAACACATTGAACCAACCTGGGTGCGGGGTCTGAACCACCTCGTCAGCACCCAAATCCAAGGTTATGCCTCCTCTGTTCTATCACTGAAATGAGAGGCTGAGATATTCATTGAAAACAAGGCACTGCTGGCGATGAGCAAACCTGTGATGCCTACGACGAGATGCAGGAGTGAGACCCACTCAGGGAAATTGTCCATTTTAGCTGCGATGATGTAAGTGCCTCCAATCATGACGTTCAGCATCCAGAATCCAGCGGTAATATCGGTGATTCGCCCAATGCTTGTTCCTGCATTATGCTCTCTGGCCTCTGAACGGATTCGAGCTGACCCCGCCACCAACACCAGGCCAACAATCAATGCCCCGAAGCGATGGACCATTTGAACAAGCACACCTGGGCCATCAAACGAAGGAAGAACACTGCCATTGCACTTTGGCCAGCCGGTTGGGAATCCGACTGAACACCCTTGATTGTACTGGCCACCTGCTGTTGAGGAGACCCATGCACCAAGAATGAGCAAGGTGAACACCGCTCCAACCATGGCGTCGATACGACGCTTATTGGCCACGACAAAAGCTTCTGGAAGATAGAACAGTGGATGGAAGGAACCCTCTTTTGATCTCATTTCCATATGCTGGAAAATGAAAGCGGCTGAGAAGATACACGCCATCGATAAGTGAAGGGCAACCGACCAATCGGCGTTATCGAAGAACACTGTAAGCGCTCCTGCAGTCGCTTGAAGAATCAGCATGATACCTGCGAAAACAGCCAACTGGTAGGCCTTCGTTCCGTATGTTGCTCGCTTTGAACGCAACAGTAAGGCGTTGGCGAGAACTGGTAATGCGATGATACCAACCATGGCTCGATGAATCCATTCAGTGAAAATTTCGAACGTTGTGTAACGGTGGTCTTCGCCCCGTGAATCAACTTCTTCGGGATTCGCCTCCCAGTAAGCAGCCTGTTCATCAACTGAGATGTCAAAGCCCCAGGTTCCAAAACACTGAGGCCAATCTGGGCACGATTCACCAGCATCATTGATGCGAATTGTTCCACCGGCAACGATGATGACAAGCGCCATTCCCAACAAAACGAGAGGGAGGGTTGAGGGGCGACGCCACCATACACCCTCCATGTGCAAAGGTGAGAGGGGACCCCTTTTGAACACATTCCTATACCCACGCATCATGGAGGGAAGGAATTTCATGTGTTCATTTGCAGTGCTTGTTGTTGTGCTTGCTTCCAGTGGTTCGATTTTAGAGGGGGCTGCCGCTCAAGAAACGAGTTCTGTGCAAGAAGGCGCTACACTTGATGTGCTCTATTTGTCTGAAGCCTGCCTCGGTCTCGAAGAGGGGTGTGAACAGATTCGCCCTGATCATTTCATCGAATACTTTGGCGCTGATTGGTGCGAACCTTGCAAAGTGGTGGACAGCGACATCGACGCCATCAACACAACCGATGCGTTTGTTATGCGACATCACCCCTCACCGTTGGACATATCCTACAACAATGACTCAAATCTTAGATTCAATTGGATGTACAGGTTGCTGTTTTTACCAAGCCTGATTCACAATGGGGAAGGCTTGCTTACCGGCATCAGCCAAGCGGAAGACCTTGGTGACGTGATGAGCAACAGCACAACGACGTTTGCGGGTCTGGATACGGTTGCGCTCAACAACACATTGCTCACGTGGAACTCTTCGGTCAACGGTACTGTTTCTGTATGGCGCTTAGGTGACGTAAAGCATGAAACTGAAAACTACACACATCAGAACATGGTCATTGGAGCTGCCCATTTCAACGCCACTTCCTTGCAGGGGAACATCAGCCAGATCTTAGAAATGAATGGTACTGGTCTCGTGGTGATGCTTGAAACCGATGGTGAACGGAGTCTCACTGTGAAATCTGAAAACCCGGCAGCGGGTTTAGATCTCATCGACAACGAAGATGGGAGGGTCATGTCCGCTATCGAACAAACTTCTGGTGCTCGCCTAGCCATGGCGACAATGGTTGGTTTACTGGTGCTTTTAGCACCGGCCCTGGTCATGTGGAAGAACGCTCTCAAATCCACTCCAATGGCTGCATCTGAACAAGAATAGGACCTTCCTGCCGGTCAAGCCCTTGGGTTAGGTTCAAGAAGAGTAGGTAAGTCGGCAACTTGCGACACTGTTCGCAGGTGCATCTCTCATGGTCAAGCCAGCACGACTCCATACCCGCTTCGAACGAGCCCGAATCATTGGTGCACGCGCACTTCAGATTGGAATGGGTGCGCCACTTTATGCCAACGAAGAGGTTCTTCGTGAAGCATTCCGAGAAGAACTTATTTCACTCTACGGTCTTGACGAAGCCAACGTCCGATTTGTATTGGACCCGCTCAAGATTGCGCTCTATGAATACGAACACGAGTTGATCCCAATCGACATCGACCCTCACCTCGATTGAGTTTACTCGTTTATTGCAAACCCGTAGAATTCGGGTTGGCTAACATCAGCCAGTGATTCTCGCTTGACAAGCATGGTACGTACCGCCCATAAATCGACGAACACTCTGTATTTTGTTGTAGCATCCAAGTAATCAACACCGCTTGATCCACCTGTGCCCATGCGTCGTCCAATCATCCGTTCAACCATACGAGCGTGAGCAGAGCGGAACAGCAGCATGCCTTGTTCGAGTCCGACAAAAGCATCGATGAGTTTTCTCGGCCACGAAAGCAAGGGGAGTTCTGGGTACGATTCAATAAACAACAAACCTGCTCTAGAGCGAGAGATCACGCCCTCTGGCTTGAGGAATGATTCAGCTTGGATACGGGCTGCCTCGATGCGTGGCCGTACCTGAGCCTCTTCACCGTGGCCGATTGCAACGATGTGTGCGATGACATCTTCGCCATGGCGTTCCATGACCTCGAGGTGCCCATCGACGAATGCTGCGATGATCTCTGCATCACCTGGTGCACCGGAGAGTGACCCATTAATTGGAGTTCGAGCAAGCCACGCACACAGTGCATCGTTGAGGGAAGGGGCGTTGGAAGTGACTTGAAAATCTGACAACACTTTGGCACTCACTTTCCCTTCGGAAGCGAGTTTCTTCATGTGAAGCAGCGGGTCCATCCCACCCATTCGCTGTTCATTTTCAAGGCCGAGGAGGACTTCCATTTCCCTCATTTGCCAAGATTCAAAACCTGAAGAAGTCCCTAACTTATCTCTGAAAGCGAGGAAATCTTGAGGCGCTAAGGTTTCCATGACCTTCCACTGATTGGCAAGCAATCGGAAGATTTCGGTCACCCGATCTAGATGGTGCACCAGCTGGGGCAAAGACTTCTCTTCGACATGATCCCTGTTAAGGATTGAATGTGATTCCTTCAATTCTCGTAAGACCATCTTGAACCAAAGTTCGAAGGTTTGGTGGGTGATGATGAAATGTTGTTCATCGTTGCAAAGGGCGGGACCGTAACCTTCTGGACCATCTTGTAGGTCCAGAACTTCATTCAAACGCAGGTAGCCTCCGTAAGTCATTCGATGTGTTGGGGAACCTTCGGCCATGAGGCGACATCTTCAACGAGCCCTTGAACTCTTCACCCGAATGGTGAAGGTTGGGGATTGATTGAGCACGGTCAAGCGCTAGCGAAGACCTTGTTGGCAATGGAGATTCCAACAGCGTAGCACCCCGCAGTCATCGACATCGAAATCCAAAGGGCGGGCCAGAAATCCATCCCACGTGCGAGCAACAATGGGAGAGCGATGAAAAGCACCAGCGAAGGTAAAACAAGCCACAGCACTTCGTTCGAAAAAACAGCAATGCGTTCAGCATCTCCCGTGTCATGGTAAAGCCATACGAGCGTCATAATCGAGGCTAGAGGCAATGAAATGAGCAAAGCGCCGAGGAGGCTGTTTCGCTTGGCGACCTCACTCGCTGCTACCACAATGCCTCCCGAAAGCAGAATTCGGAGCAACAGATTCTGCCAAACCATCATCAATCCCTGCTCGTGGGGGTTTGTCGTTCTTGCGCCAGTTTCGCTCCTTAGGAGGATGGTTTTTTCAGTTCAAAAACCGCTTCTTCAAACATAACCCTCATAGAGCAAATACGGAACCCCTCGACATGGTCGTACACTCTGATAGTTTGAAGAATTGGCTCGCAGACTATGACGCAGACAACATCGTCATCGGTGTCGTCGCCTCGCACTCCTCCCTTCAGATACTTCATGGAGCCCGAATGGAGGGCTTCAAAACCCTCGGTATTGCTGTCGGTGAAAATCCGTCGCCGCTTCTACAAAGCCTTCCCAGGGGCTGAACCTGATGAATGGTTGATGCTCGATCATTACCATGAGATGTTGGACCATGCAGAATGGTTCCGAGAGCGTAACGTGGTCATCATCCCACACGGATCGCTGGTTGAATACCTTGGTTCGGACAAATTCGGAGCTCTTGAGGTACCGACCTTTGGCAACCGAGGCATCCTTCACTGGGAAAGCAGCAGAGCACGACAACGCCAGTGGCTTGAAAGCGGTGGCTGCACCATGCCACGTGTGCTTGAAGACCCGCACGATATCGATGGGCCTGTCATTGTCAAGTACGCTGGAGCAAAGGGCGGACGGGGCTACTTCATCGCACGAGATTACCGAGATTTCCGACGCAACGTCGATATTGAAGAAGAATTCACCATCCAAGAATACGTCCTTGGATGCCGTTACTACCTCCACTTTTTCTTTGACCCAACCGCTGAAGATGGCTTCCAAGTTCAAGGCCGTGGCAAACATGCTGGCAAGAACCTCGGACGATTGGAACTCATGTCTATGGACCGAAGAGACGAATCAAACGTCGATGAATTCTATAAACTTGGATCGTTGCGAGACCTTCGTGAAATGGCTCTTGAGCCATCGTTTGTCGTCACAGGCAACCAACCAGTTGTGATCCGAGAGTCCCTGCTCCCTCGTGCCTTTGAGATGGCTGAAGGAACCGTTGCTGCATCGTTTGAACTTGAAGAAAACAGCCGTGGTATGCTCGGACCATTCTGTTTGGAAACCATCGTCACTGACCAACTTGAATTCAAAGTGTTCGAAATCAGTGCACGCATTGTGGCTGGATCAAATCCGTTTGTTGGCGGCTCCCCTTATTCAGATATCAACGAGACACGCATGTCCACTGGACGCCGAATCGCTCGCTCAATCCGTAAGGCAGCAGATGACAACCGTCTGCATGACATTCTGTCTTGATTGGCAGCGGTTTGTCGGCCGAACTGCATTGGTAGCCCTACCATGAAGTTCCTCTCCTATGGTGTAACAAAGAGTGTTTCTGAGCGCTAAGATTTGGTTCATACATTGTCAAGGCTGACAATGGAGATACATACAAAAGATCAACTTGTGCTTAGTTCTTAGTTTCCACAGCCGCAACCATGGGTTTGACAAGAAGGGTCTTCGGATTTGGCAACGACTTCCACTGGCTTTGTCTTCTTCGTTTGGCGGCGGACAGTATTTTGAAATCGAACTTTTCTCTGGTTCTGAGAGGTACGGCGGTCCATGTGTTTGCGTCCGGCTCCCTTGATAATAACCTTTTGTAAAAAGTTAATAATCACCGTATCGTAAATTAATAACCAAAGGAGCGATTACATGCTTGATAAGGTAAATCAAAGAATGAATTGTTATTGAGCGGATGTTTTCTTTTCGTTGTAAAGGATAAAGATCCAAGCTGCAATCAGGAGTGTGGTGTTGGTAAACCAAAACCATGGAGTCGACCACCTGATTCCATCAAACATGAGATCTGAAATCGGATGAAACACTGGGGTCGGGAAAAATTTGAGCGTGTGAGATGGTATATCTGTCAAGATATGAAAAAACCACGGTGTCCAAAGTATGAATGCTTGTTTTCCAGGCGTATATGTTGAAAGGAATAAATCCTGCATGAACTTAGGCGTTCCTTTTTTCTCTAAGTAAAGCCACGTTAAGAGGCAACAAATTGTAACAATAATCAGGCTATGACTCCACTGGTAAATACCCCAGGAAAGCGGGTGGAAGTCTGCAGTGACAGTATTATCATTAATCTCTGGTTTCTGAAATCCAGTAAAGGCCCCCACAATCGATGCAGGAACAAATGCGACTAAGTCAGGCAACACTCCCATTGGCCCAGCGACTCTGGCTTTCACTTTCCCACGCGTAACGGCCATGCCCCATAGCCAGTGTGATAGAACATCCATGGCTTCTGGTTTGAAGTTGGGCTCTTATTGTTGTTGGTCGATGAACGGTTCAATACCCATACTTGCTGGCCATTTTCGTCACAGGTCGATCTTCCCCTGGTGGGCGGTCTCGATCCCTGCGCCTTTTCATTCGACGATCTAAGATAAACACCATGAGAATCATGAAACTAAAGAGCACGAGGAAGAGTATTTTAAACGTATTTTGCGGTGTGATTTCAGTGGACGAGGAAGAGGATTCACCAAGAAGGCACGATGATTGACCGATCTTATCTTGATGCATCCCGAGTGGACACTCGGTCTGTTCCGACTGACCTTCAAGTTTGACATAATGATCGGAATCAGCCCACAAACAATCGCTCTCCAATGTCGAGCCTGAAATTGGATTGTAGGTGCCAACGCGGCAAAGTATTGTTTGATTCTGACCGGTTTCCAAAACATAAGAGCCGGGTTCAGCGTCGAGGCAATCATCGATGGAACCCCTCCCTGGCATTGGATTGTACGTCCCAATAGGGCATGCGATTTCGATGGATTGGGCCGGGAGGTCAACGTAGTACCCCCGCGAAGCCAATTCGCACGAAGTGGATGCATTTGCACCCGTTGTTGGATTGTAGCTCCCCAAAGGGCACGGTGTTTCATCTGCGCGCCCTTCTTCATCCACATAGTGCCCCAGCGAGGCGTTGAGACAGTCCTGTGAATTATTGGAGGCGGCATTTGAGTTGTATGTTCCTTTTTGACAGGGAGTTTGCAGTTCTTGACCCGTCATGTTGACAAAATGACCAGGTGTGGCATCAACGCAATCAGAGGCATTGATTGAACCCATGTTCGGGTTGAACGTGCCAAGCCCACATTCACTTTGATTATATTGACCTTTGAGGGGTACAAAATGGCCGCCCCAAGCAGGTGTGCATTCCGATTGGCCACTGGCGGGTTGGAATGTACCCCGGCTGCATTCGAGCTGAACCGATTGGGCAGTCTCATTCACGAAATGGCCAGGATCGGCATCGGTGCACAAGACTTGGCCGGTTTGGTTTACGAATGTTCCAAGGCTGCATTCGGTTTGATTCCACTGTCCAAAGGCTTCAGCATGGTGGCCAATGTCTGTTGCTAAGCAATCATTTGGATCAGAAGAGCCGTTCAATGGATTGTAGGTGCCTGGATCACATGGGGTTTGATCACCTTGGCCTGTTTCATTCACGAAATGACCGCGAGTTGCTGGAAGGCACCACGTGGAGTTGTTTGCTCCACGAAGTGGATTGTATGTGCCCACTGAGCACGGTACTTCGGTGGATTGACCAAGAAGCGAAACATAGGAACCGCGTGAAGCGTTGAGGCAGGAAGATTGCCCCGTCTGATTTTGCAAGGTACCGATGGGGCATGCAGTTTGGTTGTACCTGCCCGTCTCATTGACGAAGTGACCGATGTCCGCTGGCTGGCAATCTGTTGAAAAGATTGAACCGTTGTCGGGGTTATAAGATCCTTCGAGGCATGCTGTTTGGTTCACTTGCCCCGTTTCATTGGCATAATGGCCCCATTCTGCTGGCCGGCAGTCGACTTGTTCAGTTTCGTTTTGGAAGGTCCCGATGGGGCATGGTATTTGCGAAGTTTGAGCGGTCATGTTGACGAAGTGACCCAAGTCAGAAGGAAGGCATGCTTGCGAACGGGTGCCAGGTTGGAAGGTCCCCACATCGCAAGGTAACTGTTCGCCTTGGCCGATGAGGTCGACGTAGTGGCCCGCTGTGGAATCAAAACAGGCGTTGATGCTTTCACCACTTGTTGTTGGGTTGTAGGTGCCAACGGGGCACGGTCGTTCTCCGATTTGTCCAACTTTGTCAACATAATGGCCGATGGATGCATCAGTGGGATAGATTGCATCATTCGCAGGCACGTACTTGCCAAGTCCCACCGTGGTGCATGCGTATCGACCATAGGTCGGTGCAACGCATTTCACCGTGCGCATGATGTCTTCAGGATAGGCGTCTAACGGATCGGCAACGCCGTCACCGTCTTGGTCCCCATTGTCAATGGCAAGGGAACGCGGAATCACAAGAGGAATGGTGTAGGTGAAATTGACTTGGTTTGAAGTGTCGTTGTTTCCAATTTGACCGGCGGTACCCTTTCCAGTGCAAGCAACAGATTGGTTGTCATAGAGCACACACGTGCGGTATTTTCCAGCTGCCAATTCAACAACACTGCGCTCAGAAGCAACACTGCTAGCAGGGGTTGGATTGAATTGATCAGATGTCCCTCCGTTGCCAAGTTGGCCATCGGAGCCAACACCCCAACACGACGCTGAGCCATCGTCAAGGACGGCACATGTGTGATCAAATCCTAAAGAAATGGCAACTGCAGTTCTTCCGCTACCAAGGGTGCTCGTCAAGGTAGGCGTGTATTTGTCAGGCCTCACTCCATTCCCCAATCGGCCACCATTTCCGTACCCCCAACAAGAGACTTCGCCATTGTCGAGGATTGCACAGGTATGCATGGCACCAGCAGAGATCGCTACTGCAGTCCGACCAACGCCAAGACTGCTGACTAATGTGGGTGTATTCTGATTTACCGAGGAGCCGTTACCCAGAACGCCGGAGATTCCTCTCCCCCAACAAGAGATTGAGCCATTATCAAGCAAAGCGCATGTATGCGATTCCTTCGTTGTAACATCAATCGCCGTTCGTCCCGCCCCAAGGCTACCGGTCAAAACTGGCGTGAAGCGCTTTTGAGTGGTTCCGTCGCCCAACTGCCCGTAGGTATTGTCACCCCAGCAGGCAACTGAGCCGTTGTCAAGAACTGCGCAAGTATAACCGTGTCCCGCAGAAAGAGCGACTGCAGTACGGCCTGCTCCAAAGCTAGTGGTCAAGATTGGTGTATTCTGTTGTCCTGAATTGCCGTTGCCTAATGCCCCCTGCCATCCAGTGCCCCAACAAGAAACTGAACCGTTATCGAGAAGAGCGCAAGTGTGGTACCAGCCGACAGAAATTGCTACAGCTGTGCGGCCTGAACCAAAACTGGATACGAAAACTGGAGCAATTTGATTTGTGGTGTTCCCGTTACCGAGTTGGCCTTCAGCCCCCCGACCCCAGCATGCAACTGAACCGTTGCCAAGCAAAGCGCACGAGTGATCGCCACCGGCTGAGATTGATGAAACTGAGGGCCCAAGCGTCTTTGTCAAGACTGGTGAGGCTTGGTTTGCGATTTCCCCATTTCCGAGTTGACCGTTGAGGCCCGCGCCCCAACATGATATTTTTCCAGAATCAAGAACGACACACCCGTGGTATGAACCAACTGAGAGGGATGTTGCAAGCTTTCCATCACCAAAGGAAACTGTTGGCGTAGGCACGTACACTCGAGAAGAGCTCCCCGTTCCGAGACGCCCTGACCCACCCTCACCCCAACAGACAACTTCGCCACTGTCAAGCAGAGCGCAGATGTGGTGGTCGCCTGATGAAACTGAAACTGCAAGTTTCCCTGCACCAAATCCACTGGTCAACCCTGGAGATGGACGCTTTGTACTTGTTCCATCCCCATTCTGGCCGTAGGCGCCTTCGCCCCAGCATGAAACATCCCCGACGTCGAGAAGGGCGCACGAATGGTGGCTGCCAACGGAAACTGAAATCGGGGTCGTGTTGGCAGGGAAAGCATTCACTTGAACCGGAGCGTTCCTTTGGCTTTCCGTCCCGTCGCCTAATTTTCCGTAATTATTTTTGCCCCAACACATCACGTTTCCATCATCGATTAATGCACAAGCATGATCAGTATAAAGGGACACTGAGAGGGCTTTTTTGCCCGCTCCAAAACTTGTGGTTGGCGTAGGGTCGGTTGAGGAAGTCGTGGCCCCGTTGCCAAGTTGGCCAGAAGTACCCTTGCCCCAGCACGACACTGTTCCATCGCTCAATACCGCACACGTCACCGAGGATCCTGTTGAAATCTGAACCGCAGTTCTGTTGCTTCCAAATTCTCCAACCAGTGTAGGGCTTGTCAAATCGACCTTTGTGTTGTTAGTAAGGTATTGCTCACCCCAACAAGAAACCGATCCATTATCGAGCAGGGCGCACGTGTGCGTCCATCCTGCATCAACGGCCTGTGCGGTTCTTCCTGCACCCAAAGAGAGGGTTGTTGCTGGTGTCAAGTGGTTTGTTTTGTCCCCGGTCCCAAGTTGCCCGTTTGTGTTGTCACCCCAACACGTGATCGAGTCGTCATCAAGAATGGCGCAGGTGTGCTTGTATCCCGCTGAAAGCCCGCTTGCCTTGAAGTCAAAGCGAATCGGAGTTTCAAAGATATTAAACACGCCATTTCCATTGAAATCCCGTTCCGAAACAGCGACTGATCTTAGCGCTGGCAGTATCGATAACGGGGTTGGCGAGGGTTGAGTTGAACCCGGAACACCAGGTGGTGAATCGCCCCAACAGGACACTGAAAAATCATCGAGAATTGCGCATGAGTATGTGTTGCCCGAAGTGATTGAAAGAGCGGTTCTGTTCACGCCGAGGCTGGATGTCAAGGTGGGAACCAATTGCGTATTTTCCACGCCGTCATTGCCGCCTCTTCCGTTCGCGCTCACGCCCCAACATGAAACATTACCATCGCTCAATACTGCGCAAGTGTGCTTGTGCTTTGCAGAGATCGCAACTGCCGTTCGCCCTTCTCCAAAGGGCTCGACGGCTTCTGGAGTGAGTTGGTCTGAAGTGGAACCGCTTCCCAAAAAGCCGTCAAGGCCACTGCCCCAACAAACAACAGACCCTTTGCTAAGCATTGCGCAAGTGTGGTCATCGCCCGAGGCAAGTGCAACTGGTTTGAACGCTGAAGGAATTGCTGCGATTGGTGCGGGTGAGGTTGATGAGGCAACACCGCCGTTGCCAAGTTGGCCCTTTGCCCCGTTGCCCCAGCACAGTGTGGAGCCGTTGTCAAGAATGGTGCAGGTATGGTAGAGGCCGCTTGAAATGGATTTAGCACTTCGATTCTCACCCAGGGAGTCTGTAAGTTGCGGCGAAGCGGAAGAAGAAGTGGCCCCGTTACCAAGTCGACCTTCAGACCCGGCACCCCAGCATGCAATAGCACCATCGTCAAGGATCGCACAGGTGTGCGAATGGCCTGCGGAAAGGGTGATCGCTTTTTGCCCCGATGGGAAGGGGAGCACAGGGGAAGGAACACTGCTGGTGCTTTGCAATGCACCGTTGCCAAGTTGTCCGTCTTCGCCTTCCCCCCAACATGAAACTGAACCGTTGTCAAGCAGAGCGCAGGTATGACGAGCTCCTGCAGTGATTGCTTTTGCAGTACGGCCGGGTCCAAAACTTGAGACATAGACAGGGGTTGATTGATCGGATGTGTCGTTGTTCCCTAACTGGCCGTCCGCTCCTTTACCCCAACAAGCCACCGATGCGTTATCGAGGATGGTGCACATGTGTTCAGCGCCGATTGCAATTGTGGCTTGAGTGAAAATCGATCCTTCTTGGAATCCTGCCGCTTGGGCAGAGGATTGAGAAACCAAAACTGGGCTTTGTCCCGTCGCTTCTTGAAGGGGGGTGGCAAAGGTGTTGATGCCAGCAGAGCAACTCAGTGCAGCCATCAGGAAAACCAAAAAATAGGCCTTCAGGGGTCTGCTCATACCGGAACCAAACAAGGGGGGGATTTCAACTCTCTTCTTTTCAAGAGGAACTGGCCTTCAAAGGAAAGCAGGTGATTCTCAATTCGAATCCGAAGCAGAGTCAGTGAGTTCATCCAAATCAGGGGCACTCGGCAATTCAGTCCCAGTTGCCGATTGGGAACCTTCTCTTTCAAGACGCTCATTGAGTTCATTGATTAATTCATTCGAAACTTCAGGGGTTTCCGATGGCGCACTAGGTTCCAGTACATCTTCTGGGATCTCACCACGCTCAAGGGCTGCGAGGCGGTCTTCGAGGGCCTGCTTGCGACGGCGGCGCTCTGCCATACTCGGCACCTCAAAGGTCGCCACGAGCATGATTGGATCGCCGTGAGTGAGTGCTGCCTTGTACTCCATCACATCAACAACGCCATCGTTGTCTTCATCGTGAAGTGAATTGATGATCACTTGGAACTTCGTAGGATCTCGAGACCGTCGCTTCTTGTGCTTCTTGTAATGGTGCACATAGACTTGATACTTGCCTGCGGGAGCTGTGCCTTCTGGCCAGTAGACGTTTTCCACAGGCTTTTTGCTTTCTGGGCGAACGTTAGCGTCGACGTCGAGTTCTCCACCGCACTTTGAGATTTTATTCCCTCCGTGTATCCGTTCGCCTGAAGGGCATACGATGTGCAAATCCAAGTCGTTAAAGTTGTTCCACATCAAGGACACTTGAACGTCAGAAGATCGAGCCCCTTCACGGCTTAGACGTTCCTGAAGATCTTTCATAGCGGCCTGTGCCGCTTGCTTTGATTGTATATCGTCGGCTTGACGAGCTGATTCGATTTCTGCGATTCGAGCTGTTTCTGCTTCATCCAGTTCGTTTTGACGCACGGTTTCAAGTTCAGCCAATTGAGCTGAGCGGGCTTCAGCAAGTCGAGCTTCTTCCCTGTCGCGTCGTCGCTGCTCTGCTTCATCTTCGGCCTGTTGAGACGCTGCGTTCGCTTCGGCTTGGGCTTCTGCGATGGCCGCCAAGCGGAGTCGTTCTGCATCGCGCACACGATTTGCTTCGTCCTTGGCCGTTCGCTCTGCAGCCTGATTGCGAACGTTGCGTTCTGCATCGAGTTGAGCGACGCGACCACGTGCTAAATCACGGGCACGGCGGCGTTCTTCGACAATAGCCAGTTTAGCGTTGATCTGTTGTTTGGCGCTGCCAAATCCTGGCCCACCTGTGTTGTAGCGCAAACCTTCTGGACCGATGCCCTGGCGCATGTTTAGTTTCGTATCGCCACGGGCAACAATGTACCACAAACCGATACCAAAACCGCCACCAAGGGCGGCTAACATACCCATCGACTGCGCATCCATTGACTCACCCTAGGTGGAACCTGTCTATTGTAGCATCGGTTGTTTAGGCTTGAATTAGGAAGACAAATCCTTGACTTTTTCGACCAAATCCATTCGCCGAAGTCGCCAAATTCCGAACGGTGTCATAGCCACAGCGATGAGAATGACACCCGTCATGAGTTGCCAAGCAACACTTGGAACGATCGTGACCGGCACGAAGAACTGCCAAGAAGAGAATGAAGCTGCTAATCCGACCGCTCCTCCGTATGCAAACAAAACTCCGACGATACCGCCAATGAGACCGATCAGCAGGCTTTCAAACAGAAGCATCAGACCTAGGCTGCGGGTCGAGGCTCCAAGCACTCGTAAAGTAGCCAATTCGAAATCACGCTCCGCTACGTTCATGATCATCGTATTGAACATCACAACAATGGTGAACAGGAGGCCGAGGTACATCATGGTCTGGAAAATTTGGGTCTGCTGGTCCAGTAAACTGTTGATGCCATCGAGCAAGGTTTGCCGCTTGACGACCCCTGTCGAAACTTCACCTAAAGCTGAGTCGACCTCTACACCTTCTGGAAATTCCAAATAAATCGAAGTTGCATTGACACCAAGAATCTCGCTCAGATCCCCGCGAAGGAAATACATGGTTCGGGCGAGTTCCGCGGTTGCGGTTCCAACAATTTCGACATCGTGTGGTGCGCCATTGATGTGAACTGTTTGTTGTTCTCCAACATTCCATTCGAGGAAGCGCATGCTCCCTTCTTCCATTACAACTTGAGTGACTGCCATATTCCCAGAAGGAGCCTTGCCATCCAAAAGGGATACTGCGCGCATACCGCTTTCGAATGAATCAATGCCAACAAGAGTGAATGTTCGCTCGATATCATCAGCATCAGCAACTGAGCCAAGAGGCATTTCAATGAGCATTTCATAATTGGCAGAATTGTTCTCCGCCCAATCAAAGACGGGTTGCTCCCCATCTGGCATGATGTAGACTTGCGCATCCCAAGATTGGTCGTTCTCCAAACCGCCTACCATCGTCTCTTCCAATCCTGCTGACATCATTTGAATCGAACCAAACAGCATCAGAGAAATACCGACTGCGATAAATGTCATCGTAAGTCGGATCGGTTTGCGAACGCTTGAACGAATCGAAAGGCCAAGCGTTGTAGGCATCCATGAAGTGAGTTTTCGAAGGAGGTTTGAGCCGACGCGCATTTCATTTTGCCCACTCAGCACCTCAAGCGGGTCGAGTCGACTCGCTTTCCATGCAGGGAATGCTCCGGAAAGGAACACGACACACATGGTAGAGCCGATGACGGTAAGATAGATTGATGACGGAATTGTACGCACAATGATTGGCATACCAACGAGGTCTTGATAGAAATCAAGCATTCCATTCATGCCCCATGGCCCTGCTAAGGCACCAAGCGCACAGCCAATTCCACCGATGACAAGAGGCGCAACAAGATAGCCGGTCATGAGCGATGAGCGCTTGACGCCCAGCGTCCGTAATACAGCAATTTCCTTCGCTTGACTTTGCACCAAACGCTGCAAACTCAAGACGATCGTGATGGACGCGATTGAGGCAATCATCACGGTAAAGGGAACAGTTGTTCGCTTGGTCCCTTCCAAATCTTGTCGCATGACTTCGACCGGTTCATTCTGTCCTCGGTCTCGAACGCGTGCATCCAATTCGGTGGCAGAAAGTGAAGCATCAACAATCCCTTTCAGCACATCAATTTCTTCACCTTCATACTCAGGCGTATCAGGTAAATCATAGGACGGTGTTCCTTCAACATCCAAAACAATTGTGTTACTTGTTCCAACAGCATGACCTGTCAGTCGAGCCATTCCAGTATCGGAAAGGTAACCGACCACATACTGGCCTGATTCAGGCGGGAACAACGTACCTTCAGGAGCCATCATCACATGCAAGGGGTGATACCCTGTCCCAACAACCGTGAAAGAAGCACTCGTGTTTCCTGCACTAATATTCACCGTATCTCCAAGCTCGATTTCGAGAGCTTCAGTGACGTGAGCATCGATCACAATTTCATCAGCAGCAGCCGCTGTTCGACCTATGGAATGCCCTTCAGGCATCCATACGCGGTCAGCATTTGCATCACCAGGAATACCATGCCAGAAAGAGTTGATGAGGTGCCCCCCAGTGCCATTGGTGTGGAACATTGTACCTTGGGTAACGGTGCGTCCTTCACATGAATCAAGAGAGAAGAGGGCGGCAGGGTTTGAGCCAAATTCTGATGCTAATGAATCGCAGAAAGCATCCACTTGGCCCGGGCTCCAAGTTGCACTGCGGTTGTCAATCCAAAGATCTGCAAGATTTGCACCCCCATCGTCATCGGCTTGCATGGTCTCATACATGCCCCCAAGATTGTGTGCGTAACCGCCAAAAGTGATTCCGGCAAAGACGCCGACGAACACCATCAAAACAACGGCTACGAGCCGGAGTTTTGTACGCCAAAGGCTTCGTGCCAAGCGCTTATTCAGGAGGGTCGACATCCAATAGCCTCCAATCAAGCATCTTCATCGGAGCTGTCGACTTTTTGATCGGAGATGATTTTTCCACTGTCAATACGAATGACACGGGTTGCATACTTGACCAAGCCTTCATCATGCGTGACAAAAACTGCAGTGATGTTCTCTTGCTCGCAAGCGTGAACTAAAGCCTCCATGACTTTGTTTGAAGTTTCAGTATCGAGGTTCCCTGTCAATTCATCCCCAAGCAGAAGAGTTGGGCGCTTTGCGATGCTTCGGGCAATGGCGACACGTTGTTGTTGACCACCACTAATTTCACCAGGAAAACGGTTGATTTCTGCTTCAAGCCCAACAAGTTTGAGCAATTCTTTGGCTCGCACTGGGTCTTTTTTGCCAGCCAATTCTTGAATTAAGTGAATGTTCTCGAGGACAGTGAGGTCTTGCAGGAGGTTGAAGAACTGGAACACATAACCAATGTTCTCTCTTCTGAAGGACGTCATTTTCTCTGAATGGCTCCGAGGTACTTCCGTGCCTTGGAACATGTACATCCCATTCGTTGGGCTATCAAGCGCTGAAAGGCAATTGAGCAGGGTCGTTTTTCCGGAACCAGAGGGGCCAAGCAGGATGACGCGTTCACCTTCTTGGATTTCGAGGTTGATCCCATCAAGCGCTTTGACGGTACCAGCCGGTGTTTGGTAATGCCTTTGCAGGTCGTTCATTTGTAGCAATGACATACGCTCATACTCCCGATGCTTATTTCCAACAAGCCCGCATACTTCATAATGATGGTACTTAGCAAACCGATTCCTCAGAGTGGTGAAGCACTTATATCAAGCATGGACAATCGTCGAATATGCGCGAAATACACCTTCGTTGGACGGCTGACACCGTTGCGAACTCCGAATATGGGCCTATTGCTAAAATAGCCCACAATTTAGAGGTTGTAGGCCATCTTGACATCGGTGAGAAGGGCATCCGGCAATTGATTTATCCAACTTTTTGCGAAGGCAAAGGACCCGATGACCTCAACGATGTACCGTTTCTCGATGTTGAATCTGCGTTGGGGGTCGGCGAAGGAGGTTACCTCGTGGTGTGGAATTCTCACCCCCTTTCGATTGCCGCAATCAAGTTTGAAAACATTCACATTCTCCCTCCTTACACCTACGGTGGCGAAGGCATCTCAATCAAAGTAAGAGGCGTACCGAGTGGTATTTCTGAATTCTTGAAAATTGCTCGTAAGCTCCTGCCTCCTGATGTGGTGAAAGTCGTTGAAATGGAAAGCAGCAAAAGCATCGTCGAAACATTGCTCACTGAACGACAAATCAAATGCATGAAAATGGCCGTTACATCGGGGTATTACGAACACCCCAAGACCATCAATTTGAGGGAACTCGCAGAATTAATGGACACACCCCGTTCGACGCTTCAAGAACACCTTAGTCGGGCCGAAGTTGCACTTATGCAATGGGGTTCAGACCAAATTGAATGAGAACACTCAGGTGCAAAACCTTGAGGATGGGGACACGGTGGACACCTCATGGACAAAGCCGACCGGCTCCAAAAGCTGTTGCCAAATGGCCGTGGTGTCTGGATTCCAATTGACCACGGTGCCTCGGATTTCCCAATCCCTGGCCTCAAGGACACAGAAGGCGTGATTCGGTCCCTTGTTGCTGCTGGTGTGGACGGTATCATCGCCCAAAAGGGTCTCGTAGATCACTACCATCATCTCTGTGATGGAAGTCCGACTTCAATGGTGATTCATTTCTCAGTGTCCACAAGGCACGCAGGACCGGACACTGCAAACAAAGTCTTGGTTGGTCATGCCGATGAAGTCCTCGCCCGTGGTGGGATTGGGATTTCTTGCCAAGTAAACATGGGCAGCCCAAATGAGGCAAGAATGATCGAGCGGATGGGCGAAATGAGCCGACAGGCCCTCCATCACAACCTGCCAATGTTCGGCATGGTCTATGCACGTGGGGAACACCTCGACCCAATCGAAGGCGACACAACTGGCGGCAACGCTCATGCTGTTCGCCTTGCTTTTGAACTGGGTTGTGACGCTGCAAAGACCGTATGGACGGGTGATAGCGAATCCTTCAGAACCATCGCCTCTGCATCCCCAATACCCATCCTTGTAGCGGGAGGTCCTTCGACTGGAGACAGCCGAGGCATCCTCACCATGGTACGCTCAGCGCTTGACGCTGGCGCATCGGGCGTTTGCATGGGCCGTCAGGTGTTTGCTCACGACAACGTCGAGGGCATTGCCCGTGCTTTGGTGATGCTGGTTCATCAAAACGCATCGGTTGACGACGCTTTGCACGCCTGCAATTTGTGAGGTAGCATCATGGAACTTTGGATTGATCTGCGCGAATCCAACACACCTCAAGAGGAAAAACCAATGGGTTTTGAACGCTCAATCGGTGGCGATGTCACTGTCGAAGGCAACAAACTCATTCAGGCCGGCACGACGATTGGTGCCGCGCTTCACATCGAAAAAGGCGAAAACCAAGATGAAGCAAGGGCATTGATTGGCAGCGTTTCTTGGTTGCTTGTCTCCTTTGAAGACTGGTCGATGATTCCTCTTGAAAACTTGATTGCTGCAGCGGAAGGAACACCCACTCAAATCGCTGCTCTCCTCACCAAGGTGACTCAAATCCAAGGCGCTGCTTTTGCACTTGAACGAGGCGTTGATGCTGTCGTCGTCAGCCCTGATGAGGCCTTGATTGAAGCAGCTCAAATTTCGAAAGCGCAGCGACTGGAACGGCTGGATGTTGCATCGATACCAGCAACCCCCTCCGTCACCAATCTTCAACTTTGCAATTTGAGGATCACTTCTGTCGAAGAAGGTGGTATAGGCGAGCGATACTGCGTCGATTTCACTTCACTGCTCAACATCGGCGAAGGCATGCTGATCGGTTCAAACGCCTCGAGTTTTATGCTGGTGCACAGTGAGACAATACCTTCTGAGTTCGTACCAGTGCGGCCCTTCCGCGTCAATGCTGGTTCGCCACAGTCGTATGTCTTGATGGGCGATGGCTCAACAAAATACCTCTCCGAATTAACTTCTGGCGACCAAGTAACCGTTGTCAACGCCCATGGTGCAACCCGGAATGTCGTTGTTGGACGGCTCAAAATTGAGCAGCGTCCACTTTTGTTATTCCGGTGGGAATATGAAAACCATAAAGAGGGGCATATGTTCTTGCAACAAGCAGAGACGGTACGAGCCGTTGATTCAACCGGAACCGCAACTTCAGTAACTTCACTTGCAATTGGGGATAAAATTCTAGGTTGGTCTGACGCGGGTGCACGCCACATTGGAGTCACTATCTCGAGCACCGTTTCAGAGAGGTGAGCAATTGGCGGTACTAGGAAATGGCAAGGCACATGGTGCTTGTAGCCTCCTCCATGCAGCCGGACTCGGCTACGGAGCAAGTGTTGCCCTCGACTTACCAATCGCTGTTCGACTTCTTGACACGCCAAGTAAGCGTGATTTAGATGACCCTGACGGCCTGCTCGACCAGGTTCTTTTGGCTTGGAAGAATGCTGGCTACGGCTATCCAAACGATCGAACAGCTGATGAATTGCATTGGGCTGTCGCATCCAAAATACCCGCTCGGCAAGGTCTCAAATCGAGCGCTGCGACCGCAGTTGCTGCTGTTCGGGCGCTGGCTGATGCGACCTCAACTGATCTGGAAGATGCAGAAATCGTGGCCCTCGCAGCACAAGCTCAAATTGACGCCGGTGTGTCGTTGACTGGCTCCATCGATGATGCATGGGCGTGTGCCACACCTGGATGGAAGCTTGTCGACACTCAAGCAGAGACCATCGGCGAGGGCGTCCTTTTGGAGAGCCCTGGCCCAAGTTCAGAAGATTGGTACGTCCTTCTGGTTTGTCGAGGCGACAGAGCCCACAGACCAACTCTGGAAGATTTCGTCGACCATCGGGGAGCCTTCGAACAAGCGCTAAGTGCGCTTCAAGAAGGCAGGGAGCTTGTCGCTCTTACTTGGAACGGTCGAGCCATGCTCAATGTGCTGGGTGATGGACTCGGTCGAAAACTCACGAATGATGCGCTGATCAATGGTGCACGGGCAGCAGGAGTTTCGGGTTCGGGCACAGCCCTTGTGGTGATCGCTCCAAAGGTCAGCAAGCCGACATGTGACCGACTGAAACAATATTTTGAGAATCAAGAAGATGGATTTACTGTGATTGAGACTTCGTTCCTCAACCAAATCGTCGAAGAATAAACGCCCGTGATGCCGCACGCAACTTCTTGAAGGAAGCACTGCTGGAAAGAACGAATCACATGCAAATGAACCTTGGTGAACACCTTCGCTTGACCCTGTATGGGACGAGCCATGGCCCAAGTGTTGGAGCCATCATTGAAGGGATTCCAAAAGGGCTCATCGTAGATTTTGTAGCATTGCGCCAGGCCATGGCCTCACGACGCCCTGGTGGGCGTTATGCGAGCAAACGCCGTGAAGAAGACCATGTGGAGTTTCTCAGCGGTGTGACCGATGGATGCACCACTGGCGAAGCGGTGGAACTTTCCATTGCCAACCAAGATGCCAAATCAAAGGATTACAGTTTCCTACCCAATCACCCACGTCCAGGTCATCAAGACATGGTGATGCACAAGCGCATGAAGGGTGATGCCGATCTTCGAGGTGGAGGTTCGTCTTCTGCCCGTCTTACAGCTCCTCTTGTGGCTGCAGCAGCACTTGTTGCGCCATTGCTCAAACTTCATGGAGTCCAGTTTGAAGCCCATGTCGGAGCGATTGGGGCAATCCAAGCAGGTCCAATGCATGATCAACCGCCACGCTGGGCCACTGAAGCATGCAAGGAAATGCGATGCCGTGATCCAACGGCGGCAGAAGCAATGGTCGAATGCGTTGAAGCCCACCGCATGAACCTCAATTCAGTTGGAAGTCAAGTCGACCTCACCATCCAAAATGTCCCTTTCGGTCTTGGAGAGCCTTGGTTTGATGGCCTCGAACCAGCATTAGCTCGTGCCATGATGGCAATTCCAGCCGCACGTGGTGTGGTTTTTGGCCGCGGTTTTGAAGCCGTATCGATGACTGGAAAGGAACACAATGACGCGTGGGGGGGCACACCTGACCACCCGGAACTCCTCGGCGAGAAGCCGGACGGTGTGCTCGCAGGATTGGCCACTGGGTCCCCTATTTGCTGTTCTGTGGCCTTCAAACCTCCATCGAGCATCGCAGCTGAACAGCACACCCTCAACCTCGAAACGGGCGCCATTGAACCGCTGGTTGTCAAAGGTCGTCACGATCCTGTCCTCGGGCCTCGAGCGGTATCTGTGGTTGAAGCCATGGCTACTTTGGTCCTTACAGACCTTGCACTCAGAGGGGGCTTCATCGATGCCTGAGTCAATCACTGTTCACAAGTTTGGAGGCTCCTGCCTCCGGGATTCATCCGACCTCGATCGGATCGCTGAAGTGATTGGCGCTTGGGAAGGCCGCTCGATGGTGGTGGTCTCAGCCCTCTGGGGCACAACCGACCGGTTGATGCGAGCCAGCAAAGAACCACGTTATGCCAGTCGCTTGGTCAACGATCTATCGAGCCAGCATCTTCGGTTTGCCCCTGGACTGCTGAGCAGTGAACTGGGACCGCTGTTCACGAAGGTGCTCAAGGGCATCGAACAGTCGCTTGTGGAACTTGCAAGGCAGCCAAACAACGGTGTCGCTATCAACCGACTTCTCGCTGCTGGTGAACGCCTCTCCGCTTTGGTGATCGCTGACCGCCTCAAACAATACGGAATCAAAGCGCACCCAGTTGGTGCAGAAGACATCGGTTTGAGATTGAATGGCATCAACCGAGCCCCAACTGTCGATTTGGCGGCCTCAATGGGGTTGCTCGACCGCAATGCGCTTCATGACACACCGGTGATCACAGGTTGGTTCGGTGAAGGAAAGGACGGCGAACTTGCCCTTCTCAGCCGTGGTGGTTCCGACCATACTGCAACATCAATCGGTCGTTTGGTCGATGCAGCCAGAGTGATTCTTTGGAAAGATGTCGAAGGAATTTTGCCCCTCAACCCACGTTGGGGCATCGCCACCGACCCGATCGCTTACCTTGGGTACGGCGAGGCAATGGAACTCTCTCGACTTGACACTCCAATCCTTCATCCCGCTACGGTCGAACCACTCGCAGACACGGGAATCCCGCTGGAAGTTCGACATCTTCACGGCCAAGTGAACGAACGGGCTGCAACCGTGGTCGGTCCGGACCTGTATGAAGAGAACGTGATCAAAGCGATTGGGTGCTTACCGAGCGTGGTTTCAATTCACTGCTTAACACGCTCGCTTGAGCAGCAAAGCCGACGATTAGGCGAGGTTTTAGTCAACTTTGCCGAAGCGGAAATAGCCTGTTGGCACCTCGATGCTCAGCCTGGAGAAATCAGATGGATTGTTTCTCAACATGATGCAGACACAGCATGTGAATTAATTGAGAAGCACTTCAGTGAATCGACTTCAGAAACATTCAGCGCCATTGTGTCGCTGGTTGGAAACAGAAAAACAACCCAAAGAGGCAGTTATATTCGATTAGAGGAAGCCGAAAGATTGGGTGTCGAAGTGTTGTCAGACACCGGTCACGCAGTACGAATGCTCACCAAAACAGAAGACATGGCAGAACTCTTGCAGCAATTGAGTCAGCGCTGTGGTTTGAAGCACGCTTTGTAGAGAAGCAATGGCTCAATCTGCTCGCTTCTCTCGGAAGTTTTGCAGGTGTGTTGGAAGGTTGAGGGCGAATAAGCCGCCAACCACACAGAAGACAAAGAAGGTTCCAAGAGCGACACCGTAAACTGAAATCAGTTCCACTGATTCTTCCATTCGAGTGGCCGTGTCTTTGGAGAAGATCCCCACGAAGAAGGGCAGGATGGTGTTGGCAGAGAGCACAACAGTAGCGAGCACAACGGCGATGATTGGGTTGATGATGAGGGAACGGTGGTACTTTCCAACGATTTTTTGTGGGTTCATGACGTACACTTCATTGGTACGAATACTTGTGTCGAGCATTGAGTAGCGAAGGACGCCGTTGCTGAGTTCGAAGTACATGATCAAGAGCACAGCATACACCACGACGAGCGCAGAAAGAAGGAACGGCTTGTCTTGAAGACCGAAAAGATCGTTTGAGAGGGTGACTTTGGAAGAAGCAAATCGAAGAATAGCGAGGATGAACAAGATATTGCTCACCAAACTGAACCTTCCATCTCGCTGGAAGGTGCCCCAGAAGCCTGTGCCTGTCGCTGCAACAATCAATACGAGTTGAAGGATCGTTGCAAGACCGAGGCTGCCGGTAATCATGTACCAAACGGTGCCTTCTGGCGGAGAGATCATGTAAGTCAGCATAGCGAGTGCAACCAGCACTCCGTAAACGCAGAGTTGGAGGGTTTGCACCCACTTAGCGGGTGGTAGGAATTTGTTCTTAGGGACGAGAGGGCCACCAAGCAAACTTTCGATGAATGTTGGGATTTCAACTTTTGGTATTGCATCCTTAGGGATGTCACTGCCTGAGCCGATTTGGCCAGCTGCCTTCTTTCGAGAAGGAGCAGATGATCGGACGGTTTTACCATCGTAAAGATGGGCGGTATCACTGGATGGTTTGCTTACAGTCATATTCTTCACCTCAGAATCCTCGTGCTCCAGCAAGAGCGGTTGATAGAAGCATATCAGGCTCCCAATCCATGATGTTGACGCCGAGGCCACGCAACTCACTGATGAGTACGTCGCGCTCTGTCTTCATGACCTCGTATCCAGTTCGATCGATACGGCGGGCATCGAATTCGAATTCAAGAGAGGACGGTGTGAGCACCGTTACGTCGAAATCACGTGCTCTGAAATCACGCAGGGCGCTGACGATGGTTGGATCGTCTTCGAGATTGGAAAGGAAGATGATTGGGCTTCCTTTGTTGATGTGCGGCAAAATACGGTTGACGACCACTTGCAATGGAATGTTGCCTCGGGCGACAGCTCCTGAAAGTTTGGTCAAGATCACGTACAATTGCTTCTTACCAGTGTCTCGGTCGACGCTGACGACCTCATCGCCGTACACAATGACACCGACGCTGTCACGACGACTTAGGAAGTACTTGGCCAGTGAAGCAGCGGCGCGAGTCGAGTACACCAGAGCATTTCTGGAGACTGGACCTGTTTCTGCGACGGACCGGGAATCAACAATAATGATGATGTCCGATACAGCGTCACGTTCACGTTCATTGACCATGAGTTTGCCTGATCGGGCATAAGCCGACCAGTTGATGGCTCGGAACGAATCGCCTTCGAAGTACTCTCGCAACGAGTAGAACTCGGAACCAGGACCAGGTTGCCGGATGTTGACAGCACCGGTGAAAATCTTAGGAACACGGGATTTGACGAACGTTTCTTTGAGGTCTTCCATTTTCGGGAACACAAGGAAGTCATTGTAGACATGCAATTCTTTTTCCTTGTGAAACAATCCGAAGGGGTCTTGGATCCTGACAGCCACAGGACCTAGACTGTAGAAGCCTCTTAGGGGGCATTCAACGGTGTATTCGATGTAGGTTTCACGTCGAGGGCCAAGTTCCATGAGGATGTAATTTGCACCGTCTTTGATGCGCATTACTTCAGGAACACGGTCTCGAACTTCCAAAATCTTGGCGAGCGATGAATGATTCTGCATCCTTAAGGTAACATTGAGTTCGCCGTCTTCGAAAATACGGGCACTGGAGAGCTTTCGCATAGCAGAAACACTGCCGAGCGCAACGCCCTCCTCACCCAACCATTCCTCTGCACGTCGGCCGCTTGATGCGACGTCAGCGTGGCCGCCAAACAGGGCAGCCCAAGTCAGGAACACGAAGATGACCACCGCGATCGTTACAAGCTGGGAGTTTCGCAAGGTCAACCCAAGCAAATACATGGCTACAGCCAAGCTTCCTAGCATAGCAGATTTACGGCTCCACATCAATCATCACCTCAATTCAATCAGTAACGTATGTCGTCTCAAACAGTTGGTACGGGAACTTCTCGTAGAATGGCTTGAATCACTTCACCAGGTTCCAGTCCCTTGATTTGATGTTCGGGCTTGAGGATAATTCGGTGGGCGATAGCAAGTTCTGAGACGGCCTTGATGTCATCAGGTGTGACGAAGTCACGACCACGAAGAGCAGCAGCAGCACGAGAGGTCTTGAGCAATGCTTGGGAACCACGGGGCGAAGCACCGACGAGAACACGAGGATCTTCACGGGTTCGAGAGACGATTTCAACCATGTACATGCGCAGGGCTGGGTCGACGTAAACGTCTTCACAGGCTTGTTGCATGGCAATGACCCGCTGTGGGTCGGTGATCACATCGACATCGACTGCGTCCTTACCACGAGCAATACGTCGGCGGAGGATTTCGTCTTCGTCTGCACGGTCTGGGTAGCCCACGGACATCTTGAACATGAAACGGTCAAGTTGTGCTTCTGGAAGCGGGTAGGTACCTTCTTGCTCGACCGGGTTCTGTGTGGCCATAACAATGAATGGTGCTGGGAGTTTGTGAGTAACCGTACCAATGGTCACCTGCTTCTCTTGCATAGCCTCAAGCAAAGCAGCTTGGGTCTTAGGAGGAGCACGGTTAATTTCGTCAGCAAGGAGAAGGTTGCAGAACAGAGGTCCTGGCTTGAAGGTGAATTCACCCTTCTTTGCGTCGTAAATGTTGGTGCCTGTGATGTCAGCAGGGAGCAAGTCAGGCGTAAATTGTACACGCTTGAAATCACAGCCCAACGCATCAGCGAAGGTGTTGGTCATCAAGGTCTTAGCCAGTCCAGGGTAATCTTCGAACAGAAGGTTACCGTTCGACAAGATGTTGATCAACACATTGTCGATGACGTGTGGCTTACCGATAATCACTTTCGCCACTTCGGCTGCAATCGCACGTGAGATTGCGCCGACGTGGGTCAAGCGGGCTTTGACCTCGGGGCTGGCTTGGTGCTTCGGCTGGGCCGGAGCGGCCGGTGCTGCTGGTGCTAGGGCTTGAGCCGCTGGTGCTGCTGGTGCTGGTGCTGCCGGCATTGGTGGTGCTGGCGCAACAGGTGCTGCGGGGGCGGCTGGAGCCATTGGCGCTGGCGGCGCTGGCGCGGGCGGGGCTGCGGGGGGGGCAGGGGGTTGCATGTCTATTGTCCTCCAAGTTTCAATTACCCCAACGTCGGATGTGCGGGATTACCTCTCGCAATTCTTCGCTGGAGTAGATGCGGTTGGAACTGATCAGTTCAACCAATCGCGGATCACGCACCATTTGCATGATTTCCGCAGAGGATTTGCGCATGAATTCGTCACGCGTCAAATCGTTAAATTGCCGTACTTTGGAAAGGAGTGCTTCTCTTGTACGCATTTGATATTGAGCAGCATCGACTTTCTTAGGTCGCTCTCTAAATCGAGTAAGATCGAAGACATGGCGCCAGTTTTCCTTTTCGGGAACGACCATGATGGCGATGGCCAACAGCGCAAACAAGTTGAGGATGATCAGCCATTTTAGGACCACGTCGCTGGTCAGCAAAACAATGGCGCCCATGGCTTCAGTGAACGGTGAAGAGAGGGCGCTCGACACGTGGCGGCTTTCATCGAAGACGATGTAGAAGTTGGAATTGAATCGGGTGACTGATGTTGAGATGTCTTCATTGTCTTTTTCCATCATGTCCTGCATCAGGGCTTGGAAGTACTGGCCGTTGCCGTTCCAGCTGGTGTCGCCTTGAGCGTCGGAAAGTCCGTTGGAATCAGAGTTCCAGCAGTTGTGACCATTTTCCACGTAATAGGGAGAAGTGCATTGTTGGTAACCGAGTTCTTCTGCGATGTCTTGATCCCAAAGGTGGTTTGCGAGCACTGAGTGATCGGAGACGAAGACAATGGATCCTGTCACGGTGACTTCACCTTGGTCGTTGTCCAATGTCTGGTCCAAGACTTCGATTCCAGGGTAATCGATTCGGACAATAAGGCCAGTCTTTCCTTCACCCAATGTTGGGTTCTTGTCGCTGTTGATGTCCATGTTGCTGGAGTCTGTGACAATCACTGCCGATGTTGAAGCTGCAGCGAGGACATTCACCTCACGGTTGGTATCGGTTTGATCGTCCAGCACCTGAATGGCGGTCGGACGGTGGAAGAGAACAGGCAATCGGCAGTTATCGTAGACGCCAATGTCGAGGCTGCCTTGGGCACAGGGAATCAAACGCTCATCACCCATTTCAGTGACGTTGGCACGGAGGCTTGCTGCAGCCCAGAGGCGGCGGTAATCTCCCGGTTGATTTTCATCGAGGTTGTTGGTCATCTCGTAGTAGCGCTGGTCATCAAGGACCATGTCGCCGAAGTACTTGACGCCGAATTCATCCGCAACGAGTTGTGCATTGGTTGAATTTGCAGCGAGGATCACTTTTCCGCCTTTCTTGGTAACGAAGTCGTACATAGCGGAGGCTTCTGCTGCATCGAAGGGCTTCTCGGGTCCAGCGATGACAAGCATGGTTCGGTGAGGGTCCTGCCAGTCGTTGACGAGCATAGGGGTCGACATTGTGTTGGCAATTGAAAAGTCATCGTTTGAAAAATCATTGCGCATCGAAGTAAGTTGTTGGCTGGAATAGGCGTCATCAGCCGTTGCATAAGGAGAAAGAACAGTTTGTTTGTCCAAGCTGACCAATCCGATGAGTGCAATTGAAAGAACTAAAGAGGTCATCAATCCAATTTTGAGCCAGGATTCAACGGAGAGTTTTTTTGCTTCTGTTTCTGCCATTTATCCCCCTCCTTTTTTGTATCTCGCGTAACAACTGCTCGTAAGACATCTGTCGGAACTTCGCTCCACTCATAATGGTTCTCCATGAGTGCTCCGATGAAAATAGAAGCGCCAAGGGGTTGATATACCCCCTATGCACAAAATATCGAACATTTTCGACGCAGAAGGGTAAGAAAACAGTCGTTTATTCAAAGGGTGGACCTTTTCCGACCGATTACGCCGACAGTGGCGAAGATCAACACAGCTTCCAACGCAAGGAAGCCGGGCAGGGTGTTGGATTCAACTTTCAAACCTGAATCTACAGAATCATCTTCACCGTCATTGGTGCTCGAGGAGGAAACATCGTCGACATAGGCAAACACTTCGACATCAAACGTGGTGCTTCGTCCGACATCGTCGCCTTCTGAAATCAGAGAAATTGTAACTTCACAAGACCTGCGCGGTTGACTCTCAGAAGCGACCAAGGTAAGGGTGGCAGTGGCATCCTTACCATTGCGCGCACCGGTTGGGTCGACGAGGGTGTTCGCAAGTGCTTCAAGCCCATCGACGGTAAGATGGGGGCAACTACGAACTTGTGCTGATGCTTCCTTCACGGCATCGTTGGCGTTCCCGAGGTTGATCATTTGAATCGAAATTTCGACCGTGGAACCTGCGTGAAGTTCATCGTTTGACGGTGTGATTTCCGGACGCAAATTAAAAATTTTCGGAACATGAATCGTACCTTCAATCTCTTGATCCCCTGTCGAGGTGTCGCCAACATTTTCATTGGCCGAGATGGTCAATGTCGAGGTGTTGTCAGGATTGTATTCACGTGCATCTACGCTGGAGTCTGTTGCGATGTTGATGGTGAAGCTCTTGTTTTCACCTGCGCCAACCGTGATTGATTCCGGGCCATCGAAGGTGAACGGCACCCATGTGTTGATTTCATAGGTCAATTCTAATTGTACTTGGCTCATCCGCGTGTTCTCAACATAAGCAACAATTTCGCCTTCGATATCCCAATCATCTTCCATGCTGACGGTAAACCCATCATCCATGTCAGTGGACCATCCAAGGGTCCAACTCGGTGCTTCGAATTGATCTTGTGCAATCACCGAAGGAGGCAGGCTCAGCCCCACGGTAAGCAGGACTGTAAAGGCGAAAAAGAGGGTCCCGCGTTTGTTCATCAAATCACTTCACCATTCCTTGCACTGCTCGCTTTGCCAGGACACGAACCATCGATCGGCGGTACCTTGGAGGAAGCGCCGTGTTATTCACAGGTTTGACGCTCTTTTGAAGGCTGGAGGACAGTGCCTTGATCGATGCCGCCCCTTTCCAGCCGTCGGCCAGAACTGCTGCGACTTCTTCGGGATGGCAGCGTGGAATTGACTCAAGCGCTGTTGTGGCCAAAACGAGGGTCGAAGGATCGCCTTCAATCCACGATGCTGCAACGCCAGCTTCAGGGAAATCCCATGAATCACGTACACGCAGTTTTTGATAGGAACCTGTCCGAAGAGCTGCCTCTTCCGGAAGGGTCACCTTGAGAAGGAATTCTCCTTCTTCGAGAACATTCTTTTTCATCCCGTCAAGCTGGTAGAACGATTGAATCGGCAGGGTGCGAGCACCGTTCGGCCCAATCAAATGCACACTCGCTCCGAGCACCATCAACGTCGGGGCAATGTCGCCTTGGTAGGTCGCTACGCAGAGGGTGTTTTGATTTGGAATCACCCGGCAGTCTGCTCCAGAACCACAGTCTGCTTTGTGGCACCAATCGATGGAGCGGCGCCAATCTTCACCTTGGTTGTACCAGAAGCACCGCGTATCAAGGCACAGGTTGCCTCCGAGCGTGGCATTGGTTCGAATCAATGAAGAGGCCACTTTGGAAGCGGCTTGTACAATCACGGGGTGCACTCCATTGGCTTCAGTCAAGTCAGCCAGTCGAGTCATGCAACCTAATTCGCTGGCTGAAATGGTCGAGGTCCCCTCGATTCGAGCAAGTGAAATCACGTGTGGCTTGGTGTTGATGTGCCACTTGTAGTTTGGCAACAGGTCTGTTCCGCCTGCGACCCAGTCAAAGGATTCTCCAGAGGCCATCAACTGAGCAGCCAATTCACATGCTGCATCGACCGATATCGGGTGGTGAAGGGTAAAAGGTGGCATCAGCATCATTCATCACCGTCCATGTGTCGTTGTTCTTTTTTGAGCCACGCCTTTCCTGCAAGACCCAGTGCAGCAAGTTGCTCCGGGTCTGGTTCGGTTGCCATTCGCCAACCTTCAACTTGATCTTCGAGTGGAATGTTTGGATCGAAACCAAACAAAACACCGTTGACGTAAGGACTGGTGTCTTCACTGCGTTGGCGGGCCTGATCGCGGATCTTGTGTTCTGCAGCGCGTTTGACAAGCAATGGTTGCAATTCTCCGTGTTCGACGCGTGGGGGAAGGAGATCAAGTGGGTCGTCAACGCCTGCTGCTTTCATTCCTTTTTCAATGCCCTTGAACACCACATCAGGTGTCAATGGCAAGTCGCGAAGTCGGATGCCAATCGCATCGTAGACGGCGTTCACAACAGCTGGAAGAATCGGCAGAAGTGGTCCTTCGCCAGCCTCTTTCGCACCGAATGGACCCTCAGGGTCGCATGATTCAATGATGATTGGTTCGACATGGGGCATTTCATGCACAGACGGAATTTTGTAATCTAGCAAGTTCGGGTTCTGCAAATGTCCGGTTCGGCCATAGACCATTTTCTCAGAAAGCACTTGTCCAAGGCCCATATGGCAGGAACCAATGATTTGGCCCTTGACCGCTAAGGGGTTGAGTGCCTTACCACAGTCGTGGGCTGCCCATACCTTGGTGCATTTTATCATTCCAGTCTCGACATCAACATCCACTTCAGCAACGTAGGCTGAGAAGGAATAGGCTGGAGCAAGTCCTGCGGCCGCACCCTTGTGAACACCACCCATTGGAGGCGAACGGTAGGCACCACTCGCAATGAGGGCTCCTTTGTCTTCCTGGGCCTTGTGCAAAGCCTTGAGGTAAGACGTCCCTATGGCCGGGTCGTGTTTGTAGTAAATTCGGCGATCGTTGAGCACGAGGTTGTTCGGATGATAACCAAGAATTTCCCATGCTGCCTTGAGCAATTGCTCACGAATTTCAAGCGCTGCTCGAATGGCTGCGTTCGCATTCATGAACGTCACTCTGCTGGAATACGACCCAAGGTCAACCGGTGAGGTGTCGCTTTCATGGCTCTTTACGTGAATCATTTCAATCGGAAGCGCTAGAACTTCGGAGACCACTTGGGCAACGGCTGTTGTCGAACCCTGCCCGATGTCGGCTGCACCGGTGTGAACCGTGACGCCACCGTCCATGTCGACCTGAATGTGCACCGTTGCGTGTGGGAAACGGTTTGGATCCCAGTGGATCGGCAGTCCGGAGCCTGAGATGAAGAAACCACACCCAATCCCTATGCCTTTTCCGAGCGGCATTTGTCGGAACTTAGTGTCCCACTGGGAGCCTTCTCGTACTTTTTCAAGTGCTTCGCGCATACCATTGGAAGTGATTCTGAAACCACTGATTGTGCGGCTGTGGGGTGGCAAAAGGTTGGCTAAACGAAGATCCATCGGGTCGACCTTCATCTGGTCTGCCATCTCATCCAGCCCAACTTCGACTGCACATCGTGTGTTCACAGCACCGTGGCCACGCATAGCGCCAGAAGCTGGTTTGTTGGTCCAAACCCGGGCACCTGTGTAATGGAAAGAGCCAAGTTCGTAAGGTGCGGTTGCAAGGACACCGTTGTAGTAAGAGGTGACGTGACCGAAGGAAGCAAAACCGCCACCATCAATCAGAGCATCGATATCGAAACCAGAAATACGAGCATCATCATCTGCCGTCATCTTGACCTCAATGTGGCTTGGGTGACGTCCACGGTTGATCCAGTAGACTTCTTCTCGGTCGAATGTGATGCGGACAGGCCGTCCTGCTTTTCGAGAAAGAATTGCTGCACACATCTCGTGAGGGAACGGATCTGATTTTCCACCAAAACCGCCACCAACAAAGGTTCGGATGACATTGATTTGATGCATTGGGACATCCAAGACCGTTGCTAGTGCGCGATGGGTGTAGTGAGGCACTTGTTGAGGGGTATAGAGTTGCAAACGTCCGTTTGGATCCCAATGGGCAACCACTGCGTGGGGTTCAGTGAACCCGTGGTGGACACCTGCCATTTTCCACTTGCCGTGTGAAGAGGCAAGGGGTTCTTTGACCAGGGAACGGTCTCCAAATTCTTGGAACACTCGCTTTTGGACGTTGGTCCGAGCCAAGTGGTACTTGCCACGCCAATGAATAGGCTCCTCCACATCTTCGAGGCCCTTTTTAGGATCAAACACCGGCTCTAGAACTTCGTATTCAACCTCGAACAGGTTGAGTGCTTCCATGGCCGTCGCTTCGTCAACTGCTGCGACAGAAGCAACAAGGTCGCCGACGTGACGAACCTTTTCCACCGCCATTGCGTGTTCGTCTTTGGTGACTGGGAGCACACCAAATCGGTGAGGTGAATCAGCACCAGTTGCAACTGCGAGAACGCCTGGCAAGGCCTCGACCTTCGAGGTGTCAATCGACTTGATTCTGGCGTAGTGATGCGGTGAGCGTAGGATTTTCCCAATCACTTCATTGGCCAGACGAACGTCATCGCCGTACCAAGCCTGACCGGTGACTTTGGCGTTTGAATCAACCAATGCAGTTGGTTTTCCAACCGAAGTTCCGGTACGTACACGATCGTGCACGTGGGAGCCTGCAGGCTGCGCTTCTCGACCACCCACCGTTTCGGGGATGAAATCGAGGTCGCGTGGCGACATTATGGGTTTTGAACCACCTGAGCCGGGAGGCGGGAATGCTTGCTTTCCTGCGACGCGTTTGCCATCCTTGCGAGTGACTTTTCCAGCCGAACCTGGCTGTTGACGGTATCCTCCAGACATGATGATCACCTTGCGTGGCCCGGCGGCATTTGCGGCTCTTCGGGTCCTGTTGGATGTGGATCGGGGTGTGGATCGCTTGCAGGGGCAGCGGGTTCGACTTCACCGCGGTGAATTGCAGCAGCAGCTTGGATTGATTCGACGATTTGCTGGTAGCCTGTGCACCTGCAGAGGTTTCCTTCGATAGCACAAGCAATTTCCTTGTCACTCGGGTTGTTGTTCTCATTGAGCAGGGCTTGTGCCGTGACGAGGAAACCAGGCGTGCAAAAGCCACATTGGGAGCCGCCATATTCGGCGAAGCAAGATTGAATCGGGGCGAGATGTGCGCCTTCAGATAAGCCTTCAACAGTGATGATCGAAGAACCTTCAACTTGACCTGCTAAGCAGAGGCAAGACAAACGAGGCGTTCCGTCAATCAGGACGCTGCAACAACCGCATGTACCAAGATCGCAACCGCGCTTCACGCCGAGCGTCCCTACTTTGTCACGCAAAACGTCGAGCAAAATCGCATTTGAAGGTGCGAGGACTTCAACAGGTCTTCCGTTGACCTCTGCAGACCAAATTTCCTTCTTCGCGACTGGGATCATATCAACGTGTTCAGTGCCTACCATGGTTGTCGCCTACGGCGAGGTAGGGGGCAGTGCATATCAACCTGAGGTATGATAATTTTCATCAATCATCAATGCTCGGTCGTTGACGAACAGACATGACATCATCTTCACCAGCTGGTGGATCGACCCAATCTTCGTCGCCTGGAAGGATTAAACCTTCACCGACACCAACAAGGCGGCTTGCCAAATTGCGTTGACGAAGGACCAATTCATCCCAATTGACTTCTTCATCACGCCATGCTTGCCACCGCTTGAGTGAGCGGTAATTCACAACCACCTTGGCGTAGAGCCGAAGGTGGGCCTTGGCTGAAGTCGGCCACCAAAGGAAGAAAACGCAGAACACCAGATAAAATGGAAGACGCGTTAAGTTTTCCAAGAGCCAATGCATCTGCAACAACTCATTTACCGGACTCGCATCATTGAGCAGCAACCACGTCGCAGCCAGCGATGCAATCAGCCACCAAAGTGGGAAACAGACCATGGCAGATAGCAACTTGATCGTGCTGAGAATTGAACCATCTGCCCCTTTCGATTTCATGCGACCGACAATCATGGCATTTGCCCGATACGGCACAAGGTTGCCAATCATGGCACCCCACGTGATCAAACCGAACATCCACACACCGGCCCAAGCCCACAAGAGGAACGATTTAGCGAAACCAGAGTAAGAAAGGCGTTCAGGACGTGAATCGACATCGAATGGAGTGATGCCTCGGTGGTCGAGCGCCTCAAAGTGGGCTTCGGCTTCTTCAACGATCGAGGTGGCGGTCTCGGGGTTGTTCTTCGCCATGTATTCCCACCCAGCACGCACGCGACGAGCACCGAGGACGGCGTGGGCGTAACTTGGTTTGTTCAATTTACCAGTGGTTTGCCGGGCCCGCTCAGCATAAGCCAAACTTCGACCCTTCCAAATCAGGGTGCGTTCGCGCCATGTTGTCTTTGAGAGGCTTGCTCGTTGGAGTTCAGTGCTGATGTCTTCAGTTGCGACTTTGACCCATGCTCGATCTTCTTGGTCTTGGAGCACTTCATCGTCGAACTCTTCTGGGATTGGCGGGAACACCATGGCTCGTTCTATCACCACGGCTGCACGCTCCCGGAAGCGTTGAGAATTGGAATAATGCAATCCAATTGGAATCATTTGCGGTTCAGCCAATCCATCACGTTGCGCTTCCCGGCGAGCAGCAAGAAGAATTCGTGCAGCGCCTGAGCGCACACGTTTGACGTTCGAACCAGTGTGCGTAGTCCCTTCTGGGAATATCATCAATCGCCCACCTTGGGCTACAAGAGAAGAAACATCGGAAAGCATCTCTGCGTTTCGCAAGCGCGCAGCTCCCTTGTCGGCACTGTCCTGGGCCCGTTCGACGGGCACGCCGCCGCCAGCACGAAGCAAGCGGCCGATGAGTGGCATTTTGAACAAGGTGTGTTTTGCAATCATCGAAACCCTTCCAGGCAACGAGGCGTTCAACAGCATAGGATCGACCAAACCACTCGGATGCCATGAAATGAACATCACTCCCCCTTTTGGTGGAATGTTCTCATCATCGACAATGTTGATTTCGCGGAACCAGACTGAGACAAGGGAGCGGAAAACTCGCCGGGCAATGCGATAGGCCCGATTGGCTCGAGGATGGTGCTCATCCACGGGATCTTTTAGCCATCGCATAAACAGATGAAACCATGTTTGCTTTTATCATCATCTCCGGCGAAGGAGAGAAAGAAGGCTCAAATTAAGCCTCAAGCACTGTCACTGTCGGCAACCAAAACATCTGAATCGATTTCGGCTTCAATTGCTTCACCTTCTGTACGAAGGGTCTTGAAGTCGACACCTGCGAGGGATCCTTCTTCTTTGTCGCTGATCACTCCAGTGAGCAACAGGACCACGAAAAAGACCACAACGAAGCCAAGCAAAGCCACGGCCAAGGTGGTCGTTGAAAGTCCACTCGAGAGTTCACCTGTCGTCACAAAAGCATTGTCGGTGTCCATCAGCATGATGTTAGCAGAAATCAGAGGCGAAGATGAGGCCCCCCCACTACCATTGGCTTTGATCGCTCGCAATGAGATTGTATGGTTGCCCTCCACATCGATCCCCGGCAAATGCTCGAGTTGATGGATTATATCGATGGCCGCCAATGTACCAGAGGTGTCGCCTGGGGAAAAGCTGTGTATGTTCGACCAGTCATCACGCAAGTGGTTACTGCGCCATTGAATTGTGTCGACATCACCTTGAGCGGTATAGGAAAGGGACCCATCAGGGGACATATGGAAACGGCTGTCCATACCGACACCCGTCGTCACTGTCACTTCGAGCGTTGTATCAAAATCATAATCTCGCTCAGCGGCTTCATACACTGCTTCAAGGGCCCGGACTTCACCGTGGCCGTAGACGTTGTTTTGACGGTTCTTAGGAAGGAAGTCTTCTGCACAAGGCTCGTTTGCAGCCATGTAGATGCACAATCTGTAGGTGGACGTTTCCTGCATGATGTTCTTGATATCGAATGGAGACAAGTCCGGGTTGGCTTGATACATCAACGCTGCAACTCCAGCGGCGCCGGGAGTGGCCATCGAAGTCCCGGACATAGCGGTGTACTGATCGCCGGAGTTGAAGGCGACCGACATGACGTTGCTGCCTACATAGGCGATGTTCGGCTTGACACGGAGTTCTTCAGTAGGACCTTGACTCGAGTAGATCGCAATGGCCGAATTTTTGTCAAGAGCACCGACAGTGATAGCGTCCTCTGCGGAACCAGGTGTGCCGATTTGTGCAGAAACGCCGTTGTTACCTGCCGCGATAAAGATGGCAATACCAGCCGACATCATTTCATTGGCATATCGGTTGACGCTGTCATCTTCAGATGATGCCCACTCCGCAAGCCCTGGTCCACCAAGACTCATCGAAGCCCCACGAATGTTGAATTTGTAGCGGTTTTCAACCGTCCATTCCATCCCTGCCATCACCGTGGCAAAGGAGCCTGAGCCACCAGCATCAAGCACCTTGACGCCAACGAGGAAGGCTTGTGGTGCCATTCCAATGTGCTCATAATTTGGAGCGCCTGTTCCTGCGGTCGTACCCGCACAGTGAGAGCCGTGTCCTTGGTCATCGTAAGGGAACACTTCGGTCCCATTGGTGAGCGATGGATTGTTGACTGGGTCGTAAAAGGCGATGACCTTCGGATCATCAGTGGAATTATCGTCATCGAGGTCATCAAGGCTGGCGTGCGCACCATCAATACCTGTATCGATGATAGCAACGGCTGAGCCTGCGCCATCGTACCCTGTATCGGCCCAGACCGTATCGACTCCGTGGAGGACTGCAGCATCACCGTTTGCAGTGGTCAATATGCCATCCAATTCCAACATAACAACACCTGGGAGGGTGGTCGCTTCGAGAATTTGGTCAACTGGCACCCTGCCTGCCAACGCATCAATTCCTTCCAAAGTCCATTGGTGCTGGAATTCGATTTCACGCTCGAGCAGAGCGACGTCCTGTGCATCAGGAGTGTGATCGAAATCAACGATCAGAGGCAATGTGCCATCTTCATCCAAAAACAGTGGGTTGTCCTTGTGGAATTCAATCATGTCGCCGATGCCATTGCCGTCTCGATCGACGGTTGTTTCGACCCACCAGCCTTCTGAGTCATCGTTGGATGGCTCGGCAACAACTGGCACCGCCATTGCCAAAGCAGGGAAAAGAAGTAAGCTCAAACAGAGCATGGAAAGAATGGTTCGGATCTTTGACATAATGACGCCTCGCAGATAAACCAACGAGCCCGGGTTTTTCAACCCATTGAGGAAATGACTGCGCTCCTCAAGACGAAAATGGAGGGTCGCAAACAAAAGGGCGTTCAATTGCCAAGTAAACGGGTGAATCTTTTTATGGAAAATAAAAAGGTCATCTGAGTTGTATGGCAGCACCACGTAGAAACACACCCGTCGCCCAAGTACCGCATCAAGGCACAGCCCCTGCCCTTGGGACTTCACTGCTTGCGAAAGGACGTCAATCAGCGCCTCCGATGATAGTCCGGGCCCCTGGGGTGGACATCGATGACGCTGAACGGTCCCTCGTGCGGTTTTCACAAATCATCATGCTTGGCATTGCTATCTGTGGAATTTGGTTCAGTATCTACAACATCGCTTTCAGCAGTGAAGGCACGTCCAACGCCGACTTCGCCGTTCTCTTCTTTGGAGGAATGCTTTCAGCCGGCTTCGCTATTGGTTGGATTGAAGCCCAGAGCAGAGAGAACGACCATCAACTTCGTGACGTTCAAGATTACATGCTCGGAATTGGTTTCTTCTTCGCTACTGTCGGCACGGTGTGGGGCGCTCGCTTCATCATTGGCTTGTTTGAATCTGGAGCATGGTTTGGCCAGAACACTGCGGATGATGGATGGTACCCAAATGGAAACGGAATTTACGTTCAAACTGCTGCAATCCTCCTCCTCATGATGGGGCAATACAAACTGCTGCAACGCTACAAAGGTCAAACGACCTTCGGCTGGGCAGTTGCCTCTTATGCCCCAATGATTGTGTTGTTGGGTGCTGGAATGAACATCTGGCTCAAATGGTCCGGAGACGTTGTCAGCTATGAAATCGGGATTTCCCTCATTGTGTTGAGCATCGCTGCAATGGAGATGGCATTGCGTTCAAACAACTCGATCAACCTCACTGTAATTGTGATTGCTTCAAGCATAGCGCCAATCCTGTTTGAGATTGCGCATGATGTCACTTTTGAACAAAGCGGTGGTGCATTATCCCTCCTGCTTTACATCATTGCCATCCAAGGATATTATGCTTCGAAGAAAGAATTGAGAACGGATATCATTCAACGGGCCTCCTTGGTGCTCATTGGCGTCATTATCCTAGCGATGCTCTATGCCCGCGGTGATAATCTGAACCTGATCATAGGGCCGCTTACGACTGAAGCATTGGGTGGGTTCAGCACCTATCTTTCGCTCACCGTCGCCCTCTGGTTAGCCGTTCTTGGTTTCTACTTCCCTGCTATGCTCGATCAGCGATTGCCTTGGATTCCCGTTGGTTTAGCATTCGCTCTCATGATTATCCCTACCGATCAAAGCACCGTTCCTTGGTTGGTTACCATTGCGATCCTCCCCTACATGCTGCTTATCTCAACCGCAACCCGACGCTGGGTTGCAAACGCCACGTTGGGTATGGCTGCTTTATCATTCATCGTTGTTGACCTCATGGCTCGACTCCAAGACATTGAACAGGTTGACGCCTATGGGGTGCCTGGTTTGCATTTGCTCATTCCCGTTGCTTTGATTGCGGTATCTGAACTTGCTCAACGAGCTGAAAAAGTTGATGTTCAAATTCACATGTTCGTCATTGGCTGTATTACACTTTCCCGCGCAGTACTGTTCGCAGATGAATGGTATATGCCTTGGTTCTTTGTTGTCTATTTGCTCTACCTTGCTAAAAGAGGGTTTGATGCTATCGATGAAAACGCATTGCTTCAGGCCCGATGGAAGGCAACCATGAGTGCTTTAATCGCCAACGCTGTCATCATTGCATTGATGGTCGTAGGTTCCCTAAAGGTGCCAGATCAATTTATGTTTGGTGGATACAGCCTCCATGTCTTTTTCCTTGGAGGAATAACCTACCTCCTCTTGCGTTCCGGTCGAAGGAAAGAATTCGATTTGGGTATGATTGTCAACTGGATCGGCAGCCAGGTCAGTGGCGCCCCGCAGTATGACTCATTGACAAACACCTGGATCAAATCCGCTCCCAAAGAGAGCGATGACAACCAATGGATCAAAACCAATTCATGGAGCCCACTCGCCCGAAGTTCACTTGTGATTCCATTTATCATGATGACGGCTGGTATCTTCATGACCATGGGGAATGCAGAAACCGAGGAAATGAGAAATTTCATCAAAACCCCGATTGGCATCCTCCTGTTAGCCTTCCCAATTTCTGGATTAGTTTTGGAAATCCTTGAGTTGGAAAGCATCAGTTCCAAGGCCAGGTCAAGCGCTGTCTGGATCCTCTTTGGAATTGGTGTGGGCCCTTCGTTGACCATCAATGGTATTCGAGACGAAATGAGAAGCATGGATGAATATGCAGGAATGTATATCCTTCCTGCTGCCATTCTTCTCGACCTCATCCTCGTAGCAGCACCCTTAATCGTCGCTTGGGCGATTGGCCGGCGTGGTCTTGACAAAGATGGGATTTCAATCAATGCGGACTTGGCAGCCATGATGGGGCTGATTGCCTTGGCTTGCCTTGACACATCTGGTGGATTGTTGCTGATTCCGATGCTGATGCTCGTTACCTACCAGTCCGTACGTTATCGCCACAGCTTGGCTTTGATGTTTGCACCGCTCGCCCTGATCGTAACGCAAAATCAATGGTTGGACTACCAAGGACTTGGATGGAAAATAGTTGATTTGCTTCCATATTCCATCCAAGAGACCTCATGGGTGTTTGGTTTATCGCAACTGAGTGGAGCACTCATCGTCCTTCAGATGACGTACATCCTGTATTCTCAATTCTCAGAATATCAAGACAAGCAGAAGCGGGAATTACCTTGGCTCGGAGCCTGGGTTTGGATGGCAATTGGACTCATTGCCATGTTCCCTGAGCTGGACTGGTTCCAATGGATGCCACTTCTTTTCACCTCTGGTTTGATGGTGAATGCTTGGATGAGGGGGCAGGTGCAATACCTACCGCTCCTCGGAGCAGCAGAATTTATTTCTTTGATCATCGCGTTGAGTAGTCAGTCTTGGAACTTGAGCGATTACGACGTGTTCTCTTATGCCTCACTGATCACGGGGGCGACTGCACTTGTGTACTCAGCCCTTCATGAAAATGGAGTCCTGTATCGGAACATGGAAAAGGTCATCACCATGACTCATTCGAACATAAAATTGCCAGAAACAGAAGAAGAAAGGCAAGAGTTGAATCAGCAGTTTCAGATTATAGGTTACATTGGTTTGACTTTCTCCTTTACCGTTTTGTGGGGTGTTGGAACAATGATTGGTGCACTACTGATCACGCGGAAAGTGGCTTTGAAAGGTCAATTCAACATGCTTCTTTTCGCCCCATTGGCTCATAGCCTAGCGCTCTATAATTTCTTGATGCAGACCGAGGCGCTGAGCGGTACACTCAGTCTTTCCTTGATTGGAGGGCTTCTGATTGCTGAGGGATTAGCGTTTGTTGTAGCCTCGATTAAGAACGATGCAATTTATGATCAACCAATCTTTGATTGGCCAAGTGATGAAACGTTCTTTGAATTCATGGATCGTCTTGGAATCATGGGTGTGGGTACGACCATTGCTGGTATTTTCTTCCTCCTCAACAGCAGTGATTGGAACACCTTGGCTTTTGGGCTGACAACCTTGGTCCTAATTGGCGTTGGAATTCAAGGATACAGTCCTGAATTTGAAGCAAGATGGCGTCGACTGTTCGGTGGCTATGGATCGATTGTAACGACGTTCATCACCGCATCCACGCTTGAGAATGATTTGATGCAGAATATTGGCTACATGCTTGGAGCCATCGTCACCATGGGCTGGATTTTCATGAGCAGCAGCCGCCTTGGAGACACAAACGAACTTTACATCCCTGACCCGAATGCAGTGCAGCCCGTTGAAACAATCCAACAACCAACAGTGTCAGCAATCGTCGAAGTGGTTCAGGAGCCGGTTGTTGATGAACAAGAAGCACCCGTTGACGAGAAACCGAAGGATGACTCATTGCTACCAAGAGAACAAGCTGAATTGCCTGACCTGGTCGTTCCGTTCGCAATCCCACCACCCGTACTTGCTGTGAAAGAACGTGTCCAAACACGTCACGGGTTTGAAATCGAGTTGCCCGATGGAATGTTTGAGAACATCATCACTTCGATGGATATGACGCCTCATGAAGGATTCAAACCTGTGGTCTCCTTTGGACCGAGGGGCGAGATCATGCTGAACTTCGTAGCTGTTTGATCAGTCACGTGTTCGTGCGCCTTCAGCACCGGTCACCTGCTGAACAGATGGGGCTGATGGGAAGGCATCCCAGTAGGCCTCTCGCGCTTGTTGGTTGATGTCCATGCAGAGGACAACGTCCGATGCTCGGTCAGGAAGTGTTTCTGTGCCGTTGAGGTGCTTGATAATCGGCTGAATATTGGACAAGTTGACCAACCCCCAGCCCGTTTGTGTGCACGGAGCCACAGGTGAGATGGGCATCGTTCCCGAGGTTGGATCCCAGTCGAGGTCAGGGTACCATGCAGAGAGGTTGAGAGCCTCACGGACTTGAGCATTCGTGACTGTGAACGGATTACCATCTGTGTCCGTACCGTTGACAAGGTGTTTGGAACGAGATTCAGGTGAGGCTCCTGATGAGGGGTCCTCGAATTCATCACGCAAGGATTCCAAGACAAAGGAGAGGATGCCAGCGGTTCGTGGCGTCGCAAAAGAGGTCCCTGATGTCTCGTGGTAGCCATCGATGTCATCGTGGTTCGGCAGGACCTGAGTCCAATCGGCTGAAATGTCAGGATACGACCCTGACATGATTTCTTTTTGGTCATCGCCTTCTTCTGCATAACCTGCGATGCCGATCGACCATGGAGGTCCTGCTGTAGCATCTTGAACGGCTGGAGATGGGCTGTTATCTGCTGCACCTGTGTGGATTTTACCATAGGTGACCACGGCCGATTCTGTTGCTCGTTCTATGCCCGGGACTGGAACTGAACCCGGCGCACCAAACGAAGTCGTGATCACATCCACAAGCGGTTGGTCGGCGGCTGATTGCACCGCTTCGCTGGAAAAACCTTCGACAAAGAAAATCACCGCCATTGGATTGGCGTCAAGAACGGCGCCAGTGACCGCTGAGCCATGCCCGTCAGAGGGATCATCTAAGATCAGAATATCACTGTCACCATCGGGTGAACTTCCGATGATTTTGGTTCCGGGGAAATAGACAATATCGCTGGCAGTGAGGTTGTCCCAACAGGATGCTTTGTCTGCATCATAGCGTTCTTGCCAGGTGCCTTCAAAAGTCAATTCGCACGTTTTGGTGACACCTAACTCGTCTTGCAACCATTGAGGATAGGTTTCATTGGTGCGGAAATGGTCGTGGTAGACATTGATGCCCGTATCGATTGGAGCAACGACTGAAAAGGGGCGCCATCCGTCATCTTCAGAGGCAACGGACTGAACCATGTTTGCTTCTGGGGCGTCATTGAAAATCGACAAGACTGTTACGAAGGAGACCACCAAAAGCGTGGAAAGGAGGAGGGCAAGCAATTGTCGAGAAGTCATGCTGCTTGGCGACAACTCAAGTGTCACCTGTGAAGCATCATCAGCATCGGCCATGTGTATACCTCCACCGCAATGGCTCAAGAACCCTGCGCCCTATTGAAGAACTACCGATATCTGGCCAAATCATGAGCGAAGCGGCCGACCGTTTGGTCTGGATTGACCTTGAGATGACTGGATTAGATGTGACCAAGGAATCCATTATTGAAATAGCAACTGTGATCACTGATGGAGAACTCAATGTGCTGGCTCAAGGGCCAAACTTGGCTATCAGCGTCGATGAGTCATTGCTTGCAGGCATGGACGAATGGAACACCACCCATCACACATCCAGCGGTTTAGTGGAGCGGGTGAAACATCAAAGTGTCTCTCTTGAAGAAGCGGAACGACAAACCTTGGAATTCCTATGCGAATGGGTCCCTGAGGGCACGGCCCCGTTGTGTGGAAACAGCGTTTGGAATGATAAAAAATTCATGGAAAAGGAGATGCCTAGCCTCGTTGCCCACCTTCATTACCGAATGATTGATGTTTCAACGGTCAAAGAATTGGCACGCAGATGGTACCCTGGAATCAGTCGCTATGAAAAGAAAGGGGCGCATCTTGCCCTCGATGATATCCTTGAGTCAATCGAAGAACTGCGCTACTTCCGAACACGAGTGTTCAAGAAATAAACGGCTCATTGACGCCACGTTGGCTCAGAGGGATCGACGCCTTTGTGCCTCGACATGATTTGAGCGACCACAGCGACTGCGATTTCTTCTGGTGATTCAGCCCCGATGTGAACACCAATTGGGCAAATCACTTGATTGAGCATGCTTTGTACGATCCCTTGTTCGAGCGCCGCTTTTTCAAAGGCCTGCCACTTCGACCTGCTTCCAATCACCCCGATCCTTGGTCCATTTTGACCGTCGAGGGCTGCTTCATCATGTTGTAATGTAGCCAAAATACCCAAGAGACGCTCCTGATCTTCAGACCAATCATGGCCGAGCAAAAGCACATCAGAGTAACGGTTGAGGGTGACAGCATCATGGTGTTTGACAAAGGTCGGTGCGTCCATATGAAGATGGTTTTTGGCGTTCGAAAAGAGGGTGACGTCACAAAATTCGGCTCGTGTGTCATGAACTGAATGATCCCAGCCAACCGCATCCAAGGCAGGAGCGATCGCTTGAGCACAGTGGCCACCGCCAATCAACAAAACATGTGGCATCGGAACAAGGACCTCCAGACTGAGGGTCACTCGACCCCCACAAAGCGAATCTAGAGGTGTTACTTCATAGCCCTTCGCACCTTTATTCAACCCAAACTTCACCACTTCACCAGATGGACGATAATGTTCATCCAAGAGGGTGTTGCTTCGCTTCAAAACCATCATCTCAAGGCCTGCTCCACCGACGGTACCCGTCCATTTCCGGTCTTTGGAACGCATTGCCAGGCGGGCTCCAACCTTTCCAGGAACACTGCCTGATGTCTGAACGACGCTTGCTAAGACAACCCTGTGACCTTGTTCAAGCTGGGTCAAAACCCAAGCGAGCACAGCCACAGTCATATCTGCCGCTTGAAGCGCTCCCACATACCCTTTGCCCCAAACCATGGTGCTCAAGAAAGCAGAACCGATTCAAGGCCCCTGAGGAGAATCAGATCGGCTGGAGTGTCGATGTTCAGACCAATGTGAGGAGCGGCTGCCTCAACCAACTCTGGTTTGAAAAGGTCCCGAAGTGGTGTTTCAGCGGGTGCTGAAAGAACGGCCGCAATGTCTGGGTCGTGAAGGAGAAGAGGATGGCCTGCACGGCCTTGGAAGGCCAAAGTCGAGGTCGCGCTTTGTTGCATCAAGGAACGAACGTGCTCTGTGGTCCAGCCTGGACGGTCGACGGGTGCAATGAGAACGCGTCGAGGCGTTCGCCCTTTGTCACCCATCAAAGAAAGCAAACCGCATTGTACTGTCCCAGTACGGCCCTTTTCTGGTTCTTTGTTGACGACGACCGTTGCGTTCAATGCTTCCTTCATCACTTCAAAGTGCAATGACTGCCGTGTCACCACAACCACTGGAGCACAACCTGCGTCGAGTAAACGCTGTACGGCAAGCCCCACGAGTGTGGTCGAACCGACTTCAACCAACGCCTTTGGCTGACCCAAGCGCTTGCTTGCGCCTGCAGCAAGGACAAGAGCGGGGCATCCTCGGACCATGGTCGTGGCTTGGTCAGATGTTTGATTGCCTTTTCCTTTTTGTTGATATAGACTGAAGCGGTTTGACGCCCATGATGGCGAGCGGAAACCCATTCACAGAACCTGAACTGCGATCGCTTGAATTGTTACAGAGCATCGCTGAAGCAAATCCATGGCTTGAGTTTATTGAGCAAACTGAAGAACGAATAGAGATTCATGTTCGAGGACAATCGCGTCGATGGTATGTGATTGAAGCAAAGCGGGCCATGATTCAGCACTTCCTCAACCACAACATCGTGCACAACACGTGGAGCCTCGAAATACAAGGTGGTGCGAGGAAAAGGGACATCATACATCGCAACCAGTACTGTGCCAATTTGTGCCTCAATCTTCGTCAGTCAGCAGATCTGCCAGTGGGGGATAAAATCGCAGCACTGTGCCTCTCACTGCACAACGATGTGACCACTGCCATGAACATTCATCTGTTGGCACAATTCCTCGTTTGTCCGCGTAATGATTTAGCAAAAGTAATGATTTTCCAAGATGAAATGGTTGTGCTGCACAGCATGTTCGCAGGAAGAGATGATCAAGATCTAAACCCTCCAGCTATGTTTGATATTGCAGACGAACAATTCAATTGGGACGATCAAATTGACGGAATGGAACGTGGCGAAGAGGTTCCTGATGAACCGGTCGAACATGAGCACCCAAGGGGCACTGAAGAAACCCCTCCCGAAAATGATCCACCTGTGATGAGTGAGGAAGAGATTGAAGAACAGCGATTATGGAGCGTCTATGAACAACATATGGAAGACATCGCTCGTCAAGAAGAATGGGACAACAGAGAGCCCTAACATCCAAGCCTTGCTCAGATATCTTTGGTGATTTCTCGACCAATGATCATGCGTTGAACTTGCGAGGAACCCTCGTAAATTTGCATCACCTTAGCAGCACGCATCAACTGGGCTACAGGGTATTCTTCTGAGTAACCATAGCCGCCATACACTTGCACGGCATCGGTTGAAACTTCCATAGCAGTGTCCGCTGCAAATCGCTTTGCATGAGCGGCCGATTCGGTATTACGGATGCCAGCATCTGATTCAGAAGCGGATTTCCAAGTGAGCATGCGTGATGCTTCGATTTTAGTTTTCATGTCTGCAAGCATAAATTGAATGGCTTGGTGTTGATGTAATTTCTTTCCAAACGTCATTCGTTCGCCTGAGTATCGCAATGCGTGCTCATAGGCGGCTCGAGCCAAGCCAGTAGCGTGCGCTGCAATGTTTGGCCGGGACATGTCGAAGGCCTTCATGGCGTTCATCCAGCCACCTGATTCAGAACCGCCGATCAAATGCGATGCTGGGACTCGAACATCATCGAAGGTGATGGAACGGGTGTCCGAGCATCGTTGACCCATGTTGATCTCCTTCTTGCCAAGGCTAAAGCCGACAGCGTCTTTCTCGACAATGAATCCCGACATACCGCGATACCCTGCATCCATGTCGGTCTTTGCAAGCACGAAGAAAAAGTCTGCGTGCCCTGCTCCTGTGATCCACATTTTGGAACCATTGATGATGTAGTCATCACCGTCAGATACAGCGCTTGTTTTGCAAGCTGCGACATCAGAACCTGCACCCGGTTCAGTCACGGCATACGAAGCGAGGGCTCCATCTTCAGCGACCTTTCGAAGCCAGATTTCTTTCTGGTCATCTGTCGCTCCGGTGATGATTGGTGCGCATGCAAGAGCGGTGGCATAGGCAGCCGTAGCAAAACCAGGGTCGCCCCAAGCCAGTTCTTCATTGACAAGAACCTCTTCCATCGAGCCAAGACCTGGGCCTCCGTAGGTTTCTGGAATGTGGAGGTTCAAAAGACCCATTTCGTGGGCTGCAAGGATGGTTTCCTTGGGGTAGGTCGACGTTGCATCCCAATGTTCTGCTTTGGGTCTGATTTCATCGACGGCGAATTCATGGGCCAGTTCTTTCAACATCTCTTGCATTTCATCAAGTTGGAAGTTGACCATACCAACGGGAGGAGGCCGCCCTTTATGTCTCCATTGATTCAACCAATGGTAAACAACGCTCGACGATGCGCTTCGAGGGTGAGGAGGAACAAACAATAGATGGCAATCATGACCCATCCTTCCCATTTCTTGAACTCATAGGAGGTTCGCATCATCAGCAAGGCAGAGAAGCAGCCAATGATGGTGAATGGTATGATGATGTAAACGATCAAATCGTAACCTGCTGGAGTGATTGCAAGCGGTGCAATCAATCCTGCGATTCCAATGGAGAGCAGGGGGTCGGTGATGTTTGAACCAATCAAGGTCCCAATCGCAACACCTTGGCTTCGTTTTGCAGCCATAAGAGCGATGGTCAGTTCGGGCAATGAGGTACCAATTCCGAGTAAAATTGTGCTGATGATGGCATCAGGCACTTCAAGTTCAGTTGCAATTGATTCAACGTTTTGAATCAACTGATCTGCTGCATAGACTGCAAATGTAAGACCGGCAACCACCATGATGAAGTAAGCCGCAGTGCTCCATGACGTGCCGTGAACTTCAGTTGGTTCCATACCTTGCATTTCTTCTTTTTGAATTTCCTTTCGGTTGGTTAGCAGCCAAGTGATGTACACCACATACAGGGACACTAAAATTCCGGCTTCCCATTGCTGGAGTGTTCCCTCCGTGATCAGGAAGAGACTGAGAATAAGAACGGAAAGAAGCATGATCTGCCCGTCCCGCTTCAACCAAGACTCCCTAATTTTCAAGCCCTTATTGACCACGACAATGCCCATGATGAGCGTGATCTGGACCAATACAGAACCGAGGATGTTGCCGATGGCTGTGTCAGCAAAACCCGGTGTCGTTGCTATCTTTGTTGCTGATGAGGCAGAGATGAGAATCTCAGGTAACGAAGTTCCAATCGAGACGATCGTGAGTCCGATGACAACCTCGGGCAAACCCACCCTGCGTGCAAGCCCTTTTGCCCCTTCAATAAAGAAGTCAGCTGAGAAAATCAGAAGGAAAAGGGCAAGAAGGACAATGACGACCATGACTGCGATGTTGTTCACGCTTACTTCAGTTGAAATCAGTTTGACCGCCATGAGTCCAAGAAAGAGCGCCCCTGTGGTGATGACGGTCTGGAAATGGACAAGTTGTGGAATCCCCATCACTTTCTCATTGGACTCCATGCGCCTGCGTACGCAACCACCTTCTTCACCATTATGTTGAACGGGGGGTGCAAAAGGTCGATTGAAAAGACACATAATCTGTGGTCACCGCCCCCCGATTATGTTGCGCCGTCTCCTTGCCGAGTTCATCGGCACATGGTTCATGGTTGGCGTGGGCTGTGGAAGCATTGCCATTGGAGCACCTGGATGGGTAATCTCGTGTGCATTTGGGGCCGCTGTCACACTTGCAATCTTAGTGTTTCAACCGATCAGCGGTGCCCACATCAATCCAGCCGTGAGCATTGCCTTTGCTCGAAGCGGGCACCTCGAAAAGCAAGCTCTTCTGCCTTACATCGCCGCTCAACTTGCCGGAGCCTTCGCTGCAGCATGGATGCTCAAAGGAGTCGGACCAACTGAACTTGCACCTGACGTAAGTCGTGCAATGGGGGCCGGCATTGAGGTGTTCATTACCTTCGCACTCATGGCTTCCATCTATTGGATTGTGGTGAAATCCGAAACGCATGTTTCGATTGCTTTTTTTGTCGGTGCCACCGTTGCTTTGTTGGCCTACCTGTTTGGACCATTGACCGGAGCCTCGATGAATCCTGCTCGAACCTTTGGACCAAACATGGTCCAGGGGCTCTATTCCAGCCTCCCCTTCTATTGGGTCACAACCATCATTGGTGCCCTGATTGCAGCCGAAATTTTTGTTCGACTTCAAGCATCGACAAAGCCTCAAGACTGAGCCGTAAACCGGACGACTTCAATGACGTGATCCGTCGAGGGCACGGTGAAGTCTTCCAGTGGAGGTGAGAATGGAACCGGTGTGTCAAGTGCGCCGATCACAACTGGTGCAGCCTCGAGTGCATAGAAGCAAGATTCCAAAATTCGGCTCTGAACTGTGTGACCTAAACCGCCGCACCATTGCCCTTCTTGCAAAATTACAAGACGACCGGTGCGGATCACAGAATCAATGCATGTCTGAGCATCAAACGGAAGTAAGGTGCGCAAATCGATGATCTCAACCTCGACACCTTCCTCGGCGAGCGCATCTGCTGCTTGCTTTGCCACGTGGACCATAGCGCCCCATGTTACGAGGGTGA
>CAJJAV010000011.1 GCA_905182125.1 uncultured Candidatus Poseidoniales archaeon
TCTTCGACCAATGGAGGTGTGGAGGTTGACTCGCCAATCAAGATGTCCGGCATTCCGTCATCGTCAGTGTCAAGAAATGCTGCGTCGTCATCGGGGAACTTGTCATTTGGATCGATTTCATTCGATGATTCATCCGCAATGCCGAGGCAACCGGAAAGAAGCAAAATTAGCGTTAGCAAAAGTGATTGTACTTTCATGATTTTTTTTTCAAGGGTTTGGTATATAACGCTTGACCCGGTTTTTCACTGTTCAACTCACCATGCAGCAATAAGGCTGAGTCGCTTGGGTGGGAATTATCACCGAGGGCCGCTACGCACAAGCATGTCCAGACCTGTGGCGTTGATCACCGGAGGGGGGCGTGGCATTGGAGCCGCTACCGCCAAACGCCTTGCTGCTGATGGTTATGATGTCCTCCTCACCTACAACCTCTCGTCCAAGCCTGCAGAAATGGTTGTCGATGAAATCCGTGAACGAGGCGACGATGCACTCGCAGTCAAGGTTGATTGTTCAGACGGAGGCGAGGTCGGTTTGTTAGGAATTCATCCCTGGATGGCACGAGGGATCGATGCATTAGTGTTGAACCACGGCACCTACGACCGGGTTGCAGCCACCACGATGTCGATGGACGATTTGCGACGTACAATGTCCGTCAATTTCGAGGGGGCTGTGGCCGTATGGAAAGCCGTTCAGCCTCACCTCACCAGCAATGCTCGAATGGTTGTGGTTGGATCACAATTAGGCACACGTGGGTCCCCACACGGAGCTGATTACGCCGCTTCGAAAGCAGCATTGGCTACGTGGGCCCGGTCCCTCGCACAGGCCGTTGGCCCAGAAGGGAAACGAGTCAATGTGCTCGCTCCAGGATTTGTTGACACCGACATCTTAGCAGGCGATTCCAGTGAAAAACGAGCGCAACGGGAACAAGAGGTGCCACTCAAGCGAGTTGGTCGTCCCGAAGACATGGCAAACACAATCGCATTCTTAGTCGGTCCGGATTCAAACTACATCACCGGTGCTGTGCTGCATGTAAACGGTGGATTGTACTTACCCTAACATCGTTCAACAGCCTTGTATAGGGTCCAGTTAACCACAACCCGTAGGAGGCATCACGCATGGTCAAAGAATGGGATAATGATGGTGCTTTTGAAGATCTTGCCAACATCGAAATTGATGAATCAGATCTCGAGGAACGCGACCCCTTCGACATTTCACGAGCCCTCGAAGGAGCAGCTCTGGAGCACCTCAATCCCGAAGTAAAGCGTTTGGTGCTTCATTCAAAATTCGAACCTTCTGGCGACCAGCCTAAAGCAATTGAAAAATTAATTACTCAATTGGAAAATGGCCAAGAGAGAGCCGTACTTGCTCGGCGTGACCGGCAGCGGGAAAACCGAGGTTATGCCATGGCGCCGGTGATCCAACACCTTAGCATTCCAGCACGCATTAGCAGCCATAATCAGACACTTGGCAGCGCAGCTCTACGGTGAATTTAAAGAGTTCTTCCCGCATAACGCGGTGGAGTACTTCGTTTCATATTACGATTACTATCCAGCCTGAAGCGTATGTCCCATCATCCGATACCTTCATAGAGAAGGATGCCTCAGTCAACGAGCACATCGAACAAATGCGGCTGTCGGCCACCAAGCCTCTTTGGTCACGCGGCCGGATTGCGTCATCGTGTCTTCTGTGTCGTGTATTTATGGATTGAACCCGCCCGAAACATTCCTCGAATACCACGTTCGAGTTCACGTGGGTCAAGAAATCGAAACGAGTGATTTGCTACGCGAACTCATCACCCTCCAATACAAGCGGACCACCGTCGATTTATCTCGAGGAGAATGCCGTCTACGTGGCGAGGTACTCGATGTTTGGATGCCAAGCCGTGATGACCCACTTCGAATTCAATTTGATTTTGATGGCGTAACGAAGGTTCAGGTATGCGACCCTGTCACATGGGAAGTTCTCGACACACTCGATGAAGCTTGGATTCATCCGAAAGAGTTCTTCATGACCAGTCCGGAACGTCCTCGAAGCCGCGTTGGTTTCCATCGAAGACGATCGTATGACGTACAGGGTTGCCCAGCTTGCCACGTGAAGGGCGAGAATTGGCGTAGGCTTCGTATCAGTACAACGCACCCGATGACGATCTGGAAATGCTGGTCGTAGAAATTGGACACTGCCAATCCATCGAGAATTATTCCCTCCACTTCGACGGTCGAAAGAGAGGACAACGACCCCATTGTTTGCTGGACTTCTTTGCTGCATGCGCCAAACAGTTTCACGGCGATCCGAGCAAGTTCCTCGTCATCATGGACGAATCCCACGTCACCCTTCCTCAAGTCGGTGGCATGTACTATGGAGACCGTTCACGAAAGGAGAGCCTCGATTGATCTCGGTTTCAGGCTGCCCAACTGCAGCAGGATAACCGACCCACTCAAGATACCCAGAATTCCAAAACCTCGTCCCGCAGATGGTCTATGCCTCTGCCACCCCGGGTGAGCGGGAATTGCGCCACCTCTGTGAAATCACGCGATCAACCGCTCCCGAGATGGTCTGCTTGCATGCCCAATCGGGCGGGGGCGCTGGCCCGCCGGCCATTCGGAGAAGAAGCACCCTGACAGCGAATCCACTCTACCACATGGTCCAGCACATCGACGGCATTGCTAAGAATGGAGATCCGACCGACTGGTTTGCTCGACCCGGAAATCGAAGTGCGACCGACGAGCGGGCAAATGGCTGATTTGTTGAGCGAGATTAACGCCCGCATCACCAATGGGGAACGGACCCTCGTCACCGTGTCTGACCATCAAGTTCGCCGAGGAAGTTGCCGCCTACCTCAACCGCATGGGGGTCAAGGCCCACCACCTCCACTCGGAGATCGACACCATCGAGCGCACTGAAATCATCAACGCCCTCCGCATTGGCCACATTGATGTGATTGTTGGAATTAATCCTGCTCCGGGAGGGGCTCGATCTCCCCGAAGTGAGCCTCGTCGCCTATTTTTGATGCGGATCGACAAGGTTTCCTTCGAAATGAACGGAGTCTCTTGCAAACGATTGGACGGGCAGCTCGAAACATCAATGGGCATGTATTGCTGTATGGTGACAGTATGTCACCTGCCATGCGTGCAGCAATAGAACAAACTCTTGAACGCCGTGAACGCCAACAAGCCTACAATGATGCACATAATATCACTCCTAGGACCATCATAAAAGCACTGCCAAAGATGAACTCCGATGTTGATGACCTCATTTCTGGTACCTCGACCTCAAAGGATGGAACCCGCCGGCTTGTTGCTAAAAAGGGCGGTCGTAAAGAAGGAGATTGGGCTCAAAAACTCAACATTGGTGCAGGAGCTTGGGCTGCCGGATCTGGCCAAGATGGTACAAGCGGACATTCAAGTGATTCTTCAATTGGAAAATCGAATACGCAATTGACATATGATGAACCGGATGATGTGCTTTCAGGCCTCGAGCCTCAACAAATTCAGAAGTTACTCGCAGAATTACGCTCTGCAATGAAAGAAGCGGCGAAAAGCCTCGACTTTGAAGAAGCTGCTCGACTTCGAGATCGAGTCTTTGAATTGGAACAAAGACTATGATTGAAGACACACCCTATGGGTGTGGAGTGAACTGTGGGCAGGTTCTTGAATGAAGGAGAGATGGCAAGGTCATGGCGATTCAACCTGATGACTTCGATGTCCCTGTGGTCGATTATGCATTTTCTGAAATCTCAACACCTCGCTCGTTGCTCGACCAAATGGCAAGTGCCGGAGGTTTTACTGCAACCAAACTGGCCACTGCAAGAGACATTCTTTTGGACATGAAGAAGCAAGTTGATGCAGTGGGAGGAGACAGGAGTAAGGTCTGTAATTGGCTTTCATTTCCTGCGTGCTTGTGTGCAACTGGAACACGGGGATTCTTTGTCGAGGCCCTCAAACAACAAATGTTCAATGTCGTTTCAACCACATGCGGAATGTTGGATCACGATGTGGCTCGATCGCACAGAGATTACTACCACGGGTCGTTTGAACTCGATGACATCGAACTTGGAGAACATTCCCTTATGCGGCTTGGCAACGTCATCGTGCCCAATTCCTCGTACGGTGAAATCATCGAGGAAGTGTCCTCACTCCCGTGCTGGAAGAAATGTACCAAGACCGGCTCGAAGGAAACCGGTAAAACTGGGGCTGATGCTTGGCTTGGGTTTGGTTCCATACACTTAGTTTGGGAACTTGGTAAGCGTATTGGCACCCCTGACTCGATCATCTACTGGGCTTACAAGCATAAAATCCCCATCGTCATCCCAGGCATCACTGACGGGTCGATTGGCGCACAGCTGTTTATGTTGCGACAAAAGCACAGGGACTTCCACATCGATACCCTCGCTGATGAACAGGTGATGAGCGACATGACATGGGACGTTGGCGTGTCAAACGCCCTCATGATCGGTGGAGGCATCTCTAAGCACCACGTTATCTGGTGGAACCAGTACCGTGGTGGACTTGATTGCTGCAGTCTACATCACAACCGCTCCTGAACACGATGGTAGCCTTTCTGGTGCAAGATTACGCGAGGCTATTTCTTGGGGCAAAATGCGCCCTGACGCCCCTAATATTTGCGTAGAAGGTGATGCGAGCGTATTACTTCCGCTTCTCGGTAGTGATTTTTTTGGCCAATGAAAACTCAACGGTGATATTATGAATCCAGTTTTCAAGGCCACTTTTCTAACGGTTCTAATCTCGATGTCGATGCTAGCAGGTTGCTTTGGCTCAGATGATTCTGGAGGAGAAACTGTTGAGGAAGATCTTTTCTTCACCTTTAAAGACCAATTGGGCAACAATACATGGTATCATTATCCTGGTGGATTAAATGCAATGAATAACACTTCAGCACTCGGTGGAGATAATATTCCATTCCTTTCCGCTGGAAGTTATTACGGCATTGGAATGAGTACCTTTGAGCCTACAATGGGCATCACGTCTGCAGGTAACCTATACATGGCCAGTCATGGCAATGGTCCTTCAGGCTCTACAGCTATTGTTCAATGCACAACATGATTGAAATGACAAGTTTATCGATTTCAGTTGCCAAAACGTCTACGGCCCAGTGTTACCCGTAGCAAACTCAAATGATCCATATGTCTATGTTGACCCGTGGACCGACCGCATCATGAAATTCGATATGCATGCGTTACTCGGCATGACCGTTGAATGGAGTGATGACGAAGGCGATTCTTGGTTTGGCCCATCCGTTGCTACATCCTATTCCGTTCAAGACCACCAAACGATTGCGTCTTCACCTTACGGGGGAATCCTTCATGAAACGCTCTGGGTGTTTTGCATCAATGGAAACTGGTTTGCACCTTTGTGTTCTCAAAGTCAAGACGGAGGACTCACATGGGGTCCTGAACTTCCAGGTGCGCCAGTCGATTGCCAAAGTGGAGGACTTTCAGCTCATCTCATCGGAGCAGACAATGGGAACTTCTATCGTGGACAAACCGGCTGCGATGGACCGGGTATTCGATGTACAAAACTGAAGATGGGGCCCTTACCTGGACCGAACACGTCCTCCCACAGAAGCATCTGGGAACTGCAGATACGTGGAACGCCGAAGAGGCGCAAGTCGATACAGACACTGAAAGCAACGTCTATGCCATGTGGATGGGCAACGACAACATGCCTTACTTTTCATACTCCCTTGACGATGCAGGCACATGGTCTGAAGCCATCATGGTCGGCCCTGATCACCTCGAAGGCACAGGCTTCCCAGTCGTCATCGCTGGCGACCCCGGCCGGGTTGCTTTCGGCTACATCGGTACTGAAGGCGATGGCATCTGGCACGGTTACATCTCAGTGATCACGGATGCTTTCAACGAAACGCCATTGATCACAACGGTTCAACTCAATGCTGGCAATGACCCACTTGACAGCGCGAGCCCCACCTGTGGCTACGAACGTTGCGGAGGCTTTGGAGACTTCATCGACATGCAAATTGATGCCTATGGACGACCATGGCTCTCCTTTCCCACAACCCAAGTGGCGACACTGGCATCATGGGGACCTTCATGCACGGCCCAACTCTGTTTGGCAACGTCACCGACTTGAGTGCTTTACCAGAAGGTGGCGCACAGACACTAGCTTGATCCTTGGTCAAGCAAGCCTGCAAGGCAGTGCATCAATGATGTGCGAACCGGTATCAGAGGTCGCCAACCATCTCCGTCCGCTGCATGGAGTGCATCATGGACGTTGGATAAATCAGGGCGTTGCAGTTTGTTTTCTTCAACGCTCATTGGTGGTCCTATCGCTTACGAACAAGCGTTTGAAGTTCGATTGTGGGCGTGGGTGCTGCAGATAATTCTTCAACGCCAAAGCGCCCAGTTTGGCCGGCCATTGTACGCATGTAGAGCAGATGGAACTCCTCGTAGGTTTGACCCATAGACCACGAACGGCGACCTGACATTTTGCATGTTTCAGGCAAAGGTTGTCGCTCATCAAAAGCCGCACTAAAGCATCTGCCACATCAATTTCGCTCACCCACCAACGGTCTGCTCCCACGGGAGAAGGCCCCTCTTTGTTTTCAGAAAAAGCACCCAACCAATCTTCGAATACAGCAGGCGTCCAATCTGGGTCGCGCCGCATGGGAATCATATCGTGCACCATCACATGAGCGTCGACCCAATCCGTTGCAACATCACTTGCTGCACCTGCTGGCGTGACCAAAATCAGTTCAAGACCGTCGATGTCAAGCCCTATGGAGCCATCAGTGGGTGATGTAAAGGGGCCATGCCCGAGCATGACCAAGCGATGCCCTTCAGCGAGATTTGTGATTGATGACGAAGATACAGTGGCTTGGCCAAACTCCAGATCGGTCGCATAAGTTTCGTTGACGTCCCGAAGAAAATCATCGTCAAGAACAACATGCGCCTCGGTGCGCAACAAGCGTTCAACCAGCCCCAACCTCAACGATGACGGTTTGCCACGCAGATGGATGCATTTGGTGATCAAATACAGGGTCTAACGCTGGATGATGTTCGTATTTATGATGACCGTGCAGATGATGCCCACCGCAATGACATGGCCCATTTAATGGTGTTTAAAAAGGCCTAGCGACATCGCCCTTTTGGAAACATGCCGGGTGGAATCCCCTGAGAAGACAGCCATAGATCCCACAACATATCGGCATTCCTGGTGCGGGAAAAAACACGGACTTCTGCTTCACCAATTGAAATATAGAATTTATGAGCTGTGTTTAACGATCGAATCCCCGGACGTAACCGGGAGGCATCAATGCGTCGAAAAATAAAATGAATTCATATTGAAAAGAATATTATACGACATTGGTGAAAATTGAAAGTTTAGGCGATTTTCAATTGGAACTACAGTCGATTATACGACAAACTCAATTGGAAATCACTTTAAAATCGGGAAAGAGTATAAAGCCCTTCAAGGGAAGGCGAGGATAAGTCGGGCACACCCCGACACAACGAGATGGGAAAAATGCCGAACGACAAATATGACATCCAGGAGTTACTCCAAAGAGATGTTTACGTGAATGATAAGAAAGTAGGAACGATCGTAGGAGAACGCCACCATCCTAACGAAGCTCGCGTGCGATCCATGCGAATTCAAGTGGATGCTGGCGTCGCAGACGAATTTATGCGTAAGCCTGCTGAATTGGCGCCTTTGCCAAAAGAACTGGTCCACAGCATCCGAACGGATGGAACTGTGAAACTCTCGAAATCAATGCGAGAGCTCCAACGCCGATGGCGAGACACCGTGCGAATCGACGAAAAGTTGTACGCACCTGATGAAATGCTTGACCGAGCCGTCCTCGACAACCAAGGACGAGAGATCGGCGTCATCACCGACCTCTTCAAAGTGAAGCGCACTTACAAAGGCGTCATTGTTCAAGTCCGAATCGGCGTTCAGAAGAAATACGGCGTTGAAGCACAATTGCGAATACCAATCAATGCGTTTTCACGAACACGTGAACGCCTGGACGAAGTTGTTCTTTCACGAACTTTCGACAAAGTCCTCACATTACCTTCCTATGTCACCCTCAATGAGATGAGTGACGAAGAAGAGTGAGTTTCGATTGAATACCTTGCGACCTTGTCTACTCCGTCACTCTTATGACGGGGAGGTGAGTCGGCCGGTTTGCAGTTGCGCGGGTAGCTTAGTCGGTTAGAGCACCCGGCTGATAACCGGGAGGCCGCAGGTTCAAGTCCTGCCTCGCGCACTCTTTCCACAATACACTGGCTTATCCGCATCACTGGTAGCCATTACAGCAAGTGATCTCGTCCGAATTTAGGGAAAGAGTTGACCTCCCATCACTCGGAAAGAACATGAAGGTCCGGCGCTGGGACTCATTACGAGGGAGAACATGGTCGTCTTGTCTGGCAGCAACGCACGCCTCTTGGCGTCACAACTTGCAGAAACCCTTGGTTGGGAACACCATTCGCTTGAAACTCGGCGTTTTCCCGACTCAGAGGGTTACATTCGAATTCCCTCCGAAGTCATCGATGCCGTACGGAAAGAACCTGTCGTCTTGGTCTCAAACACATTCCCCGACTCAGGAATTGTCGAAACATTGTTGATGTTAGAAGCCATTAATGATGTACGCCGTGGTAATTTAGAGAATTTAAGGGACATTGGCCCTCAACAATTGGAAGATGTCGGCCCCGGAACCCTGCTTGCCGTACCATACTTCGGATATTCTCGCCAAGACAAACGGTTCAAACCGGGCGAAGCAATCTCTGCGCGGGCCATCGGCCACCTGCTCGCATCTCGATGTGATGGCATTATTGTGTTTGATCTGCATGCTCCCAAAGTGCTTCAAGACCTTCCCGTCCCAGTGGCCTTCACTTCGGCTATGCCTGAATTAGCAAAGCACCTCCAAGAGACCGTCAAACCAGACTTTATTCTCTCACCTGACAAAGGGGCAATCGATCGTGCCTCAGAAGTTGCCAAAGCCATCGACTGTGAGTTCTCGTACCTAGAGAAGACTCGGATCGATGCACACACCATTATCCACAAAGCCAAAAATTTGGATGTTGATGGCAAAATTGTCGCCATCGTGGATGACATGATTGCAACAGGTGGAACCATCTGCCGTGCTGCAGAAGCTCTCCGTAGCCAAGGAGCCATCGAAGTTCATGCCGCTTGTTCCCATGGTTTGTTCACTGGGGGAGCGATTGCCCGACTGATTCGTTACGTTGACGGAGTCCATGCCACCGGCTCCCTCGCCAACCCCCGCGATGTCATATCCGGTGGCCCGGCACTTGCCCGGGGCGTCAATGAATTATTTACCACTCTCAAATGGGAATGAAAGTGATTCAGTGACCCGTTTAGACGGTATGAATAGCCCTTCTTTTTAGCACATTTCCATCTTCCAGCGGGCCAGAAACCTTCCGTCGTGTTTATATTCGCGAGGTTCTGCGCATGGACTGCCTTAACATGAGGAAGAAGTGATATCCAATGAGTGTACACGTGCGATTTGAACAACCTGAAGAAGTATCTGACAAGATCTATGACATGCTGCAAGCCAACAACAATGGCCGCCTGAAGAAGGGCAGCAATGAAGTGACCAAGACCGCAGAACGCGGTACTGCCCAATTCATTGTTCTCGCAGAAGATGTCAACCCCCCTGAACTCCTTGCTCACGTTCCACTTATCTGTGCTGAGAAAGATATCCCATACGGATATGTGCCTTCCCAAGAATACCTCGCTAAGGAAGCTGGACTTCCTGACGGTGTGAAGACCGCATCAATTGCAGTCATGGAAATCACCAAAGGCGCACAAGAAAAGTTCACCGAAGTCGTTGACCTGATCAACGGCCTCAAGGCTTGAACTTGAAGTTTGGAGGAAAAAAACATGAGCGAAGAACTCAACGGTTGGCCAGCAGAAGTCGTCGAAATCGTCGGTCGTACAGGTATGACCGGAGAAGCTACTCAAGTCAAGGTCCGTGTCAACGATGCGCCAAACCCACGTGACGTGGGTCGCATTATTACTCGAAATGTTTTGGGTCCAATTCGTGTCGGCGACATCTTGATGTTGAAAGACACCGGTCGTGAAGCCCGTAAGCTCAACTCGAGGTGAAGTGTATGCCAGAACGTAGAATCTGTACTTTTTCCGGTGAAGAGATCGAACCAGGCACGGGCATGATGTTCGTGCGCCGTGACGGAAGCGTCATGTGGTTCAAGAACTCCAAGGCTCGCAAGAACATGCTCAAACTCAAGCGTAACTCCCGTCGCGTCAAGTGGACCCGCCACTTCGTGAAGGGCGGTATTCAGTGAGTTCATCTCCTGAGTAAAGCAAACATCCGCTCAAGCGGAGACAATCTCAAAACTCCAAAGGGCCGTATGGCTCATAAAGGGGGGTCCAGTCGGACGGTTTGGTGAACTCCATGGAAACGACATATGTCATGATCAAGCCTGACGGCGTACAACGAGGACTAATAGCAGAAATTATGGGAAGATTTGAGCGAAAAGGGCTCAAACTCGTCGGTCTGAAATCCGTAGTACCAAGCCAAGACACCGCAGAAGCACACTACGCTGTCCACAAGGAACGCCCATTTTATCCAGGCCTCATCAAGTTCGTGACCTCTGGCCCTGTTGTCTGCATGGCTTGGTCCGGAAAAGATGCAATCACCGTCGCTCGCACCCTCATTGGAGCAACCAATGGACGCGAAGCAAACCCTGGAACCATCCGAGGCGACTATGGCATGGATATGGGCTTCAACATGATTCACGGCTCGGATGCAGCAGATACTGCTGAGTTTGAACTCGGTCTATGGTTCCCTGAGGGCCTCATGGAATGGGATCAAACGATCACCGCTTGGGTCTACGAGTGAATACCACCCCGATACGGGGTTCAAAAGGTGATGATATGGACGAAACCGAACAGGATTCGCCAGATGAAAGCACCGTTGAGCGGGGCCATAATCGCCAACCTATTGTTTCCGTTCTCGGTCACGTTGACCACGGAAAGACCAGCGTTCTCGATTTAGTTCGCTCCGTTGGTAGCGAACGTCAGGCCAGCGTGATGGATACCGTGAGGCTGGTGGCATCACCCAGCACATCGGTGCTACCGAGGTGCCTGCCGATGTGTCTCAATGAAACCTGCGCAGCAGATGCTTGCGCGGAAAGAAATTCAAGTCACCGGGGTTGCTGTTCATCGACACGCCCGGGCCACCACTCCTTCGTGTCACTTCGTGAATACCGTGGTGGCTCAGTCTCTGATATCGCAATCCTTGGTCATCGACATCATGGAAGGGCTCCAACCGCAAACCATCGAGAGCCTCGAAGGTATTACGCGCTTCAAAGAAACTCGCACTCCTTTCGTGATCGCTGCTAATAAAATCGACCGGATTCATGGCTGGATGTGCGAACGGTACTCTGGTCGCTCGTTCTTAGTGATTCGTTCAAAGAGCAACGTGAAGACGTCCAATCTCTTTTCGAAGATCGGTATTGGAAGATGCTTGGTCAATTTTCGGAACATGGGTTCAACATCGAACGGTACGACCAAATTCGTGACTTCCGTCAAAATGTAGCCTTTGTACCAATGTCGGCTAAGGACGGTGAGGGTTTGCAAGACCTTCTTGCTGTGACCGTCGGCTTGGCAGAACGTTTCCTCGAAGACCGGCTCACTGACACCCTCGGAGCTGCGGAAGGCACCGTTTTGGAAATGAGAGAAGAGATTGGCATGGGGAAAACCATCGATGTCATCCTCTATCGAGGCGATCTCAAAGTTGGCGATACCATCATGCTCGCAGCGAACGATGGGCCCTTTTCAACCCACATCAAGGGGCTCAAACGCCCAAAGGGCATGGCTGAGATGCGAGATGCCGGGAAGCGCTGGGTTAACTTTGATCATGTTGAGGCTGCATGCGGTGTGAAAATCGTTGCACCAAATCTGGAAAACACAATTGCTGGCACCACCCTCTACCGTGCAAACACTCCCGAAGAACGAACCAACGCAGAGGCATCTATTCGTAAAGAATGGCGTGCTATTTTCGATACAATGCCAATCATGTGTTCGAAATGTTCGGAAGTGTTCCCTCGTGTTCAGTTCAAAGATCACACCAAAAAGGGATCATGCAGAGGAGCAGAAGAGGAACGCAAGGGCGTCGTCATCAAGGCAGACACCGTTGGTGCTTTGGAAGCGCTTGGTTTCGAATTAGCTAAATTGAAAATCCCAGTTCGTCAGGCCACAGTTGGCCCCGTCAACAAGCGAGATATTTCTGATGGCACATTCCGCTCAGGATCCACTCAACAAGGTCATCCTTGGATTTTCAGTCAAAGGCAACACGGAAGTTGCGGAACAACTCCAAGACGAGGATTCAGAAATCAAATTTTTCACGGGCAGCATCATCTACCACGTGCTCGATGCTTACGAAGCATGGCGTGAAGAGACTGCAGAGCGGCTTGCAGCCGAACTTCGTGAATCACTTGTGTATCCTGGTCGGCTGCTGTATCTGAAAGACCACACATTCCGAGCAAAGGGCCCTGCCATCGTAGGTATGCGGGTTGTCGGTGGACGTGTGCACATCGGACAGCGTCTGATGAAGCTCGATGGCACACCCGTTGGACAAATTAAGAGCCTACGAACCAGAGACTCGGAGAATGTCAAAGAAGCAAATCAAGGGGACGAAGTGGCTGTAGCGATCAACGGTCCAACCGTAGGACGCCACATCGAAGAGTTGGATGAGTTCTATGTTGATGTCCCTGAAATGCATGCAAAACGGCTCAAGAAAATTGATCTCAGTCCCATCGAACAGGAAATCCTCGATGAATTAATTCGACTGCACCGGAAGGAAAATCACTTCTGGGGTCGTTGATGATCTTTGATGTAGAAAACGCAAACGGCTGACATATTGTTGACTTGCGACCCCCTCACATTCATATATGGAAGGGTGGGGTTGGTGACTTGTCCTTTGGAGGCCTTCAACATGGAAGCAGGATTCTCAGCAGCACCCGCAATGGGTCAAAACCCCGGAACTCAAGATTTGATTGGTACCGTTTCGGCCATTTCAAACAGCCTAATGAACGAAGTGAGCAAGGTTATCATCGGGAAGAACGAGAACCTGCGACGGGTCACCGTCGGTATTTTGTCAAACGGCAACATGCTGTTGGAAGATTTCCCTGGTTTGGCCAAGACCCTGTTGGCAAACACGTTCGCACAAGCCCTCGGATGCAAGTTCAAGCGGGTTCAATTCACTCCCGATCTGCTTCCCTCCGACATCATGGGGACGTACATGTACGACCAGAAGGAAGGAGAATTCAAACTGCGAGCCGGTCCTTTGTTTTCCAACGTTCTGTTGGCAGACGAAATCAACCGTGCTCCGCCAAAGACCCAAGCTGCTTTGCTTGAAGCTATGGAAGAAAAGCAAGTGACCATTGAAGGAATCACGCACAAGTTGCCGGCTCCATTCGTTGTTATTGCAACACAAAACCCAATCGAACAAGAAGGAACCTACCCGCTCCCTGAAGCGCAAATGGACCGCTTCCTCATGAAAATGAGCATGGGCTACCCTGACCGTGCTGAAGAAAAAGCGATCTCTGGCTCGCCGAAAGTTGCGAGGAAAGGATGGACACGATGTCTTGCAAATCACTTCGCCAAAGAAGGTCGTTGCCATGCAAAAAGCACTCGAAACAGTTCACGTTGATCCTGCAATTCTCAAGTACATTGTGGAGATTGTACAACGAACACGCGAAGATCATCGAGTCACCAACGGTGCTTCGCCTCGTGCCTCGCAATCGCTGTTCAAGACCGGACGTGCTGCTGCTGCAATCGCTGGACGCAATTACGTGATTCCAGACGATATCAAAGGCATTGCATTGCAGATTATTTCCCACCGTATCAACATGAAGCCTGAAGCAAAGATTCGGGGCATTACTGGCATGCACATCGTGAGAAAAATCCTCTCGGAAGTCCCAGTACCCGTCATCCAACCGGCTTGAAGTTTGAACCACTGTGGTTGCATTCAAAGGGGAGAACCCCTCTCCTTCACATGTACGAGGAGGTGAAAAGATGAACCCATACAAGATGGTAATAGCCGTTGCAAATCAAAAGGGCGGTTGTGCAAAAACAACAACTGCAGTCAACCTAGCAGCAGCCCTGGCCAAGGGATCACCTCGTCAAGGACTTCCAAAGGCCAAGGTCTTGTTGATCGATTTAGATCCGCAAGGAAACTGCGCTACATCGTTTGGAGTTGAAAAGAAAAACGTCAAGAAAACCTCCTACGATTTACTTACCAACGATTCAGGTGAAGACCTTCCATTGATGGAAGAATACCTCATCGGACCCGAGGAACTCACCGAATCAATGCAGGATGCTTGGAGCCTGCGAAACAACAACAAGAAAGCGCCCGATAATGTGTCAGTGGGTCATTTGTGGCTGCTTCCCAGTGACATTCATCTCTCAGGTGCAGAAATTGAATTGAGTCACAAAATTGGTCGCGAAACTCGACTTCGAGAAGCTTTGATGCCAATCATCGACGAATTTGACTACATCATCATCGACACTCCACCCTCCTTGGGACTCTTGTCCATCAACGCCATGTGTGCGGCCAACTGGGTCATGGTCCCGGTTCAGGCAGAATATTACGCCCTTGAAGGGTTCAGCATGCTGATGAATTCGATTAAGATGATTCAACGTCGCATCAACCGGAACTTGAAAATTTTCGGAATTGCCATGACCATGGTTGACGCTCGATCGAAACTCAGTCGACACGTGTGCGATGAAGTCAACAAGAAAATGCCGAATAAGTTGTTTAAGACCACTGTTCGTCGGCTGGTCAAGGTTGCAGAAGCACCCTGGAGTGGGGCACCAACGGTTCTGCTCAACAAACCAACCAATTCAGGTGCGGGAGCTGGTTCCCTCGAATACTGGACTTTGGCCAAAGAATTTCATCAACGGGTGCAAGAAATGCGCCGAGAATTCGGCGTGAATGAAGAACCGCGCCTTCTTCTGCAAAAAAATAAGCAGTGAATATGCGGTCTTGGACGGCTGTTGATGGGTCTCAAACCGCTCGATTCAGCAGCGCTTCCTTCGCTGGGGTTAAGTAGCCCAAACAACGCAGTCATAAGCAGGGATTGCGATGACTGGTGAAGGAATGACCTCTGTGAGCGTGAGTTATGAAGTTCGACGTCAGTTGAACACCATGCGAAGCACAAGTGGACACAAAAGTGTCAATGAATTGCTTACGGACATCGTTCGTGCTCATAAAATTGCAAAAATGGACGGCGAAATTGAAACATTACGGGAACGGATGAAAGCCGTTGCAGATGTTGAAGTTGAACACTTGGTCGACCGTTTGAACCTCGCTCCATTCAAGGTGTGATCGCATGATGGAATGGCGACCACCTGGCTACGAGTTTGATGCTCGTAATTTGGTACGTGCCTTGTTCAGTGAAAACACCGATGAAGGAAAACTCCTCCAAGCAGCCGCATGTGGCTATGTTGAAATCTTTGCTCGACCTGTCGCGTGGAACGGCGTATTGTGGCTGATTATGAACACCCTGAAGCAAGACGGGAAGCCTGTTTACACCGGTGAGGAATTAGGCGCTCTTCGAGAGGCTTTACCGATTGTCTGGCGTTAAGGCTGTTCAAGTAAACTGAATCACTTTTGCTTGTCAAGCCACTCTTGTCCGTACCATTTCCATTGGTCCATGGTCCAACCTTCTGGAAGACCCGATGCTGGAATTGGTGGCGCTGCAGCTGGGACTTCTGCTGCTTCCTCGGAGGTTGGCTTTTCTGCAGCAACGGGTGCTGGCATACCTGCGATGGCTTCGAGGCTATCGTCTTCACCATACAGGGAAGAAGCGTCGATCGATTCGCTTGATTCGTCGTCAACATCGAGATCACCGTCATTGACTGTGAAATCAAGGCTGACTACGTCATCGTCCCAAGCAGAGTCTGATTCAACTCCACCTTGGGCTGAGAGACCGGCAGTGCCTTCCAAAGCCTCCACAGAAGCTGATTTCGTTGATTGATTAGGAGGAAGGGCTGTCCCGTAGATTTTGATGTTCGCCTGAGATTTGCGCCGTTTGCTGACGGCGGCAACACCGACGATGACCAGCGAAAGAAGCGCAAATGCAACACCGCCAACCGCAATCACTTGCTTGAGTGTGTTGCTATCGACTTCAGAGCCCGAGTCGAGAAGGCCTGCATTCTTGCTTGCATTCCAGGCTGCATAGGAGTAATCGCTTTCATTGGCGTCTTTTTCACGGGACAAGTAGGATTGGTAATCTTCACTTCGCCAACCCATGCAAGCGTCGGAAAGATCATCGAAATTCAGCATACAGTGATCCGTTTCGGTTTGAACCAAGGGGCGACTGTCATCGTAATCAGAATTGGAACCAACGCCGTCTTTATCGGCGTCAAAGTGTTCATCGGGGTCGGTTTCCATACCAATCGATTCGGTTCGGTCAACCCAACCATCACCGTCGAGGTCTTCACAGCCGTTTGAGGCAACTTCGATGAAACCGCTCGCCGACGTGGCGTTTGGAATCCATGCCCGGGTGGAGTTCCCGAATTCCCAAGGGCAAGCATCAGGCAACAAACCACTGGTGTTGTCACCGAAGCCATCGCCGTCTTGATCAAGCCACTGTGTGCCTTGAGATGGCAATGCATCTGCTCCTTGTTCTACGCCAAAGCTCTCATCGGGGTTGGAATAACCGTCGAGATCGGTGTCAGAGCATCCATAGCGGTCGTATTTAGAAAATCCATTGGTGGTTGGGCAAGCATCGGGCATCAAGCCGTTGGGATTGCTCCCATAGCCATCGAGGTCTGAATCCATCCATTGCGTTGGCTCCTCAGGGAACATATCCCCGTCGAGGCCCTGCTCGTTATCGCCATAGCCATCGCCATCCATGTCTTGCCACTGTTCGGCATTGTTTGGAAAGAGATCACCTTCGGTGCCAGCGGGGTTGTCGCCGTGACCGTCCCCATCGGCATCGACATACTGCGTTCCATCACTGGGGAATCGATCGCCCATGAAACCGTTGATATTGTCACCATAGCCATCCAAATCTGCATCGGACCATTGAGTGATTTCATTGGGAAAGACATCGTTAGTATCGGTAACGCCGTCGCCATCTGTGTCAAGGTCATAGAGGCGAATCTTGGAGTAGGATAGGAAAGAGGTCACGATGTAGACCTCACCCGTGAAAGGTGAAGCTGAACCGGTGACTGCTCCTTGAGAGACGTAGGTTTCACCTTCGGCAAACGTGGCCCCGTCAATCATGGTCAATTTGCCATTTTGCGAACCTGCGATGTAGGTGCTGTTGTCAAGTTCTTCGAGGTGAATGATCGAAGAGCCATGGCTTAGAGCAAGGGTCTCTACCGCCCATGAATTTGTGTCATAGCGGTAAATGGCCCCGTTCGATGAGCCAACGATGAGGTTACCATCGTGATCTTGAATCAGCGCATTGACGATGCCTCCTGGTTCGGTAAGGGTTGTCAACAGGGTGCCGCCATTATCAGCAACGTAAACTTTTGAGTCATAGCCACCCAGCGCCATTCGTCCATCATCGAGAACGGTAAAGGAGTTGAAACCGCTTTGAACCGGAGGAGAAAAGGTGCCGGTTGCCCCATCAGATGCGTACTCTTCTGCACGACGTCGCCCTGCAAAGTGTGCAAGCCAGAGATCGCCCTCGGAATCCCAATCCATGTCATTGACTGGAGCATCAGTGGAAATGTTTCGATTTGCAATTTGAAGGTCCATGTGAACCACAAACACGCCTGCGTCGTGGGCAACAGCCGTCAAGAGTTGGGCGTCATCCAGCCTCGCCCCGTTGGCGCTAACATCCAAATCGAGGTTCCAGAGAGGGACAAGGATCCCCTTGCTGAAGGCATTGACCGTGAGGTTACCCTGAACGTCGACGGTCAAAACAGTCCCGTCGTTCATGACCTCCCAGTGAACTAATTTATTCGAAGTCTGATGGGTGTACCCTGCATCGATCAGTTCCACATCGCTTGCTGCAACAACCGGACCAAGTGCCACTAAAGGCAACATTGTAAAGGCGATGAGAAGAGCGAGGAAACGCTTCATGGCTCAACCCAATGCCTCAATCAATATGAAGGAGCCGATGCGTAGCATCAGCGGCTTATGACACTCCAAGCATTGGTCACTCGTCTTCGTCTTTGCCTTCTTCCGCCTTGTTAATCTTGAGCGGGGTCATTCGACGAAGCGGTGTGAGCGTGGTTGTGGAGGCTTTCTCCTCATCCACAGTCTCTGCTTTGGCCTTTTCTCGATTGATGTTTGGTGGAGCACCGCGGGACTTTTTCGGCACCAGTTGCTTTGGCACAGGCGTGAGCAAAGCGGTCTTCACCGTTTCAGGTTCACCAGCAGCCGTCAACACAGTGGTGATTGGGCGCATAACAGCAGTTTCTTCATCTGCAGCGGCAGGTTCGTCGACGATTGTTTGCACTGCATCGATCTCTTGGGCCACAGCTGCCTCCAACTCTGCTGTTGATTCTGGAACCGACTCTTCGATGATCGGTGTTTCGACCTCGGAAGCCGGCAAAGGCACGTCATCGATTTCAGGTGTTACATTTGGCTGGACCAGCTGTCCTGCAGGTTGCATGGGTGTTCTCACGACCTTGGGCTGAATGGGTTGAACCAGTGTTGGAGCGCTGTTGGGTCCCAATGGGGATTTGATTGGCTTCACCAGAGGGGTACCTGGCATTGTCAGTGGCTTGGAACTCGAAGGGGCCCGCATACCAGCAAGTCCCATGCGTGATGGCTGAGGGGCTTGTCCAGCGAGCATGCCACGCATTGGTCGTCCTGCTGCTGCACCAAGTGCATCTGGGCGTGCGCCCAAAGCAGACGGATCCATGGTCGCCGATGCTTGGCCTGGGGCGTTTTGACCAGAGATGGATTGCATCCACATCTGTCGCTTCTCGGCACGGGTATCGGTGGATTGGAGTTCGTTGAATTCAGATTCTCGCGATTGATAATCTTGTTCTGCGTCGTCGAGTTCGCCTTGCACTTGCTTTGTGACTGCGTCTCGCATTTTGTCCTCTGCCATTTCCTTGAAGGCGTCCATCTTTTCAGTGAGCCCTTGCAAACGGTTGCGGATTTCTGCACGCTTGAGGCCGAGTTGGGCTTCGATCTCAGCACGAATGTGGGCCTCCCGCTTTCGAACATCGATGAGGGCTTTGTTACGCATGATTTCTTCACGCTTGTCGAGTTGACGCTCGAGTTGAACCGCCACTTCCTCTTGCTTGCGTTCCCTGAAGGTGTTGAGACGTTCTTCCATGTCAACTTCGAGTTCGAGGGAGGTTTCTTCCTTGAGCATGTCCAAGTCGGTTTCGAACGTCAAACGCTCATTGCGCAATCCTGCATCCACTTCAGACATGATGGCTTTGCGAGCTGATGCTTCACGGGATTGGAATTCGAGTTCGAGGCGTTCGGACCAATCGATCTTCTTCGAATCATACTGATCTTCAAGCTGCGTTCGTAGTTCTGCTTCTCGTTCGTAGCGGAACCTTGCGAGGCGGTTTTGGATTTCTGCCTCTCTTGCACTTCGGTAGGAGGTAAACTCTTCATCCATACGGTGTTCAAGTTCGACTTCCACATCGGATTTGAGCGTTCGAGAGATGTCATCGATTGCTTTGGAGAAGGTAATATCGTACTTTTCCCGTAGCCTTGACTTCCGTTCAGCAAGTCGTTCTGAATGACGTGCTTGGAGTTGCGCCTCGATTTCAACACGAAGTTCATCACGGCGTCGAGCGATAGCGAGTTCAATATCTTCGCGCATTCGTTCTTCGAGATCATCGGTTTCTTGACGAAGTCGTCCTTCCAGTTCTGATTGCAGTTGTTCGGCAATGTCCTCTTCCAAGCGAAGGCTGCGACGTTCGTATTCGGACTTCAAACGTGCTTCTCTCTGCTTAAGACGAGTGCGCAATTGTTGCTCAAGACGGGTACGAATACCGCGACGGAGTTGTTCTTCTCTTTCCGCTAGACGGGCGCTGTGGCCTTCTTCTAACCGGGAGATTTCACTGGTTTCCATTTCGGTGAACCGGTGTTCCATTTCATCATGGATATCGGCTTCAATCTCCCGAATCCGATGTTGGAGTTGTTGGTTGAAATCGAGCGAAAGTCGTTCCTTTTGAATGTCGAGACGCTGTCGGTGCTCATCGTGAAGTTGAGCCTCGATTTGGGCTTTGAGTTGATCTCGATGTTCGTCAAGTCGACGGTCTTGTTCAACTTCAAACTGGTCACGCATGGCATCCAATTGACGGTTGAGTCGGAGATCGAGTTCACTGCGCATGCGGGATTCTTCACGAGCAAGAGCGTCATGCTCAAGCATGCTCAAATCCTGTTCCATAGCTTCCCGCATTTCTTTTTCGAGTTGATCCAGGGTCAGTTCGTGTTGAACCGCAAGGTCAGCTGCAAGAGCTTCTTGCATGACTGAGACGCGTTCGGTGATCGCTTGTTGACGCAGGCGGCGTTCACGACGTAAATCGGCACGAAGGCGCTCCTCTTGTCGGAATCGAGCAGACGTCATTGTTGCTTGGTCGAGGGAACTGGTCGGCGTTGAAGTGAATTGTGAACGGAGGGCTGAAAGCGCGACTGTGTCCGCATTTTCACGCTTCTTGCGTGCTGCATCGAGTACCTCAGTACTCTTGCTTGCGCTCGGTATCATCGTATCCCATCCAGTCTTTCATGCCCGTCTCATCATAGATAAGGAGCGCGACGAGCGAGGGCCGCAACAAGGCGTTTTTGCGGGGGTTTTTTGCCGACCAAACAATTGTCGAGCGGCATCAATGCAGATGGAGAAAGCGCTTACAATCCGTGCTCAGAACTTGACGGTAAAGGCGGTGCTGCAGGCTGGACAATCGATTCTTCGAGCACCAGGTTTCCTCTTCATACGCAATTGACGGTCGCAACCTGGGCACGTAATTTCCACTTTGGGGGTGTTTGGTGTGAGGGTGAAGTGGTGGGTGCATGAGGCACACTTGAGATGGGCTGGTCGCTTGTCAACGCCAACGATCAGCACTTTGCCACATTCAGGGCAACCGACTTTTTCTTCCTTCCACTTGCGACGGGTGATCGGGTGATCGATTCGAACCTTAGCAGAGCAAAGGGTGCATTGTAAATCGCCGAGACCGCTTGGCAACATGCCTTCGCATTTAGGACAACTAAGGGCCGGTGGTGCGACACGAGATTCAACGGTTGACTCTTCGCTCATGGACTCGCCTCTGTGTCTTTGTTCTTGATTTCTTGCACTCTGGGCAACTCAGCGTTTCTTTGCAATAAGGACGATGCTCTCTGGCAGAAAGTTCCACGGTAGATCGAGAATGATGCCATGTTGTTGGGCCAACACTTCGAGCATTTTCTTTGCACCGACTTGATCCCTCGACCCGCCCAGTTGAATCACACGAACATCGCCACCGGCATCAACTGCGCTTTGTACCGCTGCTGGCACAGAGCCACCGGAACTCAATGCCTGACGATTGACGGAGGTTGCGCTCTGAGTGCCTGGCGAGGCATGAAGGAGTTCTGGAAGTTCGACCTTGGCAGAAACCCGCCACCATCGTGCCCTTCCTTGATCTCGATGGTTCTCCACCAAACCGAGCGAAGCGAGTTTTTTCATGTGATGGTAGAGGTTGTAGCGGTCGACTTCGAGTTGAGTTTCAATTTGCACAGTGCTGAGCTCTTCTGCATGTGAGAGCGCAAGGTAGACTGCGCGACGGGTGGGGTGCGCAAGTGCGGTCGTGACAGGGTCTGCTCGTACTCTGGCCATATGCTCACCGTTTGGGAAGAGTCGACTCTATGGTTTGAAGATGTCGCGTCAAATGGGCCTAGGAAGCAAGTCGTTCTCGTAACAACGTGAAGGATGTTTTTGTATCGCGCCACAGCGAAATGAAGATGTTCTTCAAGAGCGAGAGACCGCCGTCAGAACCTGCCAAACGTGCTCCATTGAGGATGACAAGAATCACAGAGGCTTCGTGAATCAGAACCCCCACCCACAATTCATCGTACATCTGATTGATGACCGCCCCTACCAGTGCCAATGTGATGCCAACTGTGATGACAAGATTGCCGATTAAGATGCGTTGGGCGCGACGGGCGAGGTCGATTAATTCGGTCAGCATTTGAGGGTCATCGCCCGGTATGAGCACATCGGCTGCCTCGAGATTGACTGTTTCTCCACTCCCAACAGCGACCCCTACATCTGCGACAGCAAGTGCTGCTGCGTCATTAAAGCCGTCACCAACCATCATTGTGATTTTTGTGTCTGAACGGTTCTTGACCCATTCGACCTTTTGTTCAGGTGAGAGACCACCATGGGCCGAGGCTTCGGGTAACCCAACACTCTTTGCAAATGCATGCACTGCTGACTGATTGTCGCCAGATAGAATTTCAACACTGATCCCACGTTCAAACAAAGAAGAAATCAGTGTAGCGCTGCCATCCCTTGTATCGTCGTGAATGAAGCTGAACAAGGCAAGTGCTTCACCGTCCCTGGTAAGCAAACTGGCCCCATGCCCCTTTGATTCAACATCAGCATAGGCCTGTGCAAGTTCCTTTCCAACGGTGATGCTGAGGTCCTTGAAGCGGTCATAGCGAATGAAGGCTATTTCCTTTCCAGCGACTTTTCCAAGGACGCCTGCTTCAATGTCAGCAAGAGCATTGACCTTTGTCGGCTCAAGACCCTGATTGCGAACATAATCCATGACCGAAAGAGCGTAAGGATGCGAAGATCGGGCCTCCAAACCGGCTGCCAACTTCAGTGCGATGTCTTTTCGTTTACCTTTCGCAAACACGACTGTACCGACCCTTGGTTTCCCAGATGTCAATGTGCCTGTTTTGTCAAGCAAGATGTGATTGACTTTCGAAAGCCGTTCGATGACATCCCCGCCGCGGGCGATGGCCCCTATGTGGGCTGAGCGTGCCAACGCTGCTGCGTGTGGTACTGGGGTTGCCAAGAGCAAAGCGCAAGGACAGGCAACAACCCAGATCAGGAGAATAATTTTCCAGTCATCCGGGAACATAGCCCACCAAATAACAAAGGCCCCGAACAAAACCACGGGCACCCATATCGCCGTGAAACGTTCGATGAGGTTATGCAACCGTGGCGGCTCCTCGCGGAAGGTGTGAACCGCCTCGATGAGGCCTGACAAACGAGTGTCCTCGCCAACTGCTGAAACCTCAATCACAACAGGACCTCGTGCGAGCACGAGGCCTGCTTGAATTTCGTCACCTTCGGAAATTTCGACTGGGACGGATTCTCCGGTAAGAGGGGCCTTGTCCAAAGCCCCGTAGCCTTCGACGACCTTTCCATCTGCTGGAATCAGTTCCCCACTTCGAATTTCTATTTTGTCCCCTTTCCTTACAAGTTCAATGGGCACTTCCTCGTATTCCGCATTGGGGTCGGGTAGGGCACAACCATCGGCACCTAACAACGGAGCAGGCGCAGCCATGGACAAAGAAAACGTCCCAGATGATACGGCCGAGGCAATACCAGTCTTCGATGACGAGACCCCTGTGAGTTTACGTGCTTTTCTCGGCAGTCGATCAAGACCGCCCTGCATGGCATTTCGTGCCTGAAGCAGCGCATCGCCTTCGAGATGAGCGGTGAAAGCGACCAGTATTGCGACGATCAACGCTTCCTCCCACATACCGAGACTGGCTGCACCGATCACAGCCAGACTGGTCAGAACTTGGAACCCCATTTGCCGATTGACTAAACTTGCAAACGCTTCTTTGAACATTTGACTGCCGCCGATGATCAACCCCGGAATGGCGATGACGCCGAGCAGTGCGTGGGGCCATCCCAGAATTTCTCCTAAGATGACGACGGCCAAAATCGGCAAGGCGATACCACCGCCGATCAAACGCCATTGGTCAGGCCGAATCCGATTCGAGGTTGCAGGAATCAAGTTGACTGGCGAACCTGTGATGCGTTCAAGAGCCATGTTGCGCTTGTCCAAAAGTTCGGCCGATGCGTCAGGTGCGAGTTGAATGATAATTCGATCGTCGTCGCTTAGTTCAACATCCAGGACACCTGGTTGCTGCCGGAACAATTTGGTGAGCTTTCGGCGTTCGATTCCATTCCGAGTTGCAACTGCAGATGCTTTGACTCCTGAGAGTTCGAGGTGATCCACATCTGGAGCATGCCCGAGGGAACGCAGCACGGAGGAAACCTCCGCTACATGGCCATATTCTAAATCAACCTTGAATCGAACCGTGCCTGCCGTCGCTGAAACATGGATATCGTTGGCTTGATGCAATGTATCAAGCGCCCGAGTCGCCTTGCTAGCGCAATCCGGACAATCCATTCCAAGGAGAGGCCAACCGAGTTCATACGTACCAGTGGCTTGCTCAACGATGACGGCGTCAATGACTTCTGCATCCAAGACTTGTCCCCCCGCAGTTTGAGCCGCCTTTTTTGAGGGCTGCTTTTTCTTAGAAACTTGCTTTTTGGCAGGTTTCGATGGCTTGGGTGCGGAGGTTTCTTCCTCAAGGGAAAGGAAGACTTCGTCATCTCCCTTCCTAGCCATGGCTAACGGGGGAACGCCGCCCCAATTAATGCCTATGCCGAAGTACGAACCGGAGAGGGGCCATCCCACGGGTTCAGAGACCGGCCTTAGGTGTCGTAAAACTCCAGTTCCCGCAACCACAGCCACTGGTTTGACAGGAAGGCCCTGTTGGCTTGGCAACAACCTCCCTGTGTTTTTCTTTTTGGCTGTACGGAGGTTCATGTTTTTCGGTCTGCCCACCATCAGAGTAACATTTCAAAGTAAAATAATATAATCGACATCAGCTCTTAATAATTAAAATCCAAGATTAGGATGATGGCCCGCCCCTGTATGAATGCGAATCTTTAGGGCTACTTCTTTCCTCGCAAGTTCATGCAGTGGCTTCCCGAAGGTTGGCGACCAAAGGTTGTCGCTGTCGATATCGATGGCACCCTCACGGACGGGAAAAAACAACTGGACACCGGTGCAGTTGAATCACTGCGAAGGCTTGAGGCTGCAGGAATACCGGTTGTGTTGGCTACCGGGAACGTACGCGCCATCACCTATGGACTCTGGCGTTTTCTCAATTTGAGCGGTCCAATTTGTTGTGAAAACGGTGGTGTTCTTTGGCACAAATCTTGGGATGGGCCCATCGTACGCGCTGATGGCAAGGAAGCGAAGAAGGCTGCTGAGTGGCTATCTGAAGTTATTGAAGGCCTTGACTCAGGTGGAATCCAAACCAATGATTGGCGTGAAAGCGAATGGTGCTTGTTTCCCGATGAAGATCTTGCTGCTGTTCAACAGCACATTCAGGCCAGTGAATGGTCCCATCTTTCCGTAGTCCGTACTGGCTTTGCAATCCATTTGATGGAACCGCACCTCTCAAAAGGAACTGGATTGGAGGTCATGTTCGAAAAAATGGGCTGGGCGGCGAGTGATTTGCTTTGTGTTGGGGATGCCCCTAATGATTTGCCAATGTTTGATTTTGCTCATTGGTCAGTTGCGGTCGGTGGCGCGTTTGAAAGCGTCAATGATGCTGCTGATGTCATATCTCCGTTCCCACACGGAGCCACGTTCACGCCCCTCGTCGATGCTATTTTGCAGGCAAAGGAAATCTGAACCGGCTTGGCTGCCTCAACGTTGGGGCATCTTTGAAAAACAGCAATTCATATAGTGATTCAATCGATGGGAACATCATGGCTCTGGTATGTAACATCGACGCTGCAGGAAAGGCGGCCCGCCTCAAGGGCGGAATTGTGGCTACGCTTGGTGGAGTGCTCGTTGGAGCAATCACACTTGCAGAAGTTGTTCAAGGCCCCGTTTGGTGGCTGATCACGGCAGGGGCTCTCTTCGGTGGTGCCTTTGCAATCTTTGAAGCTCGAGCCGGTTGGTGCGTCGTTCGTGCCATGGGCATTCGAACGCCCTTGTGAGCATCATTCGTATTCGATGAGCGATTCGTCCTCATTGCGACGGTGGAAGGCAACGCCAACTAATGTCAGAAGTAAAATCGACTCCAGTCCACTCACAGGTGAGGGAAGCACTTCCGAAATCATTGATTCCTCTTCAATCAACGACTCGCCGGTGTGCCATTCAAGTGGTTCGTAATCTCCAATCTCGATCATAAACCAGTCCAGATCCCGAGGGAGGGATTCCGTCAGGAATTCATGACCTTCTTGATTGACTAAGAAATCATCTTCAATTCGTACACCAAACCAACCGTCGAGGTAAATCCCGGGTTCGATGGTGATCGCATCCCAAACGGCGAGGGGTTGTTCATTGTAAGACAGACCAAACAAGGGGTCGTCTGTCCCTCCAGAAAGCAACGGAGGTTCGTGAACACAGATGCCAAAACCATGACCTAAACTGTGGATGAAGTATTCACCATAGCCTTGCTCTTCAATGTGGGTTCGAGCAATGTCATCGGGCAGCCACGCTGGTGTGCCTGCCTCAATAACTGGGAAGGTGAGGTTTTGGGCATCATAAACAGCCATGTAGACTTCGATGATTGTTTCATTTGTGGTTGGCCCCACGATGTACGATCGAGTGACGTCGCTGACCCAATCGTTCACGCGTGCCCCCAAATCAACCACCACGACATCGCCCACCTGGACAAACGTTGGTCCAGCGCCGTTGTTCTCTGGATCCCCGTGTGGAATCGCGCCATTGGCGCCACTGGCTACGATGGTATCGAAGCTCTTCCATTCTGGGTTTGAACCGTTTTCTTCCATAGCCCGATCGATTTCTTGGGCTATTTCAAGTTCCGTGAATTGTTCACCGGAAAGAACACGCCACAGCATGTAACGCGCTGTTTCGTGACCGATGCCGGCCAGTCGAGTCGTTTCTCGGATTGATTCATCTTTGTCAGGTGAGATGCCGGTTGGTGAGGGGAATTTTCCAACCAGCGCATTTGCTGCTTCTGTCTCACATGCGGATACTGCCGGTGCAAACACCAGCAACCCAACCAGAAGAAGAGCAACGCCTCGCATGAAACGACGAGGTGCTACCCCGTCATCAAGTAAACGGGTGCGGTCCCGCTGATTGCATCGCCATTCAAAGGTTGGTTTCGTTGTCCAAATCAGCGCATGCAGCCGCACAATCATGCATAGAAGCGCAGCATGGAATTCCGCTTAGAAGAAGTGCCGGGGGCAGGATTCGAACCTGCGAAGCTTTACGCAGAGGATCTTGAGTCCACCCCCTTTGACCGCTCGGGAACCCCGGCTTGTGTTCTCCGCTCGGACCTCCTGTTCTTGACTATTGCTCTTCATCAAGTTCATCCAAATCCTTGGGCCTAGGTGGCGGTTCACTCCGGCCAATGAGGGCTGCGTTCACTTGTTTCTGTGTGAACTCGGCAAGGACTTCCTGACGACGATAGATGGAGAAAACGAGAACACCTGCGGCAAGGAAGACCACTAAAACAGCAAATCCAAGCGTGTCTAAACCTCTGTTATTGGTCTGTTGATTCGCTTGAACTTCGCCCATCGGTAGGGGGATGTTCCCCGTCACATCGACCAAAACAACAGCGAGCCCCAACCTTCCAGTGGTCCATGTTTCCAAACTCCAAGTGTATTCGACCCATGTGCCTGGTGCGAGTTCTGTTGTGTTTGCTTCAAGGATACGCCCGTCAGCATCTTGCAGTTGAACTGTGATGTTACCCGGGAGCAGCCCTTCGTTCGCAACACGAACAAAGATCGAAATGTTTTCGCCAACCACCGGGCGGTAAGGCGTCACAATGAGGTCGTCAAAGCGGGGCTCGAAAGCAACCCATCTGAATGAAGGGGCCAACGGTGCTTCGCTGGTCCCGTACCCTGTTACATTCCGACCTGCACGGTCTGTTGCTGAAAACCACACCTCTAAGCGATCATTGCGTTCAAGGATCATCGAAGACGATGGTTGCATGTCCACATTGCCCGCATAGGTGTTCGTGGTCCCTCCACCCGCTGATTTTCCAATTTGGGCCGAATCATTGCTGCCCTCAAGAGGCTCACCAAACCGTAAGAATTGCCAGTGCATCGTGATCGGCCCTTCGCTCAAACCTTCCTGGTCGCTCAAGATGACGATGACCTCCTGTGCGCCCAATTTATCGGAATCGACCGTCACCAAGGTCCCAGGAGGAACGGTGAGTTGCGGCGAACTTTGATCGATTGTAAAGTTGAAACGCAGATCATAAACAAGGAACGGACCATCAATAATCACATCGATGAACCCCGAATTATGCCTGACCACGTCATCGCTGATGTTGATCGTGGTTTCCGCAACTCCTGTTTCGTTAAACGTGATGTTTGAGGTTCGTGAACGCTCCCCGTCGGAAAGAACCAGGTCAGCCAAAAGAGTGGATGGCACGTGTTCAGCCCGCACGTTGGTGTCGGCGTGGTTAACGGTCAAAATCAAACTGATCACATCGTTTTGGTGGAACCAGAAATGGTCTCCACTTGTGTCACCAATTGGTTCGGTGAGGTCTTGGAAGAGAACAGAATGCACTTCCAATGCCGAGGTCACGTTCCAGGTAAAAATACTCAAACGTGACAGTCCCAACCCCAAATCCTGTCCTTCATCGAACACCTTCAGTGAAGGGACTGCATCATCGGAAAGAGGCGATTCCATCAGCCCCCATGAAAGACGGAAAGCCATTGTCACAACCCAGGTTTGCTGCTGACCTTGTTTCTCGATTGAAACGGTGGGTGGGAGTTCGAAGCATGCCTCATCAAACAGGGTTTCATCAAAACGGGGTTGGTATTGGATGAAACAAGAGGTGCTCTGTTCTCGCCCGAGGAGTGCGAACTCAAGTGCATCAAGAGAATTGATTCCGTTGCCATCGGTGATGGAAAAGATGAATTGGTGTTCACGGCCCAGAAGAAGGCGACCATCCATGATGTCAAAACTCAGCGTCTCTGTGTTGATGAGGGTGTCATACCGTTCTTGGACATGCACTGTTCCCAAGTCATATGCTTCACCATAATCCCCTCCACCTTCCAAAGGATTTCCAGCAAGGTCGATCGCTTTGATGACCACGCTTGCCCTTCCTGAAGAGGCCCCCCCGGTGATATCAGCCCAAGATAAGAGGGGCAAATCAACGATGGCGTTGGTTAACCCGCTGTTGAAGGTCACGGTCTGAGTGGTGTATTCGCTTGCGTCCATAACCCCATCGAGGTTGATGTCATCTTCGGCTTCTAGCCACGTATGGAGGATGAGAGAATTTCCCAGCCCCTCTGCGTCTTCAAGGGTCACGCGAAGCGCCACATCTTGGCCTTTCATCCACACGTGGTTGTCGGCTGAAGCGTAACCTCCCGGGTCGAGAGCAAGCAGTGAAATCGTGCTGGGAGCAACCCGGTCATAGAGGAAAGGGACATCGCTGGAACGCGCAGTGTGATCGAGGCTTGTGGTGGAAACAATGTTGATTGGCCCAATCCGCTCAATGTGAGGCGAAATCAGAATTCGAGTGCCTGATGGAACGCCCTCTTCAATCGATGGCGAAGCGATTGGGATCGAAAACGCCCCGTTCGCATCGACTTCAGCCAACCATGATTCCGACCACGAAACCGGGCTGCCACTCCATTCGCTCGGCCCGCCGCTGATGTTGACTGGTGGAACAGCTTGAGCTTCAATTCGAACCCTGGCCTCTTCTTGGCCAACGTATGATTGTGCTATGCCTTCGAAACGAACAGCACCTGACGCAACCATGCCTTGGCTGGCGTTAAGATGGAATGGCCATTGTGAGTCAGACCAATCGTTGAGGTTGCGTTGCGTATCGTCGTACAGCAAAAAGTCAACAACTTCCAAATCATTCTCAATTTCATTGAACACGGTTTGCCGGTATTGATGAGCGGGACCGGTTGCGAGACCGTTGATGTCTGTTGCATGCGTAAGGACATGGACGTCGTCGATGTCATCGAAACTCCACGTGCTTTGAATCACCCATGTGACATTGCAAACATTGAGGCCGCAGGAAATGCTTGAGAGGTTTGACAACATCTGAGCGTATGCCACACCGTCCAGTTGACGGAATTGTGGTGTGGAATCAGCGTCAATGATTTCGAGGTGAATGAGTGCATCAGCTTGATGTTTCGTAGGCGACAACATCAATTCAATCGACGTGATGTCCGGAGCATCTTGGCCGGGTTCATTCGCATTACCACGCCAATGTTGGGTATGGAACACAACCGACTGTTCAGGCAGCCAGCGTTGGTGTGCAATCGGCAAGATATGGTCCACAAGCAAGGGTTGGCTCACGGCCGTGAGGTTGACGGCCACCGCACCGAATTGGGTTGCGATGTGGAGTGGAATGACAACGATGGACGAAGTATTGAAGGCTTTTACCTCGTCCATGACGCTGTTCAGCACCTCATCAGTAAGAACTGTGACAACCTTTTGCTGGGCTGGAACGATCACGGCTTGGCTGAACTTTACGTTGAATGAACCGCTCATCACGAGTGAAAGACTGCATGACCCGAGGTGAGGGGTGCTTTCTACCGCCTTTGGAACACATGTAGCTGAATGGGTCACACGATGATGAACAGCCGAGGCCAGTGGCGACACCGACACACTCGGACCGCCTTGCTGAACCTCAATTGAGCCACCGAGAGCACTGCTCTCGACCTGGATTAAAAATTGGAGATCGTATGCCATTTGGGTGGGCGTGTAAGGAGCGTCGATTGGCATGAGCCAAGACAGTTCAGCGGTTTGATTTCCGCTCTGCATCACTTCCAACGAGCCATTGACTGCAGCCAAGAAACCCGTCTGGCTGCCGTTGAACGCATGGAGGCCTCGGGTGAGGCCAAAACTCTGGTTGGCTCCCGCAATTGGCCAATCAAACAGAGCTGTGGTGTTACCTAATGTTAGAACGGGTGCATGCGGTTCGAGGGAACATTGTGGTTCAAAGGTAAAGCCATTGGATGCGGCTCCTGCGCTCCATGAAAAGGCCAAAGGTGTGGTGAAAATTGGCGTGGAGGTTTGAGTAAGAACCCTACGCACCACTGGTTGATCCAAGGGGGTGTAGGTCCAAGCATCCAGCGAAAGACCTGCGTGAGTGGCGGATAAGTTGTCCCCATATGTTTCGAGGACAATGCTTTGGAATGGGCACACTGCTTCCAAGGTCCACGACAAAGAGGCTGCGGAAGAAGCAACAAGTTGTGATTCTTCATCGATGCTCAAGGCATTTAGACCAACGCCTGAGAACGGAGTGAGTTCGTGGTGATAGGCATCATAGTAGCCGACAGAGCCGACAGTGAGGCGTTGAACTGAGGGCGTGACAAGGGTTTGGTTCGAGGTCAAGTGAGCGCGTAAATGCAGTGAAGGGTAGCGTTCTTTGTCCAGTGCGAGAAGAATTGGGAGGGATCGATGTTCATACCCGTCTAAAACCGTACCGTTTGCATCTAAAATATCGAAGAGGATGCTGGTGTTTTCGGGTTGGGTGACAAAACCGTCAACTTGGCCCCACCCGAAGACCGAGTGTGGCGACAATGGTTCAGAAACCCACGTCCCTTCAGATTCATAGACATCGATTTCAATGCCTGCATCATCGATGTACCATCCATCCAATTCGATCAATTGATCGGAAAAGAAGGTGAAACGGGCTCGTACTTCCGAACCAGATAAATTCGATACATCGAACGTCTTCAAATCGAAGCCACGGGTGCCTTGATTGCAACCACCCGGCACATTGGAACCATCGATGATGCCCTCGCCAAACAAAGGAGAATTGCTGTTTACGGTGGAGATTTGGTCATGGAATCCGTTCAGAGTTGGAGGTATGAACCACCAATTCTTTCCACCATCGGTGGAGATTGAAACCGCCCCGCCGTCCCAACTGGCCTCCGTGCACACCCAACTCCTGAACGTTAAGCGAGCGGTAGAATTTGCTGGTACGATGTATTCTGGGGTGTAAAGATGGGTTAACATGTTGTCGCGGTATTCATCATCGAGATAGATGCCAGCCCCCATCGAACCAGAATGCCACTGCCCAGGACCGAAACCTGATGCGTTTGATGTGGTGCCAACTTCCCATCGGCGGTTTGTGCTTGCATCGAGGGACCAACCTGCTGGAAGATTGAAACTGACTTCAAAGTCTTCTGAGTGAGAAGTTGGGCCATTGTGGCCAAGCGTTGCCGTCCACTGCCATTGATTGACATTTGCGGACACATAGGTGAGCCAACCATCTGATGAGCCATTGGTTTGGGTGGGTTGGCTGCTGAAATTGGCCAGGGAAGTTTTGCTCTGGTTGGGGCTGCCGCGGTTCACCCAGATACTGACATCATCGATGGCGATGCCTTCCCATCCACTTGAGGCGGTCCCCCCGAAGTTGTTCTGGCCATCGGTTTGGACCCAGAAGCGGAAGAGCACATTGCTTGCATTCTGAGGACTGGTTTGATTCCAAGGGAGGGTGTAGAGTATCGGGCACCACTCATCGTTTGAGTCTGCACCATTGAAGAAAACACCGTTGCAGATTGCTCCAGTGCTTGGATGACCCGAATAAATAGAAATCGGGGCGTAAGTGGAACCGTTGTCAAGCGACATCCATACGGTGAGGTAATCCTTTGCCCCCCCTTCAATGTCCCAATTAGAGGAGATTTCCAATTCGACAGTCGCACCAGTGTGGTTCGTTAAGTCTGCAGAAAGGGCCAGTTGCCCCTCTGCGTTCGGGAGGTAATCGCCAGAAAAATTACCATGGAACCAAGCCCCTGGAACATCGCCTTGGTTTTCCAAGACCATGCCATCGATGAACCATCCACCTCGTTGGCCAATGTTTGAGTCCGTTGCATAACAAAATCGGACCTCGACAGTGGGCTGAAGCTGGGAGAGGTGTGCATCGAGGGAAAAAGTGGCGTTCGACCATTGTGGAGTCTCGCCGTTCCAAACAGAAGCTGGCATTCCGGGGAGTGAAGTGGTGCCATTCGAGCCGCCGAGTGGAGAAATTGCGACCCATGTTCCTGCAGCCGTTTGCACTTCGACCCACGCCGCGTCGTTGGAATTGAGAGCCAGCCAATGCTGGAATCTGAGGGTGTAATTATTGATGAATGTTGGAGCCTCATAGGCAGGAGAACGTATGCAACCCGACATTCCCCCGCCGAGGTCACCAAGACCCCGGGTTGCGAGAGCACTCAGTGAACTCGAACCATTGGTCGGAAGCACCATGCCTGATTGTGAAATCAAGGGTTGGATTGTTGGCTGAACAACCGCCCATGCCTCGTGATCTTCACCAACACCCATCCAGCCTAATGGAGAACGGACCGTCGTTTCGAAATGAGCAATTGTTCCAAGCGAGGCTTCCGTGGCCAAGGTCAATTGCCCTCCGTGACCGATGCCGTTGGTTTGTTGATGCGTTCCGTTCCATTGATTGGATGAATGGACGCCAAAGTTGGTACCATTGGATGAATCAGAGGACCACAATGGTGTAATGGAGGCTGAGCCTCCAGTGAAGGTCCGGTTGGATGCAACGCTCAATGCTCCTTCAACAACCGCTTCGACCGAAGTGGTGTTTTGTTGTGGAATGAAATCGGCTTGACCCGTGCCATGAGGGGTTCCTTCTTGTGCCCAAGTTGGCACTTCTGAACTCGCAACCACCGGACTGAGGCTGGACAGAAGCATCAAGAGAACAAACGCAAAGCAGGAACCGACAGGGTCCCTTTCTTTGGTCAATTTGCGCTCTCCTGTGTTCATTCAAGACCACCTCGCTATCGCGAGGTGAGCCATTCGATATGAATCAACGCGCTTGATGATTGAGGCATTGGCAATGAAGGGTTCAAAGTATGTCGGCCGTACCGTTGGCTGATGTCGACACACGACAACCTTGACAGCGCTCAGTCGCGTGAGGTTGAGGAACAGTTGTTTTCGACGCACAGGCTCCAGTCGACTCGCCATATGCCGGTGGTGTTACCTCGTCAAGATTTTTGGTCAATGGTCAAGCGGTTGCTCAACACCTTGGACATGGAAATTCAATCCATGTTGAGGAAAGGTATCACTGGTATGCGGCTCCAAAACCTCCAGAAGCGACAAGCGAACATTCGGCACATTGCTTCAGAACTTGCCAGAAAAAGAACCGTGGCGGTGGTTCAGCACGTATCATCGCAATCATTGCGGAGTTCTGCCCAGCACGTAGGATCAGCCCAGGAATTACCCGCCCTTGATTGGCAGCGGCATGATCCAGCTGAAAAGGCATTTTTCCATGCTGTTCAGATCGCTATGGACCGGTTCAAAATGGATCTTGATTGGTCCTCGATGCAGAACGGTCTTGCCGGTGAGGGTTTGTCCCTCCCGTCACTCCATGCACCAGGAACCATGCAACTTGATTCGTTCACTGATGAAAACATCACCAAACGCCCCCCCCCGGCGTTGGCGTTCGAAGATCAGGGGCCAGAAGCACTGCCTGACTCCGAAATGGATGAAGAGCACCTCATGTCACCCGATCAATGGCCTGATTTGGATGAATACGTTCACGAAGACCTCACAGAAGCTCCCGCTTCACCCGCCACTTCGCCTCAAGCAGACGATGAGATGATGGACTTCATCAATCAAAAGGAGACGAAGAAGCATGCAGCCGCAATGGAGCTTGCTCCTTCGAAGCAACCTGTTATCACGCTTGAAGATGTTTTTGAAGACGTGGTTGATGAAGCGGCACCTGTAGAACCTGAAGTTCCGGCCCCTGAACCAACCAAAGAACCTGAAGCGACACTGATTCGAATACGAGTCTTGATGACAAGCCCCGAACCAATTCTTACTGCTTCTGGTGAATCCCTGGCTCTCGAGGCTGGCGATATCCACTTTGTCGATCAGGACTCTGCAGGTTGGTTAATCGAATCTGGTGTGGCTGAAGCTGCATCACTTTGATGTTGATGATTCAAACACAGTTTGTACCAACCATACTGGTTGTCTGACAAAAGATCGAGCCTTACGGCATGTCGCTCTGTTGTGGTGTGTTGGTTACAACTCAGTTGACAGATCGCATCGAGAGTTCGATGCTCACAGTGTCTGGAATTGGGATACGGGTGACTTGGCGAAGTGCCGATTCATCCTTACCGGAGGTGATGTCCATCTCGAGCAATCGCTTGTGAACACGAAGTTCCCAGTGATCGTAGGTTTCAACGCCTTCGCCGTCTGGTGCCTTGCGAACAGGGACGACCAAGCGACGTGTTGGCAATGGAATTGGACCGCGTAGAGCGATGCCGCCATTGTCACAGATAGCCTTGATTTGACCAGCGACCTGATCGATATCTCGGTGGTTCTGACCAGTGAGTTTGATGATCGTAACTGCTGCCATAATGACCCATCCAGTTCTATACCAATATCAATCGAAGACTCAAGCCTTCTTCTCAATCTTCAAGCAAACACCAGCAGCCACGGTCTTACCCATGTCGCGGATAGCGAAGCGAGAGAGTTCGGGGAACGTGTCCATTTGCTCAATAGCCATTGGCTTGTTAGGTTGGAATCGAATCAAGCAAGCGTCACCAGTCTTGAGGAAGGAAGGGTTCGCTTCCTTGCCAGCCTTGTTCGTCTTCTCGAGAAGTTCGATGAAGCGGACAGCGACTTGAGCGGTGTGTGCGTGGAACACAGGTGTGTAACCGACGGAGACAGCCTTTGGAATGTCCATGAGCTGAATTTGACCGACGAAGGTTTCGTCATGTCGAACGAACATAGGTTCGTTGTCAGTGTAACCAGCAACGTCACCACGGCGGATGTCTGTTGCAGCGAGACCACGAACGTTGAAACCAACGTTGTCTCCAGGTTCTGCCTTAGGAACCATGGTGTGGTGCATCTCAATCGACTTGACCTCAGCGGACTGCATCGATGGGTTGAACACAACGGTCTTGCCGACGTTCAGAGTACCGGTTTCAATCTTGCCAACAGGCACTGTACCAATTCCGGAGATCTTGTAGACATCTTGAATAGGCAAGCGAAGAGGCTTGTTGATTGGCTTTGCTGGCATGGTGATCTTGTCGATCGCTTCGAAGAGTGTAGGACCCTTGTACCATGGGCACTTGTCAGACTTGTTGAACACGTTGTCGCCAAGCAAAGAAGATGCTGGGATCATTGGAACATCAGCTGGGTTGAATCCTGCCATCTTGAGGAGGGTTCCAACTTCACTGCATGCAGTGTTGTACTTGTCTTCGGACCAGTCGACACCAGAGATATCCATCTTGTTGACGTGAACGATGAGTTGCTTGACACCAAGAACCTTAGCGAGGAAAGCGTGTTCCTTGGTTTGAGCGTTCACACCGTCGTTAGCAGCGCACAGAAGCACAGCAGCGTCAGCTTGTGAACAGCCAGTGATCATGTTCTTGACGAAATCACGGTGACCTGGAGCGTCAATAACAGTCCAGTAGTAGGTAGGGGTAAAGAATTCCTTGTGAGCAACGTCGATGGTGATACCACGTTCGCGCTCTTCCTTGAGTCCGTCCATGACGTATGCAAGTCCGAAACCAGCTTTACCGGATTCAGCAGCGAGTTTTTCGTTCTTTTCAATAACGTGACCTTCGATATGACCGGAGTCCAATAATAGACGTCCGACAGTCGTTGACTTTCCGTGATCGACGTGTCCGATGAACACGATGTTTAGGTGAGGTTTGCTCTTATCTTCCCATTGACTTCCCATGGTAATTGCTCCTTAGCGAGTCCTCCGAACAACCACCCCTATTTAGAAAGCGCGACGCGTGCCTTCACTGGCACAACAACAGGAAATGGAGCATTGCGGCTATTTCTATTGGGAAAAATCAATCGAAATGGGTTCTGACTGGGGTTCATTCGCCACCGCGGATGGTCCCATCGTCCTCAACTTTGTACAGGCGAACGGTGCTTGTAGCCCCGCTGATGGCCTTTGGACTCCCAGAGATGGCAACGACTCGGTCACCTGGTGCGATTGTCCCGCGGCGCACCAAGGTTTCAACCGCTGCCTGCATGGTTTGTGAACCACGCTCGTATTCCTCGACGACGAGACTTTCAACGCCGGGGAGCAATTGTATTCGACGCGCAGCACGTATTCGATCGCTGACAGCGGTAACAGGGGTGGTCGGGCGGTATCCAGCCACTAAGCGAGCAGCATTGCCATGTTGGGTGGCAACGACGATTCGCGCAGCGCCGGAGAGCCGCGCCAGTTCAACGCCTGCGTGGGCCACTGAGCGGGTCGCTACGAACCGAGCAAGAGCACTCGGACGGCGGTCATTGGATTGGAAACCAGCATCTGCGGCAGTGGCGATTTTAGCCATCGTCTCAACAGCCGCAAGCGGATAGTTGCCGGAGGCGGTCTCGCCAGAAAGCATCACAGCGGTAGCGCCATGCCGAATTGCGCTCGATATATCGCTCACTTCTGCTCGCGTTGGGCGAGGGTTCAGAGTCATTGTTTCCAGCATTTGAGTCGCAACGATGACAATCATGCCACGCTCTAACGCTCCGTCAATGATCCGTTGTTGGGCCACGGGGACATCTTCAAGCGGAATTTCCACACCGAGGTCACCTCTTGCGACCATGACCGCATCGGCCAGATCGAGAATTTCATCAAGGCGTTCCAACGCCATTGGGTGTTCAATCTTGGCGATCACGGGCACGTGTTTACCTGCAGCCTTAACAGCATCAATCGCTGGTTGAAGGTCTTCTGGAGTCCGTACATAACTCACTGCAATGTAATCTGCACCTGCTTCAAGGGCATGGGCAATGGCTGCCTTATCGTTTGGCCCAATGGCTGGAAGGTCGACCATCGTCCCAGGGACATTGACGCCTTTTCGGGCACTGATTGGCCCACCGTCTTCAACGGTGCACACGACCAGCCCCCCGGGGACGCCATCTGTTTGTTCGACCACTAAGCGGACCAAACCATCGGCAATCAGCACGGGGTCACCAGGTTGAAGTTCAGCAGAAAGCCCAGCGTATTCCACCGGCAGTTCTGAAGATGAAGCATCTTGCATCTCACCTACACCACAGTGCAGGGTTAATTTCGCACCGCGTTCAAGCGCCACCACGCCAGGAAATCGACCAAGGCGTAATTTTGGACCAGGGAGATCTGCAAGAATGCATGTGGGCCTTCCGAGGAACTTTTCCATTGACCGAATGCGGTCATAGAGGCCGGTTTTACTCTCTGGGGTGCCGTGGGAATAGTTGAGGCGGCACACATCAACGCCAGCTTCGAGCAAGGAACGCAGGATATGTTCTTCTGAACTGGAGGGGCCGATGGTAGCCACGATTCGAGTACGACGCATGGTCAAGGCTCACGCAGGTTGCTCAAAACATCTTTCTCAATAGATGCAAGGTTAGAGCCTGTTATGCTCACTTGTAGTGCAGACGGATGATGAAAGATTCAACTTGCAAATCATTCACCTTTTCATTCCTGATTTGCATGGTCCATTCACCATCGTCGTACGTGGACTCGGTGTCGGTGAACATGTAGGATGAGAGGGTGAGGAAGACACAATCGTTGTCGTCATCGTTGCAATCGTCGCCGTCATCGCGCTGATCAAGTCCGGTTTCGGAAGTGTTGCTGGCTTCTTCGTCGTCTTCGTTAAGAGCGTGGATGTCGAGTTTCGCTCGGCAATTTGTAGCGCCAGGGAAAGCAGTTGTGCAATCACCGTCGACCTTTGGGTAGGTCAGTTCACCGACGAGTTTTCGAATGGTGTTGCCGTTGTCTTTGTCATAAACAACTTTGACATCAAAGTCCAAAGTGACGGCGTTGCCTGAGGTGTTGCCACCCATTTCAAAGTCAGACCATTGGCCCGCATATGAGACATAGACCTTGATGGAATCTGAATCGGTCATACCGGCACTGTTCTCGATGGTGAGGTGGAGTTGGTATTCACCAGGTTCAACGTTGTTCCAATCGACGGATTCGCCTGTGAGATCGGCATCATTTTCCGCGTCCCCATCATTGTCCGAATCGACATCTGCATTGAGGTCCCAGTTCCATGAGGTGATGTACTGCGAGGTGTCGCCAGATTCTGAATCGCTGGCATCGAGGTTGACAGTGGTGGTGGCTGAGATGTCTCGATCGGTCATCGATTTGTCCATTTCACAGATCCATAGGACAATGTGAGTGGATTCGTCGAGGTCGTCGTTGTCGCAGTCTTCATCGCTGGCGTATTGGGTGATTTCCGCCATCGGTGGCTGTGCTGTGGCTTCTACAACCGTGACATCTTTGGTTTGTGAAGATGATTTTGTGCCGTCTGAAACGCTCAGCTCAACAGTGTATGTACCGGATTCTTCGAAGGTCCACTCCGTGGATCGTCCGGTCGCATCAATCGAGCCGTCGCCGGTAAAATCCCAGCGGTAAGTGATGCCACCGCTCGGGGTTGAGGCAGATGCGTCGAAACTGACAACATCGCCCGCTTTGAGGTTTGTAGTCGGAGCGTAGTTAAACACAGCAAGAACCTCATCACTGTCAGAGGTTTCTCCGTTATCAAAAATACACCCTGAAAGGCTTGAAAGAACCATTAGAGCGGCGAACATGAAGGGTACTGGTGTGGTCTTCATGGCTCGTGTGTGAAACGCCTTGATGAAAAGGGCTTCCTTGGTTTATGTCGTTTCAGAACGAAAACAGCGAAGTTTGTTTGTTGCCGGAGACCAACTCTTTTGCCGTCCAACCAAACGCTTCTGTGATCCTGCCGAGGGCTGCTGCGAGACGTTCGGCGTAAAATTGGCCGTCATAAGCATCAACGCCGCCGTGTTCTTCATTTTCCAACCAAGGTTGAACACGCATTGGGCGATGGCTGGCGTCGGTCACGATGTAGGACACTTTCATCCCAGAGGTGAAACCAAGACCAAGAGCAAGGCGGGCTTTGGCAACCCTGACTTGAGCCATACTATCGGGGTTGGCGTAATCCTTGCTGAAATCAACTTCACCATTGCTGCCCATTCGTCCTTTGCAGGATTTAGCAAGGATCAGAGACGAGGCGGGGACTTCGCGGTTACGAAGGGTGCGAACTTGAGTCAATGCATAACGGACAAGCGCATCCCCCTCATCGGCCAGGGCGTGGCTAAACATGCGTTTCATGGTCGTGGTCAGGTAAGAGAAGGAATCGGTTCGTTGAGTTTCATAGCCGCGGATCAGCATCTCATCGGCTGGATAGACGACTTGCCCGACATAGCGCTTTTTGGCACCGTGGCTGAAAAAGACTGAGAGGCCTTTCTCAAATTCCAACACCGCAGAATCACGGCTGTACCTTTCAGCGACCTCAAGACCAAAACGGATCATCTCTTTCTTTGCGTCCTTCCATGCTTCCATATGAGTCACTGCGTCAGGTACTCCATCCTTTGCCGCCTGAATCTCTTCTTCCCTGAGGGACGATGGCGCTGATTCAGCAACGGGTGACCGAACGAAGATTGAATCGGTATCTGAATACACCACTTCGTGACCTTCAGCGTCAAGTTGAGCGATGATGGCCTTGATGTTGTGCCTTGCCCAGGCCGTGATCGAAGAGCCAAGGTCACGATGTGTGAACCGGTAGAAGCCGCTCGCAAAGACGCCGTAAAAAGAATTCATGAGGATCTTCACAGCATATTGCATTGCATCATGGAACGCCATTTTTGAGTCTTCATGTTCTTCTTTTGCTGTTTTTAAAGCCGCTTTGTGCTCATCGCGCTGAGCCATCAGGTCCTCAAGCAAGGCAGGAACCAATCCTTTGCGTACCGATTGATGGCGGAACCTCGCCCCTGTCGGCGCCGTGTGCACTTCTTCACCTTCACTTGGTTGATCGTTTTGTACGGGATCAATTCGAGTCGTGTAACAGATGTTATGACCAATCATAATCGACGGGTACATGCTCTTGAAATCCAAAACTGCAATCCAAGGATGCAGACCAGCAGCGACTTCGTGGACGTATCCCCCGGTGATTTGGCCTTCTTTGGCCTCTGCAGAACCCGTAAGGGGGACGGCCACACCTTCACTGTCAGCAAGGCGAATCACGAGCGAATCGATCAACTGACTCGTGCTGCCGTTCGCCGCTGTGTCAAACGTGACCTTGGCCACAGCCGCAACAGCTTCCTTTCGGCGAATGACTTGCAGTTCGCCCAGAATATCGAGGGGGAGCGCTGCATCACGGATGCAATATTCGAGCACGACATCGGGGCGTGCTGCCCATTCGTCATCCATCTTTGAAGCATCGACATCCATTTTGTGTTTGTCTTTTTGATCAGGGAACAACAGGTTGCTGATGAAGGAAAGGGTTTCGCGCTGTGGACGGAGTGCCATCCTCGCTTGCCACCATGCATCGACAACGGTGCGCCCAGCAACGTTCCAAGCACGGGATGATTGACGGCGTGGAAACAATCCTGAGCGGGTTCGTTTCGCTTCGGATTCCGTTTGTTGGACGCGACCCCAACCAAACAACAAGGCTCGCTTCCGCCATTCTTTGGAACGGGCATGAACTGCCATACGATCGTTCAGGCGTGGCAAATCAAAGTTGTCGATGTTGTACCCAGTGATGATATCAGGATCTTGGCTTCGGACTACGAGGGTCAAATCTTCCATTATTTTGGATTCTTCACCGACGAAGGAGAACGTTTGGCGGTGCCCATTGGACATGTCCTCAACAATCGCAGCTGCGCACAAGACAGTGTCGTGGGCGATGCTGGTTTCTAAGTCGAAAGAGAACACCTTGTATGGAACTGGAAAGGGCTCGCTTGCCGTGAGGTCCGCAAGCGTGCATACGATGGTGCAGTCGACTGCATAGCGACCAGCACCGCCTGCTGCACGAACCGCTTTGAGGCACGCTTCTTCGTCCTCATTATGACGCCTGTCGATGATGTCGCCTTCCAGAGCAAGGTGCATCCCGAGGCCCTGATCAAGGAACAGGCGATTGAGAAATGGGATGTCACCTGAGAAGATCTGCCAGCTTTGTTTTGACAGGGCTTTTCGCAAACTTGGTACCACAAACGGTTGCCGCACCGTGACGGTCCAAACAGGTCGTTGGCCTAAATCTGTGAGTTTCATTGTTGGCCCAGAGACATCGAGGACATCTTCCATCGTCCTGACCATGGCCAAGCGCCCAAGGACATGTTCTGGCACTTCCATACCTTCAGTCCAAGCCACAAGCGGGGAAATTTCGAATGTTGGCCGAAGACCATGGACTAAGGCGCACATCGATTCACCTTCTTCGGTGCGCCCAAACAATTCAATCACGGTTGAAGGCTCCTTGGAACCGTTCAGACCATCCACGGAATGGTACCGTCCGCTGACGACCCCCATTCTCCCTTCGAATCGCATCTCGGCCCCTCCTAAAGGGCAACCGAGCCATCCTAAGTGGCTTCGCTTTGCTTTCATGGCCAAAGGGTGCCCAAACACGCTTATTGCGCATCAAACGCGGCAGGAATGCTTGAAAGGTGAACCTACATGGCTCAGAACGCCGTAGGCAAGGGGAATCAAATGACTGAAGAAATCGACTGGGACAACTTGACTTTTTCTTTGACCGCTACCGACACCATGTACCTCGCTGAAACCACGATTGACGAGCCATGGATGCCCGGTAACTTGCGCCCCTACGGGCCAATCGAGATGTCGCCTGCAGCAGGTGTTCTCAATTACGGCCAAGGCCTGTTTGAAGGAATGAAGGCCTACCGCACCTCAAAGGGGCGTGTGGTCTTTTTCCGACCTGAAGAAAATGCCCGTCGTATGCAACGCGGTGCTGACCGACTGAAGATGCCGCCTGTTCCAGAATCTGTGTTCATCGATGCTGTCGAGCAGTGCGTACAAGCGAACCTTAGGTGGCTTCCACCGACAGGGAAGGGCGCCATGTATGTCCGCCCCTTGCTGATGGGTTCAGGACCAATCTTGGGTGTTGCTCCAGCTCCGTCCTACACGTTCCTTGTCTATGTCACGCCTGTTGGCCCTTACTTCAAGGGCGGCGTGACCGCAATTGACTTGTTGATCTCAGAAGAATACCATCGCGCCGCACCAGGTGGATCGGGTGGAGTCAAGGCCATCGGGAACTACGCCCCCGGTATGATGCCAAGCAGGAAAGCAAAAGCTGCTGGGTTTGCTGAAGTGATTTACCTCGATGCAGAGACTCACTCCTATGTCGAAGAAGTCGGTGCTGCCAACTTCTTTTGCGTCAAAGACGGCGTGCTTTACACACCTGAATTAACAGGTACGATCCTTCCCGGTATCACCCGGAACTCAATCATTGAACTTGCCCGACACAACGGCATTGAAGTTGTTGAAACAAAGGTTGAAGCAACCTTTGCTATGAGTGCAGATGAAGCATTTTGCTGCGGGACTGCTGCTGTCATTTCTCCAATTGGCTCAATCACCAAAGGCGACACAAAAGCCATCTATGGCGATGGAAAGCCAGGCCAAATCACCCAGCAACTGTACAATCAACTCGTTGGCATTCAAAACGAAGATGAAGAAGATATCTTTGGTTGGCTGCATGAAATTCCACGTTGAGCATCAACGCTTCTTGAAGCCCGAGCGTTTCTTAGTATTCGTGCTCGCCGGTTTTGCATCGCCACGTGATTTTCGCTGAGAACGAGCACGGCGATCACCTGTTTGAGGGCCCTTTGCGACGCGTTCTGCGTTCGCGTCTTTTTGTTCACGTTGCATTTGGCGCCATTGAGCACCGATGAGTTGGAGCAGTTCTTCTTTGGAGTTGGCGCCGACAGATTGTTTTGAACCTGCACGGGACACCCACATTCGACCTTCACCTTGATGGGGGCGTGCTGGATGAGCAATTCGCTCCTCACGCTTGATTTTCTTTAATCCGAGTTTGCGAGCAGCCAGAAATAATCCTTCGAGGTCTGGCTTGATGACTGAAGAATCCTTTGGAACACGACGGCCGCTCCTACGGGATGAGCGGGCATCAAAGTAGCCGGGCCACACGCAGATACGGTCAGGGTTGTGGTCCATGTTGGTTCACCTTGTCCGGGGAGTTGTCCCCGATTGGTATGAACCCAACGGAGATTGGTTCGCTTCACTCAATGAGTATGCCGTTGATAACGCCATCCTTTCCAGGACGGGAGGTGATCTTCACTCGACCTTGGTCGGTTTCGATGACAGCCCCTTTGACGAGGATGTTTCGTCGGACGTAGTTAGGATCAGATTCATTCTCAACGACATTGTGAATGGTGCCGAGTGTGGTTTTACCGGACTTTGGGTTGTTGATGGAGACGCGGTTTTCTGACATCACACGAACGAGGGTGTTTCCACCTGTGCGTCGGTAAATCTTACGCTTTGGAGCACCAACAAGTGCCATTTGCTTCTCAGAGGAGATTTCGGTGGAACGCTTGCTGCGTGCCTGAACCTTGCGTCCGCCACTGGGTTTTCGTCGAGAGATACCGTGCCATTGTGCCATAAATATACCACCTTGCAGGCCAAAGCGACAAACAGGGCGTATATCAAATCAACCCTCAAGCACACTTCGTCGAAAGTTCAGAAACAATGGTGTCCTCTTGCTTTTTTAGCACCGCTTTGACAATGTCACCAGGATGAAGTTCCCCCACACCAGCGGGGGTTCCTGTGAACAGTAAATCGCCGCCTTGAACGGGCGCCCAGGACTTCAAGTCCTCGATCTGCATGAGTGGTGTGATCGTCATATCGCGAACTGGAGCATCCTGAACGAGCGTCCCGTTGACCCACAGTTCAAGGTGCAACGCTTCGTACACATCCATGAGGCCATCCCACCCGCCGTACCATGGCGAGAAATGACCAACATAGGCACTGCCGCGGAAACATTTCCCTTTTGTCCATGGAAGTTTTTCATTTCGCAATTCCCCTTGAGTCAAGCGATCTGTCAGATCAAGGCCCACCGCAATGGCTTCCGGTTTACCGTCATGGCTCAGACGGACCACGAGTTCGACCTCGTGGTGCACTTCACCAGGATGGCCTGTGACATCGATCGGACCTGAACGTTGCAGGCAATTCTCTGGCTTGACAAAAAAAATCGGGGTAGGGGGCTGTTCATTACCCAATTCAGTAGCGTGCTTGGCAAAGGTTCGGATGGTGCACCATAGGGCCATACTCCTGCCATGCGATTCCCCTTCATCAAGGCGGAGGTTGAGACAAGGGTCAAAGGGGGGCATCTTAACGACGACACATGACACGTGATTGGAGCATCCGAAAGCGGCGCCCTGTTCGCCGAAAGAACATCGCACCACTCCTCAAGACGCTCGAGGAAGCGCTCGACATCGATTTGTCTGTTGATGGCGCCTTTTTAGAAATGGCCGAATATGGTCCATGGCAAATGGTGCTGGTCGATAAGATCGCGATTGGTGTCGAAGTCAAGAACGATGATGGTGAGCGCTTTGCTTTTCTTACATTGCGCGGATTTCTACAACAGGAAGACGCTAAGAAATGGGTGGAAGTGGACCATGGTGCCATTCCTTTTTTGATGAAGGGCGCCGATTGTATGGTTGCGGGCGTTCATGACGCCGACTCAAGCATAAGGGAAGGCGATTTGGTTTGGATCCGCGATATGACGCACAAACGCCCACTCGCAATTGGATGGGCTACCCTCGATGGCGCAGAACTCAAAACCAGCTCCAAAGGGAAAGGAATCAACACCCTGCATTGGGTTGGAGACGAACTTTGGGACATGGAAATGTAACTGGTGTGGCCTGGGATGGCCATACGAACAATAAAAAATAACCAGACTGTCCTCATAACATGCAGTTCTCAAAAACCGTTAGTGCATTCTGTGTTCTGTTGCTCCTCGTACCGCTTGCTTCCGCCAGTGAATTGACAGGTGGAGAAGACAAAAATCCCACTTCTGATGAAGCACCCTTCAGCATCATTGCTCGTGACACACCGTCTGTTGACGGGCAAGTTTGGTCACTGTCCCTCGAAATGGATGAAGAGGAGCACGCCAACAACACCGTGTTCGAAATAGTAACTCAGATTTGCACCAATAATGGAGTCTGCGATCCACCCGTAGCCATGGATGCTTCCATCGATGAGCGAATGCACGTGATCAGCCTGACGCCCAATGCCGACCATACCTATGTCAACTGGCGAGTAAAGGCGGTTTATGACGACGGAAACACCACCAACTTCCCTCAAGGCGACTGGTACAAAACATGGTCCTCATGTTGGCAGAACGATGGTGAATACGGTGGCATCGATGCAAACACAGCAAAGGATGGTTGCTCAAGCGGGGATGAATCAGTCCCTGGATTTAGCCTGCTCGTCGCTGTGAGCGGTGTTGCAATGGCAGCAGCATTCACTCGCCGTGAGTGAAGTGCTCGCTCACCCGTTCGATGAATCGGCGCTGCTCGAAGCCCCAATCGATCAGGACAACCTCACACCGATTTCGTTCTTGATTCAACGCCCCGTGGGCGAAGCCTGCTTGCTGTACATCGCTTGGCACCAGAGGTAGTCCCGGACATTCGACGATTACTAGGCAACCGTTCTCAACAACCGATGCTGTTCCAAATGGGAACGTGATTTCATTTTTGTTGACCGTGGTGACCGTGATGTTTCCTGCTTTCAAAAACCGCACCAGTGCTGAAAGCAATGGGGCTCCATCCCCTTCAAGTGAAGTGCCGCCATAGGCAGAAAGGAAATCCAATTCCGTTGCGTTTTGCTCCATGAGGTGATCTAAATCGCGTTGCTTTGGACTGTCGTCACTCATGGCGATCCCTACCTTCCGAAATGGGGGGGTGTTCTTGGTCGTATCGACTTTACGCAGGTGAAGCGTCCAAATCTTATGCAAACGAAATTCATTCGATTGAGTTGATACCTTTTACTTCAATCGGAAACGTTTCGTATGTGGCTTGAATTTCAACAGAGCAGGGCATCTCGCAGATCTGAACACCATTTTCGATCAGGGTGATGGTGGTGGTTGCACCCCATACGGTTGTGTTGTCATTCTGGGCGACAATCAGGCACGGAGAAGGTGCTACAAGTTCTGAATCAAGCAGGGCGGGGAATACCGTTTCGTTGAGCGCAGCAACCATGATGGTTGGGTGGCGGCTTTCATCGGCTTGATTGTAATAGGACATAAATTGCACTTTGAACATGAGATCATCCACTTCGATGAGGTAAACGCCATCGTTCGGTTGGACCCTGTGTTCAGCCAAGTCGTAGGTGTACCATTCCAATCGCTCGCCAGTGTCATTGGAGAGTTCACTGGAGTTTTCCATTGTTGCCTCTTTAAACTCCACGCCTTCAAGGAAGCTCCAACGGACGCCATCAGCAAAAAACACATCCGTTTTGGAAAACCAGACGGTTGAATTGGCTTCATCTGTTTCTTTTTGACCTGGAAGGTCCAGATGAGTGAATTCCTCTTCATCAGTTGCGTCGATCACTGTCGTGAACGTTGAGCCATCTGCGCCAAGCGAGGCTGTTACTTTGGACTCAAGGTTGCTTTGCGTGGATTGACTACCAAACGAGCAGCTGTAGACTTCATCTCCCGCAGCAATAGAAAGTTGGACAGAAGACCACGAAAGATCTTCAGCCCCTCCTTCGAAACTGAGAACGACCAGTGAATCATCGCTTGCAATCGAGGCGTTCTGCCCCGCATCACTCACCATGATGGTGTTCTCAGTTCCGAGATCGGATTCGTAATTGACCACGAGAAAGGTCCAGCTTGCAGCAATCCCTAGCAGGATGCATGTGGCAACGGCCAAAGAACGCTTCAACTTCATGCCGGTTCACTCTTCGGGGCGGCGCTTTATCATAAGAACTGCACCAATGAAGGCAAGGACCAGCGTGCTGGCCATGAATCCTGGTGTGTCTTCTGATTCATCCATGTCAATTGGGGCTGGTTCGGCGATAACCGCTGATTCGCCACCGGTTCCGACGATGACCTTTCCATACATTCCTGAGGCCATGTGAGGCTCGCAAGCGTAAGTGAAGGTTGTGTCTTCGGTGAAGGTGTATCGGAAGTCAACCGTTGCATTTGCGGCACCGGAGGTGATCCCGTCTTGGGTGTAGGTGGTTGATTTGTCACCATCCACCTCACGCACATTGTGCGCCATGCTTGAGTCGGTCCATTGCCAGCACACGGTGTCACCAACTGAGATGGTCACTGTTGCAGGCGAGTACTTCAGTCCGCTTGGAGCGATGCCAACAGTAGCGTCGCAATCTGGGAGTGGTTCTTCAGCCGCTGGGGGCATGAGGACTTGGTCGATGACGTGAATCACACCATTGCTTGCTGGAACGTCAGCGAGTGTGACGTTGGCCATTTGTTCACCAACCATCACGGAGGAACCGACGACATGGATCATCAAATCGTCCCCATTGGCTGCTGAAACAGTGGTCATGCCTTCGCTCAGGTCGGAGGACATGGTTGTGCCGGCAACAACGTGGTACAGCAGAATGTTTGTCAACGCTGCGATTTCTTCCGGAGTATCGAAGGAAGCGAGGTCAATACCAGCTGCTGCGAACGCTTCATCAGAAGGAGCGAAGATGGTGTATTCATCTGTGCCGCTCAATGTGGTAACGAGTTCTGCAGCCGAGAGTGCAGCAACGAGCGAGGTGTGGATTGTGGTTGCCCCTGCAGTCATAGCGAGGTTCACAGCCGGAGTCCACATGTAAGCACCGCACTCAGCAGTGCTGATGTTGGAAACTGCATGGGTCACGGAATTGTAACATCCTGTGATGATTTGGCCCATAACGGAGTAGTTCTCGAGGTACATGTAGGAGTTACAGGCGAGGTTGTTTGCGCCTGGAACGATGGTGTGGGAGACCGTGTTGTAACAGATGTCACCTGGTGGTGGCATCAGCACCTTGTCGATCACGTGAATGATTCCGTTGGTGGTTCCAACATCAGCACCGGTCACTTGAGCATCGCCCACAAAGACTGCACCGTCGGTCACGGAGAACGTTGCTTTGTCACCGTTGAGCATGGTCACTGAGAGGCCGTCGGTTACTTGAGTGGAAGCGACGGATCCGGAATAGACGTGGTACAACAGAATGTCTGCGAGGGTTTCGTTTTCCTCAGGGGTGTCGAAGGACGCAAGATCGATTCCTGCATCGGTGAACGCTTGGTCAGTTGGTGCGAAGACCGTGAACGGACCGTCTGCTTGGAGCGCTGTAACAAGGTTTGCTTGAGCCAATGCCGCAACGAGGGCCGTGTGAACACCTGTTGATTGAGCAGTTTCTGGGATGTCCATGGTTGGACCTGCCGCTGGTGGCATGAGCACGGTATCGATCACGTGAATGATGCCGTTGCTGGACTGAACGTCAGCGCTTGTGACGTTTGCATCACCAATTTTCACGGTGCCGTCCGTTAGGATTGAGAATGTGGCGTCTGCTCCGTTGACCATGGTCACGGTCAGGCCATCGGTGACTTCGCTGGCTAGGACTGATCCAGAGTAAACATGGTAGGTGAGAATGTCAACCAGGGTTGCATTTTCTTCATCGGTATCAAATGTTGATAGATCAATACCAGCGGCTTCGAACGCAGCATCTGTTGGGGCGAAGACGGTGAACGGTCCATCGCCTTGTAGGGTTGTCACCAAATCTGCTTGGGTCAATGCTGCAACGAGGGCGTCGTGGTACCCCGTTGCTGCGGCGTTTGTTGGTATGTCATCAGTCTCTGCTGCCGTCACGTTGAGCGGCAGAGCAGTCATCAACAGGCTGGCAAGTATGAGTGTAGCAAGTGCTCTCTCCATGAGTGTGTTTCGTCGAGTGGCCCCCTATAAAGGACTGTAAAATACCACAGTCAAAACGGTGAACGGTATTCGTCGACATCGGAAGCAATGCGCAACAGTTGGTTGTACTTTGCAACCCTGTCTGAACGGGCTGGTGCTCCTGTTTTGATTTGTCCAGCACGTGTGCCAACAGCTAAATCTGCAATGGTCACATCTTCGGTTTCCCCGCTTCGATGAGAGATGACGTTGTTGAGGCCGTGGGAGGATGCAAGGTCCATGGCTTCAAGTGTTTCAGTCACTGTACCAACCTGATTCAGTTTGACCAGCATGGCGTTTGCAGCGCCGATCTCGATGCCTTGGGCTAAGCGTTCTGTTTGGGTGACAAACAAATCATCACCGACGGTTTGTACGCGATGACCCTCGCGCTTGGTGAAGCGGGACCAACCTTGCCAATCATCTTCGCCGAATCCATCTTCAATTGAAAGAATCGGATACGCATCAAGCCAGCCGGAGTAAACGTCAGCGAGATCTTCGCTTGAGAGAACTTTACCATCCATGTGATAGCCATCATCATGGTGGAATTCAGTCGCAGCAACATCGAGGGCAATGCCCATTTGTTCGACGGAGTATCCAGCACCTTCGATGGCTCGAACCATGTACTTGAGCCCCTCTTCATTGGCTGGTAAGTTTGGCGCAAAACCACCTTCATCGCCAACACCGCCAAGCAACCCATCAGCCTTGAGTTCTTTCTTGAGGGCGTGATATGTTTCCACACCTGCTCGCAAGCCTTCTTCAAAGGTATCGAAGCCATGAGGCATGACCATGAACTCTTGCACATCGACGTTGGACGCAGCGTGAGCTCCACCGTTGAGAATGTTGAGCATTGGCACGGGCATTAAACCGCCTGCAACCCCCCCGATGTACTTCCAAAGTGGAAGTTCATGGACGGCTGCACCAGCATGCAAGCAAGCCATCGATGCTCCAAGCATGGCGTTAGCACCGAGGTTGGCTTTGTTCGGCGTGCCATCCAGTTCGATCATCACTTCATCAATCACACGCTGTTCATCGACAGGAAGACCAACTAAAGCCTCCTCGATGCGGTCCGTTATGTTGTCAATGGCGGAAAGAACGCCTTTTCCGAGGTAGCGAGAAGGGTCTCCATCTCGCATTTCAAGGGCTTCATAGGCTCCTGTCGAAGCGCCAGAAGGCACCGCAGCACGGCCCAGAAGAGACCCGTCGACGAAACAATCCACTTCGACGGTTGGGTTACCACGGCTATCGAGAATCATTCGAGCATCGAGACCGGTGATGTGTCCAGACATTGGCTTCCCCATCCAATGCCAAGTGAAGACGCCCTTTGAACCAGACGGAACACCTTCGTCTCGTTTCAATGAGATGCCGAGTGGTGCAACGCAAGGTTTGAAGGAGGTTTTTGCGCATTCATAGGTGACGCTATTGTGAAAATACAGCCACATTGTGACTCCTATACGACATTTCAGTGCGCTTTTTTACCACATGACAGCCATTGAGCAGATTTGATATACCCAAAGCGGAAGGATGGAACATGCCTCGTGTTGCTGAAATCGATCGTGCCATCCTCGCCCAACTTCGGAAGAACGGTCGTATGTCCTATGTGGACTTGGCTCGTGAAGTCAGCGCTTCGGAACGAACGGTTCGCACACATGTTCGGAAAATGGAAGAAGAAGGCACTATCCGTGGCTACACTGTTCGTGAAGGCGGCGTCGGATTGACTGCTTTGGTTCGCATCAAGGTGTCACCTGGTGCAGAAATCGGCTCGTTCGCTTCCGAAGTCACTGGCTGGGATGGCATCGAAATTATCTACGAAGTGTCAGGAGATGCCGATCTGGTGGCCCTTGTTCACGTCGATGACACAATGTCTCTTCGAACATTATTGGATAAAATGTGGCTCGCTGCTCCCAATGAAATAGCATCAACGACCACTGAATTGGTCCTTGAGCAGTACTGATTACTCTTCTTCATCTGCAGGAGGCGTCTCAACAGGTTCCTTCTCGGAAGGTTCTGGAACGCCATAATCGATACCGCAGCTGCGGCATACCATCTTGTCATCCCAATCGCATTGTCGTCGACAGCCACTCATTCAATAACCCCGTTCAAGCTTTCCATTTGACCGAGCATCCAATGGATTCGGTGACCTTCACGGTCGGTTCTTGCCCCGACTTGAGGGCTTCAATCGCATCGTTCAGTTCAGTTTGAGTGACATTGCTTGGGTCGCGTGGTGAATCATCCATACGACCCTGGTAGACCAAACGGTCATTGGCATCAAAGAGGAAAAATTCCGGTGTGCGTTTGGCGCCGTAAGCACGTGCAATATCTTGAGTCACATCGTGAAGGTAAGGGTAGCCCATCGATGTGGCTCGCTTTTGCATGTGTTCAAAAGAATCGTTTGGATAAACAACGGGATCGTTTGAATTAATGCCGACAAAACCAAGTCCTACTTCGTCACACCACACGGCCATTGATTCCATTCGACCAATGTTGGCGATGACGTAAGGGCAGTGGTTGCATTCGAAGACAACAACAGTTCCCAATGCCCCAGTTGCGTCGTCGAACGTCATGGCTGGCCCACCTATGGAAGGGTGAGCATTGGTCAATTCAAACGGTGGTGCTGCATCTCCAATAGCGAGGCCCATGGCACCTCCAAACGCTCAAGCCTCTAAACAACTTGCATTTTACGCGCCTCGCCGGAAGAAGAGTTAACTAGTCACGAGGTGAAATTCTACTTATGCAACCAGCAATGCAAGGTATGCCCCAATCAGCCCGACCAGCGAACATGATGTCAATCATGGACGCCGTGAAAACATGTTTCGAACAATATGTTGGTTTCGACGGCCGAGCCAGCCGCTCCGAGTATTGGTGGTTCGTTTTAGCGACCACCATCGCAGGTTTTGTAACCGGTATTTTGGATGGAATCATTTTTGGCATGGAATTGTCAGATCCAACATGGATTACGCTCGCTCTTCAATTTGGTTTGTTTCTTCCAACGCTTTCCGTTATCTTCCGAAGATTGCATGACCATGGCAAATCTGGTTGGAACGTTTGTTGGATTTTCCTACCGCTACTGGGAGCAATTTACCTCCTTTACCTCATGATCATTGATGGTGAGGCGAATGACAACGCATATGGCGCTGTCCCAACAAACACACTTTGATCCGGATTTGAAAGTCCAAGCGTTCAAGTTGTGAAGCGGAATCCAAAACCATGTCCGTCCACACTGTGCACTGTGGTGGACACATCACGTTGCTGTTTTCCATTTGGAAGGACTCAAGGTTAGCGCGTTCACAAGGCAGCAGAGGAGCGGGGTTCAACGTCAGCGATGGCGTTGAAGCAAGCGTGAAGCACATTGGTACGAATCAGCCAAGCCTACCGGCTCAACTCTCTCAAGGCGCTGCACTTGACGAGCAACCTGCAACAGTGGAAGATGGGGGAATCCGACTTACAATCGAAGCAATGGACGGCACTTTGATCGAACATTCAACCCACCTTTATACCGATTTAATCGAAGCACTGAGGGACGCTCGCTTGCTCAACAGAGCTGAGGCTTTCGAAGTATCTGTCACCCTCTCTTTGCCTACAAGTCAAGGTTTTGGCATGTCGGCAGCCGGTTTGGTCGCGGTGGCTCGAGCCTTCCATTTACATTCAGGTTTGGGGCGTGATGAACAGTATTTACGAATTGCACATCGTATCGAACGGCTCCACAGCGGTGGACTTGGCGATGTGCTTGGCATCGCCGCTGGAGGTGTTGAGCTGCGCCTCGAGCCAGGTGCACCGGGATCTGGTGGGAAAACAGTTCAATTCACAACTCAACAACCGATCTTACTGGTGTGGAAGCCTGAGGAGTCGAGGCATACTTCGAATTACATTGATGATTCGAAATGGCAAAAATCCATCTCAGAAGCAGGTGAGGACGCTGTTCGAGCCCTGCGGGCGAACGAATGGGGTCCTGAAGCATGGCCTGATCTGATGTTGCAATCCAGAACCTTTGCCCAAACCTCAGGGCTGCTCGAAGAGCCTGAACGGATGGGATTGAATGCAGCAGTCACGGGGCAACTCCGGAAGATGGACCTTCACCTTCGCGTTTATCTCCGGTTGTGTATGCTTGGAGTCTCATTAGCAATCCTCCCTCGACGGTTGGATCAACCGTTAACAGTTGCAGAAATTGAGCAGGTCGCAGAAGCGTTGAGAGCCCTCAAGTTAGGGGTTCGTTCTACATCGATTGATGGATGATCAATCGTTGGCGTCAAAAGCCCTCAAATCGAGAACATTGGCATCCAATAACGTGCAACCAGGCATGAATAAATTTTCACTAAAACCGTGGCGATAGACAACACCGCCGCTGCCCCATTCTTCGATGTACCTGTCCATTTGTTTCGCCATCTTTTTACGTTGGAACTCGACATCAGCGCCGTAAAAGTGCTTGGCATCAATCCACGCAACTGGGCGTTCGTTGATGTAGACATGGTCGAGGAAGAGGATGTCAGGTGTTCGAACTGGACGCCCGAGTTCCTGCTTCTGCTCTTTTACCATCTCTGGTTGACGGCGGAGGCGGACGCCTTGTTCTTCGAACCAATCGGCGAGGATGTCTTCAAACAGATCCGCTTTTTCTTGCGCTTCGCCTTGGTCGACGTTTGACACTCGATCTGCAGCCTCAGCTGTTTCGAATTCCTTTCGTTCGCGCTCCTTCAATCGGCTTGGTTCGCGAAGGCTTTCCTTGATTTTGGTTTTGGACCAACGCATTTCCGCCAAGATCAAGCGGAACACATTCATCGGAGGTCCGTCAAAGCGTTGAGAGATGTCAACAACACTGGCGCCTTCTTTGTACAACCTGAGCATGTCTTTTGCTCTCGACCTCAATCGTCCGTGCCCGTAGACGGTTTTCTGCTGCATGAGAGCAGAACGAAGCGAAAGAGCCTGATCGAGGGTCATGTTATGGTTTGCAACAATTAAGGCGAGTTCATCGACGCGATCGTCGTCTAACCATCCAAATTCTCCTTTACGAAGGACCTGTTTGGAAAGCGCTTCTTCATCTTTAAGCGGGACTGCGGCGGTGTTCCATGTGAAGTTGAAGGTGCGTGGTTCCTCGATGCCTTCTGGGAATCCCATTGGCGTATCTTTGCGAACAAAGCGATCATTTGCTTTTTTATCCATTGCAGCAATGGTTTCTGCATGGCGTTCTTGAAGCACTGCTTTTGCCGTGCCTCCGTATCGTTTAGGGCGGCGGTTGGAACCGTTTCGATTGGAACGGTTGTTGCCAGAACGCTGGCGTTGACCACCTCCGTTCTTTGAGGATTTGGGGCTTTTGTCGTCGCCACTCGGAGTGCTCATTGGTGGTCGTCCGCGCCGAGGCTCCATGAACACTCGCTTTCATTCAGATTCATCGATGGCGGTCTCATATGAGGCCGGTATCGGGATGCTTCCGGCTGTGGAGGCATCGTTTAGCCATTGTTTGGCCATGGCCCGGGGGAGGCGATTGACACGCCCACGCATGAAGCGAGCCCACCATCGAATCTTCCACCATGCTGCGATTTCAACACCGCCTTCATCCTCGCCCCAAACCGTGACGGCAAGACGGAGGTGGGCGAATGCAGTCCCGAGCGGCCGGCCTTCCCGCTGTTGGCCTTCCCATGCGAACTCGACTTCGAGAAAGCGAGGAGCCTCACTTTTTCGGATGCTCTTCACAGTCCACATCTCCTCAATCAAGCGTTGCCGTTCAACTCGATGGAGATCGAAACGTTGTCCTTCGTGCAGTTCACCCGTTGCTTCTGATAAGATACGCCCAGCAGACGTGTGCCACGATGGCCATCGGTCCAGATGCAAAAGGTTGGCCATCACCTGCTCACACCCCTCTGTAGCAAGCGGTTGGCGCCACACACCATTTGGAGACTCCATGAACCGCCGTGGAATGTATTCTCCTTGAATTTGTGGGGTACGAAAGATGGGGGGTTTCAAATGCAACAAGTCAATCCGGAAAACATGCGATGCACGCCAACGGCACTTTTTTCCCTGATTCTAGTGCTTTCTTCTGTTGCAGGCGGCATCAACAGCGAGGTGCAAACCCTCGAAGATCGAGACCTACCGCAAAGCGTTGGCGGTGACAATTTATCTTCCGGCTTGGCCTTTGGTTGGGCGACAAGTGCGGGTGGGGCACTCGACGATTTCATCTCACAATCTTCCACCTACGCCAACGGCACCTTCATTGTCGCCGGGAGCTATGGAGGTGACATTCAATTCCGTGACCAAATCGATGGACATGGAGCCACTGGTGGATCAAGCGACAGAGATGCAATGCTGGGTTGGATCAATCCAAACGGCACATGGAACGCAAGTTTGTCTATTGGGACATCCGGTACGGATTCAATTGAATCGATTGCTCTTTTGCCAAATGGCGATGTCATCGTAGCCGGGAATTTTTGTTTGAACAGCGTTGGTTTCTCTTGCGAACTCTCTCTCGGAGATCTCGACCCGCTGGAAAAGGATGAGGCGGAGGATGACGGAAATGTATTCCTTGCACGCCTAAACGGCGATGGAATTTGGTCCTGGGCCAAGCAATTTGGCAACGCCAACGATAACTTTGTTTTTGACATGCTGGTGACACCAAGCAACGAAATCCATCTTGGCATCCTGTTCCGAGGGTCATTGGAATTTAACGGTGAGGTTGTCGAAGGTGGCTCAGAAATGAGCTTAATCATCGCCACCTTCAACGAAGCAGGTGAATCTCTTTCACACGTTGGCATTACGAGCGAAGATGGCATTGAGTCCATTGGCGGCATTTGCCAGGACGGGGCAGGGCAAGCCTACGCAGTTGCCACATTTAGGGGCGAAATGCTGACGGGAGAGACCCTTCTTTCTTCGGCAGGCGAAACTGACCTCATGGTTGCCTCGTATCAGGGCGACGAATGGCTGTGGGCCGTCTCTGGGGGAGGGGCATTTGAAGATCGAGCTTGGGATTGCTCAGGTTCTCCGAATCAAGGCCTGAGTGTTGTTGGGGAATTTGTTGGAAATGCGAGTTTTGGTGAATCAACGACCGATGCCTCAAATGGAACCGATATGCTCCTCGCATTGGTTTCTTCATCTGGAGCATGGACCAGCATCGCACAAGCTGGAGGCGTTGGCGTTGACCGTGCAACAAGGGTTGTAACCAACCCACAAGGCGACATCACAATCACCGGGACAACCGCAGCAGGCTTCGTTCTCGGCGAAGACACCCTCGAAGACTTAGACGATTACAACGACGACACGCACAACGACATATTTCTCGCCACCTACTTGCAAAACGGAACATGGGCGTGGGCTGTGTCTGCTGGCGGTGAAGGAAATGACGAACCAACTGATCTCACCTACGCTCTTGACGGGTCGCCACTGCTAACGTTCATGCTCAGTGGAACAGCCAGTATTGGCGTTCACACTGCAACAAGTTATGGCGGCTATGACGTTGGCGTTTGGCTTTATCAAACAGATCGTGACAACGATGGAATCCTCGACGGGGAAGACAATTGTCCCAGAATCACAAACACTGCTCAGGGCAACCATGATGGTGATCTTTTCGGCGATGATTGTGACGGTGATGATGACAACGACGGTGTTTCAGATGAACTGGATGATTGCCCGAGCGGCGCTATGTCATGGACTTCTGATGCTTCATCTGATCATGACAGCGATGGCTGTGAGGATGCAGGTGAGGATTTTGATGATGATGAAGACACCGTGTTTGATTTCAACGATTTATGCCCCCTTGGTCCAGTGGGTTGGATTTCAACTCCTGAAGAGGACAACGAAGGTGACGGTTGTGCCGACTTTGATACTGATGAAGACGGATACATCGATCAGATGGACAACTGCCCTGCAGATGCGAACCCGACCCAGGGCGATTTGGACGGGGACGGGTTGGGTGATGCGTGTGATGTTGACGAAGATGGCGATGGAATCGCTGCACCCGAAGACAACTGTCCGCGTGACATAACCCCTTGGACCTCAACTCCATTCAACGATTACGACCAGGATGGCTGCTATGATGACACCATGGATGCGGATGATGACAACGACGGTTACCAAGATGTCAATGATGCCTGCCCCAGAGGTGAAATCAATTGGAATAATGATGTCGAGGAGACCACGGGTTTGGAGTTAAATGCGCTGGATCATGACCAAGACGGTTGCCAAGACACCATTGAAGACGATGACGATGACAACGATGGCGTTCTTGATCTGATTGACGCATGCCCCACCGGCCTGGTTGGTGTTGCCATGGCTGGACAAGATGCTGATGGTGATGGCTGCATTGATTCGGCTGAAGATGATGACGATGATAACGACGGGGTGATTGACGCAATCGACGTATGCCCTTTGACTCCAATCGGAGACCAGGTTGGCATTCAGGGATGCAGCATGAATCAATTGGATGATGACCGCGATGGCGTCTCAAACGCTGCCGACATGTGCCTCAACAGTCTACCAGGGAGGCTCGTCGATGAAAGCGGATGTGCAATCCTCTACCAAACAAACGAACCTGTTTCAAATGAAGCGGATCAAAACGGCCTCACCACTTGGCTGTTTATCTTCGCAGGCGTGCTTCTTCTTGCCGCAGGTATTGTTGCTTCAAACGGACGAGCGCTTCCAAAAACTGAGGCGGATGTTGCCCCACCAAAACGACCAGTTGATCTTGACGAAGCGAGCGACTTTGATGCGCCGAGCAACGAGCAAGAATGAACTCGATTGAAGTTGATGGTTCATCTTCCTTCAAGTCAAGTTGTGCCATCAGTTAAATAAAAAAAGACGCGCATCGAAGATTATGAAGTCTGGTTTAAGGTTCATCTGCGTTCTAATGATGATGATGATGCTCGCATCCGTTCCTGCAATTGATGCCAATTCCACAGGCAAAACTGGTTCCAGCGCCAATGGCTGCACATGCCACAGCACAGACGCAATGATCGTACCGACGATGAATGGATTGCCTTCGTCATATACCCCTGGGACCACATACTCGCTCACGTGGACCGGAAGTGGAATGTCGGCAACTGGCGAAGGTGGATTTAACCTCGATGCAACTGGTGGAACATGGTCGAACTTGGGTCAACGGGTCAAATCAGTTGGCGGCGAATTAACCCACAGTTCAGACCTACAGCGCTCATGGTCTGCTGATTGGGTCGCACCTGCTGTTGGAACTGGCACTGTTACGGTCAATCTTGCAGTGCTGTATGCAAACGGAAATTCCGCCAACTCGAATGACAACTGGGGGACGGATTCGTGGACGGTCGCAGAAGGTGCAGTCGCTTCCAACACAGCTCCAGTTGCATCCGATGTCAAAATTGGTATTGCTAGCAGTGGGGGTGCGCCTGTCACTGAGGCGAATGTCAACGAAGACCTCCTTCTGTCATACACTTTTGATGACGCTGATGGTGATTCCAATTCCAATTCCCAAATCCGCTGGTCCAATGCAGGGGTTGTTGTTTCACAATTCAATGACCTAGCCACACTGCCTGCTTCAGCCACCTCTGTAGGTGACGTTTGGACTGGAGCAGTTACGCCCAACGATGGTCAGGACCTCGGTTCAGCAGTTGCAGCAATCAACACTGTGGATATTTTGGATATCGATACCGATGGCGATGGCTTTGGAGATGAAAGTGATGCCTTCCCTGACGATCCAAATGAACATGCTGATAATGATTCAGATGGTGTTGGGAACAACGCAGACCAATTCCCCAACGACGCTTCTGAAACCATGGACACCGATGGTGATGGTGTTGGTGACAATGGCGACTGGGCTGTTAACGATGCAAATGAATCTGCGGACAGTGACAGCGATGGCGTTGGTGACAACGCTGACGCTTTCCCTAACAACCCCAACGAGACTGTCGACACTGACGGTGACGGCGTTGGTGACAACAGCGATGCGTTCCCACTCGACCCGTCGGAATCAAGTGATTTTGACGGTGATGGTGTTGGCGATATTGCTGATGTGTTCCCGAACGACGCTTCTGAAACCTTGGACACCGACATGGATGGAACGGGTGACAACGCAGACGTGTTCCCCGAGGACGCTTCCGAATCGATGGACTCTGATCTCGATGGCGTTGGCAACAACGCTGATGCGTTCCCCGACGATGCAGATGAAACCACAGACACCGATGGCGATGACGTTGGCGACAACGCTGATGCCTTCCCCAACGATGCAAATGAGACCCTCGATTCCGACATGGATGGAACGGGTGACAACGCTGACGCATTCCCCAACGATGCCAATGAAACCACTGATTCAGATATGGATGGCGTAGGAAACAACGCTGATGCCTTCCCCAACGATGCAAATGAGACCCTCGATTCCGACATGGATGGAACGGGTGACAACGCTGACGCATTCCCTGAAGACGCTTCTGAATCGATGGACACTGATGGCGATGGTGTTGGCAACAATGCTGATGCTTTCCCCACAGATGCCTCGGAAACAATGGATGCTGACGGTGATTTGGTTGGCGATAACGCTGACTGGGCACCAAACAACGCCATGGAATCTGCCGACAGTGATGGAGACGGCATGGGCGACAACGCTGATGCGTTCCCGGCCGATCCTGAGGAAACACTCGATACTGATGGTGATGGTGTTGGCGACAACATGCAAGCTGCGCTTGAAGCAGCGGCGGCTGAAGATGCCAAAGCCAAAAGAAACATGATGATCATCGCTTTGCTGGTCGTTGGTTTGATCGGTGGTGGAGCGGTTCTCTTTCTTCGAAGCAAAAAGGATTCGGAAGAACCTATGAAAACTTTTGATCAGCAACCGATAGCAGCACGACAACAGTCGATTGCAATGGTTCAGCCTGCAGCGGTTGCTTCAGCGGTTGCCCAACCCGTGGTCGAAGAACCATCGGTTCTGCGTCAATGGACTGATGAATCTGGATACACCTGGAGAGCCATGAGCGATGGCGGCAACTACTGGTGGACTGGAAGCGAGTGGCAACGGTCCTGATCACGCATAAACAACGGCTGGTGAAAGGGGCATAGCGCCTCCGGCCCGGCCGGTATCGTCGTGCTCTGATTCACCCAGCACAACACGGACCTCAGAGAGGCCGAGTTCTTCTGCGAGGAAAGACGCACGCTGTGAGAGTGATTGAACCTCATCTAATTGACTGCGAATTAAAACCCTTGATGCGTCGTCCCACTTGAACACTTGAGGCAGCATTTTTTTGCCCCAGAAGCCCATGATTTCGCCTTTACGATCTCCTTGGGTGATCTCCATTTGACTGAGGACAGCAACAAATTGCTTCGGATTTCCGCCCTGTTCAAGGAATTCAAGAGCGCGGACAGCAAGTTGACGCTTCCATGTTGGAGCCACGATGATGGTTGCTGTTTTTGCAGGTTCATCCAGATGTCGCTCTGCGACATCCTTGATTTTACGAGCGGACTCGAGGAAACTACGAGCCGTTGTTTCACCATCGATTGCAGTTTGCTCTTCTGCAGTGATTGGGGCGATTTTAGGCATTTCAGCACCGCTGATGAGTCCATCCATACCGAGCACAGCCCACCACTCTTCAGCGAGGTGAGGTGTTGAAATTGAAAGAAGGTAGGCCCAATGCTTGAGGATTTTTGGAGCGAGGTCGGCATTGTCCCCACCCCGGCGAGTGTACCAATTGACGTCCTTGACCAGTTCATAATGCGAAATTTCGACTGCACGGCGCAAATCATACACGTCCATTGCCGATTGGAATTGTTCAATCCTTTCCTTCAATCGACCTTCGAACCAGACATCCATTGGATTGGAGCCCCCGGTCCAGCCAAGCAAGCGTTCAGGCATGCCGTACAATTGCATCATCACCTTGTAATTGGCTTCCAATGCTGTGTCAGACCAGTCCATTCCTGCTGTTGGATTGGCGGCGAAGAGAATGAACAATCGGACCGTATCTGCGCCAAAACGCTCGATCATATCTTCTGGTGAAACGGTGTTGCCCAAGGATTTGCTCATTTTTGCTGAGCGTTCAGTAAGGGCCCCTTGGCAGTGTGGGCATGGCGCACCGCCATGGTCGACTGAAAAGGTGAGGCTGCACACTTCGCACCAAGGTGCTGATTTGTTGACCATACCTTGGCACAAGAGTTCGTTGAAGGGTTCGTCGATGTTATGCAAACCTAAGTCGCGAAGGGCTTTGGTCCAAAACCGTGCGTAAATGAGGTGCATCTGGGCGTGTTCGATACCGCCACAATAGAAGTCGACATTCATCCAGTGGTCGGCCTTAACTTCGTCGAAGCACATGTCGTCGTTCAGTGCATCTGTGTAGCGCAGGAAGTACCACGAGGAATCAACGAATGTATCCATTGTGTCGGTTTCCCTTCGTGCGGCTTGGCCGCATGTGGGGCAATCAGCAGCGAGGAACGAGGCAGATGTTTCCAACGGATTGCCTTGGCCAAACACCACGTCGCGTGGCAGCTCTACGGGTAAATCTGCAGCAGGTACGGGCACAGCACCACACCCATCACAGTGAATCACAGGAATTGGAGTTCCCCAATACCGTTGTCGAGAAACCAACCAGGGGCGGATTTTCCAATTGATGGTCTGGAGACCTGCGCCCTTTGCTTCAAGCGCTTTGATAACCGCTGATTTTGCTTCATCGCCATACAGACCATCAAACCCTTCGATTGGGCTGTTGACCATCCAACCAAGATCGCATTCAGCCTTCTTGAGGTCTGCAGCGGCATCGCCATGCTCTTTCATGATCAAGACCCTGCGAATTGGGATGTCATAGGAGTTTGCAAAGTCGAAATCACGTTCATCATGGCCAGGGACGGCCATCACGGCACCTGTTCCGTAACTGGCGATAACGAAGTTCCCAGCCCAAATCGGGATTTTCTCCCCGGTGAGGGGGTGAATCGCATTGACGCCGAGTGGTACGCCGCGTTTTTTATTCATGTTCTTGATTCGGTCAAATTCACTCATCACTGAAACTTCATCGTGCAGGTCGCGCCAATCAGGTTCGAAAGGCGTCCCCTCCACGAGAGCAGCAGCAAGTGGGTGTTCAGGTGCGAGTGTGACGAACGTCGTCCCGAACAAGGTGTCAGGACGCGTGGTGAACACGGTGAGTTCCTCATCGCGCCCTTCGAGGGAAAAAGTGATCTCTGCACCTTCTGAACGACCGAGCCAATCCCGTTGGAGGGATTTCACATTTTCAGGGAAGGCAATGGTGTCTAAGCCGTCAACAAGTTCCTGAGCATACTTTGGGATATCGAGGAACCACTGGCTCATTTCCTTCTGTTGCACAGGCCCGTTGCATCGCCAGCATCGTCCTGCTTTGACCTGTTCATTGGCTAAGACGGTCTCACATTGAGAGCACCAGTTCACTGGAGCGAATTTCTGATAGGCCAAACCCTGTTCCATGAACTTGGTGAAAAACCACTGATTCCAACGGTAATAGCGAGGATCATGGCTCTTTACTTGCCTTCGCCAGTCATAGGAGAACCCCATACGCTTGATTTGCTCAGTGATGGAGGCCATGTTGCGTTCAGTGATGTCATGAGGATGGGCGTTTTCTTTGATTGCTGCATTTTCTGCAGGCATACCAAACGAATCGAAGCCCATTGGGTAAAGAACATCAAAGCCCATCATCCGCTTGTAACGGGCGACTGCGTCGCCAATTGAGTAGTTACGAACGTGCCCCATGTGCATTTTACCGCTTGGATAAGGGTACATCTCAAGGCAATAGAATTTCGGCCGATCATCACGCGCATCGCGTTGAAACAACTGCGCTTCGTTCCACCTTTTTTGCCAAAGGAGTTCTGAATCTGGAGTAAAAAGGATGCTCATCGACTCACCTGTGCCCTGCGGGATACCCTTGCCACAGACCCACTCGTCTTGAATGCCACTCTTCATGAGGTTGCCCAAACTGCGCTATGGTATGGCGAAGCGAATCACCGTCAAGGTGCCAGTTCGAATCGACCTCGCAGGTGGTTGGACTGATGTTCCCCGGTACTGCAGCACCCACCAAGGCGAAGTGGTCAATGTTGCCATCAACCACTACGTCACCGCAGAGTGTTCAATCGATGATGAACGTAAAGTCAACGTCACTTACCAAACTCAGCTGCCCACGGGTTGTGGTTTAGGGACATCGGGAGCGATGAATGTCGCCTTGGTTTCCGCTATTTGTGACGTGAACGAAGCACCTGAATCTGTAGCAGAAAAGGCGTACCAAATTGAAGCCATCCTTGGCAACACCGGCGGCCGCCAAGATCAGTGGGCAAGTGCCTTTGGTGGAGTTCAACATCTGACCTTTGATGGAGAAAGCGTTCGACGGGCCCCGCTCGTTCCTTCACCCGCATTCCGTACATGGCTTGAGAAGCATCTGTTGTTGTTTGACACAGGTTTGCCTCACGTCTCTGGTGAGTTGCATCAAGCCGTATGGGCTCGATACGATCACGATGATGAACAGACAACAGAAGGTTTGTTGCACCTTCATGCGGCAGCCCAAAAAATGCATGAAAGCGTTCAGAATGAAAATCGAGAGGGTTTTGCAACTGCTTGGCGCATGGTGATGAAAGGTGTCGACTTGCTTGATCTTGACCTTCACGGGCCTTTTCGTACCAGCCTCGAACCGCTGGAACATCAAGGCCATGTTGTCGCATGGAAAGCGATGGGAGCGGGTGGGGGCGGCGTTGTCGGTGTTTTGCAGAGCGGTAAAGGCGACGCTCGACAATCGATTACGGATGCACTGACGAACGCTGGTTGGACGCCAGTGACATGGGCCATTGAAGACAATGGAATCCAGCGCAGAGAATCATTCAATCACGAATGAAGTCGTCGCTTGTTTCGAGCAAGAAAATTGCTTCACGGGTCAATTTGTATCGGTTCTTAATTCCCATCTTTCGCTTCTCAACCAAGCCGAACTTTTGCAATGTTCGCAAGTGATGGGATACGAGCTGTTGGCTCTTTTCGAGGCGCTTGGCAAGTTCGGCTTGAGTCGGGAATTCACCCATTGGCCCGTCTGCATCGAGCAGAGTGAGTATTTTTCCTTGGAGGCTGTTTGGGTCAGGCGAAAGCGGAGGTACTGGAAGGTCCTGTTCACTCATGGCAGGGTTCATGGTGTTGGTGAGAGGGTAATATCGGACCAAGCGTCCATCTTTTCGGCGCCAAATCACTTCTTCATTTTCTAAGATTCGAAGGTGGTGAGTGATCTGGCCATTGCTCATGTCGAGTGCTGCCATGAGCGCACGGAAATGGCAACCTGGGTTCGCAGTCAAGTACCCCATTAACCGACCACGTTGGTAGCGGCCATCGGTTGTCTCATGGGTTCGTCCAACCATGCCCAAGAACCACAGTCCTGCCGCAGTTGACGGGATGCGCAAGGATTCGTTGCCAAGCACAAAGGTGACCAAGAGGGACAAAAGGGAAGTGGTTGTCAAGATCACAAGCACACTTGGTGCATACGATTGGGCGGCATCTTTAGCAACCACAATCGGAGCATCGACGGTTTGCTCGGTCGTTTCACCAGCTACGGAGGGTGAGGCCTCGGTTTCGACCGAGCGTAATTCGATGGAGGCTGCTTGGAACATGGCGCATGCAGGGGCTGCGTCCGAAGAAACGGCACCGTAGGTACCCGACCAACCTTGTTGAGGGGCCCAAGAACCAAGAGCGGCTCGAGATAGAAGCAGTTGACCTTCTTGTGGGGAATCGAGGATCCAACATGTTCCATCCTCGGTCAAGACGCCCGACCAGGTCCCGCTGATGAGCCGTGATGCTTCTGGTTCGAGTTCTTCGACGATGGCGACGGGTTGGGCTGTCACTGTTTCGAGGATTGGCCAGTCAAAAACGAAACCTGCTGAGGTGGTGGGATTTGATTCGAGCGTGACAACAAGTTGATAGGTGCCATCGGGGAAGGTTTCATTGTTGAGATCAACCATGTGGATTTGGTCTCCTTCAAGCACAAGGTTCTCTACCAGTGGCCCGTAAGGTAACACCAGATGACGTCCATCGTTATCTTTGCAAACAGTTTTTTGTTGGTGTACTTCTTCATTCGAAGGAAGGGCCATGATGGCCACTGTGACCGAACAAGGACTAACCCATCGGAGATCGACTTCGCTGCTGCGGGGTTCGAGCATCACGTCCAGATCAAAACCGTTCGCAACTCCCGTCAGGGAAGTGGTGATGTCGAGGTCAAGATCCCCTGCACAGTTATTGGTGATACCTTGGTTGTAGTCAATGGCTTGGGCTGCTGCGAGATGAAATTGCGGAACTTCCACAATCACAGTGTAGTGGCCTGAAGCAACTTGACAACCAACCATGTTGTTAAACGTCCAATCTGGAAGGGAAAACATCACTTCTTCTTCTGAATCCAGACTGTAGTCCATGTTGATGGCGTTGCAGGATTTGAGTGGGCGGCTGTCAAACACGACATCGCCCTGATCGTTCACGACCCAAAGTTCAGCACGGCAAGTGTCTGTGAACCGCAACGATTGTTCCTCTGGACCTACATTGCGCATGTTCATTGTTGCCTGCATAATGTCTCTCCCGCCGTATGGGACATCGCCAAGGCCAATCAGCGTCACATCAAGAGCATCTTGTAATGTGGGGTCAAAAGCGACTTCTGGTTCAGCGATGTCAAGGGTAAGTGAAGCGGTGAGTGATTGACCTGGAAGCGTCATAGTGACTGAGTTAATGCCTGTGAGCAATGCACCAGCAGAAAGGAGTGTTTGCTCGATTAAAATTTCTTCATAAGCACCGATTTGAATTTTATCCGGCATGCACGGAGAGGTGAGGCTAGTCGCTCCATTGACGGTGAGTTGATTCAGGCAACCACCAAGGTCTGGCAAGGTCACACGTCGCGGTGTTGGATTGTGAAGCACTGCTGAAAGAACCATCTCATCGCTTGCAACGAGGGGCCCAAGCCGACTGCTGATCGTGATTGAGAGGGTGAGTGCTTCAGGTACGCTCACATTGGTCTGCACGTGAACTTCTTGCGCGACGGTTCGAGCCGTAGCGGTGTGGAGGGCCACAACTGAGTACCAACCAGGTCGCACCTCTTCGCCACTGGCATCGGTTAAATCCCACGTCAGCGGTGCAAAATCATAGGTCTCGTCTGACGCCAAGTCAACCATCTGTGACTGTCCGCGGCATTTTGTCCGTTCGTCGAGGATGATTTGTCCCAAGGCATCGGTCACTTGGAGCACTGCCCCGCACGATGGATCATTTTCAAAGGTCGTCGAAGCACCATCATTCACAAAGGATGATCGAAGTTCGACGGCATCACCAGAAACGTACCAGGCGGCATTTGGTTGAGGTACCAATTCGGATTCCATCCGCACATCCGCATCATCTGCGGTTGCGAAAACTGGGAGTGTCGACAGCATAAGCAGGGTCACCAGAACCACTGCACCGCCACGCATACGCCCCGCCATGTGGTGAGAGAGGTCCTCATTACTTGAAAGCCCAGCGGTCCGTACCGTGTGTAGAGGCGAAGCAAATTTGCAACCAAGAGAACTGATTGTGACAGAGCGATTCGTGGTGCTACAAGCCCAATTAGGTGAATGGGACAACCTCAACCACTTGCTGGTTTGTGTCCAAACCAAACAAGCAGTCATCATCGATCCGTTTGATGGCCATTTTTGGCATGATGTGTGCCGGCAGCGCGGGTGGACCCTCAACGAGGTATGGCTTACACACAGCCATTGGGACCATGTCAAAGGCGTCAAAGAGGCAAAAGAAATAGGCAGTGATTCAATCTGTGTTCGGAGCCATGCGTTTGAACGACAACGGGATTGGGATGGCGAAGTGGATGAAGAGTGGACGCATGAACCGAATTCGCACACTGAATTAAGCCTCGGAAATTTGAGGTTTGAAGCCCATTGCACCCCCGGACACACGCCTGGGCATACGACCTTCATCGGTGAAGGCATCGTGGTGTCAGGAGACTGCCTGTTCCTTGGCCGTTGTGGGCGAACTGATTTGTTTGGTGGCGACCCTGTAGCCCAACGAAGGACCTTGCATTACCTGCGCGACATCATGGCAGACCTGCCTTCTTCTTGGTTGGTGCTCCCCGGCCATCAGTATCAACTCGCTGACGGGCAAACACCGACCTCGATGAGCATCGGCGACGTCCTCCAAACCAATGAAGCGCTGTTGGCAGTTGATAGCGATCAAGCGTGGGCTGAACTGCCGTTTTTGGCGTTCGAGGACAGCATGGCGGAACAGGCTCGGCGTAAGCGGGCCCGAAGGGCGTAAACACCCTCAGAGTTGGTCCAAATCGAACATGGTTGGGATGGCGGCTTGAGTTGCTGCTTCCTCTTGCATTTCATGCTGTTTCCACTGTGGGACGGCAGCTGGCTCGACCCAACCAAGCGATCGTGCTTCGTCAAGTTCACCTGCAGCCACATAATGCTCAATCCAAGCTTCACGGCGTTCTTCTTCTTCAGAGAATGCCATGTTGACTTTGAGTTCTTCAGCGCGTTCACCAGAAGCCTTTCGCTTGCTAGCTGCTTTTGCGATTTGTGCTACAAAGATCAGTGCAAGAAGCAGAACAATTGCTCCGGCCATGAACATCAAGGTTGTTGTATCTCCAATCAAGGAAGCGGCCTCATCGCCGTCGCCACTGGTGATGCCTGGATCGCTTGTGATTGTGCACGTCACGGCATCCGGGCCGGTAAGGACACCGTTGGTGACCGCTGGGTCCCATGGGCACGGGTCGTAAAGGTCGGCTCGGCCGTCTTCATCGCTGTCAACGCATCCAAACTCTTCAAGGGAAGATGTGCCGAATTCTTTGCGGCATGAATCAGGTTGGAACGCAGCTTGAGGTATCATCAGACCTTCATCACCATCAGGGTCGTAGACGCTGTTGTCACCAAAACCATCGCCATCGAAATCATTCCATTGGCTCGGCTCAAGTGGGAATGCGTCAGGTTGGTAGAAACTGGTTTGGTTGTCCCCCCATCCGTCGCCATCGAGGTCAGACCATTGGTCAGGAACTGTGGGGAAGGCATCGCCAGATTGATTTCTCACCTGGACGGTCTGTCCGGGGTTGTCAAGATCGATAAGCGTATCATTGAACCATTCATAATTGTCACCCCAACCATCGCCATCGGTGTCAACCCATTGCAAGGTGTCGTTCGGGAAGGCGTCATCAACATCCGCCCATCCGTCGAAATCTGCATCAGGGCAACCTTGTCTATTGTTTTCGAAGGATTTACCATAGACGTCTGCACAATCATCACCGCTTGGTACGGCGGTGTTATCGCCGTAGCCATCGCCATCGGCATCGGCCCATTGGAATGGGTCTTCCCAGAAAGCATCGATTGGGTCGACGAAACCGTCGCCATCGTAATCTGAACATCCACGGGTGCCAACATCGGTGGATTTCCCATAGACGAGCGGACAAACATCGGAGTAACCTTCGGAAATACCGTCGCCATCAGCGTCGATGAAGTTGTCACCGTAGCCATCGCCATCTGTGTCTTCCCATTGGTCAGGGTCCTGCCAGAATGCATCGCCATTGAATCCATTTGGATTGTCACCGCGGCCATCGCCATCGGTGTCTTTCCATTGGGAAGTGTCGTCAGGGAAGGCATCGGGGTTGTTTCCGTCAGGATTGTCACCGCGGTTGTCACCGTCTCGGTCCGCCCATTGTGTTGAATCATCAGGGAACGGATCGCCTGCGTTCGAGTAGCCGTCGTTGTCGCGGTCAGCACAGCCAATGCGGTCCACAGTAGAGGTTCCAGCTTCATTTGGGCATTCGTCTGCGTTGTTGCCGCTGACGTTGCTGCCGAAGCCGTCACCGTCTTCGTCGCACCATTGTGTTGGGTCGTCCGGGAAAGCGTCTGCTTGGTAGCAATCTCCGGTTGAAGGCCAGTTCGCATCTGGGTCGGACCAACCGTCGCCATCGGTGTCAAGGCATCCAAGGCGATCGAATTCAGAATCGCCGTAAATTGTTGGGCACCCATCAGGTCGGTCGCTCATTTGGTTGTCGCCAACCCAATCGCCATCCGAATCCAGCCATTGGGTTCGGTCGAGTGGGAAGGCGTCTGGATTGACGGCTGACGATTGGAGCACACCCGGCCATTCAGAGGGCCTGAAGTTGTTCCATGTGGCGTTTTCATAATTGTCGCCCCAGCCGTCGCCATCGGTATCGTTCCATTGGGTCGCATCGTTCGGGAAAGCGTCCCCTGATTGATTCATGTGAAGTTGTGCATCGTTGAGATCAAAGTAGTAATTGTCACCGTAGCCATCAGCATCCGCATCGACCCATTGAAGTGGATCTGCGGGGTAGGTGTCACCTTCGTCAGACCAACCATCGCCGTCAGCATCTGGGCATCCAAACCTGTCTTGGTTTGATGTGCCGTATGTTGCTGCGCAAGAATCGGGTTGGTAGGCTGGAAGGTCTGGCGTCGAGGCGTTAGAGTCGTCGTCATAGACCAGGTTGTCCCCATAGCCATCTGCGTCGCTGTCGGTCCATTGAGAGCCTTCCGAAGGGAAAGCATCAATCACACCATCGCCTTGGTCAGTGGTGTTGTAGCCATCGTTGTCTTCATCAATGTCTGCATACCAAAAGTACAGGCCTTCGTCGTTCCGGCCGTGGGCGGTGATGATGTGGGTTCCCAAAGGACTCACTGCAATAGCATTGATTTGGCCACAGTTGTTCCCTTGGCCTGAATTGCAGCCGCTGTTTGGTATTGGCCCGACGATGGCATCCACTTGGACGCCCGTATCTGATTCATACACCCGGGCAGTATTGGAGTCTGCTTGGTACCAACTCATTCCAGCAATGACTTGCACGCTGTCGTGGGAAAAGGCGGTTGAAAGGCAGGAAGTGGAGGTCGTCTTTTGCCAAATTCGAGTCCATGAAACTCCGTTGAACTTGTACACATCGAAACTGGCAGACTGGCCTTCCCAGGCGCCGCACATAGAGATGTAATTGCCATCTGATGACCAAGCGAGGGCGTTGACGCCATCAGATGGATCGGAAATGCTCCAAACAGTAGCTTGGGATGAAACGTTGACAATGTAGAAGTCGCCGCTCGCAGCGAGAGCGATGTGCTCTCCATCTGGAGAGAACACAGCGTCATAGAAGCGGTCTTCACCGCTTGGATTCAAGCTGTAGAGGTTTTGCCCGTTTGAAGTTTGAATCAAAAAGACCTGTCCGTTTGTACCGCCGTTGCCGGAACGGCCGATTGAGACTGCGACAAGGTCGCTGGCTGGATTGAACTCGACGTCATAGACGTAGTCACCGCCACCTACGTCAACGCTAATTGTGCCGTGGACCGAGGTCAGGTTGGTTGCGTAATAGATGTCAATTGTATCGTCATCGAGCCCCGCTGCGATGTATTGCCCGTCTGGTGAATAGGAGACAGAGGTGACTTCTCCGCCAGATATTGCGTTCACTGAGCGTGTGTTGATATGGGTGCTTGCGTTCCAAACTCGAACAAAGCCGTCTTCGGACCCGGTGACAACAAACTCACCGGTTGGCGAATAATCGACACCTACATAGTCAACGTTGGAAGTCACTGTGAATTCGTTTTGGTAATTTGGATTTTTGATGGACCAACCATCGTTGAAGTCAGAGGTCCCATCACCATCGCGGTCTGGACAACCGTCACGATCAACATCGGAGGTGCCCGCAGACCACGGGCAATCGTCGACGGAGTTTTCGATACCGTCACCGTCTGAGTCTGCACCCATGACAATCGGTGTGAGCGCCATTGCCATCATCAGAGCAACAAGAAGAAAGCCACTGGTTCGCCGACGCATGTTATTCCGTTCATTTCGTCATAAAAGGTGTTGTGGTTCTGTTGTGCGGAGAAATGACTGCAAACGAAGCAATAAAAGTTCACCCATACAAGGGAAGCGTTGAGAAGGAAGCCCGCCCAGCGAGGGGCGTGAGCGAAGGTCTTCCGAAGGTCAGTGTAGCGGTATTGGATCGCGTACTGCTCCATTTGAACGATCATGAATCTCAAGCAGACCGCTATGTCGTTGGTCCTGAGTTGACCCGTCCCGGCATCGCTGAAGCATGTGCACAGCACCCACCCAACGTCAGCAGGGCCATGCGGACGCTGCTCAAAGATGGCCTCGTTGAAGAACACACGCGAAGTGTTCGCAATGAAGACCGCCGACAAAAAACATGGCAATTAAGCGAACAAGGACGGGAAAAAGCGACCGAACGGCACGAGAATTTAGGTCAGACCAAAGTCCTCTTGCGCAACAATGAAGGGGAACTGTTGGAACTTCATGCAAGTGACGCTGCTGCTCGTTTGGAAGCAGATATCTCGCTTTTGCAAATTTTACTCCACGCACAACACGAAGGTGTGCTCACTTATGGTGACATTCGTTTCGGCCGAATCCAAAGAACCGATGGCCATCTCCCTGCTCCTGGTCGATTGACAGCGATGACGGGCGCACACGCCACGTACAACAATCACCCGCCTGAAACCAGGCCCGTCCACGGCCGTGAAAAGGAAATTGAGGCGTTACAAACATGGTTCAAAGAGCGAAAACCATGTGCGGTCGTGCATGGCATAGCAGGCATCGGGAAGTCCACATTAGTTGCCCATTGGTTACAACAACTGCTCAAAGAAGATCCATACCTCTCTGTATGCTGGTACCCGTGTCAACCGTGGGACAGAGCGCTTGGGCTTGCAACAAGTCTACTCCATCGCTTTGGTATCGATGAATCCCATGACCCCTACAACCTCATCGAGACATTGCCATTAAGCCCCGGCGGGAAAATCGATGTCGATGCTTGGCGGCGTCGACTTTTGACGTACCTGACCGATGCTCGCACCATCCGCGAACGATTCAAGGACGAGGTCGGTGGGCCACCCCCGTATTGGCTCATCGTCCTCGACGATGTCCACCACATGGAAGAGAAAGCAAAAGAGCTGCTTGGGGCGTTGCTGCAAATTGCCAGCAAAGCACCGCTTCGTTTAGTGTTCATTTCCCGCACCACTCTGAAGGTCTATGACCGCAGAGACGTCCATACGAGGGAGATTGTCCGAGAGTACCCAATCGCCGGACTAAGCCTCGAAGAAACAAAGGTTTGGCTGGATGAATTGGACCATCCCTCGAAACTGCAAGCCGATGAAGTTCATGCTGCAACCGGAGGCCACCCGCTCGCCCTCGAATTGCTGGAACTGTATGGACAACCAACGCACGGGGATTGGCTCCGATTTTTAGATGAAGAAATCCTCGCGTCGCTTCCTCAAGGTGAACAAAACCTGCTCGCAACCTTGGCATTGGCTGAAAAACCAATGCAGTGGGCCATGCTTGCACAGGCTGTAGGTTGGGAAGGGTTGCCCCCGGAAAACCTGCTGAAGCACGGACTTTTGATTGAGTTGGACGAAGGAATGTGGCTTCACGAAGCGCTACGAGAGCGCTTGCTGCGAGAAGTTGGAACGAAGCAAGAGCAACGGAAAGCAAGCCTAAGTGAGTGACTCAGAAGTCTTCGGCGCCCATGTGCTCATCGACCCATTTTAGGACGGATGCTTTTGGCATAGCGCCGCTTTTTTTGCTCACGAGTTTGCCGTTGTTGTAAAGGAACATTGCAGGGATCCCACGCACGCCTAGACGGCCTGCATTCATTGGATTGGAATCGGTATCGACTTTCGCCACAATGAGTTCACGCTCATCTGCAACTTGAGACAGAACAGGTCCGAGCGCCTTGCATGGACCGCACCATGGGGCCCAGAAGTCGACAAGGACCCAATTGTTGTCATTGACGGTTGTTTCGAATTCGCTGTCAGTTACCGCTCTCACTTCACCCATTGGCTCACCTTTCCTTTCCTTCGGCCCGGAGATTATGAGGTTTTGTACGCCGCATCATACAAAAATTGGACGAAATCCTCATCACAAGGCCCCGCTTGGAGTAAGCAAGGCGGTCCTATGATTATTGCACCCAGCGTCCTCACGGCAGATTTGGCCGATCTTGCTACCGATTGCCGAGAAGCGCTTGATGCAGGGCTAAACTGGTTGCATCTCGACATCATGGATGGGAACTTTGTCCCGAACCTCACCTTCGGACCCCCCGTGATCAAATCCCTTCGCAAGGCGCTCGGCGATCAAGCGGTCTTCGATGCACACTTGATGATTTCAAACGCAGAGTTGTGCTTCCAAGATTATATCGATGCGGGGTGCAATCACCTTTCGGTCCATGTTGAAGCGACCACACATCTGCATCGCCTCGTCACGGCCATTCGAGCTGCTGGAGCAACTGTAGGCGTGGTGCTGAACCCCGGGACACCTGTGGATGCTGCGCTTGAGGTGCTCTCCGAATTGGATTTGGTGCTCGTGATGAGCGTGAACCCTGGCTTTGGAGGTCAATCCTTCATCCCAGCCGTTGAAAAGAAAATTAGAACCCTCAAAGCAGCAATTGATGCGCAAGTTGCTGCAGGTGGACGCCCCGTGCAAATTCAAATTGACGGTGGCGTGAAAGCCCACAACATCGCTATGCTCCAATCATGGGGCGTCGGCAATTGCGTGGTTGGCTCAGGCTTGTTCAACAACAAGGCGTCGTTGAGCGAAAACCTTGACGTGATTCATACAGCCCTTCAAGGGTGAAGAGAGGGTGGGAGCGTCATGCGCATTTTGCTCGTGTCGTTGTTGTACCCTCTGCCAACAAATGCTGCAAGAGGGACATTCGTCGCCGACCATGCCCTGGCGCTGAAAAAAGAGGGCCATGATGTCAGGGTGGTCAACGCACTCCCTCGAATGTTGCGCTATCAGGAGGCCCGCAGGTCGACGCTTACGGGCGTGGCAAAAGCCCCGAGAACCTTTGAGCACGGTGGCATCGACGTCTTCGCCCCTCGCTTCACTGCCCTGCCTGAGCATCCTTTACCTGGCCTCACCAAATGGAGCATGCGTCGAATGGCTCGACCGATTGAATCCTGGCTTGGTGACTGGCGCCCCGAGACGATTGTATGCCACACACTGTGGCCTGCTGGCGTGTTGGCAAACCATCTTGCTCGGCGTTGGAACATCCCGTGGAGCGCTGTCGTTCATGGCTGGGACATTGATGTCGGCCTCGAGCACAGTTCAGTGGGCGCACATCTCGCTCAGTTGATCAAGGCCCCAAACAGACTTGTTGCTGTTTCGTCGAGGCTTGAACAACGGGTGTTGGAAGCTGGATGTGAGCGAGCGACCCTCTCGATGATTCCTTGCCATGTAGCGGTTGAAGATGAGTGGCTCAAACCAATGCGACCGTCCCCAAAGCGTTGGCGAAAATCAAAATTGGACCTGTTGTTTCCTGCCGATCCACGGCGCCCTGAGAAGAACCACATGCTGGCTCTCAGGTGCGGCGAAGTGTTGGAACACCGGGGTTGGATCATCGGAATCACCACCCTCAAACAGCAGCCACGCCCCATTGTATGGGATCGTATGCTCGTTGCAGACCTCACGCTGATCACTTCAAAACGTGAATCTGGACCACTGGTGGCAAAAGAATCGATGGTCTGTGGGACGCCTGTGGTTTCGCTCAACGTTGGCGATGTTGCTGAATTCCTGCCACCACTATGCATCGTCGAAGAAGCGACTGCTGAGGACTTAGCCGATGCCTGTGAAGCCGCGTTGAAGCACAAATGGGAACAAGGGTTCGATTTGCCAGAACGGTTCACTCAAGCGCATGCGATGGCTCGGTGGAACGAACTGCTTCAAGACCTCGTGGCGTGAAAGCGAACAATCCTATGCCTACGAGGGCAACCAAAGAACCGACAACCAGTCCGTAGCATGTCAACAGCGACAAACTGAGACCAAACAACCAATCTTTCCATCGGTGTTGGAGGTACGATGGCCCTCCTGCCAGACCAATCGAAGTGCAGAGCATGAAACCTGCCGTGACGCTCGAAGCCACAGCGGCGGCAAGCAAGCCGTTTCCGATGGATGCATCGCTTTGCCAACCGATCAACCAGCCGCCAAAAACCCCCGCAAACAGGACGACACCGGCAATGAAGCCGGTGAAATGCCAAGGCTTTGGTCCTGCCTGAAGAGCGGTGTAAGTTGGCGTGGCGAGCACTGTGCAGCACCAACCGAACAGCAGCACCATGAACAGTTGAACCGCTGAACCACCAAGGCTTCCATCCGTGTATTCAAGTGGAAAGGCGACAGGTAAGGCAAACCACACAATGGCTGCACCGCCGTACAATCCGTACGGAAGCAGGGAAAAGCAGAGATCGAGCGACCGATTCATCTGTTTATTGAATTCAATGGGATCATCCCGCCGCTCGCCTAACAAGGGCAACAAAGCCGCCCGCATGGCTTGTGGAATCACCAGGCCCGCCAGCCAAGCAAGTTGAGCGACATGGAACAAAGCGGCAGTATCGAGCCCAAGCGTGGCCCCAAGAATAAATTTCTCGATGCGCACCACATAGGGAAGTACGCCAAGGGTAATTGCGAACGGAAGCGCATGCAGGAGAAGCGAGCTGTTCGACGCCCATACTTCGCCAAGGGTCCCTTCCACCCCTTGTAGGGCAAGAGGTTGAAGCACGCTCTTTGACCACCAAAGTGACGCCGCTAACCCGACCAATGCACCGATGAAGAACGCCAATGCGAACATCGTTACAGAATGTGAACCCATCCAATACAGCACGGCGTAACCAACCACCGTCACGCTACGTTCTGCCAATTTGGTCAAGGCTTCAAGACGCGCTTCGCCTCCAACTCGAAGAGCTGTTCGAGGCGCATAGGATGCGATGTGAAGCAGGGCGATTCCTGCACAAAGCATCAACAACGGCGCATTCTCGCGCCATGCCTCGTCGACAAACGGAGTGAACACTGCGGCGAAAAGAAGAAACGGAAGCAAGGCCAATGCTTGCAGGCGATAAATTCTGAAAATGCTCGGCCATACTCGGTGCAAGGCCTTGGCTCCATCGCGGGCAAGAAGTGTTGGTAGACCGAGGTCGACAATTAGAAACAGCGTTGCGAATGCATCGAACACGATGATGAAGAGGCCGAAATTCTCCGTGCTCAGCGCTCGCGTTAGCAACACTTGTCCAAACAAGGCAAGGAACACAGCGAGAAGATCAGACCCTCCAAGCCATGCCGAATCCCGCCCCATCTGGGGTTTGCGGGGATTGGCCGGAACTGAATCCGCGTCCATGTGACATGGTGACTTCCCCAGCCCTTCAAGCATCGCTTCAAAGAGCGCAGGTTCAAAGCCATCAACACACACGGCAATATGAGGCGTCAGTATGGTCAGCAGCGAATGGGTAGAAGCAGAAGTACGCAAAGCTGTGCCTGAGGCAACCATCGAAGTCCTTGACCTCCACGGCTCTGGCGACCACTTTCATGTTCGAGTGATTTCTTCGACGTTTGATGGAGTGCGCCCTTTACAACGCCAAAAAACTGTTCTGGCCGTCATGAAACAACACATTCCCCATCCCGTCCATGCGCTTGACCTCAAGTGCATGACTCCCGCCCAGGCCGAGGTGGCCGGCAACACAGCATTCGACCCCCACGGGGGCGGACAAGGCGTACACATACGCCGAATCAACAAAATCAAAAAGGAGTGAAATGAATGGACTGGACACCTGAAGAATTGCAAGCAATCGTCGATGAACACGCACTTGTGCTGTTCATGAAAGGCAACCCAAATGAACCTCAATGTGGTTTCTCAAACCGCGCTGCTCAAGTGATGCAACAATTCTCTGAGCAAGTCGACGAGCCCTTCGCAGCCGTCAACATCCTCAGCGATCCTCGCGCCATTCCATCGGTTTGCGCTTGGTCCGATTTCCCAACCATGCCTCAAATCTTTGTTCAAGGTGAATTGGTTGGTGGATCTGACATCGCTCTAGAAATGCTCCAAGATGGTAGCATGAAAGAGATGTACGACGCTGGCCGCACTGCTTGAACGCTCGATGTCAAACGAACGGGCATGAATGGAAAGCACGCAAGGAGTGAATCCCTTGAGCCACAGCGGCCTTTCAATGTGGTACCATCCACTCTACACCGGTGGCATTCATCCAGACGCCCGCTTTCCTCGGGACAGGTACATTCGTGTGTTGGAACGCCTCACTCCGTTTATCTCGAAGAGCGAAGAACCTGCTGATTTAGAAGCATCCATTCGGATCAGCAATCCCAAACCCATCAAGCGGGAGCACCTTTTGCTGGCCCATGATGCTGAGTATGTCGATCGCTTCCTTGCTGGAAGCCTCACTGAGAAGGAAATCAGGCGCATCGGTTTGACGCCGTGGACCGACGACATGATCCAACGGACCCTTTTGCTGATGGGCGGTGCTGTGGAAGCGACAGAACATGCGGTTCAATTCGGAGGAATTTCAGCAAACATGGCTGGAGGGACCCACCATGCGCATCGAGCGTTCGGCTCGGGCTATTGCGTGTTCAACGATTTGGCCGTTAGCGCCCTTCACGCTCTAAACAACCTCAACGTTGGCAGGGTAGCCGTGCTTGACCTCGATGTCCACCAAGGCGACGGCACGGCAACCGCGCTTCAACACGTTCAGGAGGCGCTCACGGTGTCGGTTCATTGCGATGTGAACTTCCCATTCCGAAAGTCAATCAGCGACCATGATTTGCCACTTGCAGCCGAAAGCGGTGACATGCTCTACCTTGAAGCGGTGGAGGAAGCTTTGGATCTCTGCTTTAATCATCAACCTGAGTTGTTGCTTTTCCAAGCCGGCGTTGACGCATTGACCACTGACGCATTGGGAAAACTCAATGTTTCACGCCTCGGGATGAAGCAACGAAATGACATGGTGTTCGAGCGTGCAACCAAACTCAAGGTACCCGTGGTGGTGTTCATGGGTGGCGGTTACGCTAAGCCTCTTGACCACACCATTGACGCCTTCGAGGATTTATTCACCCAGGCAGCCCAATGGTCCATGGGTCAAGGATCAACTCCACCTCATGTTCGATGAGCTTACGGGTTCAACGGGCGAGGATTGTCGGTGAGGTCGGGCACTGATGAATCACGACCATTGCGAACAGCACCTGGTAACAGGACAAGGGCCGGAAGGCCTACGATCAGGTGCAATAGATTGAGCATGATGGCCGCTTCGACGGTCCCTGAACGAAACGAGTACATTCCGTAGGCCATTGCTCACCAACCGCAGCATTCCTAAGGGTCGGCGTGAGTAAAGTTTGTTTGTGAAGTAAAATCGAAAAGGGGTTGTGGCGTTTCTAATTCTTCGATTCCATATTGCAGTAACTTGTCAAGAAAGTACCCTCTGAGAGATTCTGGCATATATTCTAAAGACTGAGCGAACCATTTATCCACCCATGAGATGTCTAAATTAATGTCATCTATTCGAGGGTGGGATAAGCCGTTGTTGTCTCTCGCCCACAGAAGACTAGGCAACATCGGAATATAGGCGGTATTGAGTTTTCTTTCGACTTCTTTATTGGTAGGGAGTGGATCTCCTTGCAGCCCCCTCTTTCGGAAGCACTTGAGGCAATTATTACAGGGCATTCCATGCTCCCCTCGCATACACCCCATAGAGTATTTCAAGCCCGATTCTTCGGCAATTCTGGTGGTAAGAACCTCTGTCAAACCTGCACATGGGACACAGTACTCAAGTCCTGTGCCTCTAAAGGCGCGCATCATCGTTCCCAAATCTTTCGAGCGAAATTTTGTGCCGTGTCCATGTGGTCCATAGAGATACATACTCTCCAAAACATTACCATCTGCGAGAGTGTGTAGATCATAGTATTCTGAAAATAAGATTCCAGTCGTGGTAAATCCAGCATCTCCATAGTATCCTTTCGTTTTCCCGTAGACTGTAGGCAGTTCATCACAATTTGAGATTATTGCAACTCCATTGACTTCTTTTACCGACAGAAGCGCATTTTCAATTTTGTGCATTCCAGTTGGATTCGCTACTTGTGTGTATATTGGAATGCAAGAAGGTAGCAATTGAAGCACGGCTGATGAATCCACACCCCCTGAAAACGCAACACCAACATTTTTTCTTCCACCGATTGTAGGTATTTTTCTTTCTTCATTCGATGGGGCTTCCTCATCGAATAAAACCAATGGAGGTTCTTGAATTGGTATTTCTAACTCGACTCTTTCTTTGAACGGCGTAAGATAGACAAACTCTGCTAAACCCAAAACATGCAAACTCGGCATGGTATAATTACCAGGGACAACCCAAAAGATTTCCATTTCAGGGTGGTGAAAAATCAATTTGCCGTCTTTTAAGTCCCACCTATCTGATCTGCTGAGCCTATCGAATTTCTCACCCACAGTAATCACATCATCCCTTTTATTTCGACTGTTTGAATTATCAGAATAGTGTGCTTATTATGTGTGTTCTAATGCTTCAATTATCATCGCAGCACCGTTTGCTTTTGTCACGCGGAGCCATGGGTCTACGACTGCTGTTTCATGTTCTTGCTTGAGACGATCCACACCACCACCGCTGATGTTGAGCACGGTGCAGTCATTTGGCCCGACTTCACCCGAAGCCAAGGCTTGCTGTAGACTTGCTAAAGCCACTGCACCTGGGGTCATGATGTCGATGCCTTCGATGGATTCGTACAGGTCCTTTGCCACCATAGCAACCTCGCGTTCGACCACGTAGGTTTGACCGTTGGAGGCTTTGAGAATGTCGTGAACCGCCCCGACTTCACCGTAAGCAGGACCTTTATTCATCAAATAATCTGAATAGACTTCGACGTCCTGTCGCGGGTAATCTTCGGGCACCAAGTGATCTCGTTTTGCTTGCCACGCGTTGTGGATGGGGCAATGCTCTACGTTTTGTGACAAGTGCTGACGAGGTGCTGGTCCTTCAAACTGACCTGATTCAATCAAGCGGTCTGCCATCTCATGCACACCGATTGGACCAGGTCCACCGCCGATGCCTTGGAAATAATGATCCGGTAATTGTCCGATGGCAAAAGCAGCATCGAGCAGCAGTGAGCCGATGCCGTCTCGGCGAGCAACGTTGTGGACGCTGCCTTCCATTTGCCAACCAGTGAGGACTTTTGCGATGCCTTTAGCGACTGTTTTCGCATCGTAATAATCACCGTCTTCGACGACAACGACCTTGACGGAATCCGTTGGGTGGCCTTTTTTTGTCCAAATCCGATGACCGTGATCTTTGCCAACCACCACAATCAGCGGCATGTTGTCAAGACCACAAAAATGCGTGAAACCGCGCGCAGTGTTGCCTGCACTGGCACAGATGAGGCCTGTGCAATTGTGATCGCGTAGGCGTTGAATGGTCGGAACGGCTTCCATGTCTTTGAAACTCCCTGTGGGGCATAGGCCCCCTTTTTCCGGCCAGTAGCCGTGAAAGGTGACCCAGAGATTGCTCATACCGAGCGCTTTTCCAAGGGCTTCTGCCTTGTAGGTCGTGGTTCCTGCCACATACTCGTTGGAGGTTGTGGTTGGGATCCAATCGAGGTACTTCCAAACACCCTGAAGCGGTTTGACTTCCATGGGCCCGTTAAATTGAGCTTGTAGAAGGGCGTTGTCGGTGTACTTGAGGGTGTAAGCGTCTTCGAGGAGATCTCCTGTTCCGAGGCATTTGAGCATGTACTTCATTAATTACACCTTGAGGTAGGTACCAACATATTTGTCCAAAAGTGATGTCTGTTTAACCATTTGCTCTCAAGAGAGAGACTTTACTGCAGCCTCATGAGTTGAGCGGTGGCCAACGGCATGGGCCTTCCACCCCATTGCCTTCAAGCCCTCAACTCAGAATCTAAAATAAATGAAATCAATTGTTTCCATAGGACGAAGGTAGAATGCGAGTATGAGCATAAGGCCACATAGGAGTAAAAGGGATAGTGTCTGGAAAGCCACTCCTTTCCACCACCAATCTTGCCGCTCATCACCGTGAAGAAGGATAAATGAAAATACCAACGAAAAGGTGAGGAACTGTATTTCCGGTAATGTTTCACTCATTTCACTCCAATCGAAGTGGCCCCCAATTCCGAGAAAGGTTTTCATTGAAGGGATGAGGATCTTAGTGTCTTCAACTCGGAATATAAGCCATGTGAAGAAGATGAGGTATTGAGTGGTAATCCAAGAAAAAACAGTACCAATTTTTCCTGATTTGGAGAAGAAGATTTTCACCATAGAAGTTTTACTTGCAAAACGGTGAACAATCAACAGTATGCCGTGAATTAAACCCCATAGTACAAAATTCCACGAGGCCCCGTGCCATAACCCACCAAGCAACATGGTTGCCATAAGTGCGAAAATCATCCTTCTTGTTCCGTTTCTTGAGCCCCCGAGCGGGATGTAAAGATAATCGCGAAGCCATGTTGATAGAGAAATATGCCATCGGCGCCAAAAATCTTGGGGTGAAGTTGCCGCATAAGGCGTGTCAAAGTTTTCTGGCAACTTTACCCCGATGAGATGCGCCGAGCCGATTGCAATATCAGTATATGCAGAAAAGTCACAATAAATCTGTATCCCGAAACACAGAGCGCCCCACCAAATTAATCCAGTATTCATTAGATGATCGCCTTCAATGAACACCGCATTTGCATGCAGCGCCACGTTATCTGCGATAACCAGTTTTTTCGCGATTCCATAAATAATCAGTGTAAGCCCTAATCGAAAACGATAGGAATCTGTTTTCAGAGGAGATTTGATTTGTTTTCGGAAGTGTTCGGCACGTACAATTGGGCCCGCTACCAACTGTGGGAAAAAGGCGGCATAACAAGCAAAGTCTGTGAAGGAATCATACGGTGATTGTTTCTTCCGGTAAATATCAATCGTGTAGGACATGGTTTGAAAAGTGTAAAACGAAATTCCCACAGGAAGTGCTAATCCAAATGCATCTATGCCTTGAGTTCCATTTATCTGCAGCGTGACTAAATTCAAGCTTTCAATAATGAAATCAAGATACTTGAAGATTCCAAGAATTGTTAGATTTGTTATTAAACTCAATTTCAACCAATTCTTTCGTACTTTTTGCACGTCAGATTGATGCATCTTTTTGCCAGCAGTCCAATCGATGCATGTCGATACAAGAAGAAGGATCACGTGCCAACCTGAGGCAAGCCAAAAGAAAGTGTAGCTACAGGTAAGCAGAATCAGAATTTGTGTCCGCCTACGCTTTGATGCGAAGCCGATGGTTAACACAAAGACCAGTGGTAGGAAATAAAGATAGTAAGATGGTGTGACAAAATCCATACTTATTCCTCCCTCTTGATGATGGATAATCATCCATTTTGTGAATTGAGCAATTGTATGTCATTTGGATTAATTGAGTTCATGCTTGTAATCAAAATTTCATCAATCATTACACCATCTTCTGTCATCCAGATACTCAGTTTAATTTCATCATCAATTGTGACATTTATCGACATGGGTGGACCATTGAATTCAGGCTCCCACTCCCACTGCCCTTCAGAGGTCCATCCGTATGAGTTGTAACTACTCACCGGAGAAATCGTAGACAAACCATTACTCCATCCGAGAATTATCGAATCGTTACCATAGGAGTTACCTTTCATTTTTATCCAAACAAAATATTCTCCATCCTCTGAAAAATTAAGATCATAATCTAACCTTGGCCCTGTGCGGTCACCATAGTATTGAGACACGTCCTCAGGTAAACCATGTAAAAAACCTGAACCGTGAAATAACTCATTATCTTTGAGGACCCAGTTGTCAATATTTCCATCTCCTTGAGCGCAATTTGAATAATTTTCTGCCTGAATGGTTTGAAATTCTGAATCGATGAAATGCGATTCATTCGTCCCATTACATGACGATTCTAGGTAACCTGAAAGATCGACTCCATCAACTTGAATCACATTTTCGTCAAGACGACCGGTTTCTAATAATTGTTCAATATAAGGCGTAATCTGTCCGCAAAAGTATTCTCTGCCGTTCACGCCAAGATGGTTGCGATCTTTGAACATAGAACTGTGCCACGTTTCCCAAAACATGTTGAGGCCGTAGACCCCTGAGAGGTTTGAGAAGGTGTTGAATGTGTGGTTAAATCCGTCAAGTTGCTCAGGCCCAAGATAAGGGTAAACCAATGGATGGTGCGGGGTTGCTACGAGTAACACTGGAATTCCAGCATCCCTCAGTGTATCGATCATATATTCATATGCTTGATGATTTAGAGTGCCATTTGGTCTTGGATTGTAGACGCCCTGTTTGGCTTTTCTTGGCATTTTTTCTTCCATGTATTCAAGAATTGATTCATCTGACATTGTTTCAAAGAAAGGATTTGGGAAATATGGTTCCATGAGATACTGATGCCAATCATCATCGCCAGGAGCAGGCGCTCTAGTTTCGTAGTCTAAGCCGAGTTGCTTGGATATATGCTCTTTTAGATATTCGTCTACTGCTTTTTGAGAGTAGGATTGCATTAGTTTCACTCTCTCGAGGTGCGTGTATGCTAACCACTGTTGGTCCTTTTCCCGAATGAAATTATGCCATTCACCAATGTCCTCGTGACCCATGCTTATGCTATTGATCGTGAATCGAAATTGAATGTAATCATTTAAGTCATCGCTATCATAGAAATTCCAAAGCCCATTCGGGCCAAGATCTAGGATTACCAACTCTGGATTTGCCCTTACCAATGCAGGAATTTGAAGCGATTCGGTGTAGGGGTTCCCGCCTGAGATTCCAAGATTGTAAACGCTTGTACCTTTGTCACCCAATTTCTCCGTAATACAACTTCCGTCGAGGGCTGCTTGAATAATTGAGGACCCAATCCCCACAACAGAACTTTCATCCAAACCTTCGATGTATTCGAGTGCTGGGAAGGTGACGCCATATCTGGAATTTGAAGTTAAATCGCTTGTAATGAGTTTTTCGCCGATGGTGGGGGCAAGGACGGAAGAAAGCAATAATGATGAAAGAAAGAGAGCGCCCAGAGAAGAGAGTAAACTCAGTTTACTGAAATCCTTAATTTCATCCACAAACGCCTCTAGAAGAGTACCCCCCTTCAAGTAATCTTAGAAGTATCGTACCAAAGACCGGTTGTAAGCAATAGATGTTTTATACAATTCGAAGAGCGATTTCATAGACAATAAACACCTCAGCAAAAAAAAAACATCCCTGCCAAAGCGAGGCTTGTTTAATCGTTTGCTATTGAGCTAGGGTGTCTGGCTCTTTTCGCCAAGAGGCTTACCTACGGCATAGCATTGCCAACCCATTGATTGGAGGGCGTCGAGATCCAAAACCCGACGTCCATCGTACAATAATGGAGTACGCATGTTCGAAAGAAGAGCCTGCCAGTCGAGTTCCAAGCATGCTTTGTGCGCCGTCACTAAGACAACCATATCGTAGCCATCCGCTTCAGTCAAATCTGTTTCGGCTATGACGCCATCTGGGAACATATTGCCGTCGATGTGTGGATCCCAAGCACCAACTGTTATGCCCTTGGCCATGAGTGTTTCAGCAAGAGGTTCGGCTGGCGTTTCACGAGGATCGCCAACTTCTGCTTTATAGGACCAGCCAAGCAAGAGCACTTTTGCTTCATCCGCTGACACTTTTGCAGACCACATAACCTCTGTCAAAACACCTGCAACATGGCTCGGCATCGAGCGATTAACGGCGCGTGCTGCGGTGATGAGTCCTGCTGGAACGCCAACATCGGCGGCTCGCTGAATCATGTAGTACGGATCAACGGGGATACAGTGGCCTCCAACACCGACGCCTGGAGTATATCGATGGAAATTCCATTTGGTTGCGGCTGCAGAAAGAACATCTTCAACATCGACATCCATAGCGGGGAAAATTCTGGCTAATTCATTGACTAAGGCAATGTTGATGTCGCGTTGGACGTTTTCAATGACCTTTGCTGCTTCAGCGACTTCGAGTTTGCCGACGTAGCGCACATCCTCGCTGGTGAGTTGGCTGTACAATTGTATCAACGCTTCACCAACCTCTGGATTCGTGCAACCTATGACGCGTGCAACCGAACGCACACCATGCGCTGAATCACCCGGATTAAACCGCTCAGGGCAATATGCGATTTCTAAATCTTCACCAATGACAAGCCCTAATTCTTCGATGATGGGCATCCATGTTTGTGCAGTGACCCCTGGATAAACCGTTGACTCAAGGACCACGATGGTGTTTCTTTCCTTAGGCATTGCCTCAAAGACCGATCTTCCGGCTGCTTCAACAAAGGAGAGATCAGGCTTCAAATCGTGTGTTATTGGAGTAGGCACGGTCACGAGGATCACGTCACAATGCGGCACAGCCTCTGCAGTGGAGCTGGTGATATGCCAGCGTTCAGTACCAGGACTCGGGACAATATCATCAACATCTGGGTCTCCAGTAGGATTCTTTCCAGCCCTGACCATATCAACGGTGCGTTGAGACACATCTACGCCCCAAACTGTGAACCCCGTTTAGCAAATTCAACAGCTAAAGGCAATCCAACATAACCAAGACCGATGATGCCAATTGTAAGGGCTCCTGATGCCGCTGATCTGGTGAAGTGTTCATTAAATCCCATGTGTCTTGCTACGCTCTACCCATTATCAAATCAATGGCAATTGGAGACTCTCGTAGATGCCTTTGCTGACAGGGAAATATAGGCTAGAGGCAATTTTGCGCCGGTCTAATGATAAGGGGACGATGAGACCAGCCAACATGACTGAATTGGAGCACTCGGAGCCTCCGCTCCAAGATGTTGCAAAGAGGGCGAGTTCTTTGTTCGCTCCATTCTGGATGTTTAAGGAAGTCTTCAACCACCGTTTTTTGGTCAGAAACTTGATACGAAGGGATGTACGAGGTAGGTATCGAAATGCTATGCTTGGCTACGCATGGGCCCTCATAGAACCTGCATTATTTGCCCTGGTGTATTGGTTTTTATTCATCATGTTAAGCGGCAACCCCGATGAGATGTACGCTGTTTGGGTTTTAATCGGAGTTGTCGTCTGGGGGTGCTTCGGGAAATCCCTCAGTGCAACAACTAATTCGCTGGTAGGCAATGCAAGGACAATGCATCTTGTTTATTTCCCAAGAGTTATCTTTCCAATCACCGCAGTTGGAGCAAATTTTGTAGTCACTCTGATGAGCAGTCTGGTGATCATTCCGATTTTGATGGTGTATGATTTACCAATCACCATGCACCTCTTTTGGGTGCCTGTGGGCATTTTCCTAGCTGGTATAATGGCTCTTGGTTTTGGCATGATGGTCGCCCCGTTGAACTGTGTGCAAAGAGATGTGGGCCACTTTATGCGCTTCGTTGTTCGAGCAGGTTTCTTTGTATCACCAGTCATGTGGACTGCTGAAATGGCTGCACAACGGGGAGCTTGGGGTGAGGCAGCCCTCTACAACCCGGTTGTTTTACCCATCACCATGGTCCGGCATGCGCTAGAAGGAAAATCTGTCGATTTACCACCTGAAGTGATCCTCTCAAGCCTCATTATTACATGTGTACTATTGGTCACAGGGGCTATGGTGTTTGCGCGATTGGAGCGTGGGGCGGTGAAGTACCTATGACCAAAACCTCAATAAAATTGGAAAATGTTGATTTGCACTTTCCTAAGCAGAGGAATGCCCTCGTTATGTTCTATGATTGGTTTAGGAAACGATCAAGACGATTTACGGCCCTCTCTGAAATAAACCTCGAAATATACCAAGGTGAAATTGTTGGTATTATTGGAAGAAACGGATCGGGAAAATCGACCCTGCTAAGGGTGATCGCAGGCATTTACCCGCCCGACAACGGCACGGCAAAAGCAGCTGGAGAGATTTCCCTTCTTGCAGGACTTGGAACCGGTTTTTCTCAACACCAAACGGGAAGAGAAAATGCGATTCTTTATGGTTCCATCTTAGGTCATGATGAAAAAGTTATGAACAGTAAACTCGAAGAAATCATCGATTTTAGTGAATTGGGGCACTTCATCGACGAGCCTCTGAGAACCTATTCGGCTGGAATGAAGGCGAGGCTTGGACTAGCTGTAGCCTCTGCGATAAAACCAGAGATACTGCTGATTGACGAGGTACTTAGCGTAGGCGATGTCAAGTTCAAGGAGAAGTCGAAGAAAAAAATCCTAGGCATGGTGGAAAATGCAGGAACTGTCGTCATTGTCTCGCATAGTTTTGGATTACTGACTGACATTTGTGACCGGGTGATCCTTGTTGATCGGGGAAGAATCGAGTTGATCGATGAGCCTCAACAGGCAATCAAGCGATACTACGAACTTGAGGGATGAACGATGAGTGAGAAAGCGAATCTTACGACTGTTCGAGAACGAATGTTGACCGAGGAACTAGCCCGAATACGATCTACATACTCCTTTCGCCTTGGAATTTTATTGACAGACAATATTATTCGAAAGCCATGGAAAATCCCGCTTCTCCCTTTCAAATTCCTTGCGTTGAACATTGAATTTGTGAGAAGTAGAAAAAAGTTAACAGAAACTCAAACTACAAACAAAGCCAGCCTTGACAAAAACTGTATATTTTTAATTGCGACCATCGAAGAGGGGATTTCTTCACCTGAACGTGTTGCGAGTATCGCTCATGAATGGAGCACAAAACAAAACGCCAAGATCGTCATAATGTCGCCAGTTGAAGGAATGCATCGGATGCTCCCCCCGAAGTCAATAGTGTTTCCAATCAATGACCCAAAGAAGGAAACAAAGGCGAACCGAACGAATTGGAATGTGAGGTGTGAAAACCTCATTGCAACCCTTATCGATGCTCATGCTCCGTCGCACGTTATTTTTGACGGCCCATATCCTTACCGTGGCGTACTTAATGCAATGAAGTACTTTCAGTCTCCAACTTGGATCTGGTTGAGGCCTGATGGGATAAAAAGCGAGAGCATTGCAACCAGGGGTGCTTCCTTTGATAAAATAATAGATTTTCAAATTCAAGGTGAAGACCAAAGTTTGATTCAGCCTGCTCTGTCCCTCCCAGAGGGCGACCGAAAAAACATCCTGCTTTTTGCACCACACTACGGAGACCGCGGTCCTGTAAACCTGAAAATCGTAGACCTTGTTCGTAAGAATCTAGAGGGGTTTAAGTGGAAAATCGCTTATCCAAGGCACTTAGATGAAGACAGGAGTTCTGAATTCAGAGACCATTTGAAGCTAGCAAGAACCCTCGATCAAAAAACCATTTCAACAATGGGAGCTGCGATTGTGAGCCCAAACATCGAGATGATTTCGTGCCTCATGGCCAATAATGTCCCTACCCTGTGTGTCTGCAAAGAACCAACGGATTCAGTCCGCATTCGAATGCTGCAAAGAATGTACCCTCGTATCCCTCTCACCATCGCTGATGAAGCGAACATGGAACAACTCGATATTTCGATTAAGGCCATCATTCAATCGAATGAACAGATGAGGCGGTCTTCTCAGCCCATGACTTACAATGGATTGTTAGACCAATTACAAATCTAACCCTCATTTTTCTGAATAAAGATTGATGTTGCGAATTGCCTCTAACTCTGATCTGGACATCCTTGAACAAAATAGGTTGAGACGTGTCTTGGTGTATGTCCGATATTTCTCGGGGATGATGTCGGTCGCACCCGGGTGGAAAGATTCCAAGAAAGAAAAATCTGTTTCAAGGAGTGGTAAGATTGATGGGAACTTTTTTCTTATGTCCTCGCCCTTTCTTGAAATACCGCTCTTTTGAATTGAGTAGAGCGTGCTAGCAGCCTGCTTTATTGGAACTTTATTCAAAAAGGTCGTGATTTCATTGCTAAGAGTGAAGGGTAAACCCAACATCGAATTTTTCCTAAAGCATTTCCAGCACTGGCCACAAACTTCACCGCCATGAGTTGATCGCAAACAAGATTGTGCCCACCCTTCCCACCCACATTGCTTGACAATTTTCATGTTGATAATCTCCGAACACCCTGCTACAGGTTGGTAAAGAGGAAGTCCTACTGATTCAAACATTGGGGAATAGTGCTTCCAAAACCATGATTCTGCGAAATCACGGTATTGATGTCCGTGGAATAGATATGAATTTTCCAAGGGCATACCGGTCCCAACACTGTCCAAAGAAAAATAATCTGCAAGTAAAACCACTTGGACTGCACATGCATAGTCGGTGGAAAAACCTAATGATTTTCCTTCAACTGTTCTGATTTGTTCGTGATTCGACTTAATTCTGTGAACTGCACGGCCTGTGCGATGTTCAAACTCCTCAAAAAATCTCAGAGCATTGGTGTGATCTAACTGTCCTGGAAGCCCGCTGCGCTCATTATACAGTAACACCGTATCCGAGGGCATTAAACACAGCGCTGCAGCTGAATCCACACCGCCTGAAAAGGCCAGGCCAGGTCGCCAACCAGCCTTGCGTGTAGGATGCCAATGCTCCATTGCACTCTTATCCCATGGCTCCACCATAAGATGGTGAGCCAATTGGAACAAGTCGCTATGTGTCCGCTCAATTGACCAATCGAGTGGCATTTCGAAAAATACTTCCATTTCTCGCCAGCGAAACAACAGCGTTTCATTCTTTGTCGACCAAAACTTCGAAACCTCGTATGCTCCGTCTTGGGGCGAAACAGCACCGACAACAGAACTTGACTCGAGGTACCTCTGATACATCTGAACCGTTGAGATTGGTTGTACCTCCACAACGGGATAGCCTTCTTGGCTGAGGATTTCGCACTTCCACTGGTGCTCATCTTGGAAAACTCTCTTTAGTCTGGTGACTTCCTTGTTGGTCATCATTTCGAGTTTGATAAAGAGATGGTACGCGATGGTTTTTTCTTTTCGTATTGATTCTAGTTTTGCCTCAAGACCGTGTTCTTTGACAATACGACTGGCTACTGCATCGGCGACTCGGACTGACCCGAATGGTCCAATGCGGAGGAATCGCTCTGAAGAGTCAAAAAGACTCTGGCTGCGTTGCAATGTGTGTTCACTGCACCAACGATCTAATTGCCAACGGTGATGTTGGCTGTTCACCCCGTCTGTGAATCCAAACTTGTTGAACAGATGTGTACAATCAAGTGCGTACGAATCAGGGTTCGGATCGAGCGTTCGAATGATTTTACGCGGGTTTTCCGGGGTCGCGGGACAAGGTAATTCTATGATTCAGTCCCATCCGAGCCAAGGAACTCTGAGCGCAATGGTGAGTATTGTGATCCTGATCCCTAACATCAACTTTAGAAGTGTTCTGATTGTGTTGACGGTAAAGGTATAGGGGTACTTGAAGATGATGCCCCGTCGTGAGCTCAGAAAGTTGTGAAAAGAAATCATAGTCAACAGCATTGGAGATGGATTGATCAAAACCGTTGCTGCGATTGTAATCACGGCGACGGAACATCCGCGGGTGATGAACCATCATTCCCTGAGTAAGTCGTTTTCTTGAGTAGACAGACCATGAATAAGCGTGCCCCAAGTCAGTACCTTCTGAATCGATGAGATACGAATCTCCGTAAACAAAGCCAATATCAACTTTGTTTCTTTCGAACACCTGGACCAATAATTCTGCTGCCTTGGGTAAAAGCACATCATCTGAATCCAATTGCAGGATATATTCACCTCTACCGGCCCGAATCGCAGCATTGGAGGCACTCGAAATACCTCCATTTTCTTGGTGCACAATCACAACACGTGGATGAGACCCATACAATTCTTGTATTAATTCGCCAGTTCCATCGGTCGAACCATCGTTACAAATAACCACTTCTAAATCGGTGAATGTTTGATTCAAAGCACTTTCCACCGCTTCTTCTATGAAATCAATGCAATTATAAGCCGGAATGTATACACTTATCTTTGGAATTTCGTAAATTCTGTTCATCTCTGATTTACGGTACAGGCGGCAAGGGCATTTTTCGGTTAATTGCTCTCTGGTGATCACACGGCCGGAATCTCTGTCGGTTTCATTCGAACCACCTGGCGGTTCTTGATGCAATCCGATCGCCCCCTTGACAGGAATAAACCACGCACCTGCGGCATACATCCTGTAACCATACTCTTGGTCTTCAGCACCCCACGCAGTGAAGGCTTCGTCAAAGCCACCAATGGAGTTGTGCAAATCTCGATGGAAGCAGATATTACCACCGCAGAGCCAACGGAAGGCGTATTTAGCATCCTTGGCATCATTCGTGGAAGCGTAGCCTTTGTATCGCCAGTCTTCACTAGGTTCTTCATCCCCAATCGGCCCTCTTCCTGTATCGACACGTTGGGTTGGTAAGTCAAGCACCGGCTGGATCTCTTCAAGAACAGATTCAATTGATAGGGCGTCAGTGTTCACAAAACGGCGACCGCCAATCAGAACAGCGTTTGTCCCAACGTGCATGTACTTCATATACGATTCAACCAATGTAGGTTCGGGAAGCATGTCACAATCTAAAATGATAATTTGGTCGTGCTTTGCTTCACGCACACCATAATTCCGTGCCTCGCTCAATCGATACCCGAGGTCTTCTTGGAAGATGTGTTTTATTGGAAAAAAAGATTCAAACATCGGAATAAGGGTTTCTGATCCGCGAATAAAAGGTTCATCAGCGATGATCACTTCACCCCGCAGCGGGTAGTCAGAGCTGTGTCAAAGCTGCGATGGTTTTACCCAACTTTTCTTTTCGATTGTAGACCGGAATGACCAAACTCACTGGAAGGGTGTATGTCGGGTTTTGATCCTTGGGAAACATTTGCTCAACGGCGCGCTCAAACGGGGTCCAATCGTTCCCCGCACCGAGCAAAGGCGGCATTAATTCATCAATTGTCAACATAATTTACTCACCACCGTTTTGAAAATACGAACCGAATTTTTCCGATACAGCCAAGTCAGAGAATTCACCAAAACCACAAGCAGGAGTGAATGTGAGTTCACCGAAGTATATGTTCTGGTCGACAAGGTACAAATCCACTCGAACGTAATCGAGTCCCACGGACAGTTGTTTTGCGATTTTCAACATCTTCTCTAGTTCAGCCCTCTCAGGGGGAGCTGAACCGGTGTTTGGGAGTCCTGACTTTTCAACCTCTAAAAAAGCAAAATTTTCATCGTAGAAACTCTGTTTAAGAGCGCTTTGGCGATTCGTGTTGATTTGCATGAACCACTTGCATCCCGATTTGGAATTAAACATGTGAAATTTATAATCATCTGGTGAAACCCCATTGATGCCAATTTTTTCTTCAACGAGAATTCTGGGGACGATGCACTCATATTGAAACTCACCCCATTTTACGCCGTTATATTGATCGCCCATGGCTCGATTGAATTTTTCGAGAACTTCTTGTTTGGTTTTGGAAGTAGGAAACAATTCAATGTGTTCGGGCCCGGAACCGTGTGTTGTCTTGATGACGATATTGTGATCTGTTTCGAACTCAACTTCATCAATCGAATTATGAACCCCATGTATTGGCACCAGATATTCCTCTCCAATGATCTTCGAAACGTACGACCTCACAGCAAACTTATCAGTTAAAATGGATTCTTTTTCCCCAAGTTGAAACTTTTTCAATTGGATGTGGTGATTAAATGTTGTTGGATTTATCCAATCCATCTCATACCCATTTGTCTCCAAAAATCTTTGATTGATTTTATTGATTAATGTTGAATTTTTCAGTTACGTCCCCCCAATTCGGCCCTCTGCTTGGGCACAGAAGATGGTCGCTCTCTTTTTGCTTTACTCAGTTGTTGATACACGCCGAATGCCCCATTTTCCACATCGTTTTTTCCAAGAGGTTTGGACATCCCAAGCAGGCGATTGACTCCTGCATTGATTGCTTTTTCGTCACGAACAACAATAACATGACCCCATCCTTCTGCCTCAGAGACTTTACAGCGAGCAAGTTGATCATCCATCCCTGTTTCCATATTTGGATAGAATAAAGCGGGTAGGCCGAACTGACGGGTTTCATGGAAGGAGTTGTAACCTCCCGCTTGTATTGTTGCATCAAAGGCCTTGAAATACATAGAATTAGGGTAATCCCTTAGCAACACCACCCGATCTAGATTTATGTTCAAACGCTGTCCAAGCATAGATTCACCGATCACTACAGTCACATCTTTGTGTGCTAAGAGGGCATCCACCGTCATGCGGATTTCTGAATCAATATCATTGATTCTTCCCGCACCAAGTTGGACATACACAACGCGGCCATCCAGCGGTACATTCAATCGACGCCTTGCAGGATCACGAAGCATTAATTCATTCTGATCAAGAAGAACAATCGGCGCACAAGTCATTGACTCGACGCCGTGAAAGATTTCACTTGGAACCACGGGTACGCTGTCTTCGGGATGAATGATGGTGTCAAAGTGTGCGATGCTGTCGACGGGAATTTTGGTTCCTTTCTTGAAGGTCCCGCGACGCATCCAAACTTTTCTCGTGAGTTTTTGCTCTTTAATAGTGTTCAGCATACCACGGTAAGGATAGGCGCCATCAAAGATGAAAGTCGACGGACGATGATGATTCATCACAAGAGAAAGTTGCTCTTCCATCAATGCGTTCCAATCGCTGGCGGAGATATCGTTGTATTTCTTTCGCCCTGCAAGATGGTAGGTGACAAAACCATCATTGTACAACAGGTGCAAGGTAGGCATTGTAGTGAAAAATACAATTTCTGTAGATGGCGAATGTTTCCGATAGCGTTTTGCGAGAGCATACATACGAGTGAAATGCCCAAAACCAACTCCGTTGGTGGGGAAGAAAACGATGCTGTCACGCAATTCGACAGCTGATTCTGAGAGGGTGCCATGTTTAATTATTGGAACTGGCCAACGGCCAAGTCGTTCCATACCGATGGAGAATATCAAAAACAGAACGGAAAAGGGTAGCATAAGAAGTCGAAGAGGCCGGAACGCTGCCCTCGTGCAGAGCAACCCGATGCGAAACGAAGCGGAGTTTCGCAAACGCCGGTTCTCACGGGCCAGTTGGTTTTGCCGTAATTGCAACTTCTTTTGTTTCATTTTACTTGGTGATGGCTCGAAGGTTTGCATCTCTGAAGTGCTTCCATCTTTGGTGTCCATGGCGTCATCTTCAATCATTGTACACCCTCCTTGTCGTTCCAATGACTCCCAAGATAACGTTCAGCAAATTGCGAGTACCCATTTCCACCGTGCGGGGTCGGCGTAAAGTCGCCAAACACAGCCCCTTTAGATGTGGCATACATGTCGATACGCATAAAAACATTGAGGGCGGCCCCGAGTTTCTTCACTGACTGAATCATCTCATCCCAACAATCTGGTCGTTGAATCGTGGTATCTTGGACTTCCCTTGAGTCCATGATTTTCTCACTAAAGGGCTGAAATTTTTCATCGAAATAGTGATGCGTGTTTTCCGAGAGGCTTACATTCGATGTTCTCAAAGTGACATGCACCAATGCAATTTGATCGCCAAAGGTGTAAAATTTGAAACACCTGGGAATTAGATTTGGACTTGATGCTTCTTCTGGAATCAAAAGTTCTTCCACGATGGTTTTTGTTTTGGAAACTTGATTAATGTTGGCAAGGGAATCCAAGATCGTATCACGGGTGTACGCAGTCTGGTCGAGGAGATTGATCCCCTCCTTCATGCAAAATATATTCTTCGAACTCCAACCCCTCTCGGTTTTGATCACGAATGAAATTGGAAGTTGATCAAACGGTGGTATCTTTTGATAATCAGAACCTTCCCAATAGACTTCTGGGACCTTAACACCGTTCTCTTTGGCAAAATTCATGCCTTTGATTTTGGCTGAGAGATGCTTCTGTGGCAGTTCTTTTTTATCTTTCCACCACCGCATATGTCTTGAGTGGATATGTTCCGAAAAAACCTGCATTCCTGATTGCCATTGAGGGCCAGCATGCAATTCTTTCGGCACTGCATAAGCTCGTTTGGATACTTTAGCAGGTACATACAGGTTCGCAAGGTTGTTTTTATTTTGTTTGTGCCATATTGAATATGCTATATGATTGGCTAATCGCGGGCCTGTCAAAGAACGCCAACCAATCATGAAGCGTCCACCTCCCGAAAGCGAGGTTGAATGCAAGGTGACGAATAGAGTGGTCAATGGCTGATGATGAATGGAATCCTCGCCGAAAAAAAGGGAGATTCGTTTGATGTATTCACTGTCTGCGCCAACCCTAAGTGAATCAAAAAATCCAATAGAATCAACGACGCTAGTCTTGATCACAAGAGAAATGGCTGCCATACGAATGGCTCCAATACCCCTGAATTCAATGTTTGAAGATTCATCAATTCGGATATGGTCTTGCGTGATGGCACAAAGCTCAACATTTCCTGAAAGTTTAGACAACGCCATCTCGATTCGTTGCGGATGCGAGTAATCGTCGCTGTCCATGAACGCTATGTAGTCACCTTTCGCTTCGGTCATGCCTCGGTTTTTGGCAAGGTAAGTCCCTCCATTGGTTGCCATTTGAATGATTTTTACTCTTGAATCGAGTTGTTTTACAAGCGCTAAGTGCTCCATTGTGTCATCAGGTGAGCAATCATCTACAATGATTAATTCTAAAGAAGGGTATGTCTGGGTTAAGAATTGAGTGGATGGCCGCCAGCAATGACTCATCGTACTTGTATGTGGTCATGACCACGCTGACCAATCCGAAATCTTTGCTGGACGTTTCGGTGTCGCTTTGAAGGCAACAAGGCGTCATCAATCCCTCCTTTGAGGCGGTCCGAATGGGTGACAGGCCCTCGTATTCAAGGAGATTGTTAATGCAGTCAAGTTGTTCTTTAATCGATTGACTTTCTCTCTTAATTTGGGCCAAGAGGGCCCATCCTTCTCTTGAATTAGCTGTTTTTACAATGTGGCTTCGACACAGTTCTGTCGCTTGCGTAATTTCGCCTTCTTTGAGCAAACATAAGATTTTTTTCTCACGGAAGAACCTGCCAGGCAAGCTTTCAGCATTCGTGTTGATAAAGTCTAAACAGGAGGCGTAATCTTTTTTGTAGCCGAGTAAAAAATTCACGTACATCCGGCTGATTTTCACTGAGGAAATGGCATCCAATGCGTTTTTTATTTCCTCTTCAAGCAATGAAGGTTGCCAAAATTTCAATCCCGCTTGTATTCGCCCTTCAATCGCCCGTGAATCTTGTGAATCTATTTTCAATATTTCTCCGAAAGTTGTGATTGCAGAGGGGAAATCTCCTAATTCTGATTGGATTCCAGCCTTCAGGTGCAGGGAAAACACATCTTGATCGTTCAATGATAATTGTTCATCAATCTCATCAACGCAGGCGGCGTATTGGCCTAATGATGCTTTTTTGTGAAGTTGATATATAAAGTTCAATTTTGAATCTGTCGCGAAGAGGTGCTCGAACTCTTTGCTTTGTTTTTCGTTTGCTTTTTTATCGATGGAGTGGTGTATTTTCTTAAGTTCGCTGTTCGTCAATTTACCCAATTCAACGAGTTTATTGGTGGAAGTAAGCATGATTGGAAAATCAAAAACAATCGTCGCCGCTTGGAGAGTTCGGTGCAATTGTAATTCAGAAAGATTTCGCTTTTTCGAAATAAGAGCACTGATTTGGATTGATTCCAACCATTGATGCGTTCGAAAATAACAAATGAAGATTGAATGATGTACTTCATCCATCGAAATGGGAATTTCCAATCCACGTTTGTAGAGGTTGATTGCCTCCACATAATTCCGGCCTTTGGTGAAGAGGCTAATCAATTTCGGAATTTGTTCGGGCTGCATTAATAGTTTATTTTCTAACGTCTCCCAACTAATGTCTAATGAAGGGATTAGGGCCAAATCCGGTAGTATTTCTACTAGTTTTTGTGTAGCGTTCGGTGACAATGCCTCTTTTTTCAAGAGAGGTTCTATTTTCTGTTTCGCACTATCAAAATCAAGCTGGGAAAGGTGGTGTTGGGCGAGTATAATAGAAGCAATTACCAATGATTTTTCGGTGCTTAGCCGCTCAACTAGGTTGTGAATCCATTCCCGAATATGGGGCTTTTTCTAGGATTTGTACAAATAAGGCTTCATCTGATTCAGACCAATCATAACCGTCCTCGTATTTTTCAAAGGTGTCCCAGTCGGCAAGAACTCGGCAAGCATGGAGGATTCTTTTTTGATGGGCTTCATTTCGACGGATTTTGTAGAGTTTTATTGTGAGTTCTAAGCACTCACTATGGCGTCCTGTGTTCGAATAGAGACGAGACATGACATCCAATGCCCATTCATCTTCTGAATTTTTCTGGAGCAATTTTTCCAGATAAGGTTCTGCGAGCGAATACTCTTTTTGATTGTAGTATGCTCTTGCTTTTGCCTTGACAGGGATGACCGCTCGAAAAAAAGGCCACCTCATGAGCGAAGGTGTCGTCAGTTGGTTATGGAGGTGTTGCCGTAGATTCTTGCTGCGAACTGGTTTCCCGAATGCCTACTCATCATCACTGCGAATATTTACCTGTTCCGGGGGAAAGGAGATGCCATCATTTCAAGATAAGAGCATGAATCATTTATGAGATCCTGACCTATGAATTTTGTTGAACCTTACATCTTTCTGAGAAAAAGACCGAAGGCTATGTAATAAGTGGGCCAAATCGCACATCATGCCAAGGGTACTGGTAACCGGGGGAGCCGGCTTCATCGGCAGCCATGTTGTCCGCATGACACTCAGTTTGGGTTGGGATGTTACTGTTCTCGATAACCTCACAACTGGTCTTAAATCAACGACTGATGAACTTGTTGAGCTCGGTGCCACGTTCAAACAAGGTGACATTCGGGATCTTGCGACTGTTGAAAGTTGCATGGAATCTTGTGATGCTGTGATTCATTTAGCCGCCCAAGTCTCGGTGCCGATCTCAATTCAGAGGCCTGAAGAAACTCATGAAATTAACATCCAAGGAACTGAATGTGTAATTAAATCTGCAATCAAGTTCAATGTAAAAAATTTAGTCATGGCCTCAAGTGCTGCGGTTTACGGCGAGGCAGACAGTTTGCCATTGGATGAAGATGATGCAGGTGACGTTTTGTCGCCTTATGCAACAACAAAATTCTACAACGAAACTCAAATTCTGGAGGCGCGCACAGCAGGAATGAACGCAACAGCGCTCCGTTTTTTCAATGTATACGGAGATGGACAAAGACCTGATGGTGCATATGCTGCAGTGATTCCAAAGTTTGTAAGTCAGTTAATGGCTGGAGAATCTCCTGTATTCGGCGATGGTGAACACACACGAGATTTCATTCATGTAGAGGACGTTAGTAGAGCTATTTTGAATATTCTAAACCTATCTTCTGAGAAAAATAAGCATCATGTGTACAATATAGCAACTCAAAGTTCGGTGACTTTAATCCAGTTAATCGGGGCAATCAATTCCGCCCTTGTTGAATTCCAGCCCACTTTTACGCCTCTTGTTGCGAACCATTTAGATGAACGCGAGGGAGACATCCGCCACTCGATGGCGAGTATCAAGCGAATTACAACTGCAACAGATTGGACGCCACAAATTACTTTCGAACGGGGAATAAAGGCCCAAGTCAAAGCTTATTTGGGAAAAATGTGATGTTCATGAGGGTTTTCTGGTTCACGGCACGTTCCATGGAAGATTTATGTTCGACTACACAAAACTCTATTGCAGAAAATTTGTGTATTCGCGGCCACGATGTTACAATTGTCAACGGTGATTGGAACATCGATTTACAGGACAAAACTTGGAATCATATCGGCCTCCGCTACAAACCACTGCAAGGTGTACGTTCAATCTCCCTAGGAAAAGCTATGAAAAAATGGATTGCAACCCACAACTTCAAGGCCGACGATTATGCTTTAGTTGAATGGAGGGTCGTCAGATGGGTTGCTCCTGAATTAGAAAAAAAAGGTATATCTTGGGCTTTAATCGATCGAAGTCCACCCGCATTCGCAGGTATCCTTGCGAAAATCCAATGGATCTTTTGGAAAAAAGCATGGAGGCTGGCGGCTCGGTCAAAATCGAGTGGTTTCGTTGTTTCAAAACAGCATGCGGATTTTGTCAAGGTGAAAACAGGTTACAAAAACTCCAAAGTACTCACCGCAGGCGTGGATTTGAAAATGTTCAATGTCGGAGAAAGAAATCGCCCCTTAACGATGGTGTATCATGGGAGGTTAGATCAAAACCGCGGCGTATTCTCACTGCCAATGTTCGCCCAAAAAATCGTCAATGCTGGAGTTAAAATCAAATTAGTCATGATTGGAACTGGAGATTCATTTGAAGCACTCTTAGCCCTATCCGATGAAAAATCATTTTTGCAGGTGTACGGCACATTACCAACACAAAAAATAGCGCAAATACTAAGCCAATGCCACATAGGGTTACTGCCCATGCCAGATTCAAAAGTCTGGAGGTTGGCAAGTCCGCTAAAGCGAAGCGAATACTTGGCATCGGGGCTTGTCGTTTTTGGTATTGATCACTCTGGTCATCAAATTGAGGGCGCTGGCGAATGGATGAAATTGGTGGCGCAAGGTGAATTTCATACTGAAGGATTGCAATGGATTCAAAGTTTAGATGAGAATACTTTGGAAGCACTAAGCAAAGAGGCCCGAAAGTATGCTGAAAATACGTTGAATTGGAGTCGAACTGTGGATGTTTTAGAGAAGGAACTCGATTCGAAGATTCTTCACTGACTCTCGTACAACAATTTCCACTGCTCAGTTACCGCGCTACACCTAAAAGGTTCGACCTCCTTCACCAAACTATCTGCTTCAATGGGGTTATCAAGCATCGTTGACAACGTGGTAACCCAGGAATCTAAATCATCATGCTTAGCTCGAACTACACTCGACAAAGAGATTTCAATTTCCGCATTCATACAAACCTGCAAACCAGAAGCAAATGCTTCGAGAATGACCATTGGTTGGCCCTCATATCCAGACGGCAATAAGAGGACAGAAGCTGTATCGAGTAAAGTCTGCTTTTCACCCTCGTCCACCCAGCCTCTTGCTTCAATCCAAGATCGTTCAGAAAAGTCGTACCCAGTCATTGTTAACCTCAAATGAGGATACTTCTTTCTGAGAGTGATTGCTACTTGACAAGCGAAATCATGGCCTTTTACAGGATCATTTCTTCCTAAGAGCAACAAATGGTGCTCGTGTCGTACTAGTTTTCGATGTTTTATTTCTGGGTCGACAGGATTATTGATTGAGTGCGATGCTCCTATGAGCGGTTCTAGCTTACTCTTCCATGCTTCTCCGAGGGAAACAGCACAGGTGTGTTCAAGTTTCAGAATGGATTGAACTGATTTACATCTTTGGGAATTTGGCGGCCCAAGCCACCTATCGAACTTTCCAGAATGAATGTGCACGACAATTTTGCAACCAGCAGCGTGAGCAAACAAAGCAAACCTACGTTTTCGCCACCACGACCAATCCGCAGCCGTGTGCAAATGGACAACATCGGGCCGCCGTTTGGAATCATTCAGCATTTCAATGAGGGTGTGTCTTGCCTTTCTGTAGGCTCGCCACTTGGCCCAAGGCGAGCCGACGACGTGTGAAGCGAGAAGTTCCGCCTCCCAGCCTTCAGGTGGATGCTCTGCCAGTATACGCATGACGTTGGCCATGCCCCCTGGTGAATCACACGGACCGATGTGAAGCACCTTTGGCATGCTTCAGTGCACTTGGCCTTGGGTTGAAGATGTACCGCTTGAAAACACCTCTGAAGTCGATTTTGAGGGGAGATATCAAGGGGGGAACAGCGGTGAAACGGTCATGGTGTGGATTCCTGCCTTGGTTGAAGTCGGTTTGGGGCTTGCTGCTTTTGCTCCTTTCCTCGTTCACCGTATCTCTGTAGGGAGATGGAGAAAGCAAGGAATAGACTATCCAATCTCATCTTCGGAATTACCACAGGTCACCGTTCTCTTACCCGTTTGGAATGAAGCGCTGATCATCGAGAAGAAATTGACGAACCTCGCAACTCAAACCGGACCGAAGGTCGCTCTTCTGGCCATCGACTCAGCATCAACTGATGACACAGTGGCTCAAATCAAGCGTTGGCTCAAGGAAAACCCTGATGCCTTTTCCACTCGCTTCGATTTCATTGAGATGGAGGTTCGAAAAGGAAAATCAACCGCCGTTCAAATCGCACTTGAGTCGCTTGAAGCACGAGGCTATGACGGCCTCATTTGCATGACGGATGCTGATGCTCACCTCCCAAAGCCCGGTTTGGACCACCTCGCAGGTTGGTTTGCCAACCCAACGATTGGGGCGGTCGGTGCCTCTGCACGACGAAGCGGTGGCTTGGCTCAGGAACAGACACATCGATCGATGTTTGAACTGCTTCGCGAAGGTGAATCCGCCCACGACAGCACCCCTTTCCTTGAAGGATCGTTCATGATGTGGCGGTCTTCTGGCTTCAAGTCCAACCAATTGAACATCAATGCCAATGCAGATGATGCTCAAATTGCAACACAGGTCCGTCTCAATGGTCTGCGTAGCATTCACGATGGAACGATCCAATTCCACGACATTGCCCCAACGACGCCTGAAGGGCAACGGCGGCAGAAGATTCGCAGAGCACAGGGGCTGCAACGGTTGTTGCTCCGTCACAAGAAACACTGGTGGAACAAGCGCATGGGACGGTTCGCTTCGATCCTTCGACGTGAGGCCCATTTCCATTTGTTTGCACCATTGCTGATGGTTGGTGTGGCTGCTGCTGCCGTGCTTCGTTGGGGCACCGTCATGACCATCGGGATGCCGAACGGAACCCTTGCGCTTATCCACGGTGGCCTGGCTATGGCTGAATTGGCCGGATTGACTGCGTGGGCCCTGCACCGCAATGGAATCAAAGTTCCTGGCTTAGAGACCCTCGGTGCGGTCCTGACAGGTATGGAGCATCTCGTCGCCGCCATGTGGACAAGTTTCAGAGGAAGGTCGCTCCACATGTGGGAACAGCACACGGACACACGTGTTGCTGCTTCGAACAATCAGAAGGGGAATTCAAAATAAAAAAAGCCCCCCCGCGGACCGAAGTCCACGGAGGGGCGGATCTCGTGTTCCTCAGAACACGTGTTTACTCACTAACGTTGAGAATTACCGCAGGGGTAATCACTCAGCAAAGGAAGTGGACTCACTCGAGCGTCTTTCCTTCACGGGTGTCGGTGATGGTAACCTTGACTTCACAGGTTTCGCCTGCAGTGCAAAGGTCTTGGCCGGATTCGACGACAGTAACACCGTCACCAACGGACCAAACTTGGTCGCTGGTTGCTCCGAATTCAACAAGGCCGCATGCGCCGCCAGTTGCTCCAGGGTTGTCACACGTGACAGGTGCGCCGTTGTTCACGGAAATCTTGACTGAGATCGAAGCCCAGTTCAAGTCGCCACCTTGGCTCATGGTCACACGGACCATGTTGTCTTCAGTTCCAGCTGTAGTGTCGCCGTTTGCGTCCTCAGCACCAAATTGGTACAGAGCTAGGTTTCCGTCTGTGTTGCCTTCTGCGAGGGAGCTTGCCCACACGTACAGCACACCAGCAAGAACCACAGTGATTGCGACCATAAGAATGGTAGCGATAACTGGGCTTACAGCTTCATCGTTCATATTTTCGTTTTGCATATTTTTGTCCTCCTTCCCGAAATCGGGGGTAGGTGCCCTACCGTAGCCGCCTTATTTAATGCTAATCCCTGCTTACTTCGCGTAAACCCCCTGATTTGGGTGTTTTTAAGGATTTATTGCATTGTAAGTTTTGGCGATCTTAGGCGCCAACGGGAGTGGAGCATTGGATTTGTAAGCGCGAACTGTGCGGATGTTTCAGTTTTCCACGGAAATACCCGAATGTTATTTTTTTCCTTGCCGTGGACTGGGTGAATAAGAGGTGAACAGGGTGAGAGTAATGCGGAGGGGATGGGATGCACTCAACATGAACTTCAACAGCCCTGTTCGTTTACTCCGAGGCACTCGCGGTTTATATTGGTTTTCAAGCAGGAAATGGACATCTGTGGATTGATGCCCTTTTCGCCCAATCATTCGACTGTTAAAATTTCAGGGCCGCCGTCGGTGATGTAGACCGTATGTTCGAACTGGCAGATGTTTCCTCCATCGACGCAGCGAAGAGCGTGATAGGTCTCAAGGAAGCGGATGCTGATCAATTTCTTAACAAGAGCGTTCCATTTGCTTTGTCGGCTTGCCTCATCCGCTTCGGGGAATGGTTTTTCGAGCATAGGGAATGCCCAACGTTCTGCGAAAGGCAGTGTCGAGTATCTTTCCTCAAGGTTGCGTGCTAATTGAGCGCCAAGTGGCTTTAGTTGCCCCTTTGCTCGCGCTTTTCGGGATGTGGTGAGGCCGGTTACACGGTAAATGTTCGACGAACTTGCTGATCCGATGTTCTCGATCAGGCCAGAAGACCCCGTTGTGTTAAAAGGTTCAACGGCGTACACACTGCCTTCTTCCACAACGCCTCTGAAGCCACGGTTGTCGGGGCCACAGGCATAGGATGGAATCGAGACGCCAGCATGGAGTTGCCATGGCTTGAGTTGGTGGCCGCAGAGGTTACGGATCGGTTGAAAGCCTGCATCGATCGAAGGTTGTGCGGCAGCCGCACCCACTTTGTACCAAGGAGTTCCTGGCAGCATCACTTCAATAGCGGCATCCCTTGCTTCTTTCGCCGCTTTGATTTGTTCAGTGTGGTTGTTGGTGTTACCGACTTCGAAGGTAAGCGCGTTGTCGCCAATGTGTCCTTTGATGTGAACGCCGTAATCGATTTTGACACAATCGCCTTTCTGGAGGACCATTTCCCCGTCCCAGCCTTCAACGCCTTCAATTCCGTGATTGGTGGTGAAATGGGCGGCGAGATCGTTGGTGTGAATGGTGCCTGGAAATGCAGGTTTTCCTCCATGGCGATGAATGAACCGTTCTGCCGATTCAATAATTTCATGGAAGGTCTTTCCTGGCTGAAGTTCGAGCTTCATTGCTTCGAGCGTTCTGCGGGCCACATGGCCTGCATCGCGCCAGTACTTCAGACTCTCTTCAACATCCATGTTGCCACCTCGTTAGCAGGTACCACGCCCTCTCTCATAATGGTTACCGAATACCCATGGGGGTGATGGCCGTCTTTGACCACTGACACAAGGGTGCTACCGTGCCCGCCTGGGCACGTTCCCTCGAGGATTGAAGAGGGCGGTAAACCGAGTGCTGCTCCGGCATCTTGGGCTGAAGCAAGCGGTACGACCCCTGAGGCATTGGCGCTTGTTGCCGTTACTGGGCCGACTTGCCCCACCAAAGCACGTGCAAGAGGGTGGGCCAACACTCGAACGGCAACCCTCATCCCGCCAAGTCGGGGGTCGAGGGGTTCGATGGCATCAAGGATGAGCGTCAGTGAACCTCGTGGAAACGTTTCGAGAAGGGCGTGAGCAAACATTGGAACCTCGACAAGGTCTGCTGCTTGTTCCAACGAGTGAACACCAAGACTGACTGGTTGATCAAAAGGACGTTTTTTCAGTTCAAACAACGCATCGAGGCCGTTTTTGGTTGGGAGCGTTGCCAAACCTGGGAGGGTTGAGGTGGGATAGGCAATAACACCGCCGTCCTCGAGCCTTGCGACAAGCTCTGATGGAATGTTGTTCATTCGTCGAACCACCTCAATTACGAGTCCATTCAAGGACATGCAACGAAGCGACTTCGCTGGCGAGAATTTTGTCTTCTGTTTTGACGAGGAGTTTTCCACTTGGATACAATGTTAGATCGCAAGGTCCGGAGAAGGTCCAGCACAGCCGGTTCTGAAGATCAACCGTGTAACCCGAAGCTTGGATTTTAGCACCAACCGCCTCTAAATCAATCGATTTTACGCCTTCGGGGGCGATTTGCCATGCCGCTTTATTACCGCATAGTTCCATAGCATATCCATCGCTCATTGGACTCCCTCACAGATTCCCAGGACGTTTTGGGGGTTTTTCGGCGCTCGTTGGAGGGCCGCTTGGAGGGCCTGAGGGTGGGCCGGATGGTGGCCCGCTTGGAGGGCCCGCGGGTGGACCGGATGGAGGACCTGTTGGTGGACCGCTTGGAGGGCCTGCGGGTGGACCGGATGGAGGACCTGTGGGTGGACCGCTTGGAGGGCCAGAGGGTGGGCCGGATGGTGGCCCGCTTGGAGGGCCCGCGGGTGGACTGCTTTGGGGGCCAGTTGGGTTTGAAGATGGTAGAGCAGGGGGCTTCGGCCCGGTTTTCATGGCCGGTGGCGCAGGCGCAGGCGCTGCTTCCGGCGCTGCGATGGGTTCTGGCTCAGGTGCCGTTTCGGTAACGGAAGGAGGGAGCGTGAGGGCGAGAAGGTCGATGGGTTCGTCTTCGGCCACAACGGTTGGTGCTGGTGTTGGCGAAAGTGGTGCGAGCAACGGGTCGGGGTTGCCGAGTGGAGCGCTCAATGGATCAAGTGCTGAGGGCGTTGGCTTCGAGGATGCCCAAGGTGGCTTTCTTGGACCTTCTTCATCGGATTCTTTTTTCGATGAGCCGCGTTTGACTTTTGTCGCCCCACCTGCGGCGTTCTCACCCTGATAGGAGGTCATAACAATCGTTGAGGCATCGATCAATTCTTTTTCTTGCACCTGTCCAAATGAATCGAGGTTGGCATCAAACGCACCGCTGAACAAACTTGAACCGATGGCGTTTCCAAACGACCTTCCTTCTTCGGCTTCGTAACTGAAGTCCGCTTCATACGGGCCAAGTGACATGTTTTGGCCGCTGCCGGATAATGTGTACGTCCATGTTCCTGTGTCGAGTGGAAACTCGAAGCTGAAGGTTCGAGTCAGCCCTGGACCGAGGGATGTAATGGCTGTGAGCGCCTCGATTTTTTGTCCGCTGCTCGTTGTGATGTAGGCAGAGAGGCCGCCAATAGGGATCGCCGCCTCATTGGTCATGTCAATCGTGACAAACAAGACGTCTTCATCATCGTCGTCAATTTCCATCTTGACCGATGTGAGCCGCCCTTCAAGCGAAGCGGTTCTTGCGTTGTGTTCGTCGCTCATGTGCTCACCTGACTGCCACTCAACGAAGTCCTACTTCAATTCAACGCAACCGGAGGCGTGTTTCAGAAGGCAACGACCAGTCAACGGCTGCCACGGTGTGGTGGGCCTGATCGATTGAAGTGCGGTATTCGCTCTCTTTGGACCGGCCGCGCATCACGTCGCGTAGACCAAACCACAATGGCCCCGCAATTGGAATCAAGTAGACCATTTTACCCACGGCTCTCGGTCCCCAATGGTGGTCTTCAAGCGGCGTCCCATTATCGTGGACAATGGCAATTCGGAAGCCACGCTGTCCAAGAGAACGGCCAATGACTCTGCCGGTCCACTTGAAGTAAAGATAGATTGCAGAAAGAAGGACGAACCAATTTACCAAAAAGAAGGCGATCGATTTTCCGCCTTGGGTGAGCAAGGTGACGTTCATCAAACTGGCCATCAACACGCCCCTGGTAATGAATTCGAGGACGACTGAAAGGAGGACTATATCGAGCATGTACGCTGCGACGCGCTTCCAAATAGGTGCGATCAGCATGCCTTCTGGAGCCGATGCGAGCACGGCCTGAGCGAGTGTTCCGCCGCCTTGGTACAAATTAACGGGGCTGTCGGCCATGGAACTCCGTGGAAACTGTCCTTTGTCAACTATTGGCTATCGAACTCAGCCATGCGTCACGTGCCAAGCAAATAATCCGCGCTCTTCCGCCCAATCCAACCATGCCCGCCATGTGCCGTCCTGACGCAGCGTTTTGGGGTGACCAAGAACGATTAAACCACGGCGAGCACGTGTGATGGCGACGTTTAGACGACGCTGATCGCGCAAAAACCCGACTTCGCCTTGATCGTTTGCCCGCACCGCTGAAAACACAATAATTTCTTTTTCACGTCCTTGGTAGCCATCGACGCTCTTGATCTCTAGCCCTGCGAAGGGGCCGTGTTCCTCGCGCCCGCCTGCTTGTTCAAACAAGTCGTTCAGCAAGCTAACTTGGCCCCTGTATGGTGTGATCACACCGATGTCAGCGGGTGTTAAATCGCCCGCTGAAAGCAGACCAGTGACGATTGAAAGTACCTTCGCTGCTTCGTCGAGGTTGGATTTACTGCTCCCTTCATCGTCGACAATTTCTGATCCTTCAACCGGGACAAAGGCGACTGGGTGGTCCCAATCGGGCCATAAGAAGCCTGCAGCAGGTGGGCGTTCAGCAGGCGTGCATCCATCATCAAGCCGGTCGTCATAAAACCGAGCACTCGGGTATTCTCGAATGGTTGGGTGCATGCGGTATTGGGTGGTGAGCATGTGAGTGTCCACGCCACATTCAGTCAACCGTTCAAACAAGGATTGGCCCAAACCACCAGCTTGGGCTGCTTTGCTGATCACCGTCGGTGGAAGTTGCTTGTGATCGCCCACAAGAACGAGTTGGCGGCAACCGCGAGTGATCGGGACAAGTGCACTTGGTTCACTGGCCTGTGTCGCTTCATCCATGAGCACGACGGGGAACCGGCGGTCCCTCAACAGGTTGTGCCCGACGCCAATCGTAGTGGCACAGATGACTTCAGCACCATCCAATACTGAAGAGATCATGTTCGATTCAATGTTGCGCATCTCTTTAAAATTCTGATTGACTTCACGGTGAGCCATGCCCTTTTCCTTGCCCCTCAAACCACCGAGGGTTTTGCGCAATTCAGCGTTTTGCTCGCGAACAAACGTCAGTTCTTCCTGCAATGGGTGACGTTCGATTTGGGCATCGAGGGTTGCTTGACGGAGGTGTTCTCGAACCTTGACAGGGCGGCCGATCCGTACCGCTTTGACGCCCAACTCAAGCAACCCCTCAAGCAAATTGTCAACCGCTACATTCGATTCAGCGGTTGCCAACACTGGGCCGCGACCTAACGTGACGAAGGTGGACAACAAATGGACCGCAGTGTGAGTTTTTCCCGTTCCCGGTGGGCCTTGGATGAGCGTCAGGCGGCGCTCGATTGCTGATTCAACGGCTTGACGTTGAGAGTCGTTGAGGGTCATTTTGTCGATCCCGAGGGGCCCTCGTCTCTTTTGGCCGTGTATCTCAGGTGGACGAGCGGCAGAGGTCGCCATGTCGTGCAGCGAGCCCAATAGCAAATCACGTAGAACCGTGCCGCCTTCTCCTTCACTGGAGTGGAAAGTGGATAATGCTTCATGCATGCGATCATGAGCAACCCTATTGGCACCTCGATCAAGGCGCCATGTTCCCTTTTTCAGGTCCTTTGGTTTTTCAGCCACAACGATGCGGATACGAGTTGGTCCGCGGTCGAGGACGATTCCTTCGATCACTTTCTCGCCCCATGGGCGGGCTCGTGAAATCAAGACGATGTCTCCGTGGCCAAACCGATGACTTGGTAGGCGTGAGCCTTGGCGGTTTTCAAACACCACGATGGGTTCCCCGAAGAACCGCCCCTGCCCGCGACCATTCAAATCGAAGAGGGCGAGGCCTGCAGCGAGCAAGCGTTGCTTTGACCAGCTTTTCCATCGCTCTTCGACCATCTCGGTTTCATCGTCAAGTTCGCGCCTGATCAACGCAGCAAAGCGGGTGAAGTGTTCTTGCCCTCGTGGCCATTTGAGTGGCATTTCGCCAGCGATGTCCCTGTCGGCTTTCTTTTGAGCAGCGCTGCTGTTCATACGACGAACATTGCCTCGCTCCTCCATGCTTCGTGGAGTCCGGTCCACCCCATCAGCGTATGCCTCTTGCAATGATGCTGAACGCGCCCGTGAAACCCATTCACTTAAACCGGAAATGTTGGACGAAGCATTTGGGGTCAGAGCATGTTTCGAAGGAAGAAACGAGATTCGGCGGATGGCGACCACTGCCCCTATTGTGAATTTGTTAACCTCAAAGGGGCCGAACAATGCGTTCAGTGCTATTACGTCATGAACAAAGCAGCCCGCAATCAGCCAATGGCAGCACCTTCTTCCACAGACAATGAGTTGATGGCGACATTGATGAGCGAAGAAGCACCAGATCAAGAGGAAGACATCGCAGTTGAAGCGGTGCTCTCGATGGGTGAAGTCACTGTTGAAATCGAACAGGGTCAATTGCCAGATGAGGGGGAAAATGACAGTTTTGGATTCATCAAAGCCGGCAATCCCACCCTCTCTGAAACCATCGAATACGAGTCTCCAACAACCACTGAACTTGATGTAAGTGATGCTCCAAGCGCACCTGTCAACTTCGTGATCGAAGCATATGATCCGATGGCAGAAGTAACCGACCCTGTCCCCACTGGAGTTGGAAATTTGTACTCTCCGATGACCAAGACAGCCGGCAACGATGACCTCAAAGGCAGCGTTGGACCTGAACCAAACACGGTCCCGATGACACCGGATTTGCCCGATCTACCCGGTGAAGCTGTTGCTGCAACGCCAAATTTGCCCGTGGCTCAAGCCATTTCGGCTGCAGTTCAGCCACCTGCGGTCCCTCTGCCTGAAACCAAGACAATCGTGGCCCTACCTCCAGTCACACCAGAGGTACCCGATGCCCCTGCTGTGCAACCAGTTGTCCAAACACCCTCGTTGCCGTTTGATACTGTCGCTGCAACACCCGACGTGCCAACTGACGCTCCGAGCACACCGGAATTGCCCGAGATTGTTGAAAGCCAACCTGTTGTTGTAGTACCTGAACCTCAGCATAACAACCGAATTTGGCCCTGGCCGGCTAAAGAACCATGGGATCCTCGACAAGTTTACCGAGAAGTGGTGGCTGTTTTGGAAGCAATTAAGACGGGAAAACTCGTCGATGCAGCGAAAACGCTTGATCTCCTGGGTCCTCATTTGGAAGACAACCTCGACATGCTGCTCCATATTGGCGCTGCTATGCGGCAACTTGGCCGAGAAGAGCACCTCCAGTGGACGCTTTCGATGGCGCAGCACGTGCATCCAAACGATGAACATGTGACCGCTGCCGTCGCTCAACTCGGCAAAGGGGCATGAGCGATGACACCAGAACTTGATCTCGACCATGGTTTCATGCTCAAACCGGTCAGTAAATCGATTCTTCCTGCTCTTTTTGAAGCCTATAACGAAGACCCAACTGCTGCTCAAACCGCTCTTCCATGGCTTGATGCTTCGTTCAATGTTCAAGGCCAATTGAGCGACATGTTGTTTGATGTTGAAAGCCAAGCAGGAGCGGACCGCCTTCACTTTTGGTGGGTGTGCAAAGAAGACAACAACGCCTTTGTTGGGCTTGTCGGCCTGGGTGATGAACTGCAATTGGTTGGCTCATCGTACAACCTCGGGTACTGGGTGCGCCCTTCGTTCCAGCGACAGGGCATCGCCATCATGTCAGCCAATCGGATCTTCTCGTGGCTCGAAGAACGGGCACGTGCTCAAGAAGAATTCCACCGTATCGAGATCACCGTCCACCCTCACAACACCGCCGGATTGGCAACAGCCACACGTATTTGTGAAGCCTGGCAAGGTGAAACCATCGAAGAATTCATCGGGATTGAAATCGGTGAACGCACGGTACCTCACCGGCTTCACATCATCGATTTACCCCGAGGTGGAAGCGCGTGAAACGAACATGGCTAACCGTCGACTTTGACGATCACCGGCATGTTCCGAGCGCCCAAGGCCACCCCACACGAAGCACCAAACCCGTCCTAAGCACCACGCTTTCAGAACCTTACATGGTTGGCCTGAAAGGTTTCGAACGCTGGCTGTCATCACACCAGCAGCCAGTGACCCTGTTCATTATTGCCGATTTGTTCACCGATGTGACGTTCAAGGGCTGGCTTGACAATGCTTTGGAAGCCTTTGGCGACCGACTCACCGTTGGTTGCCACGGACTGACCCATCGCTCATGGTCGGCCTGGCCAGAAGACAGGGATGGGTTTTCTAAAGCACTGGGTCAGGCGACTGAAATTCTTCAACATGCTTGCGGCGATCGCTTCCGCCCGTGGTTTAGGGCACCAGCAGGCTACATCGCCCCTTGGATGGCAGACGTTCTGGCGGAACAAAAGTACACCGTTGATTCCTCGGTCAATCCGTCATGGCTGGTGCAAAAGAAAGCAGGCAAGGGGAACTCTTGGTCTGATGTCACCAGGGCCATGAGCAAGGCTGGCGTCGTCGAACGCGCCTGGGCTACTCGACTCACATTGCCAGTCAATGGGCCAGCATTGAGCTTGTTCCCCCTCTGGCTCATCGCCAAAGGGGCATGGAAGAAAACCCCGGCTTTGCTTTCGGTTTCAACGCTCGATGAAGCCGTTGAAGACCCCGATGTGGACCTGGCAACCTTGTATTGGCACGTGCTCGATCACGGCCGAAACAACGGATCATGGGCGCCACCGCTGCCAGCCTTGGCCTGATGATTCAACGAAAAGGCACGCTGCTCACCCATTGATTTGTCAACACTCAGGCAATGGGTAGCGGGTACCCCCTCTGGTTCTAATTTTCGTGACAGGCCCACGGACATAGCCTAACCAATACTTCTCGAATGGGTGGGCTCACGTCAACAGCAGCCATCTTCGCGCATTGGAGCGCTGATCAGGGACACCTTGTCGACGTTCGGAATGTTTTGCAACTGCTCGATGACCCCTCGGTAGTGCGCAGCCGTTCCGATGGCATGCATGACGTCCACGCACGTGTGGCTGTGCGGCAAGCAGCTGTGGGTGTAGGACGAGATTTCAAGTTTGTTGGAATGGCGAATCTCCATCAACTTGTGCTCAATCCCATGTTGATAGTAAATGACGAGGTGGCCTTCAACGATCTCTTCATCCTTCATGGTGGCTATTTCGCCCCGTTGTTGCACTTCCGAATAATGAATGGCAGCATCCCTCAGAAATTTACTTCGGTTTTGGTACCCTGACTTCTCAATCAAGCCGTCGAGGCCTTCTGCGAAGTTTTTGTCAGCACTAAAGGAAATGATTTGGCTCATAGGTGCGGGTTTGCACCCTCACTAATAATAATTCCCAATAAGCAAATTATTAGCATCTACTAAATAGATAATAGCAAACGCCCCGCCATGAACAAGCAAAGCACACGCGCACTTTTGGTCAGCCTGATTATGATTCTCTCAAGCCTCGCAGGTTGCGTTGGCGATGAAGAAATTAAGGCCATTGAAGAGGCGACTGACGCCCTGAATGACGGAAACAACACCACCCTTGGCAACTTAGGAACCGTCATGGTTTCAACATACCACATTGGGGAACTCGTGAAAGGAATTGCCGGCGAACACGTCGACATGGAATACATGAGCCTTGACAACATTCCCGTCCACGATTATGAACCATCTGCCTCGGATCTCATTCGACTGCAAAATGCTGACGTCTTCTTCTATCACGGACTCGGCCTCGAGCCCTGGGTCGATGAAACCCTTGATGCACTCGGCAGCGATGCACCAACCTCCATCCAAGTCCACACCATGCCAGACGGTGAAGAAACCATAGACTACGAATCGTTCCTCATTAGCAATTTGTGCGAAACTCTTTCTGAAGGCCCGTACGAAGCCGTAGAGCTTGTTGACGAAGAAGAACACGCTGACGATGTTGAAATTCACGCTGAATTCACAGCACACAACATCACGTTCCCTCACGACGAACATGCTGACGAAGGAGGATGACCATGCTGATGAAGAAGAAGATCACTCAGAAGATGCTGGAAACCAAACCGAAGAGGAAGGCGACCACGATGAACATTCAGAAGAAGGTCACGAAGGTCCACAACCACGCTGAAGCCGAAGAAACGATTCTCAGCCCCGTTGGATGCCCTGCTGACACAATGATTTCCATCTTCCACCTTGAAGAAGGCGAATACGTCATCGAATTTGATGCAGACCACCCAGAAGACTTCACAATGGCTGTTCTCAAGATGCTTGGTGGACACGCACATCACGACCATGGAGATGAACACGGTGACGAACACGGTGACGAACACGGTGATGAACACGGCGTCTGTCACGACATGGACGACCACACCAACAACGACATCGAAAACGAAGCAGACTGTGAAGCAGCCGGCTTCATGTGGATGGAAGAAGACGATCACGACGAACACGAAGGCGACTACTGCCATGACACAGCCAATCACAACAACACCAATCACACCACTGAAGAAGAATGTGAAGCTGCTGGACACATGTGGATGGAAGAAGATGGACATGGCGAGCATGAAGATCACTTGACTCCAGAAGAAGCGCTAGAAGCGTTCGATACGAACAACGACAGCCACCTCTCCTGGGACGAATTCTTGGACTCGTGGAATGAAGAGCATGACGATCATGACGAACACGATGAAGAGCACCACAATGTAGCCGTGTTGTTCCCAGACAACCACCTCGAAATGTTCGAAGCAGAGCACGACGCACTGCCAGAAAACGCAACAGGATGGAACCTAACAACCTCTGCTTTGATGGGCGACGGAAACCTCACGCTCAATTTCTCCGTCCACCCAACATACGGCACGAATCTACTGGGCATCAACGGAACAGACGCTCCGGATGACTATTCCTGGTATTGGCAACTTATGCTATGGAATGAATCCACAAACGACTCTGGATGGGAAGTCAGCAACCTCGGTATCGACTCAGTGATGATTCCTGAGACAACTGAACACATCGCTTGGATGGCCAACTCCTCCAACATGTCACTCTTGCCCGACCTATCCATGATGGAAGACGATCATGACGAACACGGCGACGATCATGACGAACACGGCGACGAACATGACGACCACGGCGACGAACCTACCGAAATGGAACTCATGGAAGCCTTCAACGCCTCCGATGTTGATGGTGACCAAATGTTGAACATCACAGAACTCGGTGAGTTCATCGAAATGATTGAAGAACTTGAAGGCGGCGAAGAGCACCATGCAGGATACGTCACTATTCACATTGAAGCAGAAGGCGACTACGGCTTTGCACTCCCAATGGATGTTGAATTCCACATCCTGATGGGCGAAGACGGTCATGACGACCACGCTGGCCATGACGACCACGCTGACGAAGAAGGCGATGACCACGCTGACGAAGAAGGCGACAACCACGCTGACGAAGAAGGCGACGATCATGACGACCACGCTGACGAAGAAGGCGATGATCACGACGAGCACGGTGATGAAGGGGCACTCGATTACGACCCGCACAGCTGGCTCAGCCCACTTGCTTTCAAGGCACAAGTCAACCTCGTAATGGACGCACTCACAACTGCATTCCCAAGTGGGGAAGAAGTGTTCAAAGCAAACGCAGAGATGTATTCCACACAATTGACTGCACTTCACATCGCATTTGAAGCCGCCTTCGGTGAAGGCGGGGCTTGTATGGCCGGAGGGCAGCAAAAGACAGTGGCGGCAAACCACAACGCTTACTCTTACATTGCAGTGGAGTATGATATTCAGTTCATTACCGTTCACGGACTCGATCCTGAAGGGGAACCTTCCCCTGAAGACATCGCTAAGGTGATCAACTTCATCAATGAAGAAGGAATAACGGTTCTGTTTGTTGAAGAGTATACCGATCAATCATCTGTGCAAAGCATTGTTGATGAAACCGGCGTATCGATTCAAATCCTTTACACCATGGAAATGGCGCCAAGTGATTCTGATGACACCTACATGACAATGATGGCGAAGAACCTCGAGAACCTCGCCTCTGGTATCGGATGCTGATTGAGGGGAATTCTCTCTCCAATTAAAACCCTGATCTTAAGGAAAGGTGAAGAAGATGCATATGGTTGACACACTCCCTATCCTCTTTGTTGGGACAGTGTTCGTTTCCTTTTTCGGATACCTTTTGTTCGACTCCTTCTGGGGAAGAAACTCAGGTCATGATGAATCCCTTTGAAGGCATTTCCGGACGTCGTTCAGAAGGAACCTCGAAGAACACCCAAGATGGAAGTGGTTAATATGCAACCTCCAGCGGTCGGTAAAGTGATGACCCACACGTCACCAATCCTGAAAATTAAGGATTTGTCTGTCAGCAGGGGTGGCAAGGTGGTCCTCTACGAAGTCGACCTGACCGTTCGAAAAGGTGAGTTTATCGGCTTAGTAGGACCAAACGGCAGCGGGAAATCAACCCTCCTGCTTGCGATCCTCGGTGTTTTGAAGCCGCAGAACGGTACGATTGATCTCTACGGCCATAAACCAATGTCAAGGAACACACACGGCAGAATTGGTTGGGTGTCTCAGGCTGCTGCAGTCATGCCGAAGAACGTTCGAATCACGGTCCGAGAACTCATTCGATTGGGAACATTGAACTCGAAAAACATGTTCTTCCGAAGAAAGAGTATTCATCGAGAAAAGGTCAATGCAGCCATTAAAATGGTTGGTTTGGAAGATGTTGCCGATAATGACATTGCGCGCCTTTCAGGCGGGCAGCGACAGCGGGCCGTCATTGGTCGGGCTTTGGCTTCCAGTGCTGAATTCATCTTACTCGATGAACCACTTGTAGGCATTGACCGCGAAGCTCGAAACTCGTTGTTGAAGTTACTTGACAAACTTTGCCATGATGAGGACAAAACAATCCTGATGGTCTCTCACGATCTTGCTGCAATACGTCAAACGGCGCACCGTATGATTTACCTTGAAGAATCGATACGGTTTGACGGGGTGACTGAGGACTTCCCCGACCTTACAACACTGGCAGGTCTCCGTGGTATTGAGCCAGTCCACGGCCATGCGCATGACAAAAAAGAATTCACCCTCGTCGTGAACGGGCCCGATGAGACGCCCAAAACCAACATGGAGGAAGAATAATGGGAATTGGTAGCATTGTACTTGATTTGGCATCTCCGGTTCTCGAATTTATTGCACCGATGGCACCAGGCGAAATCTTTCCATATTTTTTCACCATGGAAATGTTTCAGCGCGCTCTGGTTGCAGCGATTTTAGTCACGGTGGTTGCAGGCGTGCTCGGGTCATTTTTGCTGGTTCGAAACCTCGCCCTCATGGGCGACGGTTTAGCTCACGTCTCGTTTGGTGGCGTAGCGGTAGGCGTCGTTCTAGGCGCTTCATCCCCGCTGTGGTACGCTCTTCTCTTCAGCGTGGTTTCTGCAATCTTAATTCACGAAATGCAAACGAGAGAACTGCTCACAGGTGATGCTTCTATTGCCATTTTCTTAACTGGAATGCTCGCATTAGGCCTGGTCGTTTTGCGTGTGTTTGGTGGAGGGATCACCAGCGATATCGAGGGGTACCTCTTCGGAAGTTTACTTCTGATCGATAAACAAAGTCTGGATCTGATTGCAGCCATCACGATCTTATCGTTAATTTCACTCATGATGCTCTATTCTGGATTGCTTTCAACCACCATTGATCCTCTTGCTGCACGCGTTCAAGGTCTGCCAGTGCGGGCGATTGGACTCGTGTTCAGCATCATCACCGCCGCCGTGGTTGTGAGCATGGTTCAGGTGATTGGAGCCTTGCTTGTCACGGCGTTGTTGGTGACCCCAGCGGCGACTGGGCAGTTGGTCGGACGCAGTTTCCGGTCCTGCCTCATCTGGACTCAGTTTTTCGGAATCAGTGCGGTCCTTCTTGGCCTCTATTTGTCAGCCGAGCACGATTCTGGAAGCGGAGCAATGATTGCTTTGGTTGCTGCTACAATTTTCGCAGTGGTTGCCATTTTGCAAGTCACTTGGAAAACCGTGATTCGACGCGCCGACAATTGGAACTGATGGCAGCAGGTCGATGCCACTCTGAGGCGCCCGCGTAGGTACAGATGAGCACCAAGGTGTGCAGCATCAGAGTACCCACCGCTTAGAGAGGTAAGCAGAATTATTAACAATATGATGATACTCGAATAGGCGATAGCAATGGATTCTACTCGTCAAGATTTGCGATTAACAACAATCGTTGTGACTTCCGTGTGTATCATTGCCTTTTTGATGGTTCGTGCTGTTGGAAATAATTCAGTCATTTTGAATGGATCCTCTGCCGTACTCTATTGTGCAGTGGTTTGTATCGGTATACAATGGGTCGCATGGATACCTGCATCGATCGGAAAAACTGAACGCTTCTATGATTTAACGGGTGGCTTAACCTACCTCACAGTAGTAGGATTCAGCCTTTGGGCAGGATCACAGTCCGAACCTCCAAGTGTGAGAGAATTAATGGTCAGTTTACTTGTTGTCATCTGGTCTTTGCGTCTGTCCAGTTTTCTTTATTTTCGTATTCATCGAACGGGAAAAGATGGACGCTTTGATCAACTCAAAACATCGCCGATCCGATTTCTTGTACCATGGACCCTTCAAGGGCTGTGGGTGTTCCTAACAATGATTGTAGTTATTGTCATCAATACTCAAGCAGATACAGCACCAGCATTAGGGATATGGGACGGTGTGGGGGTGTCAATATGGATGCTTGGATTTGGTATTGAAGCCATAGCAGATCGCCAAAAAACAGCATTCAATACAGAATCGAAGAATCAGGGCAAATGGATCGACAGTGGTTTGTGGTCTTACGCTCGGCATCCGAACTACTTAGGAGAAATTCTTCTATGGACTGGAATCGCCTTCTTTGGAATCTCTTGCTTTACAGGTCTAGAAAGAGTGGCTTGGGTATCACCCATATTCATTTATCTTCTCTTAACGAAAGTCAGTGGAATTCCCATACTCGATAAACGAGGGTTAGAAAAGTGGGGAGATGATCCAGAATATCAAAAATATCGAGATCGCACTCCCGCTCTTTTCCCTCGATTAAATAAAAAATCATAAGTTCTAGAACGTGTTTGAATTGGGGAATATATTTTGCTATTTCTCACAAGGTTGAACGCATGGGCCCTCTCCGTTTAGAATGAATCATTGAGTCGCCTATCGAAGAACGCAGTGGAAGACCTTTCACATTCAAGAACCGTTTCAATGGGTATTCAGATTGACCCTCACAAAATATCATATTTGGTTATTCGATTTCGCATGCATGCGGGAAATATGGCATTTTCTAAAGAATTTAACGGATAATATCATTGTCGGGGACAGAGTTAAATAAATTAATAATCAGGGGAACCCATGAACAAAATAGTAATTGGAATACTTTTGGCCACCACAATGCTCCTTGCGGGCTGTACTGAAGGAATGACTGGATTTGATGCATCGATCAACGTGACATCAACCTCATCTGCAGATGAAGGAGATAGCTTGTGTGGCTATGGAGACGATGAGGAATGCCATAGCGTAGTGGTAGAATTGACGAACAATGGAGAGGAGTCAGTATCTACAAATATGTATTATTGGGAAGCTCAAGCATCATCAGGTGGAGTGTTTACTGCACCTATGGTTGACGGGCCAGACGCTTGTGCTACTGGATCAACCTGTACATTGACTCTAAATTTCGATGTCACGAATGGTGACAAACTAACAAAGTTGATTTGGGATGATATTTTCAACACCATGGAAACAGAAATTCCTAGTTATTGATTTAGATCAAAACTAAAATTTGGCCCACTGATGGCTCTTTCAAATTCAAGAACCGTTTCAATGGACATACAGGGGGGAGCCCTTGCATATGTTTGACTACAAGTTGGCACCGCAGTTCATGCAGTACTTGCCTTGTGAAGGCGTCAACTCACCGCACGTATTGCAGGTAATGTAGGCGTGAAGTTCGAGGACGGCCTTTTGCTTGATCATCAGCCAGGCGACCCAGGCATAGGCCACGGTCAGCAGCACGAACAGCCCAACGACGGTAAAGGTGCCAAGAGAGAGAAACTGAACACTTAGAGCAAAGGCGAGGAAAACACCGGCAGTAAATGCATAGACGGGCCATTCCAAGCGCATATTTGGCGCTTCGACTGCATGTATTTGATTTGTATTCAGAATGTGTCAGTTTCGTGTCGATATCGGTCGCGATACAAACGATCCGCTGCAACCCCTTACAACCTATTTCCAGAGTTGCATGGGTAATGGGTGACCTCTTGTAACTGATCCGAATTGATTGGTTGATGGTTCAAACAGGACGATTTTTTCATGCCTCTGCCCCCATAATCCCCATCAATTCCGCCACTCCAAATGAACTGCCGGAGCTAAAAACTTTGAACAGGATGAAGAGGATGACAGCACCAATCACAACAGGGTAAAGAAAACGGCTGACGAGGGCATAACCAAGTTTCGCAAGACGGGTACGTAAGGTATCATCAGGAGAAGGTGCTTCATGATCCATGCTTGAAGCCCACTATTGCTTTATGTAAATGTAACCCGCCGTATTAAGATCATTCAATGATTTCGAGAAGGGCCCCCTTCCGAATGCCCCCGTTTGAAAGGGTACCGACGCGTGGGACGCTTGTCGTAAGGGGATACAGAGGTGGTACCCTCTCTCGACTGATGAAAGCAAGGGTATGTTCAGTGACATTATTCAACCAATGCTATGATTTCCAACGAGGTGGGGTCAACGCCCGCATTCTTTCTAAATTCGATCATATGAGGGTCTTTCAACTGCTTATCCTTAATCGAATTCATTTCGAAAACCGTGTATACGCTACTTTCGTTGCCGTTTTCATGACCGTAAGCTAAGACTCGAACGTGATTTTTTAGCCTCATGGCCTCGTTTGACTCGAATTCTTTTTTCCATACACCGTAACCTTTGGTCACTTTGAATTTTGATATTACTTTCATTTCTGAATCACCCTAGGAATTATTGCTTCCAACCCATTCAAAAACAGATTTGAGGATTGGCCCCAGCGTTCTGCCTTTTTCTGACAATTCATACTCAACCCTTGCCGGAACTTCAGCAAAAACTTCTCGATCAACCAGCCCCTGATTAATCATCTCATCCAAGCGACGGGCGAGCGTGGTCGCAGTAATGCCTATATCTCGCTTAAGTTGATTAAATCTCATTGGTTTTTTCGTACGAGACATGAAAAACAACATGTTGAGAACATGTGACTTCCCTAACAGTTCGATGAATTCTCGTCCTTGTGATTGCAAGCAAAGGGGCTGCACATAAATGGGTGGTTGCATACTGCTACCAAGTTGCTTAATTATATCAAGCACCCAGTTTCAAACTCGATACCATAGTCTCTGCTTTGGAACTTTTTCTTCTTAATAGGAAGGGTACCTCCCAGTGACAAGGAGATATGATATTATGAGTAAATGCGGATGCGGAAGATCACCAACTGGAATGTGTGTAGGATGGCACGGTCTTTCCAAAGAAGAATATGAAGCGAAATTGAAAGAACACCAAGAGAGCTCAAAAGAGGAATGAATTTGGCAAGGAATTGGAATACAATTCTTCGTTGGGTTCATCTGACCTTTGGGATGATGATTTCTGTTTATTTCGCTCGAATTACCTTCACTGGAAACACTGACGCCTGGGATAATGATCCTTGGGTCACGATGTTTGTTGGACAAGCTGTGGTAGCGATTGTTTTCTGGACGGGAATAATCAAATGGCAACTCCCACGGATCAAGAAGTGGAATCGTAACCGAAACAAATCCAAAGCAGCAACAAATTGATTCGGATGAAGTTGCAAGGGGTTATCCGAAACCCCTTTGCATTTTATTTTCCGATACAAAGGGGATTCAGTGGGTCGATACAGACGCTACGGTTGTGTATGTATGAGAATGCAAGGTGGGCCCTTGTGCATAGATCGAATTTGTAAATCGTGTTTTGGTAATTTCGTTCATGGTTTGGAATAATATTATAAGATGACTATTTCTCATTTTATCATGAGTGCGGATGAGTTAGATCTTAAGAAAAAAAGTAAATTTTTAGCATTTCTACTTGCAATTTTGCTCGGTCCCTTAGGTTTTCACAACTTTTACCTTGGTCGTTGGAAGAGAGGATTTTTTCAATTTGGACTTGCGTTTCTAACCGTTGGTGCTGGGCTAGTAATTACCATACCCTGGGCTTGGACGGAGGGCCTGCTAATTTTAGTTGGCAAATATTCACTAGGGCCGAAGAATACAGAATCAGATCAAGGAACAATTGAATCGGAAAAACCTAAAGTGAGTCCTACGAAAGAATATTTGATTGCAATTTTGCTTCTTTCACCATTATTGTTTCTTTCAATTCCCTTTTTCGGAATTCCTCTTTTGTTTGCTGTATTATTTTACTGGCTTGTGGGTGGGTTATGGAATAAAACTACCAGACTTTTTATCAAATCAGTCTTACCGATGTATGCAACTATTTTCGGTGGTGGAAAAAAGTTTTTAATTCGTTTTTCAGAATACAGTATGCCGCCAACAGGTTCGCGCCCCGAGCTCTTTAAAGCGACCCGTAAACTGAGCATTACAGCCATTTTTGTCCTATTTTTTCTCATCAGCATCTTTGCTCAATCAAACTTAAGCATGGTCACGGAAGGCGATATGCCTGATGCCGTCATTTGTGACGATGGTACATTTGAAACGGCAGACTTTCTTTGCGATGATGGGGGCGTAGGCACGTTCTGCGACCCCTCTTGTGTGTTATCAAATACGGGTGTCGGTGGCCGAATTCTAGAAGCTTACTCTGATGAAAGGGTAATCGCAACACTCATATTTGCTCCTTTTATCACTGTTTTAATAGCTCCAATTTTGGTCTTAAGGTACAGTTCGCTGTCCATTGTGGATAAAAATACACGGTCCATGTCCCCTATTGGAGAAAAGGCAAACGATCTAACAAATGTTGGCGCCGGTTTCGGTTCAGTTGTGATCTTTTTCCAAACCGCTTGGAAGATTTCATCGGCGGCAGCGGCGGATGGTAATATCGAGCAGGGAATCGGGTATGTTGCCCTTATTCTAGCCTTCACTATATTCATGGTGCTGGCTTTTTACCCCCTCATATGGCTCCCCATGTTGAAATTCACAAAGGCCTTTGAATCACATGTCTTGTTGCTGGATAATTCTCTGGTGAAAAGTAAAGGAATTGAAGTTCATCAATTGACATATGACAACAATGAATTAAGAATCACACCTGTCCGAGAGTCGCAAGAAATTAAACCTGAATTAACAGACATCCCAATCCCCACCCCTCTAGTCAATCCCCCGGCAGCGAACAACATGATCCCAAGCGGGCCGCCAATTGACACAACTCCTCAAAGTTCTGACGAACATGGATTTGAGTGGATTAATCATAACGGTAAGGACTACTATCGACCAATTGGCCAAATGGTTGATTGGAAGGAATTTCAAAATTAATCTTGTGAATATGATACCCTGCAAATGATTGCGACTTTAGTAGATTACAGTTGGACCAATGAGCCTATGCCAACTTCACAGGATAATGCTATTGTTGATGATGAATTGCCTGGTTTTACGGTATTTCCTGCACTTATGTCATCCCTTTTCGCTTTATATTTCGTTGCTCGGAGAGAATAGTTTGATTGTATTTTAATGCACATATATTCAACAAGTGAATAGAACATATTCATACATATACGAGGGTTATGCTCAAACCAATTTGTACAACATTAGTGTTTGCAAGGGCTTTCAGTGGGTGCAATTCGTCGCTACGGTCGTAAAGGGCCCACTGTAAGCCCTTGCTATGACTGAAAGATACATTCAGCGTTAATTTTGAGGTTCACATTGACCAAATAATCGGTCCAGATCTTTGCTCTGGAGGGGCAGTAAAGAACTCTGCAAAGCCACCCATTATTTCTACAACCAAAGGTGCCGCTTTCATGAAACTCTCTTCGGAATCATAGACTGCCAAACCCACAGCTTCTCCTTCACCTGTTTGAATGAAGGTTACGGATTGGAGTCCAGGGAGTGCTTGCATTGCATCTCGTAGTTCATCTGCTCTTGCAACAAAAGCATCTTTTTGTTCTGGATTGATTTGTGCTATGCTCACTCTGTAGTACATATTTCCGCCTCCAACATCCGGGATATAATCTTTAGTTAAAGTTTCAATCGGTTTCAAGAGTGGGTTGTGAGACAAAGGGTACCCTCCCATCGTTCCATGCCACAGGGTTGTTCGGAGCGATGGCAGTTTGGGGGGCTACAGCGCTGAAGGGGGTGTGGAAACGAAACGTCGTCTTCTGAGTGCCGAGGGTGTAGAATTTTCTGCACCATCATAATCAACGGTGCCCTTAGTGTCGGTATGCTTAGGGTGCAATTTTTACCACACATTTACCCTTTGCTCGACCCGAAAAAGAGCGATTGAACGCCCCCTGCCAACCATCTTCGAATCTTCTGAATGGAAGTCCCAAACACCGTCGAGCACAGGCTTAATCGCACCGCTTTCGAGATGATTTGCAAGCGTTGAGAGATCTTCATGACTTGGTGAAAGGAAGAGGTAGGTCCAGCTAGCGTTCACAGATTGAGCAGCTTTGTACTCCTTGCGCTTTACTCTTCCGCTTCAAGAAGAGTTTGAGAATCCAAGCAGTTCCTCCGATTCTCCTAATTTCATCTAAAGTAGGCGTTCCTGCAATAGATACAATTCGTCCCCCTTCTTTGATGACTTTGACCATCTCAAGACCTTCTGCAGTTGTATCAAAACAAACATCGAATTTCGTACTGTCATCGTTTCCATATACTGTGACAAAGTTCTCTGATTTGTAATCGAGGACTTCATCTGCACCAAGGCTCTTACACAAATCCATCTTTTCGCCTTTTGATGCTGTCGTAACTACAAGTCCTGCTTTGAATACATGCTTTGCCAATTGAATGGCCATTGTGCCAACTCCACCAGCCCCTCCGGAGATGAAGACAGAGTCTCCTTCTTTCAGCCCAGATTCTTTCAGTACCTGGAATGCAGTCATTCCAGCGAGTGGAATAGATGCGGCTTCCTCGAAACTGATGCTGTCTGGCTTAGTGACAACATCAGATGTACGTGCAACACAAAATTCGGCCATTGCACCTCTGAACCACGGGGTCTTCTTGTCATCATCTACATCACCCCATACGCGAGCAAACACAGGTTGTCCTACCGAAAATACTCCTTTGCTATCGGCTTTTTCCACAACTCCTGCAACATCATAAGAGATGACATGAGGGAATTCAGCAACAGGGAAAACAAGTTTCAAATCTCCAGACAGAAGTATTTTGTCCACTGGATTAACCGAAGATGCGTGAACTTTGATGACTACATTTTTAGATGCATCAAATCCATGTGGATAAGGCACCTCCGTTTTCTTCAATTGGGCGGGTTTGCCGTATTTCGAGAAACCGATGCTGTTCATTGTTTTGCCGTTTGGATGTGCCATCATGACCCCGGCTAAGTACTCCCGTACATAAACCAAAAAGTGGCAGAAGTGTTCTTTTGTAACAATGTTGTAACCTGTGCCTTAATAACAAAATGATACTTAGAATTTTTATGTCTCAAGTACAATCACTGCGCATTGAATCAATGTGCGAATCGGCCCGAAGCCATGTTGATGATTTACTGGTTTTACTCTCAAAATCTAAGATGCTCAGTATTCTCTACATAATGAATTGTGATCCTACGCCAATGCGTTTTTCTGAAATAAAAAAGAGGGTTGACTCTTCCTCAACAACTGTTGCAAGACGATTGGGCGAACTGGAAGCCAATGGGTTGGTCACCCGTACTGCTTATGCAACCGTTCCGGCTACAGTCGAATATACGCTTACCAAGGATGCGATATCACTTCATCCCAGCCTTAAATCGATGTTTGAATGGGTGCTCAATCGAGCAGACAACTCACTTTGAATCCGAACAGAATACAATGAAGCGACATAGCGTTTCCACAAGATCGTGAGGGTTCTTCCCATGTCTCCGCTCCCCTTCCCCAAGTAGCTCAACTCGAGGCCACCATTCGATCTGCCCAGGCCTTGCTCCAAGCAGGACTCATCGATGGGGCAACAAGCCTCCTGGCCGCCTTTTCGATCGAAGTCCAACCGAACATTGACCGAAGTTCGCATCGGTCCACATCAACCTGGTCTGGACGCCTCGCTGGGCTCCAAAAATCCACGCCAGCGAAGGCGCTCGCATGGACATGGGCATTTGGGATTGAGGCGGAGCGCCTCAAACAGGCGTGAACAATCTTGAAGATGAACAGGGCCACCCTCCATCCATGCGACCGGTTCATCTTTTCTTGATGCTGATCGTTCTCGCACCGGTTACCGGATGCCTCAGCGGCGGCGGAGGTGGCTCAGAAACGACCGGCACCTACACGGTTGAGTCGACCATGACGTCCATTGAATTGGAGACGATATCCGCTGACTATCAAGACGAAGCAACCGTGGAATGGAGCCTTGATTCCTCAACCATCGTCGAAGCCATTGAGGCGGCTGGGGGCCACGTTGTCGGCGTTCTCTTCTCCCTTACCTACGGTGAAGACGAGACCTCGGGAGGTCCGCTCTGTACGGGCGGCGAGGCTAATGCACCCGACACGATTACAGGAACTGCTACCAAGGGTGAATGGACCCTTTCGGGGTCGGGAGAAAATCCTGGGGCACATGAGGTGAACCTAACCTGGCACAACGCTTCCCTTCTCTCCGGTGTGATCGAAGGATTGACCAAGAGTGAAATCGAAGACCAGATGGCCTTTGGTGAAGAGGCCTTGGGTGCCTACAATCTTGCTCTAACGGTTGATGCGGAGGCCTTCAACAGTGCCCTCTGTTCACACAACGACGATGGCGAAGAGGTCGCCACCGTGGTCAGTCTGCTGGTGTTGGACTTCACCATTCTCGATGAAAACGGTGAAGCGTTGACGGGCATGGCAGTCGGTGACGGTTCTCTCCCAGTCTTCTTGTTTGCAGGATGGATCTTCCTCGTTGTGTTCCTCGTCGGTTATGTCGCCACCAAGCAGCGCGACCGATTCCATCTTGACCTTGATTTTAGCGAACCGGAAACCGAGGTTGTTGAGGGCGAATCCACCTCCGACGGTGAAACCCTCGTCGACAGCTACCGTGCTCGCGTCATCACCCTTTCCGCCTTGTACGTGGCCCAAGGCGTTCCGTGGGGCTTCATCACCGTGACGATGGTCACTTTCCTCGCTGCAGAGGGTGCTGACGCCGGCGACCTCGCCTACCTGTTGACCCTCGGTACCTTGCCATGGTCATTCAAGTTCCTCTGGGGTCCCATCATTGACCGCTTCCAAGTACCGGCTCTTGGACGCCGTCGTCCCTGGATCCTCATCGCCCAAACGGGCATGGTGGCGCTGCTCGTGACCATGCTGATGGTTCCTGATTTGACCAACAACATCTCACTCCTCGGTGCGCTGTTCTTTGTCTACAACGTGTTCACGGCCTTGCAAGATGTTTCAACCGACGCCCTTGCTGTTGATGTGCTCCAACCTCACGAATTTGAGCGTGTCAACAGTTACATGTTCACGGCCAAGTCCTTGGGTGGTATCATCGGTGGCGCAGGGCTCGGCACCATCATCGGTGTTGTTGGCATCAGCGGCGCCTTTTTGATTCAGATTCCGATTTTGGTGACCATCATGATGGTGCCGCTCTTCATGCGTGAACGTCCCGGTGAGAAGCGCTTCCCGTGGGACGAGGGTGACGCTGTTGAGAAGGTCGACGATGCCGAGGAAGGCGCCGAGGAAGTTCGAGACTTTAGCGTCATTTTGGGCAACATCCGAACGGCCTTTTCGGTTCGTTCAGCCAAGCTCGGTATCGCGGTCAGCCTCGTCATTTCCCTCGCTTTCATTCTCATTCCCATTCTTCCGTTGCTCTTCCTCCAAGAATTGGGTTGGACCCAAAAAGAGTTCAACGCCACCAAGGGCGGCATCATCCTTGTGGTGACGATGTTGGGGGCCATGGCCGGTGGCGAACTTGGTCGTCGCTTTGGGGGGAAATCCACGCTGATGTTTGCGGCCCTCAGTGCTTCATTGACAACCTTAACTTGGGGCATGCTCGATTCTATGTGGGCCGAAGGTTGGTTCATGATGTTGGTGTGGATTATTCACACCTTCCTCTGGGCCATCGTCTCCATCTGTGCCTATTCCCTGATGATGCGGGTCACTTGGGCCGAAGTGGGTGGAACGCAATTCACGGGCTACATGGCGATGATGAACCTCTCCGCCATCATCGGCTACCAGTTGGCGCCCATCTTTGCCGCCCAGTACGACTATCAGACCATCTTCTACATCGCTGCCGTGCTCGAAACATTCGTGATCCTCGCCGCCTTGTTCATCGACCCAGAGGAGACGGACCGGACGCTCAACACCGGGGTTTGAGTTCTCTTCTCAAATGTAAAACTCCAGACACAAACCCCTCTGGACATTATGGAGGATACGCCCAATCCTATGAAAAATACGACGATGCCCTGTTTAGCGCAAGGTTCAGGTTGAGCTTGACGAGGATTTATGAACAGATGAAAAACACTGGGTTATATACTGTCTAACTTTAATCTTGGCTTATGAGAAAGATTGTCGTTTACCTAATGCTTACCCTCCTCCTCGCCTCAAGCATACCTCTCATCGCCAGCGCAGATGCGACCGAAGACATTCCCACAAACGCTGCAGGAACAGGTGTTCACGATACACTCGTGGATGCTGTGGTCCAGGCTGACTTGCTAGCAACCCTCCAAGGTACAGGGCCGTTCACGCTCTTTGCACCAACCGATCAAGCATTCATTGATGCAGGCATCGATTTGGCAGCCCTCGATACCCCGGAAGGAAAAGTTACACTCCAAGATATTCTGCTCTATCACGTGGTTTCTTCGGAAGTACCTTCGAGCGCTGTCACCGATGGCATGCTCGCAACAATGGCCAACGGTGACAAGGTCAAATTTGGTGTCAACAACGGCGAAGTAACCGTTGGAGGCGCAATGGTCACAACGGCAGATGTTCCAGCATCCAACGGAGTCATCCACATCATCGACGCCGTATTGTCGCCACCAGTTGACATCCCTGCAACAGCACAAACGACTGGCATTCACAATTCACTCGTGGCTGCTGTGATCCAAGCTGACTTGCTTGTTACCCTCCAAGGTACCGGGCCATTCACGGTTTTTGCACCGACCGACCAAGCGTTTTCAGATGCTGGCATTGACCTCGGCGCCCTCGACACTCCCAGAAGGGAAAGTAACGCTCCAAGATATCCTGCTCTATCACGTGGTTTCCGCAGAAGTTCCTGCTGCCGATGTGACCGACTGTATGTCTGCAGACGCAGCCAACGGACAACCACTTTCCTTCACCGTCGGAACCTCTGTGATGGTCAACGGTGCGACCGTTGTTGCGACCGATGTTGTGACGAGCAACGGTTTGATTCACGTCATCGACAAGGTTCTGACACCCTCAGACACACCCAAGGACATTCCACGCACAGCCCAGTGCACCGGCGTTCACGATTCACTCGTGGCTGGTGTGATTCAGGCTGAATTGCTTGAAACGCTCCAAGGCACCGGACCGTTCACGCTCTTCGCTCCGACAGATCAAGCGTTCACTGATGCCGGAATTGACCTCGCAGCCCTCGACACACCAGAAGGCAAAGCAGCCCTCACTGACATCCTTCTGTACCACGTTGTCTCTGGCGAAGTGCCCTCTTCCGCTGTCACTGACTGCATGTCGGCAACCGCCGTCAACGGAAACCCACTTTCCTTCACCGTCGGTACCACCGTGATGGTGAACGACGCAACGGTCACGACAGCCGATGTTGCCACAAGCAACGGTGTTATCCACGTCATCGATAAGGTGCTCACGCCCTCTGAGACTCCAAATGATATCCCCCGCACAGCACAATGCACTGGGATCCACAACGCCCTCGTATCCGCTGTTGTTCAAGCAGAATTGTTGACCACCCTTCAGGGAGATGGGCCATTCACGCTCTTTGCCCCAACCGATCAAGCATTCATTGATGCTGGCATCGATTTGGCCTCCCTCGACACACCAGAAGGCAAAGCAGCCCTCACAGACATCTTGCTTTACCACGTCATCGCTGGGGAAGTTCCTTCCTCTGCGGTCACTGAGTGTTTGACGGCAACCACCGTCAACGGCAACCCAATCTCCTTCACCGTCGGCGACGGCGTGATGGTGAATGATGCATCCGTCACGCTTCCAGATGTCAACACAAGCAACGGGGTCATCCACGTCATCGACAAGGTGCTGACGCCAACTGCAACACCGAACGACATTCCACGCACTGCACAATGCACTGGGGTTCACAACTCCCTCGTGGCCAGTGTGATTCAAGCAGAATTGTTGCCAACCCTCCAGGGCGACGGTCCATTCACGATTTTTGCACCGACAGACCAGGCGTTCATCGATGCGGGAATTGTCCTTGCAGACCTCGACACACCGGAAGGCAAAGCTGCCCTCAGTGACATTCTCCTCTATCACGTCGTTGCTGGCGAAGTGCCCGCTTCAGCTGTGACCGACTGCATGTCAGCAACCGCCGTCAATGGAGACCCACTTTCCTTCACCGTCGGTGACAGCGTCATGGTTAACGGAGCCACCGTTACCGCAACCGACGTAGCAACAAGCAACGGTTTGATTCACGTGATCGACAAGGTGCTCACACCTACACTTACACCAAACGACATCCCACGCACCGCGCAATGCACCGGCATCCACGACTCGCTTGTGGCTGCTGTGATTCAGGCTGAGTTGTTGACAACGCTCCAAGGTGAGGGACCATTCACGGTCTTTGCACCAACCGACCAAGCCTTCACAGATGCAGGCATTGACTTGGCAGCGCTTGACACACCCGAAGGAAAGGATGCCCTCGCTGACATTCTTCTCTACCACGTCGTCGGCAGTGCAGTCCCAGCCTCAGCAGTCACAGACTGCATGGTTGCTACAGCAGTCAACGGCCAGCCACTGGCGTTCACCGTCGGTGATGGCGTTATGGTCAACGGAGCGAATGTTGTCTTGGCCGATGTGAACACCAGCAACGGTGTCATCCACGTGATTGACAAGGTGCTGACACCAACGCCAACACCAAACGACATCCCACGCACCGCGCAATGCACAGGCATCCACAATTCGCTTGTGGCCGCTGTGATTCAGGCTGAGTTGTTGACAACGCTCCAAGGTGAGGGGCCATTCACAATCTTCGCCCCAACCGACCAGGCCTTCACAGATGCTGGCATTGACTTGGCAGCGCTCGACACACCTGAAGGAAAGGCTGCACTTGCAGATATTCTCCTTTACCACGTCGTTGGCAGTGCAGTCCCAGCTTCAGCAGTCACAGACTGCATGGTTGCTACAGCAGTCAACGGCCAGCCACTGGCGTTCACCGTCGGTGATGGCGTTATGGTCAACGGAGCCAATGTTGTCTTGGCCGATGTGAACACCAGCAACGGTGTGATTCATGTCATCGATAAGGTTCTCACGCCAACCGATGCACCAAACGACCTTCCACGCACCGCTCAATGCACCGGCATCCACAACTCGTTGGTTGCCGCAGTGATCCAAGCTGAGTTGCTTGCTACGCTCCAGGGCGAAGGACCGTTCACATTGTTCGCTCCAACAGATCAGGCCTTCGCAGATGCTGGCATTGACTTGGCTGCGCTCGACACCCCAGAAGGCAAAGCAGCCCTCACGGACATTCTTCTCTACCACGTCCACTCCGGATCAGTTTCGGCAGCAGACATCACCGAGGGAATGAACCTCCAAATGGTCAACGGCGACAACGCTACGCTCTCGCTTATGGGTCAGGCTTCAATCGACGGTGCCAACATTACACTGGCTGATGTCATTGGCTCGAACGGCGTCATCCATGTGATTGACAAGGTCTTGATGCCACCCGCTGATGAAGTCGAAGAATCAAGCGACGATGGGGCCTCCTCATCCTCTGACGAAGACTCTGGTCTTCTCACCATTGTCTTGGTCCTCCTCGTCCTGATCGGCGGAGGCGTTGGTGTTGTGCTCTTCATGCGCAACCGCGCACCTGAAGAAGATGCATCAAAGGACTTCGCCCAAGGCGGCATTATGAATCAATTGCAAATGGTCGAACCGACCGCATACGCAGCGCAACCCATCCAGGCTGCCCAACCGGTCCAGGCCGTTCAAGCCGCGCAACCCGTTCAAATGGTCCAAGCGACCCCACAGCCGGTTGTTGCTGAGCCCACCGTTTTGCGCCAGTGGACCGACGAAAGTGGTTACACATGGAGAGCAATGGATGACGGATCGACCTATTGGTGGACTGGAACCGAGTGGCAAAAGTACGGTTGAGGCTTGAGATAAACCAAAGAAGAACCGGCGTTCTCAAGCGTTCATGGCCGCCATCAACTTGGCAGAGAAACTGACCAAGATCAGTGAACACTGGAGCCCACGCGTCGTTGCAGAGATGAACGACTACCAGTTCAAGCTGGCCAAGCTCGAAGGCGAGTTTGTCTGGCACAACCACGAGGACACCGATGAGGTGTTTATTGTGGTCAAAGGCTCGATGCACATCGAAATGGAGCACGAAACCGTTCACCTTTCTGAAGGCGAGATGTACGTGGTTCCCAAAGGCATGAGGCACAAACCGTTTGCTGAAACCGAGTGCCACGTCATGCTTGTTGAGCCGCGTGGCGTTGTCAACACCGGTGATGCTGGTGGCGAATTGACCGCTGAGAATGACGTTTGGGTGTGAGGCCAATGAGCGAGCCACTGATCGATGAGGACATCCGCAAAGCGCGAACCCTTCCTTCAGCTTGGTACACCGAACTGGAGCACTTCAAGCAACTGCAATCGGTGTTTTCAGGCTGGCAATTTGCCGCTCACCAATCTGAATTTGGGGCCAACAACGTGCTGCCAATCGAACATTATGAAGCCATCACTGGCGAATCGGTGGTGCTTGTCAAGAACGAAGTTACCGCATGCTACTCCAACGTCTGCACCCACAGAGGCATGCGAGTGGCATTGGAGGCCTGCGCGGCAAAAACCCTGCAGTGCAGGTACCATGGGCGCACCTTCAATTTGGATGGAACATTGAGGCACATGCCGGAATTCGCAGAGGCAATCGACTTTCCAACAGCGAGCGATAATCTGGCTGCGTTTTCACTCAAGCAGTGGATGGGCATGCACTTCACTGCGCTCGATGATTCGGCAGAACTTCCTTGGAAGGAGGTGGAGGATCGGCTGGGCTTTCTCAACGCTGAGGCGTACACCCACGACCCTGCGCGTGACCGCGATCACCCGATTGATGCCAACTGGATGCTCTATGTCGACAACTACCTCGAAGGGTTTCACATTCCCTACGTCCACCCAGAACTGAACCAGGCGCTTGACTACGGAGCCTATGCCACAGAGGCGTTTGACGGCGGCGTGTTGCAAATCGGCAAGGCGATGGAAGGCGATGTCAAGTTTGACCTGCCTGAAGACCACCCTGATGCTGGTGAAGACATCGCGGCCTACTACCTCTGGCTGTTTCCCAACATGATGTTCAACTTCTATCCCTGGGGGCTTTCACTCAACATCGTCGTCCCAGTCTCTCCAACCCAAACGAGGGTGCTCTACCGGGGCTATGTGGCCAATGCCGAGCTGGCGAGCCAAGGTGCGGGTTCACTGCTCGACACGGTCGAGGATCAGGACCAGTGGGTCATCGAGTTGGTGCAGCGTGGGATGGCATCGTCTGCTTATGACCGCGGAAGGTATTCACCGAGCAAGGAACAGGGTGTGCATCATTTCCATCGAATGCTGGCGAAGATATTTGATGAGAAACAGTGAGCACGGTGTGTCCTAGACCTATTTCAACTGATTTACTTACTCAAGGGGTAGTCCATGACCGGACCCCTTGTTCAAACAATCCAGACCTCTGAAACCCCTGCTCAAACCCCTGTTGAACCTAAGTCAGCAAGGGTATGGACAACCCCTAGCAATGCAAGTGCGCATTCAAATAGTAAAAAATCTAGAATATCTAGCGTGTTTGGAAATAACAAAAAAAACAAATCAAGAGCAGTCGCTTATGCTCGAGTCTCCTCAAAGCGTCAAGCAGAAGAGGGCGTGAGCCTCGATGCCCAAGTAGAACGTCTGCTTGCTTACGCAGAATTTCGAGGATTAGACCTTCGATCCTGATGACATCTACATCGATGATGGAATATCTGCTGCAATCCACCTTTGGTCAAGGCCAGCAGGTCGAGCAATGCGTGAAACCATCTATCAGGAACGGGTTGGACATGTGCTTGCTCTCAAGATGGACAGATTGTTCAGAGACGTACAGATTGTCTTAGGCTCAGTTGATGAGTTGAACGAGGCATTGGCGTTGATATCCACATTCTCGACCAAGATGGAGGAACATTGGATACTTCGACTCAATGGGTAGATTCTTTCTCACACTGATGGGCGCTTTAGCTGAAATGGAAAGAGGATTGATTTCAGAACGAACGATTGAGGCAATGAACTCAATTAGAGCAACAACAAAGCAATTCACGAAATCTATCTTCGGTTGGGACGTGGATGAAAACGGTGATCGTTCCGAATTGGGCTGAACAAGATGCCATCGACTACATGAGGTTTAGACACTTCAAGCAGAATTGGTCAGGCAACAAGATTGCCAAGCACCTTGTTGAGATGGGGTTGACAGGAAAATTAGGTGGCTCATGGACATCGAACATGGTGCTTCGAACCTGTCGATATCAATTCCATGAAACTCGCAACATGTTTGAGAAACCTGAATGGTGGGGAACAGAACCTTACCACGACGCAGTTGAATGGGATTAGAGTGATCGAACATCGATTTTTCCTGTAACTGCTGCAGAAATCAATGCAGTTCTATATTCCCTTAGTGTATCAATTTGAGACACCAAACCAGATTTGATTGCAAGAAAATTCCTCTGGAATCCTTCTAAGTGTTGGAAAATTTCATTTTGCTCTTCAATAGGGGGGCATAAGATAGGCATATTCCTTATTGATTCTAGGGACAAATTCGGTATTGTGGTCCCCCCTGCTTCCATCTGCATCCAATTCTGAATGAAGGTTGATTGTATGTATTGGTGCAAAAATTCTCGACAAAGGGTGGTTTTACAATTAATGTATGCAGCACTCTTTCCAAGAATCACCTTTTCGCCATTGTAAAAAGCAGACACCCCGATAGTCCCATTTATGGAAAGTACAAGTGACGAATCATCTAGGCTGATATGATGTTTTTGATATTCTTCGTAAGATACAAACTTAGTTGAGCCTTTGAACAGAATTTGAGAATTCACTAGATTATTTCCATTAATGAAACGGTAATCGGAATGGTCAACATATTTTGGCGTTCCATGAAGTCCATCACCGATTCTTGTCGATAAGTGACCAAGTTTGACCTTTGTCCAATGTTCAGGAAATTCACCGATCCATTCTGTTCCAGAATATTTCATTGGAACATCTAAATTGAGACCCTTAGTAACGGCTTGTGTGATGAGGGCTGATCGTTTTTCTTTTAGCAAATCAAGTTGCGTTTCAACGAATGTTTTCATTAGGAAATGACATGTTTTTATTAAGAAATTTACTGATTACTTTCTGTTCCATCAACGGCGGTCTAAGCACTGGTAGGTTTCCAACAATGTCTGCGTTAAGATTCAATTGAGTATTACTCGAAGAATACAATGAAATCGATTCTTCGAGATGTTTCAGCCAATAAACTAGGAAGTCCGTATCTGTTTCAACAAGTCCGTTTAGCCCTAAAATCGCTTGATTTACGGTTGCATCAATATCCAGAACCGAGACCTTTCCAATACTTGCGTAAATCGAGTAAATGATTGTACCTTTACGTAAAATTGGTAAACGTTTTGCCTCCAAACCTAAGTTTGTAATTCGTTTTACTGTTGTATCAACAAAATCAACCGTGCTCATATCGGAAATCGAGACCCATGGAATACCTGTATCGTCATCACTCCAAAAATCATCATTACCAGAATCTGGAGTGCCTCCTGAAACAAGATTATTGACAACATGTTTGATTTTCACTAAATCCCAATTGCTGGGGATTTCTTCTACACTTCCCAACTTCAACGGTTTGTTTATGGGATATGGTTTCCACTTCGAAGCCGACATTATGCCTCACCTCGAAGTCGAATCACCATGCGAATCGTACATGCTAAGCGCAAGTGGACTATGAACACTAAGGCGTTTGTCCCTACTCAATAATAAGGGATAACGCAGTGGGTACGGGCTGAAAATACCCATTGAGTAAGATGTGCGTAATCCATTCAAGCGATCACCAATGTAGTTTGACATACTCTTCCGCCTCTTCTTCTGCTCAAAGCCGTAGTTATCGGGCCTTGACGGACGTAGAATACGAGTTTATCGCCCTTGTTGGCACCAAGCAGGTTTTGAACTGCGGTCACCTTATGACCTTCACCACATCCTTTGATGCCCTATCGATTTCAACAGCCTTGCGGATCAACATCAACAGACCACAAATTACCAATGTCACGGTTTATGATTTGGATAATATGGCGCTCACATACATCGTTCGTCGCAAAGTCATCTTCTGCATTTCCTCGAATCACACCTTTCTGTTGCTCATCTTCTTCAACTCCAATAAGAAGAGAACCCCCTGGATGCGTGTTCAAGAATGCTGCAATGGTTTTGACAACACTGTGTTCGACATAACCGACTTTGTTTTCCTTGGGTTTTGATACAGTATCGAAGCGTGGATTTCCATTCAACCGTTTTCGACTCGCCTTGTGCGATGAGGTTTCATGAATTTTATCTTCTTCACTTGAGTTGCGAGTTGTGTCAGAATCTCTGTGAACAAGCATTCCGAGCATGTCTTCGCGAAACTCGTGTGTTGTCGAGGAACTTCTTCACGAATTGGAACCGCTTCGTCGACGGCCATTCGTCATGATGTCTCCGAACTGTGTGGTCGAAACGTTCGCTTAACATCATCCGGCTCATTGATGTCCATTGAACGTTCAATCGTTGCGTTCTCTCGCAATTCATGTAGAACTCCTTCTAAGAATAAGACGGTCTCCTTCATCGAGATTCAGCCCCGAAGCGTTCGTTGAGTGCTTCAATGATGGATGAGAGTGTATCCAGGTCTTCATCTCCAGTAACGCTACCAACAGCGATGGCTCGTGGCTCTAGAGAGACCTTGGCCCTGAGCAAGTGGGATCTCACCTGTGCTCGTCGTTGTAATTCTGAGACTGGTCATGTTCACCAATTCCTGGATATAGGTTGGCATCTCTGTTGTTTCAGTCAGGAAGTAAGACGGACGATGTGTCTCGAGAACTGATAGATACTCCTCGAGGTTTTGGTCCGAGAATGGAATGATTCGGGCTAGGAACGCATATCCATTGACGAATTGTCTCATGACTTTGCGGAATTCGACTCGTTCCTCACCTTCTAATTCACTTCTGAAAATTTCCGCACAAGTGGGTCAAGGAACGCATGCTAAGCTGCTCGTGGCCTGCTTTCTTGTTGAAGAGAATCTTGCAACAGAATTGATGCGCATCTTCTTGAGAATATAAATCTAAATCAATCAATCTACGTCGTAATTCATATACTGCATTCGGGTCAGTTTCGCCATCCAAAATCGTGCGTTCATAGTATGGTTGGAATGCATTTTGAATATCTTCTGCTTGATTGTTAAAGTCAAGTACACATGTTTCAGTTTTTCCAGGATGCACTCGATTTAAACGAGACAATGTTTGTACTGCGGCCACTCCTCCAAGTTTCTTATCAACATACATAGTATGAAGAAGAGGTTGGTCAAAACCAGTTTGAAATTTATTGGCTACAATGAGAATCTTATTTTCATCATTATTGAATCGGGCTGCGGTTTGGGTATCTGGATAACCATTCATACTGTTCTCTGTATACTGCTTACCGTCAATTTCTATCGAATCAGTAAATGCTACGAGGGCTTTGAATCCTGCCTTATTTGTCTGAATCCATTTATCGACAGAAAGTCTGTATTCAACAGCCATTTTTCTTGAAGAAGTGACAATCATAGCCTTTGCTTTACCGTTAATTTGTCGCTCTGTATGGTTCAAGAAATGGTCCATCATGATGGAAACTTTTTCCTTGATTGTACTTGGGTGTTCACGCACATATTTCTCAAAATAGCCTTTGCCTTTCCTTCTTCAACAGTTGGATCATCTGCAGCAACTTGATGCAGTTTCCAGTACGTGTCATAGGTTGTGTAGTTTTTCAGAACATCAAGAATAAACCCTTCATCGATTGCTTGCTTCATTGAATAAAGGCTGAATGCTTCAAATCCAGTTCCATTCGTTCGTGGGCGCCCAAACAATTCCAATGTCTTGTCTTTTGGAGTTGCAGTGAAAGCAAATATACTGATGTTTCCTTGTTTTTTCCTCGCACTCATTTGGTCATGAATCATGTCTTCATATGTTGGCTCATCTGCAATATTGCCATCAGTTCCCAACACTTTACCAACAGCCTGTGCATGTTCTCCACCCTGAGAAGAGTGCGC
>CAJJAV010000012.1 GCA_905182125.1 uncultured Candidatus Poseidoniales archaeon
ACACGTTGTTCGGGGGCCGCCTTCTTTCAATTATGGACAAAGCTGGCGGGATCGCTTGCTCCAAATTCGCGCACAGGGAATTTGTTACAATTTCCATCGATACGCTGAAATTCATCGCTCCAGCACGTCAAGGAGACCTTTTGGAAGTCACTGGTAAAGTGGTGTTTACAAGCACGCACACAGCTTGCACAAAGGTGACTGCTATGGCAGTGGACAAAGCAACATGGAAGAAAAAGAAGATCTGTGAAGGGTACTTTTTCTTCGTAGCCATCGACTCGATGATGCGTCCAATTCCAATCCCTCAGTTGACTGTTGAAAACGAAGAAGAGCAAAAGGATTGGGACCAAGCAAAGCGCATCAAAGCACAAATGCGCAGCAACACTGAGCAATGAGCACCCCTACATTGATGTGGGCCTCGTTGGTGGCGAAGTCATGCCTGTTCTCAATATAGCCATGGTTGGCAGCGACGATTTGGCCCGTGAAATTGCAAAACCCACTGACCAACGCGACGTGCACACCTACGTCCACAAGGAAGCAGGCAGCGATGGACCGCGCATTCTCTCACTGATTCGTCCTGCCAAGTATCCCGAACGTCTTCGTCCATTCCTGAACGCACTTTCAGCTGCGCGAGTTGGAATCATCGAAGTGACCGCAGTTGATGCAACCCTTGGAGAAGCGCTTGTTGCTTTCGCAAGTTCAAGCCTTCCACATGGAATCGCCATCATCAACCCACCAGAAGGTGAATGGGTCGATGAAGACCAAGTCAAGATGTTATTTACACAGGCTGGACTCGGTGGGTGGACCTTTGCCAAGGGCGATGGCATTGAATTGCGCAAGAAGTTGTACGACCTCATGGATGCGATTTCTGATGAATTGAAAGCAAGTGCTGAAGCCCCATTAGTGATTCCCGTCGACCAACATTTCAACGTCAAAGGCATCGGTTTGGTTGCGATTGGCTATGTCCAATCAGGCACCGTGAATGTTCATGACGAACTTGTTCTTCTCCCGGCAAACGGCGCTGGGAGCGCCAAATCCTTGCAAGTCATGGATGACGACGTGCAGGCAGCTCGAGCCGGAGACCGTGTTGGTCTCGCCCTCCGTAACGCTAAGGAAGATCACTTGGGCAGCGGCACGTTGCTTGTCCGCCCTGCCGTCGAGGATAAGAAAACCAACACAACAATTCCTTTGGCAGTGGTTGCACATCACCGATCGAAGTTGGATTTAACCCGTTCACCTTTCCAAAAGCGCGTCTTGACTGAAGGGGATGTAATTCACGCAAGCGTCGATTTACAGTTTGTTGTTGGACGGGTTGCCTCTGTTGATGGAAGCACTGCAATTGTGGCATGGGAAAACCCCTTGTTCATTCGAAGAGAAAACCCCGAACCCACATTGATTGCCCAACTAGACTCAAAGCCTCGAATCATGGGGAGTGCGCTCCTCGAATGCCTCGAATGAGGCTCAAAGGAACCAGAAATAGTAGATGCCGCACCCAATAAAAGGGGAAATCAATACAAAGTACCTCAGTGGTTTCCACCACCAGCGATTCGTATAGCGCTCTGTTTGATTGCCAACTTCCTCAAGGACTCCTTCAACCAAAGCGGTTTCTGTTAGCAACTCAATCATAATTTCGCCTATGCAAGCCGCCTGATAAAGCAATACCCGGTCTGAGAGTGCTGTGTTGGCATTTGACGCGATAATGCACTGATTCGGCGCTTGCAAAAGGGTCGGAATTCGCCGCCCAACAACCCATCAGCAGTCGGTGGTTTGATAACCAACTACGGGCCCTTTGCGGACTGGGATGCGCATTACTGGACAGGAGGAAGGTCCACGGAGTGCTGAAGACCTTGAGGTCTTCAAAGGATTGCACTTGGTGGGGACACCCGGGAGGGTTCAAATTACAGTCTCTGAGCGCAAGCTTTCCATCGAACAAAAAACGGGCCACTGCCTGGACATCGCTCATGAATGGGTGATGAGGCTCAATCACACTCACAAACCCTTAGTCCCCAATGGTTACGCCTTCATGGGCGGTATTTTCCTTTGGTTCGGGCTGCGGGGAATGGTGCTTGGGACTGCAGTCCAAGCCTTCACAATTGTCGTTGGTTTGTCGCTCCTCATTGGCCGGTTTGGAGCGCGTCGCCCAACATTGACCATCGAAACTCAGGCTCAAGATTGCCACACCCTAACTGGAAACGATGCAACCTTGATGCGGCTATGTGAACTCCACAACCGATTGAGCGATGGAATGAGCCTTGAACACGCCCGTATTGGCCTTGATCAGCTGCATCGAGACGTTGATTATCCGCGCTCACAAGCCACCCCTCTCCTGCCTTCTGAACCGGTCCACCTTGAATCTCCTCTTTCGATTGCGACATTGCTTTCAAACCACGGCGAAGCTGATGCCCTCCCCGAATCCATTGCCCCCCTCGAATTCCATGGCCATGATCAACCGTTGGATTTAGATTTTGGAGAACCTGAAACAGCGGGGTGGATGTTTGGAGAACCTGAATCACAGCCCGCAATGGGGACGATGTCAACTGAGCATGGCTTGATCGAAAGAGGAAGAGCAAATGCACGTCATCGTCGTACTGCTCTGACTCACACCGGGCCTGAGTTGGCAGAAACAAGAGTCACACATCACCCAGCACACCCATACCCTTCACCACAACCGAGGGAGATGGAACGGTCGTTCAGCAGGATCTTTGGAGACGAAGAACACATCCCTCAACAGCCCATGGTTGGCCAACTGAGTGAAGCGCCCCCCACCTATCTTCCGAGTTTCATGGGCCCAGATGGCGCCCATGTACCTCAAAAGAGACCCGAAACAATCACCCCTGAGCCCGTGCTCGAAGATATGTTCGGAGACATATTCGCAGATGAAGGCCCTGCTTCTTTGGTTGATGTTGCCCGACGAGAAGAAACGGTTCTCGAAGCTGAAATCGTCCCTGAAGAACCACCAGCACCGCCCACTCAAACACGTAGCCAATACGGAATTGAACCACGTACATCGAGCTACGACAACCCACGCTTCCAAGTTCGTAGGAGCAGAAGTGCAACAGCCTCTCGTGTGCAGTCGGTCGTTCAAGGTCTAACTCGCAGCGCAACCTTAGCCGGAAGACTCCTCACTGGGGCACATCCAATCGACCAAACCACTCCCATAGAGACCGAGAGCGGCCAAGAACTTCGTGATCGCTCATCCCGAACGCATCAAGAAGAAATTGTCAACAGTGTGGCGAACCTTTCGGACCAGCGTGGAGGCTCACTTCCTCAAGAAGAACTCGACCGCCTAACCGAACACATCACGCGCCGAAACACACTTGCCGAGCAAATTCAGCAAGAACGACAAGCACAAACAGAAACCAAAGATCTGGATGAACTCGCCTTTGATGAGTTGACTGAAAGCGATGAGCGAAACCGAGCAACATCGGGTGTTTCAGGATTAGCAAGGATTGATTTTTAATCATCCGAGCATGCTTTCAAACTGGGTGATTCGTAGGTCAAAGGCATCCGCACTCATACTTTTCAGGGCCTCAACCCCGAACGATTGCAAGGTGAAACTGGCAGAGACTGTTGCAGCAACAAGCGCAGCACGCAACTCGTTGCGATCCAGTGGCCCCTCACCTGCTGCGATGTAGGCTGCCAAGGTGCCGGCGAAGGTATCGCCGCACCCGGTTGGGTCTCGAACATCGGCGGTTGGAAAGGCTGGCAATGCAATGATTTCTTCACCGTGGAAGGCAAGAACACCGTGTTCACCTCGTTTGACAACCAAGGTTGAAGCAGAAGTCATCAAACGAACAGCATGCGCTGCTCGAATTAAGTTTTCATCTCCAGCCAACATTCTGACCTCTCCATCATTGATGATGATGAGATCCACGCGTTGCATCACTTCGAGCAACGGTTCTCGAGCGATGTCAATCCAGAGGTTCATGGAATCCAACATCGAGAGCCGTTGTGGCGTTGTTTGATCTAAGACACTCGCTTGAAGCGCAGGATGAAGGTTTGCGCAAAACGTGACTTTGGGGGTTCGAGCGTGCTCAGGAACCTTTGGTTGAAAGTGTTCAAAGACATTCAGGTGGGTGGCATGAGTTTCAGCCTCCGCCATCGAACCTTGGTAAGCACCTTCCCAACGGAAGGTTTCTCCTGGAGCAGTTTCGATACCAGAGACGTCCGTGCCATGATGTGCGAGAACCAATCGGTCTTCATCGGCAAAATCCTCACCGACAACGCCAACCAATCCCACTTGGCCAAGGCCCAAACGTTTGGCATGAAATGAACTCGCAAGGCCGCCATAGGTCGCCGAACCACCCAGGGTCCTTTCGACTTGACCGGCCGGTGAAGTAACTGAATCATAGGCGATGCTGCCAACCAAAAGGACATCCATAGCCCAACCAAATGGGGGCGCTACTTCAAGGTGCCACCACGGACAGAGATCAAGAAATGTGCAACAGAGTTGAGGAAAGGTCGCACACATCAACAAAGCCGTCGGATGGGTTCGAGTTCACCCAAGCAACTCTTGATGCATATCGATGTATTGAATCGTGATGTTTCGGTCGAGGAAATCTTGCTCGTCCATGATTCGTCGATGCAAAGGAATGAGATGCTCGACGCCGGTGATCATGGTTTCATCAAGGGCGGTTCGCATGCGACGAACTGCATCATCTCGGTCCCGCCCCCAGACAAGCAACTTAGCCAAGAGGGAATCAAAACAACCTGGCATCTCGTACCCGGGGTGCGCATGAGTGTCGACTCGGACACCATAGCCGGATGGGAAGTGGCATTCCCACAACCGTCCTGGGCTCGGTATGAATTTACGAGGATCTTCAGCATTGAGGCGGCATTGAATCGCATGGCCGTTCCAAGTCACGTCTTCCTGTCCGAAGGGCAACGCCTCCCCTTGAGCAACACGGATTCCTAATTCCACGAGGTTATGACCAGTGATCATTTCTGTCACCGTGTGTTCGACTTGGACCCTAGGATTCACTTCGAGGAAGTAAAAATCCCCTTTCGCATCCCGGAGGAATTCGAAGGTTGCAAGGCCCTTGTAGCCAACAGATTCTGCCCCACGGCAAACCATGTCGCCTATTTCTTGGCGCTTGGCATCGTCCAACCAAGGACCTTCCTCGACCAGCTTTTGATGGCGTCGCTGAATGGAGCAGAAGCGTTCACCGAAGTGGATGGCATTCTTTCCGTCACCAAGCACTTGGAATTCGACGTGTTGAGCCCCTTGAATGTATTTTTCGACAAAGACACGCTCATCCCCAAAGGCCGACTTGGCACGAGACTGACAGAGCCTGAGTGCACCTTCAAACTCCGAGGATTGTTCAACGATCTGCATACCGATACCACCGCCGCCTGCTGCGGCTTTGATGATGACTGGATAGCCTATTTCTTCGGCTAATTCCGAGGCAACCCCCGCATCAGAGATGGATTCAGAAGAGCCTTTTGCTGTCGGAAGGCCTGCCGCTTCCATAGCAGCGCGGGCTTGGATTTTGTCCCCCAGCAACGTGATGACGTCTGCTGAGGGGCCGATGAAGGTGATGCCTTCTTCTTGTAAACGCCTGACGAAGGTCGCATTCTCAGCAAGGAACCCATACCCAGGATGGACCGCGTCGCAACCCATTTCCTTTGCCGCAGTGATCACCGATTCAATGTCCAAGTACGTGTCGAGTGGATTGGTTTTGTTGTTAGCATAAGCCACATCTGCAAGTCGAACTGGCAGTGAAAGACGATCCTCACGACCATGAATAATTGCTGCTTCAATGCCCATGTCGCGCAGGGTACGGAGTATTCGAAGAGCGATTTCCCCACGGTTCGCAATCAGCACTCGCTTGAAGGTCATGGTTGCTCGAGGAGGAATTACCCTATGATGCCAACGGTTGAAACTCAATCAGAACTGGTATTTTCTAGACTGCAGACGGCGGGTGGTGCTGAACCAAAAAGGACCTTAAAACTTCCACAATACGGAAAGAAATTACAAGAATAGTGCTAAAATCATGCAAATTAGTGGGAGAGTTCATATCAATGTACGATGTTCGTTAAACATGACGCCGACACCTCAAACTGGAGCCGAAGCCCTCGACCGGCTCGCTGGCCGTGACTTAAACGCAGATGGACGAATTGTGAATTTGGTTATTTGTGGAAACTCTAAATTTTATAATTATTCATGGTTGGAAAACGCCATTGATGAGTGGGTTGAAGTCAACGCCTATCCCGACATGATCATCCTCGGTGGAGCGAGTGGAGTCGATTACCTTGCAGAACGATGGTGCGATAACAACAACATTCCCCTTGCTGTATTCACCGAAGCATGGTCTGCACCTCGGCCAAACATATCGACCGACACTGGAAGGCCGGAAGCGAAAGCAACCCTGGCTGACCAAATGCTCGAACGCGCAACTCACATGCTTGCGTTCCCAGGGCCAGACTCCGTTTGGACCAAGAAGATGGAAGATGCTGCAAAAGCATGTGGCATCCCTGTTTCGAGCGTTCCGATCCCAGTTTGAACAGCACCGTTGATTTCCATTGAATTTGAAGGCTCGAGTGGCTGAAAGTATCATTTTTTAGTTCCAGTTTCAAACAAGGCGTTGAAAAACACACCGATTTGCCATAAAACAGCCTAACACCGCCAAAAATTCACTTCCCACCCCTCCGCCAGTACATACTGTACAAATGAGCTAACAAGCGCTCTCTAGGGAAGGGCCAAAAATTATCGAAAATCAGTACACGTCACGCAAGTAACGCTTTTGTTCCCGCATCATGGTTTTCTCGATGAAGTGGGTCGCGTCTTCGTTGGACATGCCACCGTGTTCTTCTGCAATCGAAATGAGGGCACGATGAACGTCTTTGGCCATGTAGGTTTTATCGCCACAAATGTAGAAGTATGCTCCATTTTCGAACCATTGCCAAATTTCGGCACCGTGCTCAATGAGGCGGTGTTGGACATAGATTTTCTCTGCCTGGTCACGTGACCAAGCGGTTGTGAACCTGAACAGATCGCCGCTGTCCATCCACCCTTCAATGGTTTCTTGATAGTAGAATTCGGTCTTTGAGGATTGATCGCCAAAGAACAACCAATTGCGTCCTTTGCCTCCATCGAACACACGCTGCTCCATGAAGGCTCTGAACGGTGCGATACCTGTTCCTGGACCAACCATGATGATGTCGATGTCCTTATTTTCTGGGAGTATGAACGACTTGGTCGGTGACATGAACACACCAATCGGTGCACCTGATGTATCAATCTCATCAGCCATGAACTGAGTGCACAAGCCGCCTCGTACACGTCCGTTGTATTCAAATCGGACAATACCAACGGTGAGTTCGACGAATCCGGGGTGGGCATCATGGGAAGAGGCAATCGAGTAGAGGCGAGGTTTCAGACGATCGGCCAGCTCGAGGAATTCTTCAGGTGTGTACTTCACATCAAATTCACGCATGATGTCGACATAGTCTCGAGTCCAAAGGTAGTCTTCGATGGCTTTGGCATCAACAACAAGAGCCTCGACCTTAGCCACGGGGTCATCGGAGGGTTGGCCAGGTGAAAGACCAGGTGGCAAATCGCCTTCGTCATCGGCCGACCATTCTTCTCCATTTCGGGAACGGGCTACGATGGAAAGGGAGATACGCATACCACTTGCAACAACCTTGTGTGCAAGGGATTGGACGAATTTCTTGTTTGCCATGTGCACTTCAAAATCCTTCTTGAGTGCAGTGTATACATCTCGCTCTCCGTTGTGTGTAGAAACGAGTTGATTGCGATCCCAGCCTTGAACCTGAATCAATTCTTCAACAATGTGTGGGGGGTTTTCAGAAAGCACGCCAAGGGCGTCTCCGACCTTGTAATCGAGGCCTGAGTCGCCAAGAGCGAAGACAATGTGGCGGGTTTCTTTCTTCGACCCTTTGCCGTTCAAGACATAGTTTTCCGTGATTTGGCTCATATATGGGTTCTTCAAACTCCAATCGCTCATGGTATCACCGTGCAACCTAAGGCTGTGATTTGGTCCAATCACAGCCTCCTTAAGATGCTTAGCACCCAGAGCGATGCCTTCACCTATTCACTGTGTTCTATGGCTTAGCAAACGGCGTTTTGACAAGGATGGATACGGCCCTTTATATGGAGACCCCGGTGGTTGTGAGCCATGTCAACCATCAAAGCGCCGACCGCAATCATCGTAGGCTCGGGTCCCGGAGGCCTCGCATCGGCCCTCCTCCTCGCCCATTCAGGCGTCGACGTGACCGTGCTCGAAAAAGCAGAAGCCGTCGGCGGCAGAACTCGATTGTTCAAGAAAGACGGGTTCACTTTTGACCGTGGACCAACGTTTTTCCACTACCCAGAAGTCATTGAAGAGATCTTCCAAGCCATCGGCCTCGACGCTCACAAAGAACTCGGTTTGATGCCCCTTGACCCAATGTACCGACTCGTTTTCGGAGCAGGTGGACACATTGATGCAACCAGCAACCTTGAGGAAATGACCGAACGAATCCGTGAACTGTCCGGCGACAAGAACGCAACTGGTTTCGAGAATTACGTTAAGCAAAACAGAAAGAAGCTCGACTTCTCAAAGCAATGCCTCCAAACCCCATGGTCAAGCCCCCTCAATGTTTTCTCGAAGCGAGCCATTCGAGTTGCAACCATTCTCAAGCCTTGGTCAAGCGTTGCCGGCGATTTGAGCAAGCACTTCGATGACCAACGGGTGCGACTGGCAATGTCGTTCCAAACCAAATACCTCGGAATGAGCCCCTTCCACGCACCATCGCTGTTCACGATCCTTTCCTTCCTCGAATATGAGCACGGTATTTTCCACGCCAAAGGCGGACTTGGAAGCATCACGGCACGGATGGGGAAAATCGCAGAAGGCCTGGGTGTCAAAATCCACTTGAACACGCCGGTGAAGTCCCTGATCTATGAAGGGAAAACAGTCACAGGTGTACGAATCGAAGGCAAAGAAATCATGGCTGACAAGGTCGTCATCAACGCCGACTTCGCTCACGCAATGACGACACTCGTTCCCGATGAAAAGCGCAAGAAGTGGTCGAACAAGAAGCTCGAGAAGAAAGGCTACTCCTGTTCAACGTTCATGCTCTACCTCGGTGTCGACAAGGAATACACACACCCGCATCATCAAATCTACGCATCGTCCGCATATGAGGACAATCTGGAAGACATCACCAACCACCGTCTTACGTGGGACGACCCGTCGGTCTATGTCCAAAACGCATCGATCACCGATGACACCCTTGCACCAAAGGGACAGTCAACCATCTACGTCCTTGTTCCAGTTCCAAACCAACACGAATCCATTGTTTGGGATGACATCAAAGACGACTTCCGCGACACCATCGTCAAACAATTGGGCAAACTCGGCTACGATGACATCGCCGACCACATCGTGTCAGAAACCGTGATCACACCTGATGATTGGGGCGCCTCTGACATCTACCGTGGAGCCGTTTTCAATTTGACTCACGACCTCAAGCAAATGCTATGGCGCCGCCCACACAACCGATTTGAAGAAGCCAACAACCTCTACATCGTCGGTGGAGGAACACACCCTGGAAGCGGACTGCCAACCATCTTCGAAAGCGCACGAATCAGCAGCAAACTAGTGCTCGCAGACCTCGGAATGCGCCCAGATTGGAATGGCATGGATACATGGTTCAAAGATGTCAAGCGCCCACGTGTCGCCGTTCGACCATCCGTTCAACCCAAAGCACTTGGGTCGGCAACCGGTGAAGAACATGCGGCATGAGCACTTCGTTCTCACCTGCATTTGCCTTGGTTTGGTCACAGGATGCATTGCACCTCAGGCCATCGATGACGGCGGCGTCTCAACAGCCCCGATTCACATGACCTTCGAGGCACCAACACTTGATCGCACCGAAGACGCTGGTGCTACATTCGACCTCAAGGAAACCTTGGTCGATGGGCCAGTGATGCTCCTATGGATTGGAGCAGGGTGCTCCGGGTGCCATGATTGGACCAAAATGATCAGAAATTCGATGGATGAAGGACGGTTTAATGCTTCCAACATCACCGTAGTCAGTGTCCACAGATGGGCACAATTTGAGACAGCACAAGATGTCATGGACACGTTTGCAACAGATTCGAACAAAACGCATTACACACCCTGGACCGTTGTAATTCCATCCCTGGCCACGCCCACTTACGAATTCAATTCAGAACAAAACACGGGCCTCCCCCTCTATGAAGCATATGGCAACCCGAGCACACCTACCCTCCAACTGATCGACCAAAGCGGAGCACTCGCTTGGCAATCCAAGACTTATTGGGCCAATGAAACGGTCCTTGAAGAAGGACTTTCATTCTTTGATCAAACTACAGCGTGAACGAGACACTGCGACTTGAGGTACAAACAATGCGAATGGTGAACCTCAAAGACCCCAGCGTGCTGGGTAAATACAGGCGTCCTCGGACGGTGGGTGAGATAGATGGGTGAAGGCATTAAACTTCCAGTCCTGAATGGGCTGGGTCGCACTGACCGAATCGACAATTGGTTGTCGCAACCCTTGATGATGGGCATCGCTCTCACCATCACTCTGCTTTACACCGTAGGCAGGTTGTTTTTGTACCCCGACACGGTTCAATACGACATTAACGGCGCTACCGTCATGTCACCTATTTTTTCTCCAAACGTCCTCGAGTGGAGCCTTTTCGGCCTCAATGAATGGGAACACCCTGGCTGGGTCAACGCAGCTGTGCTGGTGCTCTGGATCCCCTTCGGCTTCCGTGGAACATGCTATTACATGCGCCGAGTGTACTACCGCACCTTCTTCGCCAGCCCTGTAGCTTGCTGGGTCGACGAACCTGAGATCAACAAGAAATTGGGTTACAAAGGTGAGAAGCGCCTTTTCATCGTCAACAACCTCCATCGATATTTCCTCTATGCGGCAATGGTCATCTTAGCCATCAAATGGTGGGATGTCACTCACACATTGCACTTCACTGAAGGAGCATCCCAAGGGTGGGGCATCTGCATCGGCACCCTCGTCATGGGCTTCGAAGCCTTTCTCTTGACCATGTACGTCACCTCTTGTCACGCCTTGCGCCACCTTACAGGCGGCGTTCTTGACCGATGGACTTCCCCCATTTCGCGCCTTCGGGGCAAGTTGTTCGGCGGCATCACAGCCCTCAACCGTTCCCACGGGTTCTGGTTCTGGACTTCGTTGACGTTCGTATTCCTGGGTGACCTTTGGGTCTTAGCGGTTGACGCCGATGTCTTGAGCGACATGGTGCTCTTTGCTCTTTGAGGTGATGATGTATGGCTGAAGAATACACCAAACACGAATATGATGTTGTTGTCATTGGCGCCGGTGGCGCTGGCCTACGTGCTGCGATTGAAGCCGCTCGAAGCGGAGCAAAAACCGCAATGATCACTAAATCACTGCTCGGTAAAGCCCACACCGTCATGGCTGAAGGTGGCTGTGCAGCTGCCCTACAGAATGCTGACCCACGGGATGGATGGAAAGTCCACTTCCATGACACCATGAAAGGCAGCAAGTGGCTTGCCGATTGGCGTATGGCAGAACTCCATGCAAAAGAAGCACCTGACCGAGTTCGTGAACTTGAGCAATGGGGGGCTGTGTTCGACAGAACACCGAACAACCTGATCAATCAACGAAACTTTGGCGGCCACACCTTCCCGCGTCTAGCCCACGTCGGCGACGCTACAGGTCTCGAACTGATTCGTACCTTGCAAGAGCGAGGCATCCACGAGGGCATTGATATCTTCATGGAATACACCGTCCGACACCTCCTCAAAGAGGGAGATCGTGTCACTGGATGCGTCGCATACACTCGCGTGGATGGAGAGTTCCACGCATTCTCAGCGAAATCAGTGATCCTAGCAACAGGCGGAATCACTCGATGCTGGTCTGTTTGCTCGGGATCTTGGGAATACACCGGAGACGGTCACGCCCTCGCCCTTTGGGCTGGCGCAGAACTTCGTGACATGGAGTTTGTTCAATTCCACCCAACAGGAATGGTTTGGCCACCATCTGTCCGAGGTATCCTCGTCACTGAAGGTGTGCGAGGTGAAGGTGGACGGCTGACGAACTCTGAGGATGAGCGATTCATGTTCAACTATGTTCCAGAAATGTTCGCAGGCGATCACGCAGACACCATTGAAGAAAGCGATCAGTGGGTCGAAGAAGTCGTTTCAGGAAAACTTGCAACCGTTCGAAGGCCACCAGAATTGCTCACCCGAGACGTTGTTGCAAAAGCCATCAACTCGGAAGTCAAGGCAGGCCGTGGTTCCCCACACGGCGGTGCGTTCCTCGACATTTCCCATCGTGGAGAAGAAGCGATTCTGAAGAAACTCCCTTCGATGCATCACCAATTCAAGGAACTCGCTGGCGTCGACATTTCGAAAGAACCTATGGAAGTTGGTCCAACGGCCCACTATGTCATGGGTGGCGTCCGAGTCAATGCAGAGACACAGGAATGCAACGTACCCGGTCTCTTTGCTTGCGGTGAAGTCGCTTCAGGCCTTCACGGAGCAAACAGACTCGGAGGCAATTCACTCTCCGACCTCATCACCTTCGGAAAGCGAGCCGGCGAACACGCAGCAAAGCGATCCGAAAAACTCGCCCAACCAGGCATTGAGGATGCTCAAGTTCAATCCGCCATCGAAGTGATGCTGGCGCCACTCAACCGAGAGGGCGGCGAAAACCCCGGTAAAATCTACGATGAGATGCGGGACATGATGCAAGCCAAGGTCGGTATCATTCGAACGAAGGAAGAAATGACCGAAGCATTGGATGACCTTCGTGCATTCGACGAACGTCAAGATACCTGTTTCCCGGGTTCTTCTCGCAAATACAACTCTGGATGGCATCAGGCACTGGACTTGAAGAACATGGTCGATGTCTCAACAGCCGCCACATTAGCAGCCCTGACCCGTGAAGAGAGTCGAGGCGGCCACACCCGTGACGATTTCCCTGGCGAACTCGAAGAATGGGGCTCACTCATCAATATCATCTACATGGCAAACGGCGAAATCAAAGTCCGTCAAGAGAACATCGAGCCAATGAGAGAAGACCTTGATGGGGTCATCAAGGAAGTCAAATCAATGATTGCAGAACGAGCTGCTGAACAAGCAGGGGGTGGAAAATGATGGTACTCAAAGGAAAAACACAAGATTTCAAGATCCTCAGAGGCGAAGGCGATGATGCTAAACTTGAATCATTCAGCATTGAACTGGACGAAGGCATGGTCGTGCTTGATTGCGTCCACAGAATCCAACACGAACAGCAACCAGATTTGGCCGTCCGCTGGAACTGTAAAGCTGGAAAGTGTGGTTCGTGCTCTGCTGAAATCAATGGTCGTCCTCGCTTAATGTGCATGACGCGAATGAGCGATGTTGTCGCCGAAACACCCGAAGGTCAAGCGATTGAAATCCGCCCAATGAAGGCTTTCCCGCATGTCAAGGATTTGGTCACAGATGTTTCCTGGAACTATGATGTTGCAAAGCGAATCAAACCAATCAATGGCCCAGCAACCATGGATTGGGAATTCAATCAAATGGAAGCAGACCGAGTTCAGCAATTCCGAGAGTGCATTGAGTGCTTCTTGTGTGTCAACACGTGCCACGTGCTCCGAGATCATGCTCTGTTCGATGGCTTTGCTGGCCCACGAAACCTTGTTCGCTTAGCCCAGTATGAAATGCACCCGCTTGATACAGAGGATCGTATCCCTGAAATCAAAAAGGAATTCGGCATTGAATATTGTAACATTACACGCTGCTGCACAGAAGTGTGCCCTGCAGGCATTCAGATAACCGACGATGCAATCATTCAATTGAAGGAACGTGTGGTCGACAGGTATTACGATCCACTGCAGCGTATTTGGCGCACCATCACCCGTCAAAACGTTCGTTACTGAACGTGATTGCTATGGCGTCAATGCTTGAACGCTTACGCACTGGATTTGCACTCTTCCTCGGTGCGGCTTTTTTTTGGATTGGTGTTCAACACTTTACTGGCCCTGAATTCTTTGAACCGATTGTACCAGACCTTCTCGGTCATGCTACATTCTGGGTGTACGCAAGCGGCGTGGTTGAAATCGCAATCGGTGCAGCGATGATGATTCCTGTGTCACGATCGCATGCTGGGAAAGCCATGGCGGTGTTTCTCATCGTGTTGTATTGGGCGAACCTCAACATGTGGCTCAATGATATTCCCCTGATGGGCACCACATTCAGCAACACGGCTCATATGGCACGCGCTGTGGCACAACTAGGAATGATTGCATTGGCTCTTTTCATTGCGCGAGGCACGCCGAATCAAGTGCAAAGAATAGAAGAAGAAGGTTGAGAGCCTTTTCCGCCTCCGAAGAGGCGGTAAGGCGGCTACCCTTTCGGGAACGGACGAAGCTTCACTCCATCCGAAGGTCATTCAGGATGATGGTATCGAACTCAAAGGTGTTCGATGCCGGTCTTCTTGACGTTGGCCTTCTTGATCTTATCAGGAAGCCATGCAGGACCGTTCGCTGGCTTTGGTACCATTGCGATGCTGCCTTTGAAGCAGTGAACACGCTTGGTGCCACGCTCTCGTAGGCGGATGGTCGTATGTCCGCGGGTTGCTGCTTTTAGGGCTGCGCCACGGGGTTGTTTGCTTGCAAAAACCTGGCTCGTATCTTTTCCGTTCTCCATGAGAACAAAGTATTTTTTATCAGACATTTTGGATTACCTCCGGTAAGGTTTGTATCACACTGAGTATATAGTATTATTGCCGAACAAAGGCAACACTGCTCGGTATAGGGAGCGCAGTACACCATTCCAAAGGGCCCTTTCGAGCCGTAAAGCCCCAGTACATCGGTTTCAAAATCGGGAGCTCACGTGAAAGAATTTCTCTCAGAGTTCTGCCCCGGCGAGGGTCTTGGTGTCGATGATCCCTGGCACCTGCCGAATGTCCTCAACAACCGACTTGGCAATGGTTGCTAAACTGTCTGCTTCAAGTTTGATAATCAAATCATGATCACCGAACAACAGCGTCGCATCTGCAACGAAATCCATGTCCTTCACTGCGAGGTAAACCTCGTGTTCCTTTCCAGGTGCGACATTGACGAGTACGTATCCAACTGCCATGGTAATCAACCATAGCGGTACGCCAAAGGACTTCAAGTCTTCTCTGCTCCATTAACCGTCAAATGTTCGAAAAAAGGCATCTGCCCTTCACAGAAGGCAACCCATTGAAGATTTGACCAACCATCTGGGGCAGGCCCTGTTAACCATTCAAGATAAGCCTCCGCAGACCATCCTGCTGGTATTTCAGACCCTTCAAGCATCGCCAATGGCAAAGCCTCATCCGATGCGACAGGGGATTCTTCTTCAAGGGACCAAAGTGGAGCAATCGTTTCACCCGAGCCTCGTTTCAGCTGAACCGTAGCACCAAGGGCAACAAGAGCAAGGACAACAATGAGTCCGAACAGCCAAGGCCCAACCTGTCCAAGAACATCGGCCTGGGTTGATCCCGCATCAGAAAGGGCACAATCAATGCAGGGTGGTTTTGGAGCAAGGGTCGTCTCAGTCCAAACAGAGGCCGTTTGACCCCAACCATCTTCACAACTGAAATTGAAGCGGAGGGTTGAGTTGCCCAGCGCAGAAGTCGTTGGGAACACAAAGGACAACGAAGCATTGGTTTGAGAGGTGCCATCCATTTGCGCCTCAAGAGAGAAATTTGCTAACGCTGTACCATTGTTCAGAACAACCGCCTGGCATTCAACGTCAGTCAGTCCGTCCAAGTCATGAACATAAGCGACCGGCTCGAGGCGATCACCTGCTGTCGCGTTTGTAATCGCCTCTATTGTAAGGGATGGGGCAGCATGGAAGAAGTCGATTGGGATCATCAATGAACTCGACAAGCCATCGATGTCACGAACGGTCAGCATAATTTGCCCCTCACCATCGATGAAGGAACCATCAAGGCGCAATCGGAACCCAACAAGGTACTGATTCGGAGTCGAAGAGGTGGCGTTCGGCGTCAAGCAATCAAGGGGGTGTTCGTCGAAAACAGTTGAATCAACCAATTTAGGAGCGTTCACAGACCAACCTAATTGGGACATGGACGCCTGCAGAATTTCAAGAGAGCGTTCACTCTCAATAGAAGCGTACAACGTAAGTGTTTCACCGAAACGTAAGGATTGGACCTGTCCTGTAGCATCGCACACACCTGCTTCAGCAATCAGCGGGGGTGTGAGCATGAAGGTGAAGCGTTGTTCCATAACGATGTTGGCACCATGGCGCCCAGTCGCATCAACAATGACCCTCAGCTCCCCAGATTCAAGCGGCTGTTCGATGGAACTCAATTCCACAACCAATGGAGTACCAATATCTGCAACATCCACCGATAGCAGAAGTTGTGAAGCCCCCGGCCATTCAACGGTGAGGTCACCAGTCACTGCGGAGATGGGGTCGTCGAGGTCTGTGAAGGTCAATTGAAGGAACTCACCACCCCCTCCCCGGACCCGATCGAGTGGTGCTCCATTGGCATCAATCAATTCAATCAAGACCTGGGGTTCGATGTCTTCGATGCCAATCAAGCGTGAACTGAGCAGGGCGCCAGAAGAAGAACGCACTTCCAAGGAGGTCTTCTCGAGCGAAACCCCTGGCTCAAGGAAGAGCGATCCTGAGTAGCAATGATGGTTCACATCGTTTTGAGGCTGATGTATCCAGTTCGCGGTAATACCACGCGAAGAGAGAACCGAAGGTGCTTCGGATACTGGATCGTGGTCTGCATCGAGAACGCAAACCTTCAGCGGCGTGGTTTCTCCGCGTGCAAAGCCACCAGTGGGGGCGTACGCCAGTGGTGTCGCACCTGACCAAGCCTCAGAATCAACACCGCTCACATGAGGGCCAAACCACTGGGCTTGGGCATCGACCACGCTTGCGACCTCTGGAACGACCAAGAGCGTCTCCTGCATGCTTTCATCCTCAGCAATCGCTTGAATGGCCAGCCAACCGAGTGTGAGGTTTGTTGGTAATGTGATCGAAGTTTGCCACCGCACAGCATCCAGAATGCCGAGGCTTTGGCTGACCCATGAAGCATTCGACAAATTTGAGGAATCTTCAACCACGGCCCATGCTAAGTTCACTGCCGTCACGCCAACATCGTCGCTGGCTTCAACCGTGCAGATGAAACTGTCACCTCGGGCGTAAATCGATGAGTCACAGTAAATCGAATCCACTTGAGGCGGCTCATTGACCCACAGGCGGAGGGTTTTGAGGTTGTTCGAAAGAACACGCTCTGTTGCGTTTGCATCACTGTCGTAACGAATCCGGAGGTCCATCCATCCGGTCTTCTGGGGGACAATGGTGATGTTGAGAATGAGACTTGAGCCTTGAAGATTGCCTGCTGGAATGGAAAGTAGACCGTTGTACAATTCAACATTCCCTTGTACACCTTGAATCAACAATGACCCATTTGCGGAAGCCATACCCCTGTTCTCAATGGCCAGTTGAATGGTTGTGTTGGTACCAAAGGAGGCATTGTCAGGCACGCGCACATCAATGATGTTGACATCGTGAATCAGGTTGGCATAAGGTGCCATTTTCGGATCCCCAACCGTCACGCCCATCCAACTGGTTTGCAAGTTTGCCGCTGCGTGGGATTCGGCCAAATTGTACCCACTAGCGTAACTCGTCATCAGCACACTTGACAGTCCAACTGCTTGGAGGTATGGTTCGTAAACATAACCCTTGACGCCAGAAACGCCATCTTCGAGGAGATCAGCGATCAGAGATTGACCGTAGGACGTGCCTTGGGCGAAAGAACGCGCCCCCGTGGAAACCGCAGTTTCTGCAATCGAACCATTCACCCAAGAATGATTGGGGCGGATTGGATGGATGTTAATCGAGTCGAGGAAGACCGAACCATCGGTCGAAGTTGCCACCAAATCAAGAGGGATGGTGATTCGCAATTCAACCGCATCTTCATTTGGCTCAAACCTCATTGTGAGCGACGACCATGAAGTCCCGAATTCCGTTGAGGAAGACACATTGGAAGAAACCACTGTGCCGTTGACATCCAGTCCTTCGATGAGGACCTCAAAGGTCCCAAAGACATCCCCCGTGCGTCTGCCTTGTGCTGATGTTAGCCACCCCTGACCCTCGATAAGGGGTCCAATCGCAAAGGTTTGTTGTACGCTCGCAGCCGCTTGACCATTGCCGGAATATGCAGCACAGTCAAGGAATATATCACGATTCAATGTGGTCACTTCCCCATCGCTTAGAGCGCTGTTCCAAATCATCACTTCATCGATCATTCCTTCAAAATAGCTGCTTCCTGCACGGTTGACGCCTAAACGATAGGATTCGATGCTGTCAACGCTTCCTTGAGGGAAATTTGTGGTTCGAACCAGCACGCCATCGAGGTACTGGTGAACCGCCCCGTTATCGAACACGGTCACAAGATGGGTCCAGTTTTGGGCATCAACCGCGCCAAAGGAGTGGGTTTGATTGTTGTGAAGGCGCCACTCCCCGCTGAACACGGCGTGTTGGAAAGAGGCATTGGAACCTGCTTGGCTTCCGACTGCGAACACAGAGCTGTAATTTGGAAGATTTGTTGTGTTAGCCCAAACCCATTGACTGACAGTAAAATTGCCACTCCAGTCTTGAACATCGACCTCAAGGAAGTCATCCACTCCATCGTACCACAAGCATCCGCCATCAACGCAAGTTCTCCAATTGCTCGAATTCATGTTGTTGAGGGTAAAGTTGGCGCTTCCTGATGCGGAATCGCCAGCGGTGGAACCGGTCGTTTCTTCAAAAGACCAGTGATGTTGAAGGTTTGAAGAGGCTGGAATGTAATCGCCTGCCAAAAAGAAGGATGGTGCCGGAATCACTGTTTTGCTTTGATTGGGCCCTTCCCAGTGCAAGATCAAACCGTGAGGACCCCCGCCCTGAAAGAACTCAATCCTAAAGTCGTGGACGCCTGCACCAAGGGTGATGATTCCTGAGCGCTCCCGCATACCATGGCTGCCATAATTCGTAGCAAGGCTGGTATCGTTGACCCAAAGTTCAGAACCATCGTCGCTGGTCAAGTAAAAAGTCCAATTGCCCGCCTCTGGAACGTCGATGAGGCCGCTAAAGCGGGCGCCCCAATCGCTTTGAAAACGGTTGTCGAGACCGGGATAGGCGCTGTATCGCGAAGTGTAATCGAGTTGTGATTCAATGCGGGTATGGTCGGGAACACGGTTGATGAGCGATGGCATCGAGGCTGTGTTGAAACTCACACCAGCGTTGTCGAAAAATTCTGCAAAGATGCCTTGGACTCCGTGACCTGCTTCTGGCATGCATTCAGCCGCAACAGCTGCTTCCATAGCAGAACTACCGGCATGGGTCACGTCATTTTGCAGGCTCCAATTGAACGAATCACCAGTGGAAAGGTTCGGCAGCGTCACGTCCCAAAGGTCAGCACCACTGGACCACGAAGTGTTGGCCGTGTCAAACCCGCCGTTTGGCAGAACATTGCTCGACCAGCTATCGTCATTCGATCCCCATGACGCATAGCCCATGACGTTGGAGAGGTTGGTCAAGAAGGTTGAAGTTTCATCGAATCGGGTGTCCATGCCAAACGTACCATTCAGGGAGGTGTTGGCAACATAGAGGTCATCGTTCCAGAATTTGTAACCTGAGCCGTTTCGATTGGTCGCCAGATCAAGAGCGAAAATACCACGGTTGCCCAGGCTGTTGTTGGCTTTTTCAATGAGACCGAGGGCTGTTTCAACGGTGTAACCAGTGAGGCGAGTGACCAAAAAGAAACCATAAGTTTCGCGGCTAAAGGCTTCCATGCTCCCACCTGCGAGTGGGCCATACCCGTGATCAACCCAAGATCCAGCACCTACGCTTCCGTTGTAAAGACCGCCGAGCAATGACAACTCCTGATCAAAACTGGCTTTGTTATCGCCGCCGTTAACCCTGAGCGGTATGCCTTTTGTTGTGACAAGGTAGTTGATGCTTGAAGCATTCGTTCGGTTCTGGAGCATTTCGAGGAAAGGTTCTGCGAAGTAGGTGTTGAATTCATCGCGATTGATGGTTTCTTTTGTTGGGGCACTGCTGTTGTTGAAGATGAACACACGGTCCATCGTGATGTTTCGAGCTGATATGAATGCCCAACCGATGGTCCGACTCGCTTCTGAATTGTTGTTGATCATCACCCCAACATCGCTGTAGTCATACACTGAGAGGAAGTCAAAACCAGATGGCATAGCGATCGAAGGCCATGGCGTTTGATTCCACACACCTGCTTCAGACTCGGTGCTGAATCCAGCAAAGGCGGCGCTGAGGTGAACTTCCTCTGCGGTTTCGACTGAATCAGCCTCCATTTGCCCCCGTGGTACCAACCCCAACAAGGGGGATGAAAGGAGCAAAATGACGAAAGCCAAAGCAGTCAGCCTCGAGTTCATCATTGAAGTTGGCTGATGAGGGTAGGGTTTAGCAGTACCGCCCTGAGGTCTACTCGCGAGGTGGAAAAAAGAGTGGCTTTTTGGCAGTGTTGCCACAGTGGAAACGTCGATATTTGGCCATTTTATCACCGCTTTGGCGAACTTGATAAGTAAGGTGGCCTTACTTGGTTGACTGATGGCAGAACTTTACATGGCGCGAACATGCAAATGGGGAACGCTACGAGTTGTCGGAGGCGACATCTGGAATTACGAGGGCGATGTCCTTGTCACACCAGCCAACAACAGGCTCTCCGGACGCGAAGGGCTTGACGCTCAAATCCACAACAAAGCCGGCCAAGAATTGACCGATGTGACACGGAATATTTGCCTCGATATGCGAAAGATCAACGCACCACCTTGCGCAGTCACAAAGAACGTCGTCACCGAACCTTTCCAATTGGCGTCGCAATTCAAGCATATCATTCACGTCGTTGGCCCTGATTGCCGTCGGCCAAACCAAGACGAAGCACGACGTGTATTGCTTCCTGAAACATACGCCAATATGTTCGAAAGCATCTCAGCATTGGACATAAAATCCATTGTCGCACCTCCACTTTCGATGGGAATCTTCGCATACCCGCACCGAGAAGGTGCTCGCCTTACCCTTGAAATCATCCTCGGCCTCTTGGACGGTGCTGAGGATCCTGGATTCAGTGAATACACAATGGTCGTCAAAGAGCGAAACTTCATTTCCAATATGCGTACAGTCTATCGAGAAACCGAAGATCAGTTGCCTGGCGAAGACACAACCACAGCGTGAGTGAGCCCATGGTTGACCTTGCGGCAATGGTGAGCAGCACCCTTGCAGCAGACCGAAAGCCGTTCAATGCTGTGTTGATGATGGCGAGCAACGCCCGCAAAGTTCGTCTCGTTGCTGATGTCCTACCTGACGGTATTCCACTCACCGTCTTGACAAGCCAAAACCGGGTGGCCGAACACTTGGAAGAAGCAGGGATTGAATGCACACTGCTTGAAGCGAGTTTGAGTGCGCACGGCCTTGGCGTCCTCAATCAAATGCATGACTTGGTCCTCCAAGCCATCGGCGAGGGGCGCCTCTCAAGGGGTGAGCGCCTGTTGGTCGTCTTGGCTGAACCAATCGATGGCGTGATGGTGATCGACACCACAATGCTCAACACCAACCGGTTTGCGAACCTTGCTCAAGAATTCAACATCGACCTCGAGGTGTTAACACAATTGATGAAGCTGGCCCGTCACCTTGGTGGACGTGGACGTGAAGGCCATGCTGTGGGGGCTTTGTTCGCCATTGGGAGCCTTCCGTCATTGCGCAAACATTCCACAGCGTTGGTGTTGAACCCGTTCAAAGGCCACCCGCCAGAAAAACGAACAATTCTTGATGAAGCAAACCACGAGACTTTAGCTGAATTCGCTTGGCTTGATGGAGCCATACTGTTCAACAAAGAAGGCGTTGCAAGCGATGCAGGACGTTACATCCAGGTGCCAGCAGGCCTTTCACCCAAAGCAGGAGAAGGCGGACGTCACTTGGCCGCTCGTGCGATATCCTCCCTTTCACAAGGCCTTGCAATCTGTGTCTCATCTTCTGGTACAATCACACTCTATGCCAACGGAAGGGACCGCTACAAGGTCCGTTTGGGTTGATCACTCTTCTTCGCTGGAACGGTTTCTCGGGTTCAGCCCTGATTCAGCAGAAACAAGGCGTTCCTTTACCAGTTCGAGTTCCGATTGGGCGTGGGTTAAGCGCGCTTGATTGAGGTTTCGCTCAATGCTTAATTTGCTCCGATTGATGCTGCTGAGCCTCTGGTTGCGGTCTTTGGGCTTCAGTGCTTCGCCGCGTTGTTGCATCAGCCATTCCTCAAGCAAGGCCTGACCCCATTCAGGAGCTCGAAGACGAGCAGAAAGAGTAATTTCTGAAGATCGGTGGCGAAAGCGAACACGACCCTCATTGGTCCGATGGGCTTGGACTGATCCAGGGTTCCAGCGGTCTTGTGGGATGTGAAGGTGTTCTTCACATTGTAATTCACCATCGGAATTCATGGCAAAATCGGCGATGAGGACCCCTCGATTGAGTTTGATGAACACCTGAAGGACATCGTCATGCGCCGCCCATTCCGATATTTGTAGCGGAACTTGTCCCCATGCCTCCTCACACCATGTTTCAAGAGCGAACCGATGGGACACCATGCCCCTTGGTTCAATCGAACCGTTTTCAACTTTGTTCAAGACCCAACAAGGCAATTCGCTTAGGTTGAAGGCGGAAGACATGTTGGCATAGCCATGGATGGAGCGTGGGGGTCGGTGCAAGCCGATTGGAAACTTGGGCTTCTCCTCATACTTCTGTGGTACATACTTCTCAGAACTTGGGAACGAAATGGAACCCTCGATAAGTGGAACGCAAGCAGAGTTTTTGGATTCGTACTGATGATTCGAGGGACCTACGGCCTGAAAATACTCGAGAAGGTTTCCAAGCCACGACGCTTTTGGCGCATCTATGGAGAAGTTGCTTTGTGGATTTGCGTTGGGTCCATGCTCTTAGTCGGCCTTTTGATGGGGTTGGCCTTCATTGGGGCAGTGCTCTCACCGCCGACCACGCCGCCACCCTCCGCAAGTGAATTGGTGGCCATTCCCGGACTGAACCCAATGATCCCCCTTGGATGGGGTGCTATGGCGTTCATTGTGGCGTTGGTGATTCACGAATTTGGACATGGCTTACTTGCCCGTGCCCACGGTATGCGAATACGAGCGTTCGGGTTGTTGCAACTTGGACCCTTGCCGCTGGGTGCCTTTGCAGAACCGCAGTATGAAGAATTGCATCGGGCACCTCGTCGGGAACGAATGCGAATGTTTGCAGCAGGCCCTGCGACCAACCTTTTTGCCGCCTTTGTTTGCCTTTTGATGCTCGGTGGACTCGCAGGGCAAGTGGTTTCCACGACACCACACCCGCACGTGCGGGGACTTGTTGTGGACGGCGGTGCTGAAGCCGCAGGCATGCAACCGTGGGACATCATCATCGCCATCAACGGGTCCGAAGTGATTGGACTCGAGGGTTTTAGAGACGAACTCAACCTGTATTCAGCCAACGAAACGATCCTCATGGAAGTTCAGCATGAAGATGGGCAAGTGGAAACGCTTAGCGTTGTCCTGGGTGACAAATACCTGTATTACCAAGACCTTGGATGGACCGAGAAAACCTTGGAAGCCATGGAAATTCAACCTGAGGACCCATTTTTAGGCGTGGAAGGGCTTGGGGCGGGTACGGAAGGTATCGATCGCTTAGCTGGACCATTTTCCCCTCGCTTTGAAGGCGGGATGTTGATCAAGGGGATTTATGCCCCGTTCCACATCCTCACCATCATGATTGTGCCGTTCCAACTCCAAGGCGTATCGATGTACCCAATGGAAGAAGCAATGCTCACTGCAGCTGATGATGGGCTTGGAGCAATGTTAGGAACAGGCGGCATCATGTTCATGATCAATTTCTTCTTCTGGTTGATGTGGGTGAACATTCTCTTGGGCTTCACCAACCTCATCCCCATGGTACCATTTGATGGAGGTCACCTGTTCAAAGACACCCTCCATGGCACCCTTTCTGCCGTCAAGAAGCTTGGTAAGAAAACAAAATTATGGGACATTCACCCGATGTGGGTGGATCATATTTCGAGCAAGGCGTCAAGCCTTTCTTCACTCGCATTGTTGCTGATGCTGGTGTTTATCATCGCTGTCCCTTACTTTTGAGGCCTACGAGGAACGGCGTCGAGCCAATTCTGCAAGCACGTTCGTTTGAGTTCGAGCTCGCAAGACTGGTGTCAAGGGTGCTGGTAGTGGAAGGTTGTCGGATGTATTCGGCAGACTGCTTGATGCGGGAAGAGAGCCGGCGCGTGCAGTCAAGCCTGCAAGTGTGGCCGCTTCAGAACCCGCTTTGGAACAGAGCAGTGCGACAAGTTGGTTCAATGGCATGCCATCCTCCCAATTGAGGTAGTTGGAACCGTTTCTCGTTTTTGGAAAGGGCGGGATCCATTTTTCCAATTGCCTCAAACGTCCAGTCAGGTTTGAAGTCTCGACACGGAAGATCCGCCATGAATCGCCACGAACCCCTTTCAGACGATGAGCGTACAGGGGCATCAGATGGCAACGTTCCCCTTCATTGACCATCGCATCGTACTGGTGTTTGGTTCGCCCAGAAAGGTAGAGTTTGTTGGCTTTGGTGCTTTTCACCTCAATCGGGAAGCACATATCGCCACGGAGAACAAGTAAATCGCCAGTCCCTTCCATGCCCGAACCCGCAGCACGCACGACCAAAAAGGGCCGTTGAAGAACCAAACGCATGCGTTCTTTTTCTTCCGGGGTGCATGACCTGATGACGGCTTCGACGCCCTTGTTCACGCCAGCGAGCACCTGTCTCAACTCTCGTTCATACTGGCTGGACACAGTGTCTCATCAATGTCAATCGTTCTTGATGACTTCGGCGAAAGTCCCACCCTACACGACCAGAAGAGATCCTCCGCCACGCCACCAAAATGCACAAACTTCCTTGAACCTCCTCTGCTGTTCAACCATTGTGGCAAGGCTTGCGGTCCGAACAATGGATTTCCGATTGGCGTTTCAGCTGATGCAAACCCTCAAGCAACGAGGGATCAAATTCGATCTCCTCGATTATCACGCACCTCTCGCCCACAACGATACCGTTTGGATGGCGACAGAGTTGGAAACCTCTGAACGATGCGATGAGGGGCAGCCGGTAGCCGCAACCATGGAATCAATCGATGGTGCCGTTGAACGGGCCATCCAACATCTTCGCGGCGTTCACCAGATTCATGAATTGACTTTTGGAGTCGATCCCGGACCACGCCCCGGTGTGGCATGGATGGGTGACGGGGTGTTGTTGGGCATGGCTCAACTGGAATCAGTAGACGAGGTTGTCACCCACATTCGAAGCATCGAAAAGGCGGTGCAGCACGCATCGGCAGTGATCCGAATTGGTGACGGTGCCCCCATTCTGCGAGACCACATCATCAACGAGTGCCTGGCAGAAGGTCTGTTGATCGAACAGGTCGATGAAGCGAAAACCTCGAAAGGTTTGCTGCGCCACAATCACGTCCTATCCGCTGTCCGCATCGCACTGCTTGTTGGTTTGCGGGTGTGGGAACAGCGCAGCATTTCCCCCACGATGGGAGAGCTGAAAGAGATACAACGTCAAAGCCGAAAATTAAGCCAGGGACGAAAAACAATCTCGACAAAATTAGCCCTTGCTGTTGCTCGGCGTGAACTCAACCTGCACGAAGCTTTGACTTCTTGATCACTCTTCTTCGAGTTCCTCAGCCGCAATTTTAATTTCCGGCGCGCCTTTTATGATTCGACGGAGCACTGGTTCCAATGCCAACGGCGCAAGAAGCACGCCTGCAACCAATATGAACAGGGCCAGATAGGATGAATTTGGAACATAGATTGTGCCCGGAGATGCTGAGTCGACGTTCAATGCCAATTTGACGGTTCCAAGCCACGGTAGTTCCCCACCGGCAACACCAATCAACCATGAATCCCGAATTGGACGAACCACGCCTGATTCGCTGTGAACACCGACCGACCCGTTCACCACCGACGAGCCTTGGTCGACGGAGCAATTGTTGTTGTCGCCCAAGGTCACCAAACCTGCTTGTGAAGGGGTCCAATTCCAGACCACGAGGTGAGGTTCAACATTGGCATGCGTCATGCGATCGCAGTCGTAGTACCCCGCCTGGATGCCGTCAAAAGCAATCGAGATGCTTGAAGCGTTGACGATATCAGTCCCTGGCACATTCCATGTCAACACACAAGTTCCTCGACCACCATCGACATCGAGAAGCGCATCATCGTAACTTCCCCCGTCCGGGCAATGGACCGCGCTAGGTGAATCGGCAGCAACCTCTCGGTCCGGGGACTGTGTCATTTGAGCGACGACTTTGAGGATCGCCCGATGAATAATCGGCGTGCCCCCTTCACCGTTTTTATCGTAAATAATCACATCGCCGGCCATACCGTGTTTCTCGTATCCATAATCCGGGTGCGAAGGGTCGCTTGCTTCAGCGAAGGTGACGACGGTGCTCATTGGCCGGTCGTGAACAAGCACCAAATCTCCAGCATCAATGCTCCCGATGGCACCGTTCTCTTCATGGACCATGGATGAGGATTCAACGACGACAAGGGGTGGCATTGAGCCTGTGTGAGCGTACAGCCCAAGCACCAAGATGCCAATCATACCGGCAGCGAGGACCATTTCGCGCAACAACGAGGACAATGGATCGTTTTGCGTCAACGGTGCTCCCCTCTGACTCACCGTCGGAGTCCCTTGCTTTCAAGGAATGCCGTCCATGTTGCTTCATGCCCTGCACCAAGGACGGTTGCTGATTCGTCACCTTCTGCTTTTCTTCGGCGCAGTTCAGACATCGAATCGATTTCATGCAATTCTTCAAGCAGCAAAGCATGGCCGCGCAAGTTGAGGAATTCGGGCAACGCGATCAAGAGGAAGAGTCCTGAAAGCACCCCTAAACCGATCGCTCCACCGGTAAAATCACCCCATGTGGACTCGTTTTGTAGGAAAAGCACCTGACTTGCACATAACAAAAACAGGATGCCTGCGGCTCCAGAAGCGGCGGCGGCGTAACCCAATTGACGTCCGTGTTGTGCAGCCCACCATTTTGAAATCATACCAAGTACCATGCTTCGCCCTGACGAGACATGCCCCCCACAACTTCTTGAGGCTTCCTTCCCGATGTGACATAATGGGGCGAAGTTGAAATGCTTTGACGGGGGGTTGGGCAAAGGCCCATTGAGGGACACCTGGTGATTTTCATGCAAAAAGCATTATTTCTAACCCTGATTTTCCTCACTTCTTTGATGGCCCCACTTGCTGCTGGAGCGACCACTGAGACGCAATTCCGCAACGGGACGACCACCTACAGCCAGACATTTAGCGGCAGTGGGAACGGCACCGCTGGAGACCTCGCAATACCGTTCGGAGCGGAAGTGACCGGAGCTGAGTTCAAACTGCGCGGTGATGCAAGCAAAACCACGTACACCAACTTCACCACTGACAGCCATTTCGGTGGTTCGGGTGACGGTGCGTGGGTTGGAAGTGGACCGTCCCCTTTCACCTCTGGCAGCCGCGATAAAATTAACGTGGATTCCCAGCAAATGGAACTGAAAGGTAATCCATCCCTCATCGATCTTGACATGGGCCGAACCCAACAAGTCCAATCAAAAGGCTCTGCAGTGCAAAACACGACAGGGCAATTCATGGCCAATGGCGATCAAGGCTATACTGGCTTGACCAAAACATTCCCAACCCTTAGCGTAAGCACCACTGCTGGCTGGAATTACATCGGAGTCGTCGTGCAAGTGGGTGATGAATACCACGTCATGCGCTACACTTCCTCTGGTTTGTACAGCTTGCCAGTGATCCTCCGGATCAACGCCACAACCGGCGCTTACCTCGGGACGGCAAGCGTTGATGTCAACAGCAACGGATGCACTTCGAGTCAGTATTACCGTATGACCGATGCAACCGTGGATGGAAACACAGTCTACACTGCCCACAATTCGTACTATTACCTGACTAAATGGACGGTTCGTGATATTGACACCAACAACGACGGGAACAAAGATGGACGCCAATGGAAATGTGAGAAGTCTTGGTCGTTCAGTCCGAATTATGTCACCGGTGTAGACATCGATGAATCAACAGGAAAAATGTGGGTTTCAACCTACAGCTACTCCGCAAGAGCTCACTACCTCAATGAGGTGAACAAGAATTCACCAACCTCTGTCAACGGTACGTGGACGCTTGGAACATCCTCGACCATTCCAACACAATACGGAGCAGGGCTCGTGGTCAATTACCCAACCATTGTTTACAATGAATATGACCAATCTTACAAAAGCGGCGTGGGCTACATTTACGACAGTTACCATCACTATTTGACTTTCAACGGAAATTTCATCGAACACATGGGCGTTCTACCTGTTCAAGAAGGAGGTCACTACGGCCTTGTAGAAGCCGGTGATGGCAAACTTAGTTTTGCTTGCTCATACTACAGCACAACATACTGTTCAAGTTCGTCTCGGCACAAAATCTACAGCCATGGTGACGGGGCTTTGTATGACGCTCGAACACCAACCTCAACCTCGAACATGATCGAGGGTGCAGCAGTATCGCTGTCCAAACCAATTTCAGAATACATGGTGACAGGGATCATTGGCTACCTACCGAGCGGTACCAGCATCGATGTGGATTTGTCGAACGACGGTGGCAGCACTTGGCGACATGTCTCTGCCGGCCAAAGCATAACATTCCCGACCGCAACCAGCAGCCTGCTCTGGCGGGCAACGCTGAATGGAACCACAACAGCCACCCCCATTTTAGATGGCATTGGCATCGAATACACCACTTCGTATGTGAATTCGGCATACATGTACGTCAATCAATATGTGGGAAGTGGCGTCAAAAACACAGTTGCAGCCACGATTTCTTGGAACGCAACTGTTCCATCTGGGACTTCCGTGAAGATCAACTATGGCTATTCCTCTTCTTCGATTTGTACATCTGGAAGCGCTGGTGTTCAAACCTGGACCACAACACAATCTGGTCAAACCAAACCCCTCAGCCCAACGGGTTACTACATGTGCCTACGGGTTGAATTGTCAACATCAAATTCACAAAATACCCCCTCGGTTTCGAACATTATCGTTGCTCAGCACGCTGATGCACCAGAAGAATCAGGGATTGAAATTGGTGGTTTACTCGATCCGGACAAAGATGTTTGGACGACACCAACGTGTTGGAAGAAGCCTGCATCGGACGGCCCCTTACTTGGCCCAATCACGGTGACAGACCAAACGGTTTCTGCTGGAGTCAACAACCTCCTCAAATGCCTCAACGACCGAATTCCAGACAATGGCGCAGGGATTGCGAACCTTTCGATTGGTTTGGTCTCTGCATCTTCTGGAGTGCTAACGTTGGAATCGTTTTCGATCACCTACACAGTCAATACCATCAATCTTGACATCCAAATACCGGTTGGCGAAGTGCTCCATGAGCGCCTTCAACCCTACGAAGTCATCACCCGGCACATCATCGGTGAAGACGCAACAGACATGGCTGAAGCCACACTTACCTTGCAAACCAATTCCATCGCCAAGAATCCAACCATGACCTGGCAGAGCGGAGACGTCTTCCCAGATCCAAACGATCCTGAAGATTACATCGAAATGGATGCACGCTCGTGGTCAGCCGAAAATAACGGAATCCTTGAAATTCACTGGGTGTTCCACGTCACGTCTGAATTCCCTGACCAAAATGCAGTCCGGTTCAAGACTGGATGCCTCGACAACAGTGGCTCTGCAGGCTATTCACCAGTTGATCTACTCAGCGATTACACAATGGAAGTCAACCGTAGTTTCGGCCTCGGTTGGCTCAAGGTGAGGGACAATGATGGTGAACTTACTATGGATGACGTGCCTGACAACACATGGGTTGCAGCAGGAGAAACCCTCTACTTCCAAGGAGCAATGTGGTTCCAAAACACAGAAGACGCACCGAAAGACAGCGCCTTTGACGTTCGCATTTCCCGAAACGGTTGGGTGGAAAGCACAGCCCGCGACACGACCAACAACAACGGTACGTTCTTCATCGGCATCGACCTTCCAGAAATTGATGTTCCAGACGGCTTGACCTATGAGGTGCAGACCTACAACGAACGCGAACCAACCCATGTGATGGCTCCCAACAGCGATTGGCAACGCACCTACAAGGTCGATGCTACATCGCCCGAGCGAATGGACAACGCACCTGTTGACGACGGCTATGAGGCGGCAAGCACCCAACAAGAAATCAAGGTCATGGTCAATGACGACGTTGGCCATCCCATGAGCCTTGACCTCATGTATTGGGTTGAAGCAGATCATGACAGCAACAGGAACGGTGAAGCAGATCCTCAAGAATACGCTCTAAAGACCGTACACAACACCACTGAAGCAAAGAACAAGTGGTTCATCACAACCATTGACCACTCACGGAATCCAAACATGGGCCGAGTGTCCTACTTTTGGACCGGTGGCGACCAAGCTGGTAATTCCTTGTTCTTTACCGCCATTGGCAACGATGATGAAGTCATGATGTTTGAATCCGAAGCTGGATTTGACAGCGATGATGCAACCTTCCGAACCCGTAAGGATTCCAGTGCAGTGTACACCGGATTGGAATGGGTTGGCCACCAAGACAATGCCCCGATTTTTGCAGGCATGGAACAAACGATCACGCTTGGTTTCATTGACGCAAACACAGCCATTGATTTCGAACACATTTCCCTTGTCTTTGACTTCGAAGGACCAAACCCGCTGAGGGATGCACAACGCATCTCCTATTCGGGCATGAACGACACCTTCTGGTCTGAAAGTGACTTCATCACCTTGATGTCGACAAGTGCCATGCATGAAACAACAAACGAATCCGGGCTACCATGGATACAATTGGCCTTCCACTTCGAAATTGGATGGGATTGGCCAGATGAAGAAATGGGTGATGTCGCTTTGATTTACAAAGAACGAGGGTCCCCCTTCGAAGACCGAATTTTGCTTCTCGAGCACACCTTCCGAGTTGAAAATGATCTGATGTTGGCGCCAAGCGATTACCTCGTCGAAGACATCAGTGAACCCCGAACAGGACAGGTCGCTGATGGCAGCCGTGTTCGTAAGGACGACCGGTTAGCATTCACTGGAACTGTGGTCTATGAGGGGAGCAGTGTACCTGCACCTCGAGACGTCGGTATCCTTGTCGAAGTGTTTGACGGAGAGAAAATGTGGAGCGATGGTTCCCTCACCGCCCAAGGTGAATACTCTGTTGAAGTGCCTCTTTCAGCTGCCAGCACCCTTCAATCATCCCCGACACGGACCTGCTTGATCTCCATCACCAACATCCCTGGACGCGGTGAAGACATGACGGGTACGTTGGTGTCAACCACGCTTCAAGTCACTGTGGATGACGCGGCACCACGTGTGGTAAAGCGAACAAGTCCGCTCAACATCATCGATATCTCTGCCAACAATGACCTGACGTTTGTCCCTGTTGAATTCCACGGCACAGAAGATGCCGATCTTACAGGATCGAGGCAAATGGTCCACTGGGTCATGCGTGACGCGACCCGAACGGTTACCATTGGTGCAGGGTCGACCCTGCTCGGTATGCAACAAGAAGGACAAAATGTCATTTGGACAGGTGCTGTTGACCTCACAGACGGTGGACGCATCACGCCTCAAGTCGGCGACTTTGTTGGCTTCTATGTCAGCGGCTACGATGCGGCAGGCAACCAATTCCCGGTCGTGTCCAATTCTGAAGCAAGCCCTGTGCCCGAACTGGCAGTCGATGACACTGACTTTGAACGGCAATGGATTCGATTGGGCGCAGTTGGACCAGAGTTGCGTGTTCGATCAATCGATCTTTCTGATGACCACGTCTCGCCCGGCTCAAGCGTCGATGTCACCGCCAAAGTAATCAACACAGGCGGCGAGACCAACGCTTCATTCAAGGTCAGTTTCTATGCTGGCGATGAGGACAAACCGTTTGATGAAATCACATTAACCGGTATCGACTCTGGTGAAATCATCGAGGTCACCTCCACTTGGAAAGCCACAAGCGTCGATCGCTTGCGTGTCGTAGTGGACCGAGACAATGTGATTGTCGAAGTCAACGATGATGACAACAGCGCCGAGCATTCTGTTGAACTCGCCTATCCAATGTACCTTGGCTGGTTCGATTCTCCACGGGAAAGCCCGTTGGTTTGGATCTTCGTCTTGACGTCCATACTCGTCTTGATTGGTGTTGCTACCATTGCTGCCCGTACCAGCATCGACCACAGCGAAGGCCTCTTCGAAGAAGAAGAAGATTGGGAAGAAGAAGATGACCAAGAAGATGAAGACGAATTCGATGATGACTGAAGACCAGTCAGCCATTTTTCGTTGAAATCGCCAACCATGGGGCACTGCAAATCCTCAAAAGAGGTCGGCACGAGGACCACTCGAAGAGGGTGGGGAGAGTATGTCTGGTGTGTTTTCAATCCTCGATAAACGTCTCGCGGATTCCCTCCAAGAGCGTGGATGGGTTCCGACACCCGTTCAAACAGCTGCTTTGCCAGAGTTATGCGCTGGTGAAGATCGCATCATTATCGCACCAACGGGGTCTGGAAAGACGCTGACTGCCGTCCTACCTGTGCTCCACCGCTGCCTGAGTGAAGCCTGGGATCCATTGGCCATTCTCTACATTACGCCGTTACGAGCACTCAACCGAGACGTTGACCGAAGACTGGAAGAAATCGCCGGTGCTGTTGGGCTCAAGGTTGGGTTGCGTCACGGCGACACGACCCAGAGCGAACGAGCGAGGCAGACCCGTAAACCACCGCACTTGCTCGTCACCACTCCCGAAACATTTCAGCTGATGTTCACTGGGAAAAACCTGCGAAAACTGTTGGGAAGCGTTCGTGCCGTCATCATCGACGAAGTGCACGATTTGGCTGCCAGTGAACGGGGTTGGCAATTGTCCCTCGGCCTCGCTCGATTGGAGGCACTCTCTGGAAGAACCGTACAACGTATTGGACTTTCAGCGACGGTTGGAAACCCTGAAGCGGTTGCGAAATGGCTTTCGCCCAAACGGGGTGAAGCCATCATCGCAATGGGGGACCGCAGCACTGAAATCACCGTTGAGTGCGCACAACCGCTCGCTGAAGATGAAGTCGGTGGGATTGAACTCGGCGTCACGCCACGGGTTCACGCTAGTTTTCGGCGTTTGATTCAAGTTCTTCGGACCGAACCGCCGTGTTTGGTGTTCGTCAACAGCAGAAACGATGCAGAAACCATCGCAAACAGACTCCAAAAAATGGCTCCTGATGTCCAAATTGGGGTTCATCATGGTTCGCTTGCTGCCGAGACACGCCAAGACATGGAAGACCGGTTGAGGGCAGGGGACCTTGCCGGACTGGTGTGCACATCAAGCCTTGAACTCGGAATCGATGTTGGAAAGATTCAACGCATTGTCCAAGTCAAAAGCCCCCGCTCTGTTGACCGAATGCTGCAACGGGTTGGACGAGCAGATCACCGATTGGGTGGTGTTGGTCGAGGTCATTTACTCGCTTGGGACGCCGATGAAATCGCCGAAGGAGCCGTTGTGGCTCGCCGTGCTATGTGTGGTGAAATCGAACCTGTGGAATGGCGCGACCGTCCAAAAACCGTGGTTGCCAATCAGCTGGTCTTGATGGCCCATTCGCACAATGCAGTCCCCATCGACACGGCCACTGAAATCATCGGCAATGCCAGTCAGTTTCAAGGTTGGAACCGCCATGACACTGAAGCAATCCTCAAGGTTCTCGCAGACAGTTGGATCATCCGTCACACACCCGATCCAAAGGAAGTCCCATGGTACAGATGGCCGGCAAAGGTGTACGCCCTCGCACAAGCTGAGGCTTTGGCCAAAAAATTGACCTTACCAGAAGAGCGTCCCAGGTACAATGTTCCCGATGAAGAAATTTCGAAGGAAATTAAATCGCTCGAGGTCCCTGTTCCCGAACTGTTCGCCAAGGGATGGTTCTCAACCGCAGGTCGAACCCGGCAATGGGTGAGCAATCACCTCTCGATGATTCCTGACAAGCAGTCCTACCGCGTGCGGGATGCCGTCACCCGTCGAACCCTTGGAAACGTCGATGAAGCGTTTGTTCTGTCCCTCAATGACAGCGGGGAAGATGACGATGGGCATCGACGTCAGTTTGTCATGGCAGGACGCACATGGATGATCATTGATGCTGACCCCGAGCAATCAGAACTCCTTGTCACGCCGGTTTCAGACCAAGCCAACGCTCCTCAATGGGTTGGAGAATTGCCGCCGGTCCCAAAAGCCATCGCTAGGGACATTGGTCGTTTGCGGCATCTGGTCGCAGAAGACCTTGGTTTGTACGAATCAGATCTCGAAGACACATCTGATGCGATTGACGTCAATGCCCTGTTTGCAGACCGGAATTCAACCCTTCGCGAACACCCAATCGATGACGAAGCATTGGGCCTGATGGCTGAAACCATTACCAACCATATTGAGGCAACTGGCGTGCTAGCCACCGACCGGAAAATGACCATTGAGGAACGAGATGATGCAATCGTCATCAACTCCTGCCATGGTTCTCGAATCAACGAAGCGCTTGGCCATTTCCTCATGGCGATGGCTTCGACCAAAACCGGAAAGTGGGGGCGTTTGGTCAATGAACCAACCCGAATTAGCCTGCAAACTGGCGACATACATGCTGAACACATCGTGGGGTGGCTGAAGGAAACGCCGCCTGATGCATTGCAAGGTCTGCTGAGCGTGACACTGCCCAATTCAAGGCAAGTCCGCTGGAGGTTTGCCCAAGTTGCCAAGACCTTTGGCATCCTAAGGCATGGTGTTGATCCCCGGAAAATCAATCTTCAAGCCCTGCTCCGAAAGTACCGTGGTACCGTCGTCATGGAGGAAGTGCTCGACAAATTATTCCACGAACGCATGGATGTCCTCGGAGCACGCGATGTGTTGCATGCCATTCAAACAGGCTTGATCGTGATCGAAGTGTCAGCGAGCGGTCCAATGGGTGTTTCCAACCGCTCAAGCAGGGATTTACTGCTGCCCAATTGGGACAATGCCGCCGTTCGTGAAAAATTGAAGACACGCCTGATCAATGAACGTGCAGTTCTATGCTGCCTTCGATGCAAGAACATTCGGAGGTTCCGTGTGGCTCGATTCAATGAAATAAAGGACATTAAACGATGCTCAAAGTGTTCCGGTACCATGCTTGCATGCGCTCGAGAAGGCATGCAAACCATGCTCGAAGGCTGGGTTGCTTCGGAAGATGAAAAAGATCAGGGGCGAATGATGAAAAACGCAGCTATCGTTCAAAATCGAGGCTATGAAGCAGTGGTTTGTTTGATGGGTAGAGGCGTGGGTGAAGCAACTGCTCAACGTCTGTTACGAAAAGTCCAGCGCAACAACATGGAAGGATTGCTGGAAGCCATTCACAACGCTGAGATCGAATACGCCCGAACCCGAAGGTTCTGGGCTTAAACGGGCGATTCCATCTGGTTGATGGCGAGGGCTGCGGCCACGACATCGCCGTCTTCCCACCAGTCAACAGCAATGAAGGTCGGCCGCTTTCCATGCTGAATCCAGCAATCGGTTGCCCGTTCAATCAAGAAATCGACGTCATTCGCTTCAGATCCACGGCTCGGGTCTGAAAGACCAAGAGGACCTCGCAACCAGTTGTTCATGTGATAGACTTCCTGCTCAGGGTCACCACGAAGAGGGTCGCAATTCATGTCCTCCGTGTTTTCTTCTGCAAAATTGGTCGTCCAACTGTGGGTAAGGAAGTCATGAATCCAAGGATGAGCCAAATCGGGCCCCTGTTCCCAGAAAACAACAAGCGGTGTCTGTTCAGCGATCAATTCGCCCAGCGTTGGCCAGGGGTCGTTCATGGAATGAACAAACGCAAGGTCGTACATTGCTGCATTCTCAAACACAGTCTTGAGGTGATCTGGTTGAACATAGTTCTCAACCAGCAAGGTTACCACATCGTTTGGAGAGCCATCCATAAGTCCTTTCAGCTGAGACAACCAAGACTCTGCGTCTACATTTCCATAGGTGCAGGGGCTGAAGCCACGATCATCATCGCCATGGCAGAGACGGACGGTTTCAACGCGCTCATCACCAAGGTTTTCGTAATGGGTATCGATCATGAACGCTCGCATTCCGGCGTTCCATTGTGCCAGCAAACCGGTTTGATGGTTCGCAGCTGGATAGAAAATACCGTCATCGTGGGTCGAAAAGGCATTGTGGGTTTCGGGGAAGGTGACTTCATCATACATTCGAGCGCACAAGACGACTAAGCCATTGCATGCATTTTCATCCACCATTGGTGCGTCGTCTTCCGCCGTGTTAAGGGGCACAGTGGGTGTAACACATCCGGACATCAGCAGCAGGGCGGTGAGGCACAGCACCCGCGCACAACCCTGCATGAACCGTCCTTTGGCTATGGGTGCATGAAACCCTCGGTTGGAAGGGCTCAGACCGGTTGGTCGACTGTTCGAACGACCAAACCAGCTTCCAAGAGCATACCATTCGAAGTTTCAAAGTCATCCAACCAGCGTTCAGGAATGTTCACTGGCGTTGGATAAACGACCTCTTTGATTCCTGCCTGGATGAGGGAGCGAGCGCATCTCGAACATGGAGGCCACGTCACAAAAGCACTGCTGCCTTTGAGTGAAACCCCGATGCGGGCGGCATGCATGATGGCGTTTTCTTCAGCGTGACAGATCAATGGATACTTTTTTTCTCGGTTGGTCAAACGTTCGTTATCGTCGCTTATACCACGCGGGAAGCCATTGAAGCCTGTCGAACGGATTTCCCGATCTTCACCGACGACGACACAACCAACCTTTGTCGATGGATCTTTGCTCCACCCGGAGAGGTGCTTGGCCAGGTCAAGAAAACGCTGATCCCACTTGTTGCTCATTGGCTCACCAACCCGCTCACAGCGGTGCTTGCTATCATTGCTTCGCCAGCAACGACAGGTGTTCATCGCTGGTGTGTCCGAAGCATTCAAGCAAATTCCCTTGCAAGTAAAGAGAACCTAGGCTGATGATCAGTCCAACACTCTCTGGGGTTTGGGTCGAGAAGTATTCGACAGCATCGCTTGGCAGGGCGATTGCTCTGACTGTGCTGCAAGGCCATGTTAGTGCGTGTAAAGTGGCATTCGGAACAGCAGGGTATCGGCCCCCTTGGGGTTCAGTGAGCACAATTTTTCGGGGTGGATAACGTGCACAAAGGGACATGAGAGGTTGGCAGAAAGTGGTAAGATCATGTTGGGGAGAGGTGCCAAAGAGGAGACTCCAACCTGGCCCTCCATCTTCGGATGTGGCTTTGATGCGCTGTTCCAGTTGGGCAAGAACCCGTTGCAACCCTGAAGGATTGTGTGCTGCGTCCAACAGGTAGGGATGCGAACCTGATGCTTGTGAAGAGATGTCTTGGAAACGGGCAGGCCAATTGACTTGAGAGTAGGCTGTTTCCAAACTGTCCCTCGGCAAGCCGACAGCAGCAAACAGCGCATCTGCCAGCACCAAAGCCTCCCTGCGTACCGATGTCGATGCATCGATTGTGACGAAGGTCTCAAACGCCTTCCCGGGTGTTTCTCCAAGTTCGGTTTGACCCGCCATGGTGACTTCACCAAGCAGGGCTTGTTCAACCAATGTGTCCTCAGGATATCGCAAAATGATAGGGCAGCCCGGTCGAGCAATCGCCGCTTTTTCTCGAGCAATTTGGGCCAAGTCATCGCCCAATATATCACGGTGTTCGGTGCTGATTGAGGTGACCAGTGAAGCGGTTGCTGGACCGGACCTTGTGGCATCTTTTCGCCCCCCTAATCCAGTTTCAAGTATCAGGACGTCAACGTTGGAGTTGCTGGCGCATTGCATTGCGGCTAGGTATGTGACTTCAAAAAAAGTCAAACCTACTTCTGGATGAACAATCGAGGCGCTGTGAACCGCCAGCAAAGCCCTTTCAAACTCTTCAGAACCAACGGGAACACCGTTCACCCGAATTCGTTCCTCAACTCGAATCAAATGCGGTGAAGAAAAGAGCAGGTTGGGGATGTTCGAAATCGTCAGAGAACCGGCCATTAAAGCGCAAACTGTGCCCTTTCCGTTGCTTCCTGCAACATGGAGGATGTGCGCTGGTCTGTGGGGCAATTGAAGGCGATCGAGGACGGTCTTCGTGTGCTTAAGGCCAAGCGCCATTCCGCGCTTTTTTGTGGCTTCGAGCCAAGCCATTACATCGCTCAATCCAAACCCCCTCATGCTGCTCGACACCGCCTTTGGTGAATAGCCTCTTGCTTTGTCCTGACAAGCAGTTTATCGCCCCCGTAGGGGGCGTTGAGATACACCATACTGATATGCAAACGCGAACTCCGAGTTCACATGAGCGAACAAAAGATGCCCTCCACCCCCTCGAAAAAGGTGTCAAAAGAATTCGAGGCTGTTCAAGCCGAACTTCGGCGAGAGGACAGCCTGTTTTACCTCATGAAGGAACAGATGGTTTCCATGCTTGGTATGGTGGGCATGTTCATCCTAACCATTGCCATATCGCTGTTTATTCGCCCGTGGTATGACGTCGCTGGTCTGCATGCATTTGGCGAATCCGGTGCTACCCAAGTGCGGTACATCGCTCTTGAATTGGTCATGATCTTCATTTTTACTGCCTGTATCTTGGCCCTCGCCAAATACAAGAAAGACTGGGTGATCAAATACGGAATCATGGGCGTATTAGCCCTTGCCTTGATGTATTCAACCGTTCCATTGGCTCACATGGTCATGATTGACCTCGACTCGGAACCGTACGCTGTTGAGACAACTGAAACATACGATGCATCTCTGCTCGGGCATGCGGGACTTGACGGGCACCTCATGACCCAATTGACGGGTGGATCCGGTACATGGGGCGACAACATCAGCTTCTACCAGGGCCACAACATGTCCACTGGCACTCCAGCATGGACCAACAGCCATGAACGCTATCCTGCAGGGGACGGCGACCGTATTCAAGCCACGATCGATGATGATGTGTTCACCTTTGCCAACGGTGCATGGGTGTGGTACGTCGATGCCGAGACCGGAGAAACGATCGATTCCTTCGCATGCCACGAATTTGCAACAAATGAAGACGGTGAAAACTACTCGCAAATCCTCCCCGAAATTGGTACTGCATGCATGCTTGCCTTCCATACGAATGGAGGCATGTACATCGTTGATGAGGGGAATTTCCTTCACCGCTTCAACACCTTTGAAGACAGCCCTGGACTGATGGTCAAGCAAGCAACATGGCGACTTCCTATCGGCCTTGATGCGCACATGGCGACCCTTCACGCCGAAGTAATTGCAGAGGATAAAGTGATGATTGCCGCGCCAAACATGGCCGTTGTCCTCTTGCTCGAAGAAACCGCACCAGCCTTCGATCTAAACCTCCCTGAAGTCGACAACTTCGCCACGGTGTTGTTCCAACACAACGCTACGAGCAACATCACTTCAGCTGACTTCGGCCTCTCGCCCTGGTCGAATTCAACCCTTGAAACTCAAACCTCGACTGAGGGGTTGATCCTCTTGGGTGAGGAGAATGGCGATGTTCGAGGATTCGAATGGAACGCAACTCTTGATACAGCCTTCTCCGAACAATCTGGGATGAAGTTGCTTGGTTTCGGAGACTCCATCCAATCAGTTCGCCTTTCCGACCGAGATGCTTCAGGCTACACGGACTTGCTCATCACCACTCAAGATCAAGCACATTGGTTGTGGACAACTTCACTTTTAGACAAAATTAGTCTGGATGTCAAAGACGGTTTCCAAACAGGATGGTTTTCCATGGATGATGACGGAGCAACCCACTTCAACGCAATGTATGCGAACGGGGTTCAGTCGGTTGAAACTGGCGTAATCACGCCAGAGATGGATATTGTGAGTGGAATTCAAATGTACGATGTACCGCTTGCTCTTGGTGTTCTTGTCGCACTCGTTTTGATGGTGCTCTTGTACCTTCACAGCGAATGGTACGTCGTCAACACCGTCGGAGTTCTCGTTGGTTCAGGTGTCATCGTGATGCTTGGAGTGGCGTTTGTACCGACCCTGATCATCGTGTTCATGATCGCTGCAGCAATCTATGATGCTTGGGCCGTGTATAAGTCAAAGCACATGCTCGATTTAGCCGATACCATGATCAATTTGCGGCTTCCAATTCTCCTTGTTGCACCTCAAGAAAAAGGATACTCCTTTGTTGAAGAGACCACATCAATGCGAGGCAAGAACGCACCTCCCGCTCCACCGAGTAAGAACGCTCAGAAGAAAAAGAAGAAGGGCAAGAACGCTATGTTCATGGGTCTTGGCGACGTTATTTTCCCAGGTATGCTGGTCCTTTCCGCTGCGCAGTGGCTTGACCACAGCGGTGCTTTTGCAGTAGCCATTTCTACCCTCATCGGTGGTATCGTCGGCTATTTTGCACTGATGACTTATGTCGCCCGTGGCAAGGCACAAGCTGGCCTACCACTCCTCAATGGTGGTTCGATTCTTGGTTACATCATCGGCGGCTACATCTTCGTTGGTTCAGCGATTTTTGAATTTGGAATTTCGTTCTGAGGTGATTTAGTATGCTCGACATCAACATGTTCCGAACAACGCCTGAAATGATCCGTAAGGACCACGACAAGCGTGGTATCCCTCACGATCACATCGACAAGGTCATTGAGTTGGATCAAACATGGATCAACCTTCAACACGAGACAAACCAACTGCGTGCAACAAAAAACACTGCTGCGCGTGGCATTGGAGCAGCAAAGAAATCAGGTGATCAAGCCGCTGCACAGCGAATATTGGCAGAGGTTGCTGACTTAGGGGCTCAAATTACCGAACTTGAAAAACAAACAGAGGAAGCCATAGCAGAGCGGGATCGACTCCGAATGCGCATCCCAAATATCCTGCATGAGGACGTTCCTGTAGGAGCTGATGAATCTGGCAACACCGTCCACAGCGTGCACGGTGTAAAACCAGAGTTCACTTTTGATGCACGCACTCATAACGAGCTCATTGAGATGAACAAATGGGTCGACCTCAAGCGTGCTGCGAAAATTGCTGGCAGTCGCTTCTTCTTCCTGAAAGGAGACCTTGCGAGGTTAGAACTCGCTCTTCAGCAGTACGCAGTTGACTTTATTCGAGCACGCGGTTACACCTTCGTTCAACCACCCCTCATGATGAACCGAGAGGCGTATGAAGGCGTCACAGACCTCGCAGACTTTGAAACCGTGATGTACGGTGTGGAGCCAGACAACTTCTACATGATCGCAACAGCAGAACACCCCTTGACGGCGATGTTCATGAATGAAACAATTCCTGAGGCTGACCTTCCCCTTCGAATCGTCGGTGTCTCACCGTGCTTCCGCAGGGAAGTCGGCTCCCATGGTCAATCCGACATGGGCATCTGGCGAGTTCACCAATTCACCAAAATCGAACAGATCATCATTGCAAAACCAGAACAATCGTGGGCATTGCAGGAAGAACTGCTCCAGAATTGCGTCGATTTGTGGGACGCTCTTGGAATGCATTACGAAGTTGTCAACATCTGTACGGGTGACATGGGAACTGTCGCAGCTCGCAAGTACGATCTTGAAGCATGGATTCCAGGTGCACATCAGTACAAAGAAATTGTATCATGTTCGAACTGCACAGACTACCAAGCCAACCGATTGCAGATCCGTTATGGCCAGCCAGGGCACGCCTCCCAGCCGATTGCTCACACTCTAAACTCGACCGCAGTCGCCACTTCTCGGGCCTTGGTCGCGATCATGGAACAGAATCAACGAGAGGATGGGCGCGTGAATGTACCTGATGTCCTTCAACCATTGATGGGCGGCCAAACCGTACTCGAACCTTGTCAATGGGGCTAAGCGAGCGGTTTGATATACCGTTGAGGGCTTCTTACTTTGATGGCGGAAGATGAATCGACCCTGTATTTTGGATACGGCTCCAACCTTGACATCGATGATTGGAACATCTGGTGCGAGGAAAAGGGGGTTGACCCGTCTGGCATTGTCGAACTTGGACCGTGCTGGTTGCCTGATCATCGATTGAAATTCCACTATCGTTCGTTCCGAAGGGAAGGGGGGGCTGCAGATGTGATCCCTGCTGGATGCGGACATGCAGTGCCTGGTGTTCTGTTTTCTTTGACTGAGAATGCTCTTGCCAACATGGACCGTAAAGAAGGCCATCCAAACACATACCGAAGAACAACCGTGAACGTCATTCTACCTGACGGGGCTTCAACTGAAGCCATCACTTATCGACTTCAACCTGCCAAACAAGGCGAATATGTACCGCCAACATCGTATTATGTCAGCCTTATTGAAGGGGGGCTTAACAAAAGAAAACTTCCAATTGGAGATTTAAAAAACGCAATTGAAAACTCCGACTATTCATACCCCGTAAAGCATCTCTTTGTCTATGGTACATTGATGCAAGATCAAGTGCGCTACGAAACCTTGAGACAGCACACCACAGAAGGCCATCGGAACGCACATGCCCCGGGTACACTGTATCACCTGGGTGCTTACCCTGGCATGCTAACGCAACCTGAAGGACGCGTTTTGGGCGAAGTACATGAACTAAGTAACGTATTTCTCGGTCTGCAATCGCTTGATCGTGTCGAAGGCTTCTATGGATTTGATTCCACAGATTCGTTGTTCCAACGCACACTTATGGAAATCGAAGTTGCTGGCGAGAAGGCTTGGGCGTGGACCTACATTTACAACGGTACCATGGACGACGCTGTCGTTCTAGCCTCTGGAGATTGGCGAACTGCCAACTCATGATTCTTCGAGCGCCAACAGGGCAACGCCTTGTTCGACTTGATCACCTGCACCGAAGTGTACTGCGGTGACGGTTCCATCGTTTGCAGCAACGATTCGATGTTCCATCTTCATCGCTTCAAGAACCATGAGCGTGGTCCCAGCGGACACCGATTGACCAACGTCCACAAGCACTTGCAAAACCTTCCCGGGCATTGGAGCCGTCAAGCCACCACCATCGTCGGTATCAGAAGCTCCGGGTTCAACCCGTTCCAACTTGAACGTATGACCTTGAACGTGAACCCACCATACATCGCCAACTTTGACGAGGTGAGCGAACATGACCGTGCCATCATCGTTGAGGATACGGAGACGCCCATCAGACATGGGTGTTGCTTCAAGCGAACCGAGGTACCAAGATTCTCCTTGCCTCGCCACAGTCACCTCAATTGGCCCATCCGGACTCCTGAATTGGTGATGCATCACGGGAACCTCCTGTGAAGCGTAGCAAAGGGACTGACTGGCCCAGAGGACGTTCCAGTCACCGCTGATCGAGTTCGATGGAGGCCAGCGCTTTCACCAACTGCTGCGCTCATCAATGCTGCATCTTCGATTGAACGAGGAACGGAAGGACTCCACCCATCGGGCCACAACCGGTCGATTGTGGTAGTATCTGTGTGCCCAGTAACAACTTCAGGTTCATCACAAAGTTCACGAAGGAATCGGATGTTTGTGGTCGTTCCAAGAACAACAAACTCGTCCAAGGCTCGCCGCATGCGTTGGAGCGCCTCAGTTCTTGACGGCGCCCATACGATCAATTTCGCCAGCATTGGATCGTAATTGGGGGTGACTGAATCACCCTCGCGCACGCCGGTGTCAAGACGGACACCTGGACCTTCAGGAGGGCGGAACACCGCTAAAGGACCAATGGCTGGTAGGAAATTATTTTCCGCATCTTCCGCATAGAGCCGGACTTCAATCGCGTGACCACGAATCATCAGCGGCCCACACGACATGGGTTCACCGGCGGCAATTCGAAGTTGCTCCCTCACCAAATCAACGCCAGTAACGAGTTCGGTCACTGGATGTTCGACTTGGATCCGAGTGTTCATTTCCAAAAAGAAAAACTCGCCTGTGGGTGCAAGCAAGAACTCGACAGTCCCTGCCCCTTCGTAACTGACGGCTTCTGCTGCTGCGACAGCTGCTTGGCCCATCGCCTCTCGAAGTTCTGCAGTCATTGTGGCGCAAGGCGCTTCTTCGAACACCTTCTGATGACGTCGTTGAACGCTGCATTCGCGCTCTCCAAGATGGACAGTGCGACCATGACGGTCGGCAAGAACTTGAATTTCTACGTGCTTTGAACCTGTAAGCAGTCGTTCGATGTAAACACGGCCATCGCCAAATGCTGCGATTGCTTCACGACGGGCCCCTTTAGCAGATTCAATCAAATCCTCAGGCGAATGTACGGCACGCATACCTTTACCACCACCACCTGAAGAAGCCTTGAGGAGCAACGGGTAGCCTACGCGATGGGAAGCAGACTCGATTGCTGCCAGCGCTTCAGATTCTTCTTCCTGTTCAATTTCTTCTCCAGGTATGACGGGGACGCCTGCGGCTCTCATGGTGATCCGAGCGGTCATTTTGTCGCCCATCTGCTCAATTGCTTCGGGACTTGGTCCGACCCATTGGAGGCCGGCTTCACCAACTGCGCGAGCGAAGTCGGCTCGTTCTGAAAGAAAACCAAAGCCTGGATGAATTGCATCGGCACCTGTGGCCTTCGCAATTGCTAAAATTTGCTGTTGGTCGAGGTAGGTTTCCCCAATCGTTTCGCCTTCGAGCAGGACCGCTTGGTCTGCGAGTTCAAGAAACATCGAAGTTGCATCGTTCGCAGCATAAATGGCAACGCTCGATAGGCCTGCCTCGTTGCATGCTCGGAGAATTCGACATGCGATTTCTCCTCGGTTTGCAACCAAGACCTTGCTGACCATCGAATCCACTCCTCATTCTGGTTTCCAGTTGGCAGAGCGCTTCTCAAGGAAGGAAGACAAGCCCTCTTGCCCTTCAGTGGAACCACGCATCTTGCTGGTAAAATCTAGAGTCCAGTCTCGCAGAGCTTCATCTGAACTGGTCCAGCGGTCGAAGTTAAGGGTCAATTCCTTGGCCAGGGTCACGGCGCTGGGCCCCGTGGTGAGCACTTCATCGAGAAGGGTTTGGACCGCACTTTCAAGATTGTCAACGGTTTCAACGACATGTTCGATGAATCCGATGCGAAGTGCTTCTTCGGAACCAATCTTGCTCGCTTGCATTGCAAGACGGCGGAAGCAGGCGGAACCAAGACGACGGTACACATAGGGGCCAATCACAGCAGGCAGGATGCCGAGTTTCCCCTCCGAAAGTGCAAGTTTGATGTTTTTCGTTGCGATGACATGGTCCAGACAAGCAACCAATCCAGCACCACCACCAAGGGCAACCCCTTGGATGGCACCGACGGTGAAACACGGGTGAGACCAGAGGCTGTTGAACAGACGATCCAACCGTTTTGAGTCCGTTCGGTTCTCTTCAGGCGTGTTCGCACCGGCATCGCGCATCATGTTGATGTCAGCACCTGCACAGAAGTGACGGCCAGCCCCTGAGAGAACAAGCGAGCGGAGATAGGGGGTGCCGTTGGCATCGTGCAGCGCATCAAGCGCCCCGGAACTTCGGGCTGCCGTCCAATCCAAGAGGTCGCACAACTCGGTGATGAGTTGAACATTCAGGGCGTTGAATTTGCCTTCCCTGTTGAGGCGAAGGTTGGCACGGGACCCATCGATGGTCATGGTCACCAGTTCAGTCGAAGGGGGGTATTCCATGGTTATCATCGTAAATTCTCCAATTGCATTTTTGATTTTTCAATTAGCGTTCATCACATACGGAAAACGCCGAATCGGTCGTTTGGCAAAGGTGCGTTTCGAGCGGTTGCAATGCACAAGCCAAGCACATCCCTGGTGTCACGTGGATCGATGATGCCATCGTCCCAAAGGCGTGCTGTGGAATAGTAAGGGCTGCCTTCAGTTTCATACTGCTCGAGGATTGGTGCACGGAACGCCTCGAGTTCTTCACCCATCATGGGCTCGAGACCTTCTCGAGCGCGTTGATCTTGCTTGACCGTCGTGAGTACATCAGCTGCTTGGGGGCCGCCCATGACCGAGATTCGGCTGTTTGGCCACATGAACAAGAACCGAGGATCATACGCTCTACCGCACATGCCATAGTTGCCGGCGCCATGCGACCCACCGATGATGACGGTGAACTTTGGGACATTGACGCAGGAAACCGCAGTGACAAGTTTGGCACCATCTTTGGCGATGCCACCTGCCTCATACGCCTTACCGACCATGAATCCAGTGATGTTCTGCAAGAACACCAGGGGGATGCCCCGCTGGCCACACAATTCGACGAAGTGTGCGCCTTTGAGAGAGGATTCGGAGAACAGAATACCGTTGTTGGCGACAACACCGACCTTATGCCCGTGGATGTGAGCGAAACCGCACACCAAGGTGGTGCCGTACCGTGCTTTAAATTCGTGGAAACGTGAACCATCGACGATTCGGCCAATAATTTCCTTGATGTCCACAGGTGTTCGGTTGTCGCTTGGGATAAGCCCCAGAAGGTCTTCGATTTCATGGGCTGGTGCTTCAACAGGGGCGCTGGCTGCGGGAGCAAGCGTTCGTGGACCAATGTTTTCGACAACATTGCGCACCATGCGCAACGCTTCTGCTTCATCTTCTGCGAAATGATCGGCGACACCTGATTGAACGGTGTGAACTTCGGCACCTCCAAGTTCTTCTGCGCTCACTTCCTCCCCAGTAGCGGCTTTGACCAACGGAGGCCCGGCCAAGAAAATGGTCCCATTGCCCTTGACAATGATCGATTCATCTGACATTGCCGGGACATATGCCCCACCAGCAGTGCATGAACCAAGGACAGCAGCAATCTGTGGAATTTTATCACCCGACATCCGTGCTTGGTTGCGAAAAATCCTACCAAAATGGCCAATATCGGGAAACACCTCATCCTGCATTGGCAAAAATGCCCCACCTGAATCGACGAGGTAGATGCATGGAAGGTTGTTTTCGTGGGCCACGGTTTGAGCCCGAATGTGCTTTTTCACAGTCATAGGATAGTATGAACCGCCCTTAACGGTCGCATCGTTGGCGACAAAGAGGCATTCTCGGCCATGGACCATCCCAACACCAGTGACGATACCAGCAGAGTGTGCTCGACCGTCATACAATTCAAAAGCAGCCAATGGAGATAATTCCAAAAAAGCAGTTCCAGGATCGACAATATGTTCGATTCGCTCACGAGCAAGAAGCTTCCCCCGACTGCGATGACGGTCGACGTATTTGCCGCCGCCGCCCATGGAGGCGACGTTCAATCTTTCACGGAGTGTGTCGATCAGTTGAGCATTGAATGACTTGCGCTCAGCAAAGTCAGGGTCGGCTCGATTGACTCGTGTTGGTAATCGGTCCATTTCCACCCCTCGTTTGAAGGCAGGCAGGGGGGACATTTAACCCTATTACAACCAAGGCGTCGTCGGCATCAAACGCCAAGGGTCAATCGTCCAATGTCCCGTAAGCCTGGTGCGAGACCAACAATTAGGACAGCCAATACAATCAGAAGGCGAAGATGACGTTGACGTTGCTCGACCCGCATCTCTGTAAAGAGCCAAACGATTGCACCAATCAAGGTAATTTTCACAGCCGTGAAGAACCAAGCACCCTCGCCATATTCGATCCCAACGAAATCATTGATGCGACCACCAAGGAGGATCACTTCATTGCTCACGGGGTGCTTTTCCCCATAACCAAATGAATCGATGCCAACCATCGTAGCAAATCCATCGCAGAGTTGACCGAACACCATAGCCAAAACCATCGGTGTTGCTAGCAGGCCCTTCTTTGAAAGCAAGGACACTGGGTGAGCCTTCACAAGATCACCTGCATCTTCCCATGTGGTCAGACGCACACCTTCTGGCAAAACTCCTGCTTCATGGCCACAGAGTTTCAACTGCCTCAAATCTTCAATGCCGGAGGTATAGAGAACAACGCAAACCAGTGCTGGCAGACCTAAAACCACAAACAAAGGCCAGATTGGAGTGGTTTCGAGGACACGAGAACTTTCCTGGGCCCATGGTGTTGCAAGGAATTGAGCCCAGTGACCAAGTCCAAGCACGACTGCTGCTGAGCCAAATGAAAGCATACCACGGGTCATTGCCGGCCAGTTACGAGTCTTCAATAGAACTGCAATCAGCACAATGAATGAAGCAATCGCTCCCAAAAGAATCCAAAAGAAACCAATGGCATCATGGCCGATGTAAGCGGGTTGATACAGGAAACCCCAGTGGAAGAGCAAGGTAATCATAAGGATCGGAAGCAACGCCACCCTGATCTTATTTTCTTGACGGTCGGTTGTGGCCCCATCCCACTGACCGGCAAACCACTGGGAGATGACAGCGATGAAAATGAGCCATGCTGCAAGATGAAGATGAATCAGTGGAGAGATGAATAAGACATCCATTTCACTGGTAAAAAAATCCGCATCTTCGAGAACCCGAAGGACTGGAGCGAGGCAGACCCAGACGACGAGCGCCACAGTCATACGATCGTCACAAGGGACATTGACTCGACGGAACAAGGCTTGAAGAATGACAACGCAGACAAGCATCGAGCCGGTGTAAATGGCAGTGTTCTGAGGCGAGTATCCAGCATCACCTGCAACGCCAGCGTCTTTGACAATTGGATCCCACACAATGGGTTTGAGTCCTTCGTCCCAAACTGCTTCATTGGCCAGAACAAGTCCAGTCACAATGGTGGCAATCAATACAAGAACGGCCCAGATGGCAATTCTTTCAGCACCAGAATACGCGACATCTGGCAAAGCAGCATCGGCGCTTTCCAAGTGTTCGTTGAGTGCAGTGCTTGACATGTTTGAGCCTCAGCCTGGGGTGTGCGTCATCCTCAATATTCTTTGGGAGTCAGTGTGAACGCAGGCCAGAAGGCCCACGTGTTCACTCTTCTTCTTGGGAAAGTCGGGCAACGAGGTCTGCTTTCTTGCCACCGACTGGGAGGCCGGCAGCTTTGCAGCGTTCCTTGAGTTGAGCAACTGAAAGGGATGAGAGGTCTTCACCATGATCGTGGTCGTGATCGTGATCGTGGTCGTGGTCGTGGTCGTCTTCTTCAACACCGAATCCACGAGGTTCGTGGACTTCAATGAACGATACTTTACCGCATTCGACTGCGTCCCGGATGGTTGTGACCAAACGGAATTTGAGCATAGCAGCGTTGGTATCAAACAGCATTGTTTGAGGAAGAACGATGAGCAAATCTTCGCCATCGAAACTGACTTCGAAACCACTGTGACCGGTGTTCGCTTGGAGGAGAGCGACCACTTGGTCTTCCTTTCCTTCGACAACGTCAACGATGTTGAATGAATACTTGAGGGACTTTCCAGCCATTGGATGATTGTAATCGATGCGGGCTCGGCCAGCAGCAAGGTACGAGAGGTAGCCTTGGCGGTTACCAATGGTGACTGGAGCACCGATGTAGAGAGCGTTTGGATCCTGCACAGCACGCATCAATTTGTCGATGCTGATGGTCTCAATTTGGGAAATGTCCTTTTCACCGTAAGCTTCTGCTGGTTCGATGACAATTTCAGTTTCCTTTCCTTTCTTTGCCTCTCCGAGGGCTTTATCGAAGCCTGGAATGAGTTGACCGCCACCGATGACGCAAACCATTGGTTCGTAGGTTCTGCTCTCTTGGTGAGCATCATGTTCCTTGGCGACTGCTTCACGGGTGGTCTCGATGAGGTCACCTGTTTCGTTGTTGTAGAGTTCATAATCGACGTGTACAATTGTTCCATCATCCATAGTAATACCTCCCTTTCGGGTAGTCCGGCGACCGTCGCCCCCTTGATAATTCCATTGGAGAGCCCTTGGCTTACTCTTCGGCATCAGATTCGGCTGAATATTGGCGCAGGCTCTTGGTTTTGCTGACATCTCCCGCCACAACAATCGCCATACCGATGAGCATCGTCGACCAGCCGAGCCACACTGAATGTGAAGCAGGCAGGTCGTAGACAGTCACGCGCACTGTTTGAACCGAAGATTCACCGCCTTCAACCGCTTGACTCATCAGACCGGCAGCTTGACTCCCGTCGAAAATGAACACGATGTCACCGCTCCAACGCGTCAACGTATCAACTTCAGAGCGAGCAGTGGCAGTGGAGTCGAACCGAATCATACCGGGTTCAACCTCACCGATTCGGTCCCCAATTGCGCCATTTTCAAGTTCATAGACTGTGATTTGAACCCCAACGTAACCATCGCCAACCTCAAGATCATCAGACTGGAAGCGAAGGCCATTGAATTCATAGCCATAATTACCGTCAATCACCACTTCATCACGAATCATAGTGATGCGATGACTTGCATCCCCTCGGTCGACAAGGACGGTGGTGTAGACGTGCCCGATCAACAGCAACACGAGCCCAAGGTGGACCACATGGGCGCCGAAAGGAATCCTACGCCACAGAGGCTGTTTTGATTTGCGGCTCCGCTGACTCTGGACTTCTCGAATCAAAGGAAGGACGATGATGAACAGCATTGGCAACATCAACCAAGCCAGCGTCCCACGCACAATGAGGGAGGACATGCTGGTATCTGCATCCATGCCAAAAGCGCCTGGCTGCCATATAGCGAGAACAAAAGAAACGACGAGGGTGGCAACAACCAGCCATGCGTTTCGTACAGAATCGCCTTTGCGTCCGGTGTAGATCACCATGGCAGTAGCAAATGCAAGGATGAACGGTGCGCCATAGACTTCATGAGCGTCAAAATTCACCGCATCAATGCTGGCTAAAAGCAGGACAAGGGTCAACACAAGGTACATGCTCACCAGAACAACGGATGCCCAAAGAGCAATCTGCATCTGGTGTTTTCTTTCAAACAATGAAAATGATTTTGATTTCGCTTCGGTTTCTGGAGCGAACAGCCACGGGGCCACGAACAGAAGCATGGTGACGCCTGCCGTGAGCACGGTCACCAACTCAGCCCATGCACCCGAAAGGCTCAGCATCACACCGGCAGCAGCCCAAGGCCAAGCCTTGGTGGCATCGGGAGCATAGAAGAGGGGCGTGAAGAACAACAGCGCCAGCGCTCCGAAGAACACATTTTCTGACAACAATGTGATGGCGACAAAGAACAGCAGGAGACTGAGCAGGGTCACGACAGATTGTGAGGAGACCGACTGAGCTGATTTTCGAATCATCGACTGATAACTCCAGCCACCTTCCCCCTCGGTTGGCGTTCGTTCCCGAGTGAAAACATCCAACGTGAGAGGAAGCAAAAGCAACAACGGGAAAGCCGCACTCGGAACGAATGCATAGACATCAGACCCTGGAAGAATTGAGGACCCATCCCCAAGGCTACCGAGCATGGCGATGACAGCACCGATCAAAGGGAGGGCAAACAGCCAAGCTCCTTTCATGGAAGGGTCCGTTGAACTTCGTGCTCGTTGATGCTGGACCCACAGACCAACAAAGAGCAGCAAGAGAATCATGTACGACATCACTTCAACACCGGCAAAGGTATCGTTTTTCAGCAGAACCATGCGCGAGAAGGCATCGGTTGGTGCGGTCCCTTCGTCTGATGCGACAAAGGTGTGGACGGATGAGGCCCAAACGCCACCAGCACGTGTGACAAGGGTGGCAAATAACGCCAATCCGCCAGCAGCAAGCCCGCCTCCAATCCATGCGCTATCGCTTGTCTTCCCAGGTCGAGTGCGGAGGTGAGCAAGAAGGACAAGCGCAAGCCATGGCAAGAACGAACCTGTTTCGACAGGGTCCCAAGCCCAGTAGCCGCCCCAGTCGAGGATGAGGTAAGCCCACAGCCCACCAAGGCCAATTCCGAGGGTAGCGACAAATAAACCGGGTCGAACGGTTGTCAGCATTCGATCTTTGATCCCTTTCGCATCTGTGAACATTGAAGAAAAGGCGATAGCGCTGGCGTGCAAACAAAAAGAATAGGCGAGGAAAATCAGGGGTGGATGAATGACCATGAGATCGGTTTGAAGCAATTCATTCAGACCGCGACCCATGAAGTAGGGCGAAGCGGCCTTGAATGGATCAAGGGTCTGAGCGTTGAGGAGCACTAAGAGGCTGAAGCCGTGAATCAATCGGAGGCGAAGGGCGTGGGTCACTTCCGATTCATTGGCCATGGGCCGATGCCACAACCAGGCCAAGACCGTCATCCAAGCCACCCATAGCAGCAAGGGGCCTTCCCGGGCGGCCCAAGTGGCTGCAAACCGATACTTTAGCGGGAGAGCAGCGCCTCCGTAAGCAACGACGTGCTGGATGCTGATGTCATTGACCAAAAACCGACTGGCGAGGGCTATGAATGGAACAAGCAGCAAACCATGCAACAACAACGATGTGATTTTCGAACGTTCGTGGATGAGTGGGCGAAAAACCAGCACAGCGGCCGCAATGATGGCCAGCCACAATGTCACCCCCCACATGCATGAGGACCAAAGGGCATCCTTCAAGGACATTCCTAAGCAAAAGGCCGATTCACCAGCCGAAATGCTTGGCTCGAGAATAGCCAAAAGAAAGGAGAACGGGTATCACTCGCTTGGTGAGGAGGATCGGTTTACGGACCAATATTTTCAGACCGATACCAATTTTTTGCAGAGGCGTCATGTTGCCCAATTCTTCAGGAAGGCATTTCGCCATCACTGACATTTCTTCATCAGTCAGGTCGTAGAGCGCCGTTTTTCCTTTGAGAATCTTGTGGTATGGAGGGAAGCGCTTCTTCCATGCCTTTTGGTAAACTAAGAGGCGTTTTTCAGACATGTCGCCTTCTGAGAGTGCCTTAGCGATTGTTTGAGCCGCTTCTCGACCGGACCAGAGGGCCAAGTGAGAGCCACCTTCGAACAGCGGCGAAGTAAATCCAGCCGCATCACCAACAAGGATCACGCCGTCTGCAACGGTGCGTGAGCGTGGTCCAGAAATCGGGATGGTCCCCCCGAAGGGTCGTACTTTGACACCATTCGCACGCCATGGGGGGTTGACGGTTGGTTTACCGTCCAAGTAGGTATCTTCGATGAAGGAATTGAGGTACTTAATCGCACCTCGTTTATCGGTCGTGACCAAGCCGACGTTCGCTCTACCGCCCGCTTTGGGGATCATCCAGACATAGCCGTGGGGGGAGTATTTTGGCCACAGGTAGAAATCAAGGTAGCCGTCGTTTGGAACGTCCAACATTTCATACTGGAATCCTGCAATAACTTCGACTTCCGTGCCCATGTCCAGGAGTTTTGATGCTGCGCCAGAAACGCCTGACGCATCGATCACTGATTTGCACTCGATTGGGAAGCCATCTCCCTTCCCATCAATTTTCCAATATGAAAATTGATTTTCGCTATTCAAAACCCGCTCCATGGATGTCACTCGATGGTGAAGGAGAAGCGTCGCGCCTTCTTTTCCTGCTTCATCGCACAACCAACGTTCGAAAAGGTGCTTTTCCAACACATAGCCCTTTTCCGTTAACAGTTTCTCTGTACCGTCTGGGAAGATGACACGAATGCCCGTGACATCGAGGGCTTTGACATGATCTGGTATCTCAAGGTCAAGGTTTTCCACAGCCAGATGGCTGAGGCATTCTCCGCAGTGGACTGGCGTCCCTACTTCTGGGTCTGCTTCGACGATTATTGTCTTCAAACCGGCCCTTGCGGCATGCAAGCCAGCGGAACCACCCCCCGGACCGGCACCGATGACCAAGACATCGCACTGTTGCGCTGCTTCGCCCATGGTATGATTGAGTCGGGGGAAGCCCATGAAGCAAACGGTTGGTTCGCTTGCTTCATTCAGTGCGGCGAGCGGCAAACGCTGCTGCGAACGTTGTCACCATGATGCTGCTCATGAAGGACACCGAGGGGGTGTTTTCGACAGGGAGTTCTTCTTGGATTTCTTCGACAACCTCCACCGGGGCTGCTTCGACTGTGATGGTTCCGACCATACCGACGCTTTCGTGAGGTTCACAAACGAAGGCGTGCGTGCCAGCAGTGCCAACTTCAAAGACAAACCTGTAGTCAACGTCCCGGGCAGGTTCACCCGACTCGAACAAGCCATCATCAGCGACGGCGTTGTGTGGCAGGGCTTGACCGCTCCACATGAAACGGACGGCTTGACCCTCAGTGAGGGTGACTTCAGAAGGACTGAATCTCAAACTCGAGCTGTCCACGGTGATGACAACATCCGATTCATTCGTAGCGGTCGCACCGGCAACTGAAGTTGAGATCAGCATCAGGCAAACCAGTACCAAAAGTTCCCTAAGCATACCTCGTATCAGAACCATGTGCCTATCAATGCATGTATCGGGCCCCCGACCTGTTGGAAAAATATCCCAAGCAGAAATACGACGGTTCAAATGAAGGCCACCCTACGCACAAGTGTGGCGTGGCGTACTTCCAAGCGGTGGCTCGAGCATCTCGAGCAGCGAGGCGAGGTGCTGCGCATCGACCGCCCGGTTGATGTCAAATTCGAAGCGGGGGCCATCGCAGACTTGTTGGTCAAAAACGACGGGCCCGCTGTTGTCTTCGAACAACCTCGGTTGCCGGACGGCACCATCAGCCCGATCCCGTTGGCAATGAACCTCTTCGGAGGTCAAGACAGGACAATGCGAGCGCTCGGTGCACGTCACCCAACAGAGGTTGGTGACCGAATGGTTGCTATGATGAAGCCGGATATTGGACTCTTTATGCGAAAGCCATGGAAAGCATTGCCTCTGCTCCGAGATGCATTGGCCATGCCACCCAAGAAGAAACGAAAGGGGAACGCTCAGCGAATCCGATTGCCGAATGATTTGACCCGCCTCCCAATCCCAACGACCTGGCCCAAAGACGGTGGCCCCTTTGTCACCCTCCCATTGGTGGTTACAAAGAATCCAAAGAATGGAGAACACAACCTTGGAATGTACCGTGCGCAGGTGTTCGGACCAAAGGAAATCGGTCTGCATTGGCAAATTCACAAGCACGGTGCAGAACACGCTGCGGCAGCCGAGGCCTCAGGAAAAGAGGTACGAATGCCAGTGGCCATTTGCATGGGAGGCCCACCAGAACTCATCTTCTCAGCGATTTCCCCCCTACCAGACAACCTCACTGAATACCAATTTGCTGGTATTCTCGGCAGGAAATCGTTGCCCATCACCAAAGCACTGACTCAGGACCTCATGGTCCCTGCAGAAGCTGACATCATCATCGAAGGCTATTGTATTCCAGGAAAAACTCGCCTCGAAGGCCCATTCGGAGATCATTTTGGATTTTATTCACTGACCGGGCAGTACCCAGTCATGCACGTGACGGCGATCACATGCCGCAAAGATGCCATGCTCGCTGCGACCATCGTGGGACTTCCACCAATGGAGGACGGGCACCTCGGTGAAGCGATTGGCCAACAATTCTCTCCGGTTCTCAATTTCCAGCACCGTGACGTGAAGAGCGTTCACCTCCCAATGGAGACTGGATTCCACAACCTCGCGGTTGTGGCTTCGAAGCAGCGTTACCCACGTCAGGGCCGGAAGACCGCAATTGGCTTGCTCGGAGCGGGCCAAATGATGTTCCTCAAAACCATCATAGCAGTCGACGAAAAGCAAGACCCAAAGGATCTCGATGCACTGTTAGATGCCCTCAATGGAAAAGTGGACATAGCGACCGATGTCATCGTTCTCGACGGAATGGTTGCTGATTCACTCGAGGCTGCAAGTCCGTATGAGAACGTCCACAGCAAACTGCTGATCGATGCCACCTCATTACCTGCGAGTGACCCCCGGTCTCCACAACCACCGCTTGAAGGATCTTACAGCCAACACACGCCTGCATGGCGTCAAGGAGGAATTGAGCCACCTTCCTTCGATCACCTCGAAGATGTTCTTTCGATGGAGGTGGTCGCAGACGCTCGGATGTTACGCAGTGGCATCATGGTTGTCACCGTAGACATCGATGGGACCCCCACACCAGAAGAAGGGGCAGAAACCGGGAACGATCGAGCAGAATCGAAACGGAAGAAGACAATCCTTCAATTGAAAAATTCAATTTGGCAATTGGACTCCGAATCCTCACTCAGATGGCTTTTCATCACCAACAATGATCTCGATCTTCACTGTGAGAAGGCCCGCAGACGCTTACTCTGGCAGTTGACCTCCCGTTTCGACGTCGGACGTGGACTCTCGTTTGATAAGAAACGAGCGCGACTGTGTTGGGATGCGACAACGCCGATACCGTCAAAGAAACATGGTGTCCGCCGATGGCCCTCAATCACCCTCCACAGTCAGGAAACCTTGGAAAAGGTCGCTAAACATCCGGAACTTGCTAAGTACCAATGGCCAGCGCATCTTTCCTTTGGAGGCAAGAATTAATGAACATCAAACAGGTTCTTTCTTTCATTAAAATAGAACACACCCTCTTCTCGTTGCCCTTTGTCCTGATTGGCTACATCCTCGCACACAACGAGTTCGTCGCAAACCAACAAAGCGGCATGTTTGACTGGATTGCTCCGGACCTTGCTTGGATCCTTATCGCAGCCGTTGGTGCGCGTGGACTCGCTATGGGCCTCAACCGCATCATCGACAGAGAAGTTGACGCCGAGAACCCCCGGACAGCCGGGCGTCACCTTGCTTCGGGGTCGATGTCAATGAAGACCGCATGGACCCTTTGTGGAGTGTTCCTCTGTATGCTGCTGGTGAGCGCGGGCATGCTCAACGAAGTTGCATTGATGATGGCATGGCTCCCCGTTGTGGTTTTTGTCGTCTACCCCTACCTGAAGCGCTACACCTGGCTATGCCATTTCTGGCTCGGCCTTTGCTTGGGATTGGCTCCCGCCGGGGCTTGGATTGCGATCGCTGCAGACTCCCTTGGATGGAGTGCGATAACGGGCACAGGCTGGTATCCTGGCGTCTTTTTCATCGCTCTCGGGGTTGCCCTTTGGATTGCAGCCTTTGATTTAAACTACGCACGAATGGATGCAGAAAGTGACAAGGAAAATGGCATCCATTCATTCCCCTCTCAGTTTGGCGATGAAGTCACGACCCGTACATCGATTCAACTCACACTAGCTTGGTTTGCATGCTTCGCCATAGCCAACCCAATGCCAGAGCCTTTCTTCTTGGTCGCAGCAGGCGCGATGGCCATCACCAACATCGTCGTCATCCTACGTCGCCTGCAGTGGAATGATTTCCAAACCACACTGTTTCGTACATCCATGTTGACTGGGTGGGTTCTGCTCGTGGCAGTGATGCTAATGGAACCGACTCAAGCCGTGGTATGATTCAACAGCCCACCCTGCAACGTTCAAGGGCCGAGCGCACTGAGGGCAATGCATGAACCCAATGGTCACATCGCTGCTCGAATTCAATGAAGCCTTTGACATCCCCAAACTCGATCGTCCAGGGCTGGGCACGGAAGAAATGATTGAACTACGAATCAAATTGTTGCGTGAAGAAGTCGAAGAGTATGCAGAGGCCGCCCGTGCGGGTGACATGGTCGAAGTGCTTGATGCCCTTGCCGACATTGGCTACATCCTCGCTGGAACGATCATCAACCACGGCATGCAACACATCTACGATGATGCATTTAACGAAGTTCACCGCTCAAACATGGCCAAAGTGGTTGATGGAAAGGTCATCCGCAGAGAAGATGGAAAGGTGCTCAAGCCTGAAGGCTGGCAGGCACCACAACTCGCTCAATTCCTCGATGAGTGAGCTCAGCCTCTCGGCAGTGCTCATTGCAACCGGAGCACATTGACCCTGCTTGCGCAAAGCCAACGTGCATCGATGTATTCACCGTCAAACAGGTTCACTCGTTCTTGCGAACAAGGAGTGCTGCACCGAGCATCGAGATGATACCGAGTGCGGCTGTGAATCCAGGAAGCACAACTTCAGGGTTCTCATCAGCGTAGGCCATGCCCTTTGCCAATCGAACTGCGTTCCAGTCTTCCATGGTTTCAAGGTCTTCAGTGATCATGAACATGTCTCCATCGGTGAGCGTACCGCTTTCATCAGCGTCAAAGAATTCAATGCCAACGACGTTACCTGCTGCAAGATCAACAAATGACCAGCGTTCAACATCGTCGCCACAGTCTTCGGCAGCGCTAAGTTCGCCTTCGTCACCATCAATTGTGTTGAAGGAGTCACACATCGAGAGAACAAGGTCCATACCGTCCGCACTTGTTGCATCAGTGAGTGATCCTCCGTTCCATTCAATGAGGTCGCCGGCAGCGATGCCGACTGCTCCAACCATGTAATCACCGTAGCCGTGACCTTGGCCTGCGCCTTCGTCAGAACCGTCTTCACAATCATTGTAATCGTCGTTGACCCATGACATGTAGATGGAATCAGATCCATCAGCACAGTAGAAGGAGTTCATGTCTTCTCCTTCCTGGAATTCAGGTTCATCTTCACCATCTGCACAATCCATGTTGTCATCGCTCACCATGTCAAGGGTGATCGTGGTCCCATCATTGCAATCGAAGTTTGAAGTAAGGACTTCGTCAGATCCATCCTCACAGTCTGCGTATCCGTCAGAGACCGAAGAAAGAGAAATATATGTACTCTCATCGGCGCACATCCAGTAACTCACTTCTTCTTCATCGTAATCTGGTTCATCTTCTTCATCAGTGCAGTCATAAGCGCCGTCGTTGAGAAGAGCAAACTCGATGATTGTGCCATCGTTGCACTCAAAAGTTGCCTCTTGAATTGCCTCGCCATCAAAGCCAACAGCGAATGGAGGTGCGGCTTCTTCGAGGGTCATGTCCATCATGAGGTCGTGATCGCCGGTTCCGGCTGTGTACAGAGCGGGTTCATCATCCTCGATTTGAAACGAGGCGATCGACATGTCAGAATTAATGTTGATTGTCAAGATACTCTCATCATCCATGAACATAACAATCATGCTTCCATCATCTTGCATCCCACCCGACCAGATACCTTGTGGCATCGAGTCAGCGCAGGTCCAGAATCCAGCAGCATCATAGACACAATCAGTCCAGTCTGCTTCCCAGTCAATTTCATCAGAGGCATCCGAACAATCTGCTTCGTCGTCAAAGTAGGAGCTGAGCGGGATTGTTTCACCGTCAAAGCACGTGAATTCAGCTTGATTCCTGAGCGTCGGATTCATCGGAGTCATCCTGACAGAAGTAGTAACCAATGTTGACGTATTGAAGCGGAATTGTGTCGCTTCCATCTGCACATTCGTATGTGTAAGGTTCATCTTCTCCATCATCACAGTCGTTGTCGCCGTTGTTCACCATCGAGAATGCCACTTCAGTTCCGTCATCGCAGGTAAAGACACTGACTTCTTCGCCCATGTCATACTGTGCTTCGTCTTCACCGCCTTGACAATCGTTGTAGTCATCGTTGAGCCAGCTGATGTAGATATCTTCGCCATCGTCGCAGGTGAACAACGAAGTTTCCTCGTCATCCCCCATGGGTTCGTCTTCGCCATAATCGCAATCGTAATTTCCATCATTCACGAGCGAGAGAGCAATTGTTCCGCCAGAATACCAGCAGTCAAAGGTCGATAGTTCCTGTTGGGTGATTGGATCGTATGATGGCTCATCATCGCCGTCTCGGCAGTCTTCTGCGCCGTCATTGACCAAGGACAGTGCGATGGTTTCTCCATCATCGCAATCAAAGGTGCTGTATTCGACGTATTCTTCGGATGGTTCGTCTTCACCATTTGCACAGTCTTCTGCGCCATCATTGGCGAGTGAGAAGTAGATTTGAGTCCCATCTTCACAATCAAACATCGAGGTTTCAGTCATGTCGTAGACAGGTTCGTCTGATCCGTCCTCACAGTCTTCGTTTTCGTTGTTCACTTCAGAGAGTTCAATCGTAAATTCACCATCAGCACAGTCAAAGGAAGAAGTCTCTTCTTGTTCCATCACTGGTTCGTCCCCACCGTAGTAGCAGTCATCATAGCCATCATTGACGTATGATAGCGGATACACTTCTCCTGAGTCAGGGCAAGTGAATTCTGAGGTTTCCTCTCCATCTTCATCGAAAGAAGGTTCATCTTCTCCTTCAGCGCAATCTGCTGCACCGTCGTTGACTTGGGAGAGGTAAATATAGCCTCCATCATTACATTCAAACTCAGTGGTTTCGATCATCTCACCATACACTGGCTCATCATCTGCATCCATGCAATCTTCGATGCCGTCGTTAACTTGTGAAAGGTAGATTTGACTGCCATCCATGCAGTCGAAGACCGAGAGCTCGGTGACATTGTACATTGGTTCATCCGATTCATCTTCGCAGTCTGCACCGCCGTCGTTTGCATACAAGAAGGTCACATAGGATCCATCAGCACACTGGAACAACTTGGTCTCGTCTGATCCATCTGCACAGTCTTCTTCTCCATCGTTCACATGGATGAGGCCGATTGTTTCACCGCTCAAGCATGTGTATGAGTACGTTTCTGAGAACTGAGGTTCATCGGAACCATCAGCGCAATCTTCGGTTCCATCATTGACATCGTTGCTCATAATGGTTGTTCCATCGGCGCAGGTGTACTGATGTAGAGTTTCAGTGGCGCTGTCAGGGTTACCTTCGGTGAAGTAATCCGATTCGGAACAGACCCATGTGTTGTCAGAAAGTTCCTCGCAATGCAACAACTCAGGTGAACTCGCCATCGGGTTTTCCATGTACTGGTGGTGAATGAGGACGTGATCGTCGACAACGGTGTCCTCGTCAAAGTCGCCTCCCTCTTCTACATAGGATTGGCTCAACTGAATCGTACCGTTGCTGTACAAGTAGGTGATGTTGTACATTTCCTCGCCCTCACTGTCAGCAACGGCTTGGTTGATGAGAAGGGTGTCTTGGGACGGAGCCGATATGATGAGCATCGACATGTAGGCATCAACGGCACCATCGCCATCGATGTCCTCTGCAGATGTAGAAGAGAAGTGCCATGTCCCGTTTTCCATGAAGTTGTTCACCATGCCATAGACATCTTCTGCGTCCACGCATGTTCCATCATCGAGGTTTGCTTCAGCGTTGAAATTGAAAGCTGCGGTGTTTATGCAGCCTGGGACGTCTTCGTGCTTGCTTGGATCACGTGGGTACATGTCCTGAGCGTTTGCAGTTCCATCGCCGTCCATGTCATCATCGAGGGCGTCACAGATTGTATCGTTGTCGAGATCTGCTGGAATGCTTGAAGCGTCGAGTGGATCCGAGCCACACTGTGTTTCTTCATCATCTGAGAAGGAGTCTCCGTCGTCATCAGTGGACACTGAATCACAGATACCATCGCCGTTTTCGTCGACCGGCATGAGGCTGGCAACGAGTGAGTTGCTGCCACATGCGGTTTCGTCAACATCGGACCAGCCGTCATTGTCGTCGTCAAGGTCCTCGGTGAGGGTGGATTCGCCAGTGATTGAGTCCGGCATGCCGTCACCATCTGTGTCGGTGGAAGCGGAGGCGTCACGTGGGAAAGCGTCAGCGTCGTTGAACACAGTGTCACCATCGACGTCGAAATCGTATTGGTCGCAATCGAAGTCCCCGTCAAGGTCGTCAGGGAAGGAGGTGGCATTGAGCGGATCTGTACCGCACGTGGTTTCCATTGCATCGAGGAAACCGTCGTTGTCGTCGTCCATGTCCGCCACGAGCGGTGGTGTTGACGTCGATTCGCCGATGAGCTGGTCTGGCAAGCCATCGCCGTCAGTGTCGAAGAATGCTGCGTCGTCTTCAGGGAACATATCATCCGCATCGATTTTAGCAATATCTTCGTCCGCCATGCCGATGCATCCTGAAAGCAGCAGCATCAAAGTCAGTAAGAGTGTTTGAATCTTCATAATCTAGGGCCACGCCTATGAGGTTATCAACCTTCACCCGTTCGATGGCAAAGTGATTCACCGAGAGGACGGTGATCTGCTCAAGCCTGAAGGATGGCAACCGCCACAACTCGCTCAATTCCTCGATGAGTGAGCACAGCCCACCGTCAAAGAGGCTGAGTCGCTTGGGTGGGAATTATCACCGAGGGCCGCTACGCACAAGCATGTCCAGACCTGTGGCGTTGATCACCGGAGGGGGGCGTGGCATTGGAGCCGCTACCGCCAAACGCCTTGCTGCTGATGGTTATGATGTCCTCCTCACCTACAACCTCTCGTCCAAGCCTGCAGAGATGGTTGTCGATGAAATCCGTGAACGAGGCGACGATGCACTCGCAGTCAAGGTTGATTGTTCAGACGGAGGCGAGGTCGGTTTGTTAGGAATTCATCCCTGGATGGCACGAGGGATCGATGCATTAGTGTTGAACCACGGCACCTACGACCGGGTTTCAGCCACCACGATGTCGATGGACGATTTGCGACGTACAATGTCCGTCAATTTCGAGGGGGCTGTGGCCGTATGGAAAGCCGTTCAGCCTCACCTCACCAGCAATGCTCGAATGGTTGTGGTTGGATCACAATTAGGCACACGTGGGTCCCCACACGGAGCTGATTACGCCGCTTCGAAAGCAGCATTGGCTACGTGGGCCCGGTCCCTCGCACAGGCCGTTGGCCCAGAAGGGAAACGAGTCAATGTGCTCGCTCCAGGATTTGTTGACACCGACATCTTAGCAGGCGATTCCAGTGAAAAACGAGCGCAACGGGAACAAGAGGTGCCACTCAAGCGAGTTGGTCGTCCCGAAGACATGGCAAACACAATCGCATTCTTAGTCGGTCCGGATTCAAACTACATCACCGGTGCTGTGCTGCATGTAAACGGTGGATTGTACTTACCCTAACATCGTTCAACAGCCTTGTATAGGGTCCAGTTAACCACAACCCGTAGGAGGCATCACGCATGGTCAAAGAATGGGATAATGATGGTGCTTTTGAAGATCTTGCCAACATCGAAATTGATGAATCAGATCTCGAGGAACGCGACCCCTTCGACATTTCACGAGCCCTCGAAGGAGCAGCTCTGGAGCACCTCAATCCCGAAGTAAAGCGTTTGGTGCTTCATTCAAAATTCGAACCTTCTGGCGACCAGCCTAAAGCAATTGAAAAATTAATTACTCAATTGGAAAATGGACAAGAACGCTGTGTGTTGCTGGGCGTCACTGGCAGTGGGAAAACCTACGCCATGGCACAGGTGATTCAGAAGTTGAATATCCCCACACTCATCATCAGCCATAACAAGACCTTAGCGAGGCAGTTATACCACGAAATGGCAGGGTACTTCCCAGAAAATGCTGTTGATTATTACGTCTCCCATTATGACTACTACCAGCCTGAGGCCTACTTGTCAAAGCGCGACATGTACATCGAAAAAGAACTCTCTGTTAACGAGCGCATCGAACAGGAGAGGTTCGCTACAATCGCATCGTTGGTCACCCGTCCTGATTGCGTGATTGTGTCCTCCGTCTCATGCATTTATGGGCTCAACCCGCCTGAAACATTCCTGGAATACCACGTTCGAGTTCACGTGGGTCAAGAAATCGAAACGAGTGATTTGCTACGCGAACTCATCACCCTCCAATACAAGCGGACCACAACCGACCTGACCCGGGGTGATTGCCGTGTACGAGGCGAAGTGGTCGATGTGTGGATGCCAAGTCGCGATGATCCACTTCGTATCCAATTTGACTTTAATGGCATTATCAAAGTATCAGTCTGCGACCCAGTCACATGGGAAGTGCTTGACGAACTTGATGAAGCTTGGATTCACCCTCGGCAATTCTACATGACAAGTCCCGAGCGTCTTGAGGCAGCATTGGTCTCCATTGAGGATGAACTCGATGACAGGGTTGCCCATTTTGCCAGTGAAGGGCGAGAATTGGAGAGGCATCGTATCGAACAACGCACCCGATACGATCTGGAAATGATTCGTGAAATTGGACACTGCCAATCCATCGAGAATTATTCCCTCCACTTCGACGGTCGAAAGAGAGGACAACGACCCCATTGTTTGCTGGACTTCTTTGCTGCATGCGCCAAACAGTTTCACGGCGATCCGAGCAAGTTCCTCGTCATCATGGACGAATCCCACGTGACGCTTCCTCAAGTCGGTGGCATGTATTATGGAGACCGATCAAGAAAGGAAAGCCTGATTGATTTCGGATTCAGATTGCCCACTGCAGCAGATAACCGACCCCTCAAAATCCCAGAATTCCAAAAACTCGTTCCTCAGATGGTCTATGTTTCTGCAACCCCAGGTGAACGGGAATTACGCCACCTCTGTGAAATCACCAATCAACCGCTCCCAGATGGTCTGCTTCATGCCCAATCTGGCGGTGGAGCTGGCCCCCGGGATTTGGAGAAGAAGCATCCTGACAGTGAATCCCTCTACCACATGGTCCAACACATCGAAGGCATTGCTAAGATGGAAATCCGACCAACTGGATTGCTTGACCCTGAAATTGAAGTGCGACCAACGAGTGGGCAAATGGCAGATTTGTTGAGTGAGATTAACGGTCGAATAAGCAATGGGGAACGGACCCTCGTCACCGTGTTAACCATCAAATTCGCCGAGGAAGTAGCCGCATACCTCAATCGAATGGGGATCAAAGCCCACCACCTCCACTCGGAGATTGATACCATCGAACGAACTGAAATCATCAATGCTTTGCGCATTGGCCATATTGATGTGATTGTCGGTATCAACCTCCTCCGTGAAGGATTGGACCTTCCCGAAGTCAGCCTCGTTGCTATCTTTGATGCTGACCGGCAAGGCTTCTTGAGAAACGAGCGAAGCCTTCTCCAAACAATTGGTCGAGCGGCACGAAACCTCAACGGCCATGTGATCCTCTATGCCGATGGTATTTCGAAAGCGATGAAGGCCGCAATCACCCAAACACTGGAACGTCGGGAACGACAACATGCCTACAATGTCGCCAACAACATCACACCGAGAAGCATCGTCAAGGAACTGCCTAAGATGAATTCTGACATTGATGATCTGATCGCAGGAACCTCGAGTTCGAAAGATGGCAGTCGGCGCCTTGTGGCAAAGAAGGGTGGGCGGAAAGAAGGCGATTGGGCTCAAAATCTGAATCTTGGTGCCGGGTCTTGGGGTTCAGGGACCGGCCAAGATGGTTCGACTGGCGTCAATCAAGATAATCCAATTGGAGAATCAAATTTCCAATTGGAAAATTCCAATACCGATGGTTCGAAGTCACTTTCGCCGGCTCAGACTGAAGATCTGCTCAAGGAACTCAAGTCTGCAATGAAGGTGGCTGCCAAGAACCTGGATTTCGAAGAAGCCGCTCGTTTGCGAGACCGTATCTTTGAATTGCAGCAAGTCTGACGCACACCCTACGGGTGTGGGCATGGTGGGCAGGTTCATGTGGAGGACACAGGTGGGCATTTTATGGCGATTCAACCCGATGAGTTCGATGTGCCCGTTGTGGACTATGCCTTCCACAAGTTATCCAACCCACAATCGCTAATTGACCAAATGGCCACTGCAGGTGGGTTTACCGCAACAAAACTGGCCACGGCCAGGGACATCCTCCTCGATATGAAAGCCGAGATTGATGCAGTCGATGGAGATGCCGGAAAGGTATGCAACTGGCTCTCATTTCCAGCGTGTCTGTGCGCAACAGGAACCCGTGGGTTCTTCGTCGAGGCACTTAAGCAACGCATGTTCAACGTGGTTTCAACCACCTGCGGCATGCTCGATCACGACATCGCACGTTCCCACAAGCATTACTATCACGGCTCGTTTGAACTTGATGATGTTGAACTTGGTGAACATTCTCTGATGCGCCTTGGCAATGTGATTGTCCCCAATTCATCCTATGGCGAAATCATCGAAGAGGTCCTCACACCCGTGCTTGAAGAAATGTATCAAGACCGCTTGAAGGAAACCGGTAAAACAGGAGCTGATGCTTGGCTTGGGTTTGGTTCCATACACTTAGTTTGGGAACTTGGTAAGCGTATTGGCACCCCTGACTCGATCATCTACTGGGCTTACAAGCATAAAATCCCCATCGTCATCCCAGGCATCACTGACGGGTCGATTGGCGCACAGCTGTTTATGTTGCGACAAAAGCACAGGGACTTCCACATCGATACCCTCGCTGATGAACAGGTGATGAGCGACATGACATGGGACGTTGGCGTGTCAAACGCCCTCATGATTGGTGGAGGCATTTCCAAGCACCACGTCATTTGGTGGAACCAATACCGTGGTGGTCTTGATTCTGCAGTCTATATTACAACCGCACCAGAACACGATGGGAGTTTGTCAGGAGCACGCCTACGAGAAGCAATCTCGTGGGGCAAAATGCGCCCTGAAGCGCCTAATGTGTGCGTGGAAGGGGACGCAAGTGTCCTCCTTCCATTGATTGGTGCGGATCTCTTTGTCCGAGGTGAAAAAGTATGAAAAATAAACAAATGGCTCTTCTGATGACTGCTCTGATGACCTTGATGCCTCTGGCCGGCTGCTTTGGCACAGAGGATTCAACAGGCATGGACAGTGAAGACAATGGCTTCTTTTCCTTTGAGCAAGCCTTGGGCAACAGCACGTGGTACCACTATCCTGGCGGAATCAATGCAATGAACAACACCTCGGCGCTTGGAGGAAGCAATGTACCTTACTTCAGCGAAGGGACATACTATGCCACTGGATTTTCCACCTTCGAACCAACCATGGGAATCACTTCAACTGACAACATCTACTTCACGAGTTACGGCAATGGTCCCTCTGGATCGACCGCAATCGTTCAATGCAGCAACATGATTGAAATGACAAGTCTGAGTGATTTCAGTTGCCAGAACGTCTACGGCCCAGTCCTACCAGTGGCCAACTCGAACGATCCTTACGTCTATGTTGACCCGTGGACAGACCGCATCATGAAGTTCGATATGCACGCACTGCTCGGCATGACCGTCGAATGGACCGATGATGAAGGCGATTCATGGTTCGGACCATCGGTCGCTACGTCCTACTCGGTGCAAGACCATCAAACGATAGCCTCTTCACCGTATGGCGGCATCTTGCATGAGACCCTCTGGGTGTTTTGCATCAATGGGAACTACCCCGCACCATTGTGCTCTCAGAGCCAAGACGGTGGGCTCACATGGGGGCCTGAACTGCCAGGAGCACCCGTTGATTGCCAAAGTGGAGGGCTGTCTGCCCACCTGATTGGCGCCGATAATGGAAACTTCTATCGCGGCCAAATAGGCTGTGATGGCACCGGTTATTCGATGTACAAAACTGAGGATGGAGCTCTTACCTGGTCTGAACACCCCTTGCCAACAGAAGCCTCGGGAACTGCCGATACGTGGAACGCCGAAGAGGCGCAAGTGGACACAGACACTGAAAGCAACGTCTATGCCATGTGGATGGGTTACGACAACATGCCTTACTTTTCATACTCCCTTGACGATGCAGGCACATGGTCTGAAGCCATCATGGTCGGCCCTGATCACCTCGAAGGCACAGGCTTCCCAGTCGTCATCGCTGGCGACCCCGGCCGGGTTGCTTTCGGCTACATCGGTACTGAAGGCGATGGCATCTGGCACGGTTACATCTCAGTGATCACGGATGCTTTCAACGAAACGCCATTGATCACAACGGTTCAACTCAATGCTGGCAATGACCCACTTGACAGCGCGAGCCCCACCTGTGGCTACGAACGTTGCGGAGGCTTTGGAGACTTCATCGACATGCAAATCGATGCCTATGGACGACCGTGGCTCTCGCTTTCCCACAACCCAAGTGGTGACACCGGAATCATGGGCACCTTCATGTCAGGCCCAACCCTCTTTGGCAACGTCACTGATTTGGCGACCTTGCCCGAAGGTGGCGCTCAAACGCTTGTTTGATCAAGCACCGAGCAAGCCTGCCAGGCAATGCATGAGCGCGGTGCGAATCGGCACAAGAGGGCGCCATCCATCGCCATCTGCAGCATGCAATGCATCGTGAACGGGCGATAAGTCGGGACGGTCTTGACGGTTCTCCGAGATGCTCATTGGCGCCTTATCAGTCACGATTAATGGTTGCAGTTCAATGTGCGGCGTTGGTGCTGCCGTGAGTTCTTGAACCCCAAAAACACCTGTCTTTCCTGCCATAGTTCGTTGATACAACAACTGGAACTCCTCATGCGTTTGGGACACCGGCCATGAGCGGCGGCCAGACATCTTGCACGATTTTGGAAACGGTTCGGCGCTGAGTAACAGGCGCACAAGGGCGTCTGCGACGTCGATTTCACTCACCCACCAGTGATGCTCATCACCTTCAGGGGGTGTGAAGTCCCCGACAGACATTGCATCAGCCCAGGTGGCAAGGATTGCTGGCATCCACATCGAATCGTTCCGCATTGGCAACACATCATGAACGGTGACCTCGGCATCAACCCAATCCATTGCTGCAGGGGCATCTGAGGCCTGTGAAGTCACAAGAATGAGCTCGATGCCATCGACATCAAACCATGACCTCGACTTCGAAGAGCCTCCCAATGGTTCAGGACCAAGCAACAGCACTCGATGGCCTGCGGTCAAAGCCACATCGGTTGAACAGGACAGTGGCGCTTGCCTGTATTCGAGATCTGTCGTATAAGCCCCGCACACCCGGTCATGCAGTTCATTCTCCAGAACAATGTGCGCCTCCGTGCGCAACAAACGTTCAATCAGAGCGAATGTGAGCGATGAAGCCTCACCCAACAAATGGACGGTCTGGGTATGAGGCATGATTCAACCAATCGCCACTGACACATCAACCAATCGAGGATATCGCCTTGCATACCGCTGAGGCAAGGGGGAATTATACGCCATTGAACCCCACACATTAACCCTTATTTTCAATTGGAAAATGTAATTTTATATTGCAGTCATTGTTTGGTTTCCTTGAATCAAACTGAGCCGATCATACCACAATTCAACCTAAACAAATTCCCCTCTTCAATCAAATACTCATCGAATGGTTCGCAGTTATTTCCACCTCTGTAATTGAAATATAGAATTTATGAGCTGTGTTTAACGATCGAATCCCCGGACGTAACCGGGAGGCATCAATGCGTCGAAAAATAAAATGAATTCATATTGAAAAGAATATTATACGACATTGGTGAAAATTGAAAGTTTAGGCGATTTTCAATTGGAACTACAGTCGATTATACGACAAACTCAATTGGAAATCACTTTAAAATCGGGAAAGAGTATAAAGCCCTTCAAGGGAAGGCGAGGATAAGTCGGGCACACCCCGACACAACGAGATGGGAAAAATGCCGAACGACAAATATGACATCCAGGAGTTACTCCAAAGAGATGTTTACGTGAATGATAAGAAAGTAGGAACGATCGTAGGAGAACGCCACCATCCTAACGAAGCTCGCGTGCGATCCATGCGAATTCAAGTGGATGCTGGCGTCGCAGACGAATTTATGCGTAAGCCTGCTGAATTGGCGCCTTTGCCAAAAGAACTGGTCCACAGCATCCGAACGGATGGAACTGTGAAACTCTCGAAATCAATGCGAGAGCTCCAACGCCGATGGCGAGACACCGTGCGAATCGACGAAAAGTTGTACGCACCTGATGAAATGCTTGACCGAGCCGTCCTCGACAACCAGGGACGCGAAATTGGCGTCATCACAGATCTGTTCAAAGTAAAGCGCACCTACAAGGGCGTCATTGTCCAAGCCCGAGTCGGCGTCCAGAAGGAATTCGGCGTCGAAGCCCAGCTTCGCGAATCCCAATCACCGCCTTTTCTCGAACACGTGAGCGCCTCGACGAAGTCGTGCTCTCCCGCACCTTCGACAAGGTCCTCACTTTGCCTTCCTACGTCACCCTCAACGAGATGGAGCGACGAAGAACGAGTGAGTTCCAAGCATCGAAGACCTTCCGACCATTGTGCCACGCCGTCACTCTTATGACGGGGGGGTGAGTCGGCCGGTTTGCAGTTGCGCGGGTAGCTTAGTCGGTTAGAGCACCCGGCTGATAACCGGGAGGCCGCAGGTTCAAGTCCTGCCTCGCGCACTCTTTCCACAATACACTGGCTTATCCGCATCACTGGTAGCCATTACAGCAAGTGATCTCGTCCGAATTTAGGGAAAGAGTTGACCTCCCATCACTCGGAAAGAACATGAAGGTCCGGCGCTGGGACTCATTACGAGGGAGAACATGGTCGTCTTGTCTGGCAGCAACGCACGCCTCTTGGCGTCACAACTTGCAGAAACCCTTGGTTGGGAACACCATTCGCTTGAAACTCGGCGTTTTCCCGACTCAGAGGGTTACATTCGAATTCCCTCCGAAGTCATCGATGCCGTACGGAAAGAACCTGTCGTCTTGGTCTCAAACACATTCCCCGACTCAGGAATTGTCGAAACATTGTTGATGCTTGAGGCAATCAATGACGTACGCAAAGGCAATTTGGCTAATTTGCGAGAAATTGGACCTCAACAATTGGAAGATGTAGGCCCCGGAACCCTACTTGCCATCCCATATTTCGGATATTCTCGACAAGATAAACGGTTCAAGCCAGGAGAAGCAATCTCCGCAAGGGCGATTGGGCATCTCCTTGCCTCCAGATGTGATGGCATTATTGTGTTTGATCTGCATGCTCCCAAAGTGCTTCAAGACCTTCCCGTCCCAGTGGCCTTCACTTCGGCTATGCCTGAATTAGCAAAGCACCTCCAAGAGACCGTCAAACCAGACTTTATTCTCTCACCTGACAAAGGGGCAATCGATCGTGCCTCAGAAGTTGCCAAAGCCATCGACTGTGAGTTCTCGTACCTAGAGAAGACTCGGATCGATGCACACACCATTATCCACAAAGCCAAAAATTTGGATGTTGATGGCAAAATTGTCGCCATCGTGGATGACATGATTGCAACAGGTGGAACCATCTGCCGTGCTGCAGAAGCTCTCCGTAGCCAAGGAGCCATCGAAGTTCATGCCGCTTGTTCCCATGGTTTGTTCACTGGGGGAGCGATTGCCCGACTGATTCGTTACGTTGACGGAGTCCATGCCACCGGCTCCCTCGCCAACCCCCGCGATGTCATATCCGGTGGCCCGGCACTTGCCCGGGGCGTCAATGAATTATTTACCACTCTCAAATGGGAATAATCGAACTCAGTACGCCGTTTGATGACCTAAATAAGGCTGTTTCCTACACCGTTTCCCTGTTTGTAGTCTGCCTTATCCTTCCGTCGTGTTTATATCCGCGCGGTTCTGCGCTTGGAATGCCTTAACATGAGGAAGATGTGATATCCAATGAGTGTACACGTGCGATTTGAACAACCTGAAGAAGTATCTGACAAGATCTATGACATGCTGCAAGCCAACAACAATGGCCGCCTGAAGAAGGGCAGCAATGAAGTGACCAAGACCGCAGAACGCGGTACTGCCCAATTCATTGTTCTCGCAGTTGATGTGAACCCCCCTGAACTCCTTGCCCACGTTCCACTTGATCTGTGCTGAAGAAAAAGGCATATCCCATACGGCTATGTGCCTTCTCAAGAATACCTCGCTAAGGAAGCTGGACTTCCTGACGGTGTGAAGACAGCATCCATTGCAGTCATGGAAATCACCAAAGGCGCTCAAGAAAAGTTCACCGAAGTCGTTGACCTGATCAACGGCCTCAAGGCTTGAACTTGAAGTTTGGAGGAAAAAAACATGAGCGAAGAACTCAACGGTTGGCCAGCAGAAGTCGTCGAAATTGTCGGTCGTACAGGTATGACCGGAGAAGCTACTCAAGTCAAGGTCCGTGTCAACGATGCGCCAAACCCACGTGACGTGGGTCGCATTATTACTCGAAATGTTTTGGGTCCAATTCGTGTCGGCGACATCTTGATGTTGAAAGACACCGGTCGTGAAGCCCGTAAGCTCAACTCGAGGTGAAGTGTATGCCAGAACGTAGAATCTGTACTTTTTCCGGTGAAGAGATCGAACCAGGCACGGGCATGATGTTCGTGCGCCGTGACGGAAGCGTCATGTGGTTCAAGAACTCCAAGGCTCGCAAGAACATGCTCAAACTCAAGCGTAACTCCCGTCGCGTCAAGTGGACCCGCCACTTCGTGAAGGGCGGTATTCAGTGAGTTCATCTCCTGAGTAAAGCAAACATCCGCTCAAGCGGAGACAATCTCAAAACTCCAAAGGGCCGTATGGCTCATAAAGGGGGGTCCAGTCGGACGGTTTGGTGAACTCCATGGAAACGACATATGTCATGATCAAGCCTGACGGCGTACAACGAGGACTAATAGCAGAAATTATGGGAAGATTTGAGCGAAAAGGGCTCAAACTCGTCGGTCTGAAATCCGTAGTACCAAGCCAAGACACCGCAGAAGCACACTACGCTGTCCACAAGGAACGCCCATTTTATCCAGGCCTCATCAAGTTCGTGACCTCTGGCCCTGTTGTCTGCATGGCTTGGTCCGGAAAAGATGCAATCACCGTCGCTCGCACCCTCATTGGAGCAACCAATGGACGCGAAGCAAACCCTGGAACCATCCGAGGCGACTATGGCATGGATATGGGCTTCAACATGATTCACGGCTCGGATGCAGCAGATACTGCTGAGTTTGAACTCGGTCTATGGTTCCCTGAGGGCCTCATGGAATGGGATCAAACGATCACCGCTTGGGTCTACGAGTGAATACCACCCCGATACGGGGTTCAAAAGGTGATGATATGGACGAAACCGAACAGGATTCGCCAGATGAAAGCACCGTTGAGCGGGGCCATAATCGCCAACCTATTGTTTCCGTTCTCGGTCACGTTGACCACGGAAAGACCAGCGTTCTCGATTTAGTTCGCTCCGTTGGTAGCGAACGTCAGGCCAGCGTAATGGATAGAGAGGCTGGAGGAATTACTCAGCACATTGGTGCTACCGAAGTTCCAGCCGATATTCTCAATGAAACCTGCTCAGAGATGATGCGAGGAAATAAATTCAAGTCACCGGGATTACTTTTTATCGACACCCCTGGCCATCATTCATTCGTTTCACTTCGTAATAGAGGTGGCTCAGTATCTGATATCGCAATATTGGTCATCGATATCATGGAAGGGCTACAACCGCAAACTATTGAATCATTGAAGGTATTACGCGATTCAAAAACTCCCTTTGTAATCGCTGCTAATAAAATCGACAGGATTCATGGCTGGATGTGCGAAAAGAACCGTTCTTTTAGTGAATCATTAAAAAATCAACGTGAAGACGTCCAATCTCTTTTCGAAGATCGGTATTGGAAGATGCTTGGTCAATTTTCGGAACATGGGTTCAACATCGAACGGTACGACCAAATTCGTGACTTCCGTCAAAATGTAGCCTTTGTACCAATGTCGGCTAAGGACGGTGAGGGTTTGCAAGACCTTCTTGCTGTGACCGTCGGCTTGGCAGAACGTTTCCTCGAAGACCGGCTCACTGACACCCTCGGAGCTGCGGAAGGCACCGTTTTGGAAATGAGAGAAGAGATTGGCATGGGGAAAACCATCGATGTCATCCTCTATCGAGGCGATCTCAAAGTTGGCGATACCATCATGCTCGCAGCGAACGATGGGCCCTTTTCAACCCACATCAAGGGGCTCAAACGCCCAAAGGGCATGGCTGAGATGCGAGATGCCGGGAAGCGCTGGGTTAACTTTGATCATGTTGAGGCTGCATGCGGTGTGAAAATCGTTGCACCAAATCTGGAAAACACAATTGCTGGCACCACCCTCTACCGTGCAAACACTCCCGAAGAACGAACCAACGCAGAGGCATCTATTCGTAAAGAATGGCGTGCTATTTTCGATACAATGCCAATCATGTGTTCGAAATGTTCGGAAGTGTTCCCTCGTGTTCAGTTCAAAGATCACACCAAAAAGGGATCATGCAGAGGAGCAGAAGAGGAACGCAAGGGCGTCGTCATCAAGGCAGACACCGTTGGTGCTTTGGAAGCGCTTGGTTTCGAATTAGCTAAATTGAAAATCCCAGTTCGTCAGGCCACAGTTGGCCCCGTCAACAAGCGAGATATTTTGATGGCCCATTCCGCGCAGGATCCGCTCAACAAGGTCATCCTGGGCTTCTCGGTCAAAGGCAACACGGAAGTCGCCGAATCACCTCCAAGTCGGAGGATTCTGAAATCAAATTCTTTCTCGGGCAGCATCATCTACCACGTGCTCGATGCCTACGAAGCATGGCGTGAAGAGACCGCTGAGCGGCTTGCAGCCGAACTTCGCGAATCACTCGTGTATCCTGGCCGGCTGCTGTACCTGAAAGACCACACATTCCGAGCAAAGGGCCCTGCCATCGTAGGTATGCGGGTTGTCGGTGGACGTGTGCACATCGGACAGCGTCTGATGAAGCTCGATGGCACACCCGTTGGACAAATTAAGAGCCTACGAACCAGAGACTCGGAGAATGTCAAAGAAGCAAATCAAGGGGACGAAGTGGCTGTAGCGATCAACGGTCCAACCGTAGGACGCCACATCGAAGAGTTGGATGAGTTCTATGTTGATGTCCCTGAAATGCATGCAAAACGGCTCAAGAAAATTGATCTCAGTCCCATCGAACAGGAAATCCTCGATGAATTAATTCGACTGCACCGGAAGGAAAATCACTTCTGGGGTCGTTGATGATCTTTGATGTAGAAAACGCAAACGGCTGACATATTGTTGACTTGCGACCCCCTCACATTCATATATGGAAGGGTGGGGTTGGTGACTTGTCCTTTGGAGGCCTTCAACATGGAAGCAGGATTCTCAGCAGCACCCGCAATGGGTCAAAACCCCGGAACTCAAGATTTGATTGGTACCGTTTCGGCCATTTCAAACAGCCTAATGAACGAAGTGAGCAAGGTTATCATCGGGAAGAACGAGAACCTGCGACGGGTCACCGTCGGTATTTTGTCAAACGGCAACATGCTGTTGGAAGATTTCCCTGGTTTGGCCAAGACCCTGTTGGCAAACACGTTCGCACAAGCCCTCGGATGCAAGTTCAAGCGGGTTCAATTCACTCCCGATCTGCTTCCCTCCGACATCATGGGGACGTACATGTACGACCAGAAGGAAGGAGAATTCAAACTGCGAGCCGGTCCTTTGTTTTCCAACGTTCTGTTGGCAGACGAAATCAACCGTGCTCCGCCAAAGACCCAAGCTGCTTTGCTTGAAGCAATGGAAGAAAAGCAAGTGACCATTGAAGGTATCACGCACAAGTTGCCGGCTCCATTCGTTGTTATTGCAACTCAAAACCCAATCGAACAAGAAGGAACCTACCCGCTTCCTGAAGCGCAAATGGACCGGTTCTTGATGAAAATGAGCATGGGCTACCCTGACCGTGCAGAAGAAAAAGCAATTCTGGCTCGCCGCAAGTTGAGAGGAAAGGACGGTCACGATGTGTTGCAAATCACTTCGCCAAAGAAGGTCGTTGCTATGCAAAAGGCCCTTGAGACGGTTCACGTTGATCCAGCGATCCTCTCCTATTGTTGAAATCGTTCAATGTACTCGAGAAGATCACCGAGTTACCAATGGAGCATCGCCTCGTGCTTCACAAGCTTTGTTCAAGACTGGACGAGCTGCAGCTGCGATTGCGGGCCGAAACTATGTCATCCCTGACGATATCAAAGATATTGCATTGCAGATTATTTCCCACCGTATCAACATGAAGCCTGAAGCAAAGATTCGGGGCATTACTGGCATGCACATCGTGAGAAAAATCCTCTCGGAAGTCCCAGTACCCGTCATCCAACCGGCTTGAAGTTTGAACCACTGTGGTTGCATTCAAAGGGGAGAACCCCTCTCCTTCACATGTACGAGGAGGTGAAAAGATGAACCCATACAAGATGGTAATAGCCGTTGCAAATCAAAAGGGCGGTTGTGCAAAAACAACAACTGCAGTCAACCTAGCAGCAGCCCTGGCCAAGGGATCACCTCGTCAAGGACTTCCAAAGGCCAAGGTCTTGTTGATCGATTTAGATCCGCAAGGAAACTGCGCTACATCGTTTGGAGTTGAAAAGAAAAACGTCAAGAAAACCTCCTACGATTTACTTACCAACGATTCAGGTGAAGACCTTCCATTGATGGAAGAATACCTCATTGGGCCAGAAGAATTGACTCAATCGATGCGAGATGCCTGGAGTCTTCGTAACAATAACAAGAAGGCCCCTGACAACCTCTCTGTTGGACATTTGTGGCTTCTACCAAGTGACATCCACCTCTCTGGCGCTGAGATCGAACTGAGTCACAAGATTGGTCGCGAAACTCGACTTCGAGAAGCTTTGATGCCAATCATCGACGAATTTGACTACATCATCATCGACACTCCACCCTCCTTGGGACTCTTGTCCATCAACGCCATGTGTGCGGCCAACTGGGTCATGGTCCCGGTTCAGGCAGAATATTACGCCCTTGAAGGATTCAGCATGCTGATGAATTCGATTAAGATGATTCAACGTCGCATCAACCGGAACTTGAAAATTTTCGGAATTGCCATGACCATGGTTGACGCTCGATCGAAACTCAGTCGACACGTGTGCGATGAAGTCAACAAGAAAATGCCGAATAAGTTGTTTAAGACCACTGTTCGTCGGCTGGTCAAGGTTGCAGAAGCACCCTGGAGTGGGGCACCAACGGTTCTGCTCAACAAACCAACCAATTCAGGTGCGGGAGCTGGTTCCCTCGAATACTGGACTTTGGCCAAAGAATTTCATCAACGGGTGCAAGAAATGCGCCGAGAATTCGGCGTGAATGAAGAACCGCGCCTTCTTCTGCAAAAAAATAAGCAGTGAATATGCGGTCTTGGACGGCTGTTGATGGGTCTCAAACCGCTCGATTCAGCAGCGCTTCCTTCGCTGGGGTTAAGTAGCCCAAACAACGCAGTCATAAGCAGGGATTGCGATGACTGGTGAAGGAATGACCTCTGTGAGCGTGAGTTATGAAGTTCGACGTCAGTTGAACACCATGCGAAGCACAAGTGGACACAAAAGTGTCAATGAATTGCTTACGGACATCGTTCGTGCTCACAAAATCGCCAAAATGAACGGCGAGATCGAAACCCTGAGGGACAGAATGAAGGCTGTTGCTGATGTTGATATCGAGCATTTGGTTGACCGTTTGAACCTCGCTCCATTCAAGGTGTGATCGCATGATGAAATGGCGACCACCCGGCTACGAGTTTGATGCTCGTAATTTGGTTCGTGCCTTATTCAGTGAAAACACGAGTGAAGGAAAACTGCTCGAAGCCGCTGCGTGCGGCCATGTAGAAATTTTTGCTAAGGCCACCGCTTGGAACGGTGTGCTTTGGCTGATCATGAACACTCTGAAGCAAGATGGCAAACCCGTTTACACAGGAGAAGAACTCGGTGCTCTTCGAGAATCCTTACCTATTGTTTGGCGCTGATTGATTCGCGAAATCACTTGACAAGGGGTGCGCAGCGCCTCGCTCAACCGCAACCCAACGTACTGTATCGTAAAACTGCTTTTGCTCGCGTGTACTTGAGCAAAGCCCGAAGCTTATTTTTTTGGGACCCGTTTTCTTTGCGCTCAAGGTATCGAAGATGTTGTACATTCATTTCAGATTGGACTTCTCTGATTAAATCCTCGATATCGGATTTTTTT
>CAJJAV010000013.1 GCA_905182125.1 uncultured Candidatus Poseidoniales archaeon
CTTGGTAGCGAGCAGTCACATCGACGACAAAGGTTCCAGCGCGTGCGTATCGTGGGTCATCAGGATCATCGAGGTCGGCATATTCATCTTCTAAGTGAATGGTTAGTAATTTGAAATCACCAATTTCGCCCTGGCCCTGAATGGTGTATGGTCCATTTTCTGAGACGCTCTTCGTCCAAATATCATCGGGCGAAAGCAGGAAATCCGGCCGACCTGGCTGAGGCACCTGGACATTGGTCACTGACAGAGTGACGTTCTTTTGACCAGTCCCTTCGTGTAGAATATGAATCGGAATATCAATTCCCGTTTGATTCCGAACATCAAAAACTTTCACTGCGGCGGTTTCCCGGTCAGCGGTGGTTGTAGGAACTGAGCCATCGTCATTGAGTGCGACAACGCGAACACCAAGCGCAGTTACTTCGATTTCTTGTTCCCAAATGTTGTTGTCAACACCAGTGTTACCATCATTCATTTCTGCAACCTGGTCGTTGGTATCGACCCGCAGACGCATGCTGTGAGGTCCAGTGGTGAGGAATTGGTGTTGAATCAGGAGCGAGTCAATGGTCCCTGCAGCGAGGGCTGGGCGATCACCTTCAAACAGGATATCGCCCGAGGTGAGGTCTTCAAAGATAACATGGAAGTTACCGGTAGCCAGGGTTCCTTGATTGATCCAACCGATGCGAATAGCAATCAAATCATTGCGAAGAGGTTCGGGGGATGAAGGAATGATACTGCCATTGTAGAGGGATAAATCGGCTTGTGGGTTTGGAATTGCATCCGCTGTGATGACGAGACCAAAGTCCTGTGTGGTACCACCTCGGTGGAGCACCTTGACCAACCATTGCCCTGTTTGAGTCAGGGTACCAGGAGCGACCTTGATCCGTTCAACGTTGTTGATGGAGTCGGGGGTTTGGCTTGAGGTTGTGAACCCGTTGGCGAAGTTGTTGCCAAACCATTCATTGCCAGACGGATCAACAAGGACCAAATCCAAATTGTTAACGAGGCGTGATTCACCTTGTGCTGCATTGGCAGAGCCTGCCTCATCAGACCATACAAGCGTGATATCAATGCCATGTGAAGCATCCATATCAAAAGCGTAAAGCAGACCAAATCCTGCATCGAGCGGGGTGTTGTCATCCATAAACGTAGTCAGAGCGGTGGTCGCTGGAGAAGAAGAATCCCAGACTGGGAGAACCGTTCGATTGATGTCGACTTGGCCCCAACCCTCTTCCGCATTTGGAATATCAGATGCTCCAAGATCTCGAGCACCGTTGATCATGCGGCTTTCACCAGCGAACCGGATGGTGCATTAATCCCGACCTGTTCACGGATGAACTCTCGAGTCAAAGCAGCAACGCCACCAGCGACGGCAGTGGCTTGGGAGGTACCAGAGAGGGATGTGTACATCTCGTCGCCGTTGCCATGAGTTTCTGAAGAACATGAAAGCCCCGGTGAAGTCTTTGCTTCTTCGGCTCGTCCTGAGCACACATCGACACCTGGAGCTACCAAGTCTGGCTTCACTCGACCGTCGAGGCTTGGTCCCATGCTCGAAAATGCAGCGACTGAACCAAGGGTGCTTCCGGTTCCAGAGGCTCCTATTGCCAGCACGTTCTTGGCAGTCCCGGGAGCGGTCACCTGCGAGGCCCCTTGAGCACCACGGTCACCAACAGAAAACAGAGGGAGCATGTCCGGCTTATCATGAACCAGGATGTCCACTGAACGTGAATCGGCCGTGTATTGACCGTAGTTCCCATTCGCACCCCAGGCATTGATTGCAACCCGTGCCGTCTTCTGTTCAGCATCACGGAGGAGATCATAGATGGATCCAATTCTTCCAAAGACACCGGTCGGATCATGTTCAAGAGCGTACATGACAAGGTCAGCGTTTGGAGCAATACCTGTGGCACTGCTGTTCGAATTTCCGCCACCAAGTGTGGAAATTGCGATGTGTGTGCCGTGCCCTGTGTTGCTGTCGGCAGGCGATGCATCGAGACCATATTGGGTGTAAACCGCTGCAACACGACCAGTCAAATCAGGATGGTCTTGGTCAAGACCTGTGTCGGCAATAGCAATCATTTCACCCGAACCATCAAGCGTGAACGTGGCGTCATTGCGAACGTCAATCACACCTGCTGCTGCTGCTGCAAGGGCGTTGTGAAGAGAAAACTCAACCGTTGGTTCAATCCAAATGATTCGTCCATCTTGAATCACATTGAGAAGAAATGATCCGAACTGCGGCTGACTCAGTTCGACTTCACAGACTCCAACGCCACACCAAGCTTGTTGAGCACCCATACGAATTAGATCGAGACTCAGTTGTTCAAAGCCGCCAATGGCGAGGTCGCTGGCAGGAACCAGTGCCAGTCGTTCAGCCACCAACCCGCTGGCGAGGGTTGAATCGAGACGCCACCCCGGATGCTGGGCGCCAACCCAACGAACATCATCGTCTTCGTGGAGTGCACGAATCGAGGCCGATGGAGGGGATGGGAGTCGAATCAACCACCCTTCATCACCGATGAAATCGAGTGGAACGATCCCGTGTCGCTGAATGAGGTCATCAAGAACAGTGCCATCATGGGCATGAAGTTGGACAATGGCCAAACCAGTGGCCTGAAAGTCATTGGCATCGAAGAGGTCACCGGATGGTTCTGGGTGAACATCAGCGAGTGGGTCGAAACTTCCGACGTTCATCTGTAACACACCTGAAGCAGGTTGCAAAGGGACGCTGAAGGGTTGCGAAGCGGTGGCAACGTGCCACATTGATGCAGCCAGGGCGAGGCGCTCCTCTTCGCTCATCAGAGAATTGACCTCGCTTTCAGCCGGGTTCACATCCGCTGAACCAGATGTGAGGAGTGGTGAAAGTGATGTGAAGATGAGCAAAACAAGCATCAAAAACGGGCGGCGCATTGCTTGCATGGCCTACCGAATCTGCAGACCCTTTTGAAAACGCCCCATGATTGTGCCCCTGCGGTGCAGGAGACTGAAAAGAATCAAAGATGATTGTAGGCCGAAATTGCCGCATCTGTTTTGGCCACTGAAGCCATCCAATCTGTTTCCACGCCCATCAATGCACGAATCGCATCAACGTTCTCAGGAATCACATCGGATTCTTGGTGAATCGCTTGGAAATAATACAGTGTGTTCCCTTCAAGTTTGACACCATCTTCCCACACAAAAATCTCGTGGAGATCGCCCCACTTACGACCAATGTCGCGAGCGTATTCCATCACTTCTGCTGTTGTAGTGATGCCAGTTTCAGCACCGTTCATGATGACCAACCTCGGTCGCTCAGACCAGAGAGCCAAGACAGATTCTGTTGTGAGCCCGTGGCCTTCTGGGAGGGTTGCAACAACCACGTGAACGTGCATGAGCGTTGTTGGGACGGCAACAGCCATCGAATTGATTTGAATTTCTGGCTTCACGGTCATAACGTCTGGACCGTGGTGAGATGGCACCTTGAGAACAGGCTTGATTGCATTGATTGGACCTTTGCTGGAATCCCCAGGGTCTGCAGCTCTGCGAATCATCGTGCATTCAACGGAGAGTGAACCACAGTGTTCGTACAGAGGCACCAAGGTTCTCGAAAGACCCGTTGTGTTGCAGGAAACGACCCGTGTCCCCATCACATTGAGGTTTTCGGAATGGTTGGCAGACGAGGTGTAGGACATACCGGTCATGGCGTGCTTTTCGCCACCTTGGAAAATCCATTTCAAACCTGCAGATTCGTACTTTTCTTTGTTTGAAGCGCCAACTTTACCCGGCGAACAATCGATGACGATGTCGGCGATGCTAAGCAGGTCACTCAAGCCACCGTGGCATGTGTAGCCAGCAGGAGCGAAAGCACCAATTCGATCAGCATCGTCATAGGTGCAGTAAATTGGATAGCCTTTGCGAACAGCCAAGTCACAGCCAAAGGCGGGACGAGTTTTTGTCACACCGACAACTTCCATATCCTCTTGGGCGTCGACAGCATCTGCCACACGCTTTCCAATCGTTCCGTATCCGTTGATTGCCACCTTAATGGTCATGATTCTCATGTAAGTGCCCTTGAAGACCCTCTATTAACACATCGTTGGCAAGTGATGTTGAAATCGTCCATCCTTCCCGCTGGAAAGACGTCCTCCGAGAAGTGGAGAATTCGATCAATCACCACGGGAGGCTATTTGGATGGGAAGCAACAGCGTTTCTACATGGCCGAGGCTCATGATGTGGTTGAACGCTCATTCAACATCAATTCGAAACTTGGCCCACGCCTCATCGCAGCTGCTGAACAAAATGCTATTCTTCGCATTGGCTGGACAAATGCTGGCGAACCCGTTCCAAAAAATGGAGAACTTGGATTATGCCCAAATCTCCCAAAAGGCGCTCGAATGAGAGCCCTCGGGGTTCTTGGTTCTTGGACCGCTCCCTTCGGAAGCGGAGGTACATTTACGCTCCAAGGTGATGCTGGAGCATTTTTGGGTGCTGGAAACCGTGGAAACACCATCGTGTGTGAGCGATTGACTGGCGATTTCGCCGGATTTGCCATGCGAGACGGTAAAATCACCATCCTCGATGGCACTGGTGATGACGCCGGAGCATGCATGACTGGTGGACTTCTCATCGTTCGCGGTGCAACAGGAACGAGGGTTGGCGGCGGCATGAAAGACGGTTTGATTGTCATTCACGGCGATGTCAGCAATGACCCTGGAGCCGGCATGACAGGTGGGCGGATCATCATCAACGGACGGTGTCCAACACCGCCCGCAGGTGTCTCCCTACGACCTTTGACCGCTGCTGAAGTCAAAGCCATCAATAAACAACTCAATGATGAAGAATTGCATGTTCCAAGCGATGCGGTTTGTTTGACAGCTGCCGAAACACCAATCATCGAAAGTGAAGGCGGCCAAATGTCTTCATCGGACTTGTCGATGGTCGGCTTGGTCGCTGAACAACAACATCAGACACCACCCTATGCGACATTCGACACGGTTACGCTCGTTGGTGAACGCAACGGTGATGGAACACCAACGGCATTACCACTCCCCATTCTGGCCATTGTCCCAGATGGGAACGAACTGATCATGGAAAAGGATGCAATGCCTCATGCAGCCAACCTTCTTGCTCATCAACCATTCCTCGCTCGAGCAAATCCACGCCCTGTGGACTTTGCACTGCTCGATCAGGAGAACTTAGCCGACGCTCCAGAATTACTGGCTGCGGCAGCAGGCGTGGTCATGGATTTCGACAACATGCCATCCATGAACTCAGAACAAATTGATGGTTTCCTCGTTGCAGTGAGAACACTTCTTGGTCGTGACAAGCCTTTCGCACTCTTGAGCGCCCTTGCCCGTACGACAAACCTCCATGTTCGGGCCGCTCACCATGGTGCGGATGTTGCATTTTCCCGTATTGAAGACGGAAGTGGCGTAGCTGAGGCTGCTGCCTTACCATTGATTGGACGCTCATCAAAGGCTCACTTGGAGGGCACCCACACTCAATCAGGTGTGATGCTCGGTCTTTCAGCAACCGCCCACGACTTAGCTGTTCTTCGCGCCTCAGGAATCACCCTGATCGCCTGTGAAGTCCCAATGGTTGAAGCAAATGACCTCGCTCACTGGCTGCAAAGTCTGCACCAAGATATCTCAGCAATATTGTCCCGGTTGGGGCTTGAATCCATCGACAATCTGCAACGTCAAAATCTGCGTGCACTCGACCATGAAACAGCGGCCATCAGTGGGCTTCGCTTGGTCGGGTATGAACGACCACTCCCCCACTGGTTCGCACGATGAGGTGATTTTATGCCAACCATATCAGTTGATCAAACGCTCATTAGTACCTTGTTGAGCCGTCATGGACTGACCAATGACATCGAGCGAATGGCAGATCAATTACCGTTGTTGGGCACCGACATTGATGCATGCGATTCAAACACCCTCGACATCGAAATTTTCCCCGACCGTCCGGACTTGCTTTCAGGTGAGACCCTCACGAGGGCAATGCGTCCCTTCCTCTATGCAACCGAGGCCCAACCAAGCCTCGCAGTGAAACATGGTGACATCACGATGACCGTCGATTCCTCACTTGCAGAGGTCCGTCCAGTGATCCTTGGAGCCGTTGTTCGAAATGTTGATACGGGCAAAACACCTGAAGATAATCAGGCCTTCATCAAAGCCCTGATGGACCATCAAGAAAAACTACACTTCGCACTTGGACGGGGCCGAAAGCGCGCATCGATTGGCGTGCATGATCTTGCCACGCTATCACCACCTTTCCACGTCAAGACCGTTTCAGGAGACACCGAGTTCACCCCCTTGGCCATGGACAAACCCATGTCCATCACATCCATTTTGAAGAACCATCCAAAAGGGATCGATTATGCTCACCTTTTGGAAGGTATGGACCGCTATCCTGTCATCGTCGATAGCAATCAGGCCGTGCTTTCATTCCCTCCAATCATCAACGGCCAGCACACCACCGTCACCTCTTCAACCACGGACTTCTTCATCGACGTCACTGGTTGGGACCGCCGTGCTTGTGAAGCGAGTTTGCTGTTAGTGGCCAGTCAGTTGGAAGAACGTGGCGGGACGGTTGAATCGATCGAAGTCACAGATCATGATGGAAATGTAGAACGCCTTCCAAACCCAGAACCAATCATCCATGCCGTTACCGAAAGGCTGCTTGATGGGCTTCTTGGTCGCGCTTTAAACGATGAGGAAATTCATACTTCAATCAATCGAATGGGCGGCATGTACCTCGGCCGAACCAAAGCTGAAGATGCCCCCTCGCGTGTCCCAAAAAACATGGCTGATGTGGTCAAGGGTGACGGAGTCTTATCCTTCGCTATGCCCCGCTGGCGTTTTGATATCCTCCATCCAATCGATTTGGTAGAGGATGTTGCGGTTGGTCACGGGTATGAAGATCTTGGCACTGATGTACCAAGAGCGCCGTTGACAGCCGTACCCAGAGCCGATGGCCACATTCGTCGCCGCATTCGGGATTCCCTTCAAGGCCTTGGTTTGATGCAGGTGCAATCATTGACACTCTCCAACGATGTGGACCAGTTTGATGCAATGCGTTGGCCTCCAATGGGTGACGTGACTCGAATCACCAATCCAATTACAATTGAACATACGCTGTTGCGACAGTACCTGCTCCCAGGTTTGTTTCGATTGCTCGCTTCAAATCGACATCATGACTTGCCGCAAGCTGTCTATGAACTCGGCACCGTGGTTCGTGACCACAAAAACGGTGACAGGTTTGCATTTTTAGTCGCTGAACAAGGTGGTGGTTTTGCGGCTGTCAGAGGTCGCATCCAAGCAATCATGCGTGACTTGGGGGCGCATACATTCACAATCGAACCACTCGGTGGAACCATGGGGCCATGGCTCACAGGTCGTTCTGCAAAGGTGATCGTCAATGGCGTCCATGTGGGGTGCTTTGGTGAAATGGATCCTCATGTTGGGAACCACTACGAATTGAGGGTGCCGCTCAGCGGAGCCGAGTTCGATGTCAAAGAACTCAATCGGGCCCTTCCAGATCCTGTCTGAGGTGGAGAAATGTGCGGTCGTTTCGCATTAAGCCAATCAATCGATGAACTGGCTGATTCGCTTCATGCTGAGCCATTGTCTGAGTTAACACCCTTCACCCCATCATGGAATGTAGCCCCTACAAAATGGGTTCCAGTCGTCACTGAAAACGGTCTGTCCCAGCGAACAAAAGCACCTCGCCATTTCAGACTCATGCAATGGGGACTCCGCCCTCAGTGGGCAACATCCAACAACACATAAGCCAACCAACGCTCGTTCGGAAACAGTGCATAATAAGCCAATGTTCAAACACGCTTGGACCCATCGAAGGTGCGTCGTTCCAGCGGATGGCTGGTATGAGTGGATGGCGACGGTCCAAGGAAAAGTCCCTTGGTACCACCATCGAATGGACGGTGGTACGTGCTGGCTCGGAGCGATCTGGGAGTCATGGTCATCGCCAAGTGGCGACCATGTCGAATCCTTTGCTTTGTTAACCGTTGAAGCAAATGAAGATGTTCGCGAAGTCCATCACCGTATGCCCCTGCTTTTGGAACATGACACAATTGGGGCCTTTCTCAGGGGTGAAGATGTGCGTGAGCCACCTGCTCCAATGCTCATCGACAGGTATGTTGTTGGGCGCGAGGTAAACGCCGTGGTCAATGATGGCAAACATTTGATTGAAGCAGTTCCAACGCTGTGGTAAGATCAAACCTTGTCGATTTGGGGTCGTATTATCGCGAAGAAGGCAAAGCAGTTCTGCTTGAATTGGTACGGAATTGGGACAATGGATGCCATCGGACGAACATAAAAGGCGTCAGGTTGAAGGACACCATGGTGTCGACGAATCATGCGCTGGGTGCTGATTGTCATGATGCTCTTGCTCCAAGTGGCAGGACCAATGCATTCACTTCCTGCCCAAGCTGAAACCGTTGACGCTCGGGATGGCGAGGCTGTGCTTCTCGGACTTGATGAAACGGTTGTTCACCGGAACGAGTTGATTGAAGTGTCCTTTACGCTCCATAACATGGGTTCGGTTGAAGAAACATTCCTGATTGATACCATTGAAGTCCCTGAGGACTTAGCGGTCTCCGGCTTGCCGCTCACACATACGCTCGGTGCTGGCTTCCTGAAGGCGTTGAAGTTCAATCTAAGCGCTGACGCAACCGCCGCATACGGAACCCTCACCTTGCCAATTTCACTCGGGATTGCCGACAACGACACTTGGTCGGCTCAGTCCAACCTGACCGTCATCATCGCCCCTTATTCCCGTTTGGATTTCGGTGTTCAAGGCGTTTCTTCATTCATCAGCGATGCTGGAACAAGGACATCAATTGCGGTCAACATCACCAATAACGGGTCCTATGAAGATGATATCACCTTCAATTTTTACACCCAAAGCGGGTGGAACTGGGGTTGGGCAATGAACGAAAGTGATGGCGACAATGCCTTCGAAACACTCCAACCTGGGCAATTGACCTACGTTTATTTCTGGGTCGATGTGCCTGAAATTATCGATGGAGCGCCGCTTGCTGGTACGGGTCCAAGGTTCCAATTGAAGGCAGTCTCGGGTGTGGACAATGCCGTATCCCAATGGTCGTTTGATCTTTTGCTGGGATCCTATCAAAATGCTTCAATCGACGCTAAGGACGAGGACCTTACGCTGGATCCTGGGGCGAATGGGCGAATTGAAGTCGATGTTCGCAATGTTGGAAACACAGCCAACCGCCTGAGCATTACCCTCCAAGCAATTGACACTGAAGGTCAACCAATCACGGGCGTGCCCCTTGATGACCGAATCGCAAGAAACGGCTGGACCATGGCCTTATTCAGTGGCCTCGAAGGTGTTTCACTCCAACCAAATGAATCACGAACCATCGAAATCGGTATCCAGGCGCCTGGGGATTATTTTGGTGAAATTAGCGTTCGAGTTCGCGTCTTTGCAGAGGGTGCACCTCAGCGTTTGCGAACCATCGATGTCGGTGCTGTGATTGATTGGCAGCGGAATGCAACGGTCGAACTGCGTACCGATGAATGCCGTTCACTGCTCCCAAATTCAACCTGCACAGCCTCAATGTTTTTGCAAAACACTGGGAACGCACGAGACACGTTTACGATCAATTTGGTTGATGCTTCAGAAGATGTAACTGCAACCATCATGACCGCCTCCATCAGCCTAAATTCATACGAATCCTCTGTGATTGATGTTGTTACAATCACTGCATCAGCAGAAGCGCTCGCTTTCAAAACAGGCAATGTATCCATCGAAGTTCGACTTAGCGGGACCGACACCGTGGTTGGCGAAATCAATGTCCCGACCAAAATCGCCCCCGTCATCCTCTGGGTCTTCGAAGATATCATCGAGGAAGTCGATGCCCGAGGTCGACTTTCAATCACCATGACTGCGCGCAATGAAGGCAACGCAGTGGACGGTCTCTTGGTTCAACTGCAATCATCCCATTCCACTCAAATGTCCTTCATACCTCCGTTTGTAGCAACGTATGAAGAGGGCATCGCCTATCCAAGGTCGTTTGAAATAACGGACATTCCAATCGGGTATAATTTCACAATCGAAGCGTGGGTTGACCTTCCCAAAGATCAGCAAAGCAACGGGACTGTGTATGTCAACACAACAGTTCGTTCACAATTGGCACCCGATTTGCCCTTCATACAAACCACCAGCGCATCATACCTTGGCTTGACGTGGCAACCCGTTGAAGAAAATGAAGGATGGTTCGATATCGGTGCCATCGCTGGTGCAACGGTTGGAATCTTTAGCGCATGGATTTGGGTGATTATCTCAATCGTCATTTCGGTATTTATTGTTCAGAAATCCTTGACTGCACGACGAGAACGTAAGGCGGAACAAGCCCTTCTCGCACAGTTACATGCCCCTTCACCAGCGGAAGAACCGCAGGATTGGATGAAGAAATTTAGCGAGAAAACAGAGCCTGCACCAAAGCCTGCCTCCCTGGCTGTCTCGGCTGAACACTTCCAACAAGCCTTCACCAATCGAGCAGGCAGTCCCACACCCTCAGCCGCTCCTGTCCTGAAGGAAGTTCATGCCTCAGCAGCTCAGGCCCTCGATGTTCAAGACAACCAGCGAACCATCGCCCTTGCCGATGACCTCCTCTTGGACATCGCCTCTGGAAATGTTGCCAAACCGTTGGCCGATTCAAATGTGCTTCCTGAAGTACGTGTTCCAGCCAACATGACCGTTCGACATGACCCAAAGGGGTTCTTAGGAACCCAGCCTGAAAGCGTCGATGTGCCCTCGGTCCCGTTACCAAACGTAACCGCAGCCCTCAACCTGGACGACTTGGATGTGTGAGTCTAAATGTGGAGTGCTGGAGTCGACGAAGCGGGACGTGGCCCGGTGATTGGACCGTTGGTCGTTGGGGCTGTCGCTGTGCCAAAGAAGGACCTAAAGTTCCTCACAGACCACGGCATTCGGGACTCTAAAGACCTCACACATGCCAAGCGTGTTGCCATGGCTACATGGTTCCATGAACAGGCAGGGCAACGTGGCTGGTTGCATCAGGTGATTGTGTGCCCACCAGATCGAATCGATGCATCGGTCCAGAACAATGGATTGAACCTCCTTGAAGTCGATCTCTTCGCAGAGGCATTGAACCCCTTCAAGGACCATGTCGAAAGTGGATTAGAAGTGCTCAATGATGCATGCGATGTGAATGCACAACGCTTCACGGACAGAATCGCAGCACGATTGAACGGTTGGCCTTGGCCGAAAAGCACCATGACTTCCGAACATAAGGCTGACACAAATCATGCTATTGTAGGAATGGCGAGCATCCTAGCCAAAGTGAAACGAGATGAGGCGATTGCTGATTTGACTGAGCGCCTTGGTTTTGGCATTGGTTCAGGCTACCCCTCAGACCCCTACACCAAAGCAGCGCTCCCTAAGTTGCTGGAAGGTGAAACGCCTCATCCAGACCTGCGATGGTCTTGGAAAACCATTCATCGTGCTTGGAACGCACTCCATCAAGTAGATCCGCCGACACGTTCGTACTCCGATGCCCATCAGCGTACGTTATTTGAGGATTGAGTGTCAATTGAAGCCACGCACTTGATGAAGGAAAGACCACAGGAAAGGATGAGTCCCATGTCGTGGTCACCCGATGAAGCAACCCTTGATGCCTTCCGTCACCTCGCTTTGCAAAACGCGATTGAATACGAAGGAAAGGCAGCACCAGGTTCCGTGATTGGAAGGTTGATGGGTTCTCGCGCTGATTTGAGACCCCATGGACAAATCATCTCCCCCTTGATCGCCAAGGCTGTCGCTGATGCAAACGCAATGGCTGCAACCGATGGGCTCGATGCTTTGCGCTCAATTTTAGAAAATGAAGCGCCCCATCTGTTGGAAAAGCGAGAAAAGAAGGAACGAAGAATTGGGTTGCCTGAACTTACCAACGCAGAGAAGGGCAAGGTCGTCTTACGATTTGCACCCAATCCAAATGGTCCCCTTAGTTTTGGCCACGCCCGTGGAATTGTCATCAACGGTGAGTATGCAAAAGAATGGGAAGGGGAACTGATCCTTCGGTTTGATGACACCGACACCGTCGTCAAGCCACCGCTGCCACATGCATATCAACAAATACCCGAAGAAGCCGCGTGGTTGCTTGGATATACACCGCATCGAATCGTCATTGCCAGCGACCAAATCCCACATTATTACCACCACGCTGAGCAGATGCTCAAGGATGGATTTGGCTACGTATGCAGGTGCTCTGGTGAAGAATTCAAGGTGTTCAGGGTCGACAAAACCGAGTGCCCTTGCCGCCCAAATGATGCCGATTTGAACATGGACCTCTGGTCCAAAATGCTCGATGGGACATTCAAACCAGGCGATGCTGTTGTCCGTGTAAAGACAGATATGACGTTAAAAAATCCTGCACTCAGAGATTGGCCCGCGCTGCGTATGCAAGACACAGCCAATCACCCACATCCTCGCAAAAGCATTGGTTCAAAATATCGAGTCTGGCCGTTATTGGATTTCCAAAGCGCTGTTGAAGATCAGTTGCAAGGGGTCACCCACATCATCCGTGGCAAGGACTTAATGGATTCAACCAGGAAACAAAAACTCCTCTACGAACATTTTGGTTGGACCTATCCTGAAACAATGTACTGGGGACGAGTCAAGGTTCACGAATGGGGCGGCTTTTCGACCTCTCAGATGCGTCGTGACATCGAAGCTGGTCTGTTCACGGGATGGGATGATCCACGGCTGCCAACCCTTTCTGCTCTCAAGCGACGTGGCATTACAGCAGATGCTCTGCGTGCTTTCTGGATCGAGTTGGGTGTGACACAGAAGGATATATCTGTGCCACTTTCTGCATTATTTTCACACAACACAAAGCAAATTGATGATGACGCACCCCGTTTGTCCTTCATCCGTTCACCACAAAAATTCAAGCTCACAGGCAATCATCCTCAATCTGTCGAGGTTGATGTTCATCCAAACCATCCGAAGATGGGCCAGCGTTTGTTCGAACTCAACCAACCAAACATCTGGATCGAAGCAGAGGATGCCGTGAAGGGTGACCTTCGCCTCAAAGGCTTCGTTGATGTCTCCTTAACTGCTGAAACGGCAGATGTGCAATCCATCGAGCGACAAGACCAACGTCCAATCGTCCATTGGCTGAGCGAGAAGCAAAGCACACCTGCAACCCTCATCGTGGCGAGGGATGGCGAGATCATGGAATTTGTGGGCCAAATGGAGGCGCACACCTACCCCGAAGGCACCATGGTTCAACTGGAAAGAATTGGCTATGGTCGTGTCTTGGATTCGACCACCATTCTGTTCAGCCATTCGTAATGGATTGAAGGAAGGCTGATAGGGCGCATTCCGCCTCCCTGAAGCATGGCCAACACAGTTGCTGACCTGAATTTAGATGACGAACACATCACCGCTGGTGTTGAAGACACCCTCCAAGAAGGTGCTCGGAGGATGCTAAGCATTCCCGGTGGAATTGTCGTTGTTCTTAGTGAAGGCAACCATGTCAAGGGTGTCCTTGGTCACAATCAATTTCTGAAAGCTATGTCCCAATCAATCGATGCCACCCAAGCGACATGCGCAGAGTGGATGGAGATGGATTTCCTACAGGTGCTCAAAACGGACAAATTGAAAGACGTGTTGTCTGAGATTAAAAAGCGTTCACCTCAAGCAGTGGTAGCGGTTGACGAAAACGATGAGTTCTGTGGTTACTTCTCTCCAAATGATTACCAAGAGGCTGCGAGTTTGGTCAGCAACATGACCAAACTCGGCCTGTGAATCAAGCGACGAGTTTGATCACACGTTCGCAACCAGCACAAGCAAACCTAAGCGGTCGCTCATCGCTGAGCACTGCGTTATTGGTCGAACATGCCGGGCATGGAATGCTTGGTGTATTCAACAAAGCCAATGCTTCCTCTGAGGGGCCAATTCGTGGACTGGCTGCTGCTGAAATCCACCAAAGAATGAGCGTAAAACCAACGGCTCCTCCTAAAAACAAAGGTGGATAGGCAAAGAAGTGGATCAAGGCAACAAGAGGAATTAACAGCATCTCAAGCGCCAAAATTCGGCGCGCACGATTCTGAGTCATTCTGAGCGCAACGTACAGTCCAATGAGGAGCGCAATACCAACACCAACCAACAGAGGGACCGGTGAGTAGAGCGGGGTGTTTGTCGGGACAAAGGTGAATGTGAAATCATCGTCTTGGCCTAAGTCGGTGCCACTGATCACGATTGATTCACCCCACGGAAGGCGTGAATGGGAGAGACGAACATCCTCCGACTCCAACACTTTCGCATTCATGAAAGCCGAAAACCCTGAGGATGTCCCCTCAAGTGAGAGGCTTAGATCAGACCACAAAGGTGCTGGTTGCACCGTAATAAAACTACGAAGAAGGGTCATTTGTTCGTTAAGAACTACAAATTCTGAAGTCTTGAAGACAAGGGTCACCGGGTGATTCACCACGTCCGGTTCACCATTGAGTTCAAGGTCGATGGAAATGGTTTCGAAGTTTCTGAAGCTGCCCAACAGTTCTTCACCGTCAAGACCAAGCCCCACGCTCAGGAAGTAGGAACAGAGGCCAGAAGAAGTCGAGGCCCCTGTGAGCATTTGACGTTCGAATTCGTTGACTTCATTGGGTTCAATGGAGCGGCTCACACGCTCATCTTCTGTGACCGATCCTTCTTGGAAACTCTTCAAAACGGGTGAGAGGTCGGTGACTTCATCACCCATGTGATCGAGACCCCAGCGCATCCAAAACGCCATTTCCCCACCAAGTGTAATGCTGGTTTCGCGGGTCAGTCTGAGGCCTGAATCTTCGCTTTCGATGCTAAAGGTCCCGACGATGTCAAGCGGACTTCCGTCACCATTGGTTTGTAGAGGCTCATCGGGGGGGTAGTATGTTCCAGTACCACTGTCGGAATCAAATGTTTCAATCATAAACGAAGCAGCTCCTGAAAGGGTAGCACCCCCCACCTGTAACACCAATTCTACCTGAGTGTCAACAGTCTCTTCGCCACCTGCGGCATCAAGCCATGTCCATGTCACTCGAACCCCATCACCTTGAGAGGTTTCAATCGGGTCACCGCTGAGAAGAACACCGTTCACACGCATGTTCAGTGAATCAGAGTTCGACAGTATTTTGGTGCCCCAGTACGATTCGATAACCACGGAAAAATAGACTTCTGAGCCTTCGACTTCTGGATCGAGGAGCGTCAACGACATCAATGGCATTTCTCCTTCAAGGACGGAGTCACTGTCTTCACTGCCCCATTGGAATTCTAGCTTAGCATCACCTGCTGGCAGGCTGAATACAACGGTTCGAGCGGTTAATGTAAGCACAACATTGCTTGCTGAAGTAATGGAAGTCGCATCGACTTCGATTTCAAACGTGAGGGTCCCGGTGCCTTGGGCTAGGAAAGAATTGCCTGCCGGCGTCGCAGCAGAAAAAGTCTGAGAGCCGATTTGAAGCGAGGCGGTGGCGTTGACCTGCGCACCTGCGGCATCGCTGACTTCGTAAGCCATGTTCAATGTCCATGTGGCTGCTGGAACTGTTCCTGGCCAAACTTCGGGAAGGGACCATGTTCCGACCGTCTCTTCAGATGTGACGGCATTTGCAATCGTTTTCGCTATTGTGGTTTCACCGAGGTCTTGAATGAACGGAGAAAGTGTACCGCTGCTGTCCGATCCAATCAGATGCAAATCAAGATTCACAGAATCGCAGCATACAACCGTGTCTTGTCCTTCTGCAAGCCCCACTAAATTAGTGTTCATGGGTGAGAGGAGAGCGATCAAAAAAATCATTACAAAAAACAGCGGTCGCCATGACATTGATATCCCTCAGGCGGACCAAACGCCCATGGCTCATAACATAAACGATGGTTCGAGAAGTTAAAACGCTCAAAGAGCCTTTTCAAGAAAAGCGCCAAGTTCTTTTTCGAACAGTGAAACAACCGCTTCACCAACTTCACCTTGCAAGTCATCTGGAAGAAGACGAAGCCCGAGGCGTGTTGCTGCTCGAGTTGCTTTCAATTCAGCATAGACTGTACGTGCTTTCGTGTGGAAGTAATAGGACACTGCTTCCTTGATTTCAGCCTTCAGTTCGGGGTCTTCCTCGACCTTCGATCGGATATGACTTTTCAGTTCATCCTTGACCAGATCCCTGAATGCTTCGATGACGAGGTCTTCGGTTGACATCAATTCTTGAACTTGGTCGCGAATGCTTCCGGTAAGGAGTCGTTCTATGGCCATGTTCTGTGCGAGGGGGCTATGCGGTTTCAATCCGTCGATGATGGTAATGGACTGAGAGCACCGTGAACGATGAAGAAATCTGCTAACTTTGACGCATGTATCCTGGCCTCATCTTTGCCTTCAGGCCAGCCACTGAGTGCTTGATGCACCTGACTGACGAGATCGATTGGGTGATCCCCAACCAGCAGACGATGCCAAATCAGTTCCTCGAGGCGAGGTGTCGACAATTTTGGATTTGCCAAACATGGAAGGACCAATTCTGAAAGGGCTTGTGTGCGTTGACCCACATCCATGGTCGGCCATGCCTTGGAAAGGCGCCCAAGCATCCGCTGGGATAGATTTGGAATCATGTCGTTCGAAGGTGACGGGACATCAGGAAGGGCGACAATTCGGACGGATCCTTCCTCGCTCAAGACGTCACGTATGTGCGTATGAACAGGGTCGAAGGTTGTGTCCATGGCCTCTCGAAGCCACAGACCAGTTCCAGCAAACGGTCGTAGGCGGCGAACCCTCGCCCCGTTTGGAGCAAGCACAGAGGCGATGGCTGCGCATTGTGCAACCACATCAAGAGCCCCATGCCGTTCACCCTTTCCAGAACCGATTCGCACGGAAACGGCGACGGGCGTGATGTGGACATAGGCTTGTTCTTTGAGGTCTTCAAGAGCCCATGTGTCCTCAAATGGATCAAGGAAGATGAGGGATCCTTCAGTGACCTGTTCCGGATGAACAACCTCATCGCGAGGTAACGAACCATGAGGAGGCATGAACCGTCTCACATAGGCAATGCCAGCGTCCAAGCAAGCTGCTTCGATGAAGGAAAGGCTGAGAACGCCAACAGCGTCAGCGGGGGCGTGAATGTGAACCACTGAAGATGTACGAATGGTTTCGCATACCAAATGTATACGGGTTTTGACATCGATGAACGGGGCTGATGCTAACAGGTCATTCATAGCCGCCACCACACATGAGGAGTTAGGCGTTGTTCATCAGCCTACCGAGGCAAACGCAACGAAGCGTTATGCTCACTCGACCATCAGTCGGAGCTCTTCTCGCTTGTATCGCCAATCGGATGGCAAGCGACCTTCGCTCTTGTAATAGTTCGCCAATCGGCGAATCTTGGCTTCGGTGATTTCGAGGGAACGTTGGTTGTGGAGGTCTTTGTGGTTGCCACTGGAAACGTGGTTGATGATCCCGACTGCTTGACGCATGAGGTTCATCATGTCTTCAGGGTATGTCCCACCGATGTCGTTCTCAGCGAGAACGGCGCCGATGCGCTTACCGAGCACCAGGCGGACGTCAGGGACAGCGTGTTGGTCCCGGAGAATGGTACCGATATCAGCAGATGATTTTCCTGCCTTTCCGAGGTCGAGAATCAACTCAGTAACTGCCTTAGCGTCCGTGTTGGACCACTCGGGTGCTTCGCTGACAAATGGCTTACTTGAGCCGCTCTTTCCTTTGCGTGACTTGTACATACGTGCCATAAGGACATCTCCAAGGAAACCAGCGACTTGTCACCCCTTCTTAATCGCTCCGCTAGATTTGGACGCTAGGAGACGGTGCCAATCGAGGCACTGAACCCCCGAAAGCCGAGGTCAGAGCCGTTGATGGGACTTTGCCAGCCGACCGGGAGTCGTTGGCCATTCCCAACCAGGGGCATGAGCACGAGCTAGGCCGACCACCTTGCCGTCTTGGTAGACCAAGAGATCTGAACCGCAACGGATATTTTTATCAAAACGTTCGACGATGGCGCCAAAGATGTCGCCCTTCCAAGGTTTGTCTGGATGAAGATGAACTTCGGGAAGAGCGTTTGCTGAAGCTAAATCGTGCACAACGGATTTGGCAAGTGCAAAACCGCCCCTGTCAATTGACCACAAAGCGACTTGGTTTCCTTCCTTTTCAAGTCGGTACCGTGGAGGTTTCCCTCGAACTTTTAGCGGAGCAACCCATGCATCACTCAGCATTGTTTTTCGAGCAACGCTGGAGAACGTATCCAGGAGCATTCGTTCATTTTTACGGCCTCGAGCGCTGAATTCATCCACTGCTTCATGCACCGCTTTGGTCAAACGTTCGAGGGCCTCATGGCTGCCTGCCCCCTCACCCAACCGGGTATCGATCACTGGGATTGTCTCATGATGCAATTCCATGCCAGAATGGTTCACTACGCGCTTGTAATCATGGCGGTCAATAAGGCATTTGAACATCCGTTCGATTCGGCTGCGTTCATCACGTGTCCAGTCCCCAGTGACTGGGACGTCATAGTGGGCAGCGGGCCATACATCTTCCAAATCCCTTGGCACCAGGCCAAGGGGGGAAGTCACCATAACTTCGTGGCAAGCGCTGGTTCCGATGGCTCGAATAAAACGTCCGTGCGACTTCGAAAATCGGTATGGTTTTCTGGCCGAGCAGGGGAGCAGAATAAGGATGGTATCCAATCCTTCAGGCGCCTGATAGGTTTTACTCATGAAGGATTCCCAATCGCTGATCAGCGGATCAGTCTGAATCGAAACACTGTGGCAAGGGAAGGCATGGGTGCGAGCAACATGTGAACTTAGCAAGCCAGGGACAGTAGCGCAAAGTGCATCATGACGACGAAGGTGTTCGACGGAGCGAGCGCTGTTGAGCGATTGACGATCTACGAGGGCTCGCATCTGATCTGAGGCCATGGCTGAGCGAACTTCACCAATGGCGATGTTCCAATGTTCGACTTGCTTCTCCATGGTTGCAGACTCTCCCATCGATTCAACGCAATGGCGTGGGCCTTGGCCAGTAAGTAAGACACCAGCGGCGTTGGCTTGGCGGCTACGTGAAAGATCAAACAAGTCAACCCCGAACCATGTCAGGAGAGCGACATTGTCGGGGCCGCCCAGACCTGGAGTCCACAGTAAAGCGCCTGGAAACCTACGCTTGAGGACAGTGATTGCTTCGACCAAACGGCCGGGCTGAGCTGCAAGTTGCAATGCATCGACAAGAACCACCACATCAGGCCGGAGGTCTGCACTCATGAGCCCATCATCATGGTTCAGCCGTTGCCATGACACAGGCAAGAGTTGTGCTGTTCCCGCTGGTTCACCAGCATCTGCTTCTTCCAGAGAAGGAGGGAGGACGTGGCCAACCGATACATCCCATTCAGGTGAGATCTTATCGAAATCCGGAGGCGAAAGCGGTAACCGACTTCGAAGGGTCAAAGTTGAGGGAATATCGGTTGTGCTGGAGGATTCAAAGGGAGCGAGGCTTGGGTCAACATCGATGTCTCCATCGAGCAACACAAGCGCTGGTGTGAACGCAATGGGTTGCTTACGGTCCCCCAAAGCCCACAGGCGTGCGAACCGATGACGAGCACTAACACTTCGACCTAACCCCTCGTCCATGGTTCGGCCTGTGGCCTATGCTTCTTGAAAGATTGGAAACAATTCCTGCCCTAAGTTCAAAGCGAGCCTCCACCACCAACGCTCATGGACGGCGCTCGAACATCGGCTCAAGCCCTCGGTTTGGCCATGGTGTTCCTCGTAGTGGCAATGGCCATTCCAGTGCAAGGTGTTGATAGCGGCGAAGATTCCGCTGACCGTGAGACATTGCGCGACGGGCGAGTTATCGGTGTGCACACGATGCCAGACCTGACCTATGAACGAACATGGCCCATGCGTCAAGGAGAATGGGCGAGCATTGGCGTGGATTGTGACCAATGCACCGTCGTGATCGAAGTGGACGGGTCACCCCAAGAAGTCACATCGACCCTCAATATCCAAGCCGTCAGTGATGGGACAGCGAGCATGTCCATCACCTCCCCAATCGAGGAATTCGTCGCATTCTCGCTGATTGAAACCATCGATGAACACCACCCCACCGTCCGTCCAAGTCCCGGTGAAGCACTGGCGTTTGAACCTGCATGGGTGTGTGATGCAGGAGTACCTTGCTTTGACTTGAATCAAAGCCTCGAATCAACGCCTTCCACCGAGTTCACCTCCGATCAATTCCTCCTCGGTGTCTTGGAACAGAACCTTGCGGAACATCTGTCGGTACCTGTGACAGCGGGCACCACCATGGAACTCCAATTCCTCCATGCCACCTCTGACCTGTTTTTGGAGGTCTACCACCAGGGTGATGAAGAACAGTTGATGGAAACAAACATCACGCACCTTCACCAACTTCCAATCAATGATCGTCCATCACCCACCTACTGGCATGCAGACAGCGATGGAAGGTTCATCCTGAAAATTTCAAGTCAATCTCCAAACACAGCCTATGCGTTGAAGCGAGTCCTCCTTTCCGCTGATGCTGAATCTCAAGTGATAGAAATGTCAGGCTCGACAATCGTCGAGGGGCACCATGAGAAGAACATCGCCCTCGCGACCAATGACACACACGTCATCATCGGTGAGGCGCTTCATGGGAACGTCACTGGAGAGTGGGAACAACTGGTCAACGGCGATTGGTTGTCAAGCAATCCAGTGCACTTTTCAACAGATGACCCAATCCATCTCTACCCATACCCAAACGCCTCTGCTTATCGGCTGCAACTTGTAGGGCAACGCTTTGCTGTGGAACTCAGCGCAATGAATTTTGCCGACCTTGGAGGGGATTCTGATGCACCATCCCTTCGCCCTTCTAGCATCCTTATGGAGAACAGTTCATGGCCAAAATTACATGCACCTAGTGAACCAGTTGCCGGTGAATTAACCCTTGCCATTCACGATACTGCTGACGTCTACAAGATCGAAATTGAAGGGTTTGAAGAATCGCTTCATCTGGTCCAAGTCAAGGTGCTAAGCGAGGATTTAGATGTTCTTCGTCTGGAGATGTGGGACATTGATCAAATCTCATGGGAAGTGGTCGATTTCCGCGACGTGGAACGCGTCAATGGCAAATTGCAGAGTGCTCTGGAATTGACTCCAGGAACTCATTTTGTTCGAGTATCGCATACCGATGCAGTCAACGTAACCAACCACACATGGGGCAAGCACGTCCAACCGGTCAGTTACATGATCTCCACAGGCTACACGATGATTGACGAAGGAAACGAACCTTACTTCCCACCAGATGAAGCCACCGTGATGTGGGGCGGAGTCGCCCGTTGGGTCATGGGTCTGTTGTTTTTACTTCCTTGCCTTTACTTTGCAGTGTCCTTTGTATCAAACCGGAATTTAGCCCTCAAAATGTCGACGAAAACAGAACAGCTCGCTTGGTTTAAATCTCAGATGGACACAGGGATAACTGCTCCAACATCGTTGCGAAAGTCACTGGACAAATCGCTTCAAGCAATCGCACAACTGGATTGGGCCACAGCGTGCTCAACATGGGGCCCCACCGATGGGGAGCACAGAACGGATGGCCTGGCAATGGCAGTTTGGTCGCTTGATCCAAGATTGGCTAAAAACGAAAACACACATCCGATTATGCTCGGCATCCATGTTCTTCAAGGCCAATGGGAATTAGCAGCACTCCGATTTGACGCACCGGAAGGGCAGGCCTGGGAAGTCGTTGGCGTTGAACCTAAATTCCTGCATCGCGGCGAAGAGGTTTTTGTTGATACAATGCGTCAAGGGAACCTTACATTCCTCACACTCGAATTGAGAGGGTCAGCAAATAGCGTCGACATCGAACTCAACGGTCGATGTGATGGTGAACCAATGGCTGCACGAATCCCGCACACCCTTCACATGCAGATGCATGAAGAAGAATGATCACTTTCGTCGCTCATCTGCGTCCTGCTTGATGCGTTCAAGCATGTCTTTGGGGGCGAGTGAAGGTTTGATTTCCAGAAGGGTCTTTTTGGTTTTCTTATCCAGCTTTTTCGGCATGTGCAACTTTACCAGAACAATTACGTCGCCTCTGCCACCAGAGCGGCGACCAGGTAAGCCACGTTTTCGAATTTCAAGGGTCTCGCCTGAGTTCGTTCCTGCTGGAACTTTAATGGTTAGATTTTTTCCATCCAGATGTTCGATGTTAATGGAGGTGCCAAGCACCAGATCAGCATAACCCAAAGGTAAGGACATAATTAAATCGGGTCCAGAGCGTTCAAACCATGGATGCTCTTCAACCTCAATTTCAATGAAAAGATCACCTTGCTGTCCCTTCCCTTGAGGTGCTGGTTGACCGCGACCCCGCATGCGAAGTCGAGTCCCTTCTTCGGCTCCAGCTGGAACGTTAAATCGAAGGGTGGTGGATTTCATCGCTTGTCCAGTCCCATCACAAGGGGAACATGAGACGGCTGATGTTTGACCAGCGCCATGGCATGTGGGGCATTCCCGCACCACATCTTGAACAAATGGACCAACACTTTGACGCATCCGAACCCGACCCTGCCCGCTGCAATCTGAGCAGGTTTTGGTTTTGCCACCTTCAGCACCGCTGCCGTCGCATTCATCGCACGATGTTGGGAGTTCAAGTTCCGTTTCTTCAGTGCTACCGGAATAAATGTCGAACAAACTCACCGTGTGAAGGAGGCGTATGTCGCTGCCCCGTCGACGACCAGATCGACCACCACTGCCGCCACCACCACCAAAGATGTTGGAAAAGAAATCGCCTCCTAGGATATCTTCGAAATTAACATTGAAACCGCCACCACCAAAGCCGCCGAATGGCGAACCTGAAGGTCCATCATGGCCAAACCGGTCGAACTGAGCACGCTTTTCAGCATCTGAGAGAACGGCATAAGCCTCTTGAATTTCTTTGAATTTATCTTCGGCATTTTCCTCAGTGCTTCGGTCTGGGTGGTACTTTCGGGCCAGACTTCGGAAAGCATTTTTCAAGTCGCTTTCAGTAGCGTTCTTTTCGACGCCAAGAACTTCATAATAGTCACGCTTGCCAGACATCACCATCACCCAATGCCGTGTCGTGTCGTAGGCCCTCTTTCAACTTCTCGTAGGAGGCAATCAAACATCGAGTCCGCAATGAGGGCAGAAGCGTTCTCCCTCTGGCACAGGATTTTGACAACCCTTGCATCGATTGCCTTGGACTGGAGCAGGTTGGTTGATTGGAGCTGAGGTGGACAAAGGCGTGGCGAACATCGCCATCGACTCAATGCTGTTTGGGTTGAGGTTGGAATCGGGCTTGTCCCATGCAGAGGTTTTTTGGGGTTCGGAGGCATTTGAAGTGTTGACAACCACTTCACCGGCAGTGTTCAATGTTGAGTCAATCCCCCCCTCGTCACTCATGGAAGTCAGTTTCAAAGTGCTGTCATTTTGCGATTGGTTCGAAGTGCGAAGTGGAGCAACAGGTCGTTGAGCGATGACAGGATCGGCAGAAGCAGCAGCATGCAAACGGGATTGACGCCGGTTTTCTCGTCGCTCTGCAGCGTCATGTCGTCCAAAAATGCCGCCCACAACGTCGAGAAGGGAATCCATTGGAGATTTTTTCCGAACTGCACCAATTGTCGAACCGACGCCTTGTTCTCGGTCGGCCCGTTGAACGCGGTTTGCATCGGTGAGCATGGTCACATCAACCCGATCATCTTCATCAACGGTCATTTCTGGTGCTTCGCCATCAATGCTTGAAACTTGGCCGCTAAGTTTGAGTTGGGCCTCAGCAGAAAGTTCGGAACCAAGGGCTGCGTTGCTTTGCCAAACGCCGGCTTCCTCTGCGTCGTAGACTTTCTTCATTCGCTTCATGACTTGGGAACGGTGGAATTCATGGTCCCGGACGGTTGATGATTTCCTCCACAAAATGACGGCAAGAATGAGGGCAACCGCATACCAGACATACATGAGTGTTGATTCGACCTTGAACATTTCACGGAGCGGTGTCACCGTCAGATGCACCAAAGACATCAACAAAAGGGGCAGAGCAGCAATGCCCTTGGAGGTCGCACTATGTTCATTCGCCATTGCCATCCCCTCCTTTGGTTCGAACCTCGCTTCATGTATGTTCCCGTTGCATGCTTCGCGAGAAATCAACGATCGGATGCTGCGCCGCCTTTACGAACCAATCCATCCACAAGCCCCAAAGAAAAACTTGTATGAAGAACAATCATGCAAAGTGGGAAGCCAAGCAACAACGAGAACCGCCCAAATCGGAAGGCCATTCGCACGCCTTCGACAGACAAAACAAGGAGATAAGCCACCAATGGCACAGGAGCGAATGGGTGTTGAAGAGCAAAGAGCACAACGGTCAACAACAAGCCAAACCAAGGCAGGTATTCTCGAAGACTCAGCCGTGATGGATGCTTGAGTACCGTTTTTGTTCTCCAAAAACCGTACCTATGACCCATTCGCCACCACCGTTTCAAACTGGACCTCTTGGTCATGTGAACCTGGGTTTTTGGGGTTCGCCACAATGCATAACCTGCTGCTGAAAGTCGCATTGACAGATCACTGTCTTGGCTCGAAATAAAGGCTTCATCCCACCCACCGATATCTGTCAAAGCTGAACGCTTGTGCAATACGAAGGCAGGAATGCGACATGGCGATGCTTCTGTGAAGGTGTCAAATTGCCCTCCACCGCTCCCAAAAGGGGAATTGAGGGTGGCTTCAATCCAGCATTCAACCGTTCGTAATTCTCCTTGCCTTGGCACCACTCGACTGCCAAGAGCCGCTAATGGACGCTGTTCCATCTGGCTGATTCTTTGCCATTCCGTGGAAAGGTGTTCTAAGTGAGTTGGGGCGACCGTGCTATGACCAATGAGTTCGAGAACATGAGTTACATCTTCGTGAAGCAAATCCATAGCCTGGTTTCGACCCTGAGCGACGAATTTACCTGTGTTGTGGTGCAGTTCGATTTTTGGACCATCGGATGCTTTCGATCGTTGAATGGCCTCTTGAACCAACACTTGGGTTTGATCCGATGATCCGCCGTCCATCACGAGCACCGAATGTTTGACAGAGGGGAATGTTTGGTTGATCAGTGCATCGAGGCATGCCTGGATGTGTTGCTCTTCGTTGAGGACAGGAAGAACAGTGACGATGTTCAGTTCAAATCCCTCCCCCATGGTGGTGGGTTTGTCTTGGAGATTTTCACCTCTTCGCTTTCTTCAATCCCGAAAGGCATGTTCATGTGCAACCTTCGTTCAGCCAAAGACATGGACCATCCTCTTGTCCGATTGAACGGGATTGATGAAGACGTGCATGTTCGTATCGAAACAAAACTCGAAGGCGCTGATGATCCGAACCAAGTGGCTGACGCAGTCCATGCCTTGTTTCCTGAATTCCCCCTCCCAGAAGATGCCGTTCACCCTGAATTCGGCAAAGCCAGCAATGCTCTATGGTCTGCTGAAAAGGTCCCTATTGACCAATTTCTGAGGATGTTGCACACACAACGCATCCTCGACACTGCCCTCGATGCCATCGGGCGCAACCTGACTGGTGAAAGCACCTTTTTCTTTCTCTCAAGACAAGCCGCATTATCTTCAAAGGTAGCGTTTCCCCTCCCCGATGAATCACCTCTCGGTGGTGTGATTCAAGTCACGCTTACTTCCCCTGCACTTCACGATTGGCTTCATGCTGCGACGTGGCACAAAGGGCGAGACTCTGTACCGAGGTCGGTTAACGATGACCGTGCAATGGAAAAGGACGGCGAAGCGAGCACCTGGGTTTAGAGAACAAGGTTCTGCTCGACGAGCCATTTAACCACCAGCTGATCGGAACCGGTCCACTCGAGGGCATTGCTCGAACTTGGGCTAAACCATTCGACTTGATCGTGTGAAGTCCAATCTTCATTCAATTCTAGAATGGGCCTTTCGCCTGAGAAGCGACAAGGCATGATGCTCAGAGCGACACAAAAGGAGTCCAACTCATGGTGCCATGTACCGACGGAAGGGTCCGCTTTGATGTCCCATCCAAGTTCTTCCTTAATTTCTCGAAGAATGGCTTGTTCAAAGGATTCCTTCCGCTCTACTTTCCCACCGGGGAATTCCCATGTCCCCGGATGCCGTTCGTGTGGAGCCCGACGGGCCAACAAAAATTGTCCATCGTGAATGAACAAGGCTCCAGCAACCTCGATGACGGGTTTGTGAACAAGACGTGCAAGAACTTCATTGACCAGAGAAACACTTTTTGATTTTTCATAATGCTCTTCTTTCGGTAGATGGAGGAACAGAACTGGAAGACTTGCGTTTGGCAACGAGTCAAGGGTGCGGTACAGTGTTTCATTGCACAAATAGGCCCCTGCATCCACTGAAATCTCGGCTGCAGTGTCCCATCCTCGCATCCATTGCTGGATTGGGGCGGTGCTCCCCAAATCGCCTCTCCCCGAGAGTGGTGTGGCCCGGTGTTGTCGACCACTGTTGTCAGCAATCCGCATATCAAGAAGATCTTGGGCACGCGTTTCTAAACGGGGTACAGTGCAGGATCCACACACGCCAAGGTGAAGGATGGCATCCCAAGAATCACCTGCCGCAAGTCGGTTGGCAACATGTAAACTGCCCACTTCATCCACTGAAAGAACGAGTCGCTCCAATTCGACTTTCATCGGATTGTTCGGAGACGACCGGAGGTGCGCCCATGGATCAGTGAGGATTGTTTCGGACTGAAGCGCTGAAAGAACATCTTGTGAGATGTTCACATCTGCACCACCAAAGGGTTCGAATCCGGTCACAAGTAGGCGCTTCACGGGTCTGTGCTGATCGTGGAGGTTTTTCATCATCATGGGCCATTAGAGGCGTCATCTTGACAAAGACGAGACGCCACCGGTGACCAAGGCGAGGGGGGATGAATCAGATGGACGATATGGTTGTGCAGTTTCCTGCTCCTGACAAAAGTCAATTATCAGACCGTCGCGATGTACGTTTCATTCGGGAAGTTTGGCGCCAAATCACCTTTGGTGTCGGGGCATGGGGAACACTACGACCCTTGGTCGCAGCATTGCTTGCAGCAATACCATTTCTGTTCCTCGGGCACCACTTTAATCGACAACATCGTCGAGGTTTCGACTGGTTCCTTCTACAAATCCCACTGGCCCTTACGTTGATTCTTTGGGTTGGACTTTGGTTGTTCTCAATCTATGACGCATGGAGTGCTGCAACCAAAGTTGGCACGGATGCTGAAATTTAAGGACGCCACAACTGGTTCGAAGACTCAATGTCGCCACTGAGTAAACCTGTAAGATCGTCAAGATCATCCTGATCAAACTCTGTTGGTAAATCACCAGAGATGAAGGACCCGACTGAACGAGATTCAATGGCCCAATACATCACCGATTCCTCGTTATTGGAGTGGCCTTTGTTGTCGCTGTCTTCATGATCAGCGGGCGATGTGTAGACAAGGTTCACCAGACCAAGCAGGTGGCCAGCTTCGTGAACAAGAACGCTGTTTTCAACTTCTTCAGCCGATGGTCGACTAAAGAAGCCAGCTGCATCATCAACCGAATCGCCAAAGATGGCAATGGTCGAAGCATCAACAGCTACGCCGAGAACATTGTCGTCTTCGTATGTGTTGGCTGGGAAGATTATTTGCCATGTCAATGTTGAAGACTTACGAGGATCTTGCGCCTTCGAATCCCAAGCTTTGTCCCGGACATCTTGAGCAGTCCATGAGCCTTCATGCCCAAATTCAGTAAGTTCAAATTTTATTTCAACCCCGTTTGGCTTATCACAGACTTGGTTAAGCCGTTCAACCAGCATGTCCGTGCTGCTGGATTCTGGTTTGTACCCGGTTTCATAGTCAATTTCAACCACGAGTTTCGTGTACGTTGAGCCATCGAGGCATGCCAAGGTCAACCCACCAGGAACACCTGGTTTTTCGAACAAATCACTGACAGCATCGGAAGCGCCAAAACACCCAGAAAGGGCAGGCATCACCAGCAGCGCAAACAGAGCAAAGCCGAACGTTTGTTTCCCTCTCACATCATCGCCTCCAAATCTGACCTTTCAAACCCATGCCTTACCAGTCTTCGGGGATGTCAAGTGGAGAGAACAATTGACCAGGCCCTTGGGCCCGAGCCAGTTGAGACCTTGACAGCGCTTCCCATGGTCGCAAAGCTAGCAAGCCTTCGGCAAGCGTGGCTTCAATCTCCACCAATGTGACACGAATAAGCGTCGAGAGAATATCCATTCTGTCTTCATCAATAATTTTGAACACCTTTTCCAAATCAAACGTTGCGCTGACATCACCAGGGGTTCCCTCTTCAATGGCCCATGGTCCAGTAACACGTTCACTGAAACTCTGACCAGTCGCCTCAATGTGATCGTCGAGCGAACGAGAAAGCCCTGCAATATGTCGCCCAACCACAAGGCTCACTTCGATGAGGGGCATGTTGAGTTGATTGATCAAGTTGACAACGCGCTCTTGCATGGTCACCATGCCTTCGACCGCTTCATCCGAATCGCTGACCATGACAAACGCCTCACTTCAACATCGATTCTACGAATTGCCAACCAAAGTGGTTCCATTGATCTTGAGTCCAACCATCGGGCAATCCAGTTGGTGGGAGGGGTGGCGGTGCAGGCTGACCGCTTGGTGCGACTGCTGGTGCCACTGCCGCTGGTTGAGAATGCGGCTCTGTAGGTGCAGGAGGCGCCGCTTCGATATCTGGAAGAGATTTAGGGGCACCCATCGCTTCGATCACATCGTCCGTAGCGTCAACTGCGCCGCCTTCAATCTCTTGAGAACGAATGCGCCGGTTCATCACAAGCATCCACATTGCTAAGGACAGCGAAATGAGTGCTATGAGATAAAGGGCAATGGCAAAGGTGCTTTCAGCGGCTTGCTGAACCAGTGCATCACCGTCACGTACGGTCTCACCTTTCACAATGAGGGGGTCGACAGTTCGGCGGTCCATTTCCACTTCATCGACGAGAACGAGCATTCGGTATTCGACTGTTTCACCTTCGCTGACATCTGCCACCGTGGGCAACTGTGCTTCGGTCATCCCGCCTGCAGAAGCAACGACATCAATGCGGGCTACTTCTGCCCAGAAACCACCTTCAACTGCACGTTGGAGGACAAACGAAACATCGCCTTTGCCAGCTTGGTTGCGAACGGAGACATCCAGTGTCACCGCTTCACCTTCGACAGGGGATGGATTGTTCCAAGAGAGGATCGTTTCCTCATGACCGAGATCCATTAACGGACCAACAAGCGCCAATGGCCAGGAGGCGATTGGGGCATCGATGGAGTTGTCGAGGGTATCGAATGGATTGCCTGCTTCATCGGAACCTGAAACCCATATGTCAACCACGTAGGACGGCAACAAAACGGTCGCGCCTGCATCTGTGAGATCGAGGTTACCCGTCCAGAAAAATTGATCTCCGAATGGAGTGGTGTCGGGGAGTGGGACGCTGCCACGGGAAATTTCTGCTTCACCGGCTCGAACTCTGTAGTGGAGCACCGCCGGTTCTTCAAGGTCGAATCCATAGTCGTCAATGGTTTCCAACATCACGAGGAGGTCACCAGCTTCTCCGATTGATAATGGAGAACCTGACGAAACTTCATCCAAGGAAATGGCTGCAATTGTTGGTCGAGAACTGTCTACAGCAAGACGGACACGTGGAATGATAGACGTCTCATCGAGAGCGATTCCTGGCAGGTCATCTAAATCCAAACGAAGGTCAAGATGACCGGACCTCACCGATGGAATCAACAAATCGAGGCTGAATTCACCATCTTCTCTGGTCGAGGTTCGCCAGCGGTGGTCATAGTCCCCGAAAATCACGTCAAAAGCACCTGCTGGTGCCGGTGTTTCATCCTCGGAGAAGAGAACACGTCCACTCACTCGCAACGCTTGACCTGCGCCGATCAATGTTTCCTTGAAATCTGCGTTGTAGTGGTTGGTACCATCGCGCAGTTCCACGGCACGAATGTGGCCGTCCATGGTGTCGAACCTGAAGTCATTATCAAGGCTCCAAGCATCGTTTCCAAGTCCTTCCTTTGCTTCAAAGCAAGGCGTCGTTTCACCGATGTTGCATGGTAGGTCGGTGACTAAAATCTTAGGAATCATACGTGATTCACCGTTTGTGTCGAAGGACTCTGGGAAGGTCCACGTCAATTGGAACCTTGCTAAAATCTTGATAATGCTGTTGTTGTCCTCATCCAGTGAGACCGAAGAGTACAGGTTGGAAACAGCAATGTTGTCAGAACCAGAGGTCATCAGAGCCATTGGTTCGCCATCTTCGTCCGCCATAAGCGAGATGAACAACGATGTATCTTCGTCATCGTAATCGCCACCAAGCGCCAATTGAACATACTGGATATCTTGCCAACCGTTTCGGTCAGAAAGCACGATTTGAGCTGAGTAGGGGATTCCTGGATGCAATGCTGCGTTGTCATCGTGACCAAGGATTGTTGAATTATCCAAGTCCAATTCCGGTTGGAATTCAACACGGATTTTGTAGGTGCCAAGATCGTTGTCCCAATCAGGGCTGGTCTCACCTGGCGCGTAGCCGCATGGTTGATTTGAATCTGGGCACACGGGCCCTCTTCCCATAGCAACAGCGTTGTTTTTGGCATCTTTTCCAGTGACATAGTAGGAGACTTTTTGCCCGTGTTGGAGCATTGAATCATCGATCAGACCTTGGAAGATGTTCAAACCGCCAGCAATGATTTCCGGAGACGATAGTGTCTTGATTTCATATTCATCTTCATTTGGAAGTCCATCAAAGTTGTAATCGCTGCATCCAATAGCGGTGCTGGCTTTACATCCAATCCAATAATGCAAAGAGATTTGATTTGGAGGCTCGACCGAATCTTGGATGACGACGCTCAATGATTGGCCACCAGGGGCAGGTGGACCTGCGTGGCGTTCTTCTCCGTCGCCCGGTGTGGACGACAAGACAAGAGGAGAGTTTCCATCCAAAATCAAGCGCAGTGAGTTGTAGCCCGGATTGACATACGTCGAACCCTCAGGCAAGTCGGCTGCAATGACGTAGAACACCATGCCCCCTGGCGATGATTCAAGTGGAGCCGTAAACGTCATGTTGTATTCTCCGAAACCGGGGTTTTGTTCTGTAACAAGCACCACTGGCTCACCCAGTGGATCGCCGTCATTGGTGACGTTTTGACCGATGATGGTGAGGTTGAATTGGCCTGCAAGCGGAGCAAGTTGCGAGTTTTGGAAGTGAATACCTCCGGTGAAGGTGAGGTTGAATCCACCTCGTACCCAATCGAGGTTGTACAGTTCACGACCGGTTTCCTCATAGACACGGACACCATCGAGTTGTATGTCATTTTCAACAATCAAATCGAGTGAAGGTGTTTCCCAAGCAGCTACGGCCAGACCAAGATCATCTTCGACCGAAATCAGTGCCTCTACATCTGCTTCGTCGTTCCAACTCCAATCGGTTTTCATCGGCATGCGAATCGAGACAACACCAAGTGCATCGGTGGTTGAGGTGCAGTTCGCAACGTCAAACATCACGACCCCGTCGCCATCGCTGACAACGGTGCAAACATCGCCACGCTCCCAGCTGAATGCAGGGTTCTCTCCGTACGAGTTGTTCAGAGCAACCAAAACATCTGTGGCATAGTCCACGTCATCGCCGGGGGCAACACGGGTGATGAGGTTACGGTAGACACCATCGGGGGCAACGAGGCCACCTTCGAGGGAAGCATCAACAGCGCGTGTTTGCATTTTGTATGCAACGTCGATGTTCGAAATTTTAACACGTCCTGAACTTGCTGCCTTGACGGCAATTGGGATCAAGATATCACCCTCCCCGTTTTCAGGAACAGCATCATTGAACGCTGCAATCATGGTTGGTGCGTACTTGACATCGACGGAGACAACCGACTCATCGCTTGCTTCGACTGCTGATTCATTGAGGAAGAGGAGTGACTCCCAGTCCCACACCTGATCGTCGCCGATATCGAGACGGGGGCGATCTGGGTAGCCTTCTTCATACTCTAAGAGCATCGAATCAATCGTTGGTGTCAGACTAGGATCGCTGGTTGACATGCTGATGGCATACCGCACGGTCGAGCCTGCTCCATCGGCGGTAAAGCTCACTTCTTGGCCATTGACTGCTGGCAACCATGTTGAACCGTTGTCGTTTGAAACTTGAATTTGAAGGGAGGTCCCTGCGGGTTCACTGGCCACCCATTGTGGCCGTACTTTCCCGACCTTCGTCCCAGCAGTAAATGGATCTGAAGTCCATGAACCAGACGCCACATACGATGTAGCCATCTCAACATCCACCCACCACGAAACAGCCGTGGATCCAATCAGTTGAGCCTTCCAAACCAAATCGGTTCCCGGGTAGGCGAAGTGTATGGTTTCGTTTGAGACAACAGATTCCCAGTGGGTTCCGTTGTCTGCAGAAATCCAGTAATCCACTCGGTCACCCGTCGAAGCTGCTGACCAGTAGGTTTGCATGTTTGCTGCAACGATGTCTTCACTTGCGGATGTAACGGGTCCGAACCATGTGGTCGTCCCTGGTGCGGGTGTGGTCTTGTATTGCCATCCAGTTCCGTATTCACGGTAATAGAGCGTAGATGAGGACCATGTCGAATACCCACAGTCCACGGTGATGAATCGGTTACCATCGAATTGGAGGCCGTAACCAAGTGCTGAGATCAATCGTGTACCGAGTTGCGGCACAAGGGAAGTTGAGGTCCCAGAGATGGACCAAGCTTCGAGTTGGTCCTTGTCGTTGCTGGTCGAACCTTGTTGACATCGCATGAAGAAGGTCGTGTCGTTCACTTCGAGCCCACGAACCTGTTGTCCAGTTTTACCACATTCAAAGGAGGTTCCAGAAGAAGAGGAGTAGGAGTACATTTCAGAACCACGGGTGTATTGACCGTCAGCAGTTTCTGAAAAGGTGTAAGGAACAATACGACGTTGAGTGTTGTGAACAATCCATACTTCCTCTGAAGTTCGATCGTAGGCGATGGCAGTGTAGTCTGAATATTGAGGTGAGACGTCATAGGAATCGATGCATGTCCATGTGTCATCTCGGGAAATATCCAGTTCCAACACTCGATGATATTGAGTTGGGGCTGAAGAAGTGTAATGGTAGCGGTAGCCCGACAAAATCGCAAACATGCGTTCATCGTCAGTGATCGTCCAGTCACGGAAGCCATAACTTCCGTAGTAACTGCTTGGGTGGAGGGTCGCAATGGTGCATTCTGCCTGGTCAAGGTGGATTGTTGATTCTCGTGTGAGGTTGTTGGGGTAAAGGCGTTGGACAATGTTGTTGAAATTAGACGAACTCCAAGTGGACATGAAGAGCCAATCATGGTGTTGAAGAATAGCACCTTGCGATTGCTTAGTCAGACTTGTTGCTGTCTTTAGGGTCTGCTGGGAAAAACGGTTTTCGGTGGCATTGGAGGTGTGAGGTTGACGAAGAGCATACGAGCCGTTGTCCAACCAGGCATCAGAATTGTCGTCGGTCACTTCGTCGTAGCCGTGAGGGAAAAACACCTCAGCGGTGTTTTCAAACGCCAGACTCACATCGCCGCTGCGAGCATCTGCTGAAGAGGATTGGCCAAGGATCCAATCTGAACGGTCATCGTCGACAAGTTGTGACCATCCTGTTGCAGAGGCCCCTGATAGCGTCATCGTCACATCGGTGATTTTAGCACCACGTGGCAAAGCAATTTGGGCACCAGCATCAGCGTTTCCACCCTGATAGAGGGCGACATACTCGGTCGTGCCATCAGCAAACTCGTAGACGTGTCGAGCGACACCGGAGGCTTCTGCGGGTTCCACAACCACATCTGCGAAAGGCGATAATGGGGAGAGCACCATAATCGCAAAAAGCAGGAACATCACGCCGCGGCCGGATGAAATATTGTCATTCACAACGAGTCCCTCAAAGGAGCACATGCGCTCCAGCATTTAGACAATACGCAGTCCTGACACTTTGGTCGGTTCATCCCGTCTGGCGAGAATCATAGCGAATTGGCGAAGAATCGCCCCTTATGCCGTCTTCCTCGTCGTCATGAACTTCAAACCAGTCAACCAACCAATCACCGTCTGTATCCCAGTTGGTTGGGTCTGAACCTTCGGCGATGTGATCGTTGTCGTGATCGAGAAGATACCAACCAAATTCATGCTCTCCGACGGCACGAACTGGGGCCGTGAATGGAGAACCAACATAGTAAATTTCCCAGGAATCTGTCCAGTTGCCTGCCATGTGTACTTCATCATCCCCTGCATCGAGTGAAAGGAAGTTGGTGTCCTTGTCATCAACGATGAATGCAAAGCGGATATCGTTGTTGAACGACTGATCCATCTTGAGGTAATTTTCTGTGCTTGAACCTGTCTCATCCAATGAAAGCATAGCTGCTCTGAATTGCCACCATTCCAAGACGACTTCACCGTCATGGATCAGGCCACTTAGGCGAACTGCATTCGGTGAAGCGTAGTTTGTGTCGGTCACGGCATAGAATTCTTGGAAGTTCGTGTACGATTCGTAGACACAACCAGCACCGCTGCAATCCCAGTTTCCGTCTTGATCAGGATCGAGGTTGGCGTCAAGAGGATCTGCCGGATTCATGGTAAACCAACTGAAGGTCAAATCAGGACGACTGAGCACACCATCGGCACCTTGCTGTGACAACGGGAGGCAAGAGTTGGTGGATGTATCACAAGGGCCACCTGTCGATGCGTCGATCCACACCACCTGAATTTGCAGGTAAGAACTGAAATTGTCATTTGATTCATTCCAGGCCTTCGAATACTCATACCAATCAGGAATCATGTCACCGTCGGTGTCGTTATCGCTCGGGTTGATGCCATACTTGAACACTTCACGACCATCTGAAAGATTGTAATCACGTTCGTGCGAAACGACTGCACCATTGACCACCTCAGTTGTGTAGGTGATGCTATCAGCGTCTGAGTCGTTCAAATCAGGCCGTGTTTGATTGTCCCATTCCATCCAATTGGTGAACGGCAAATCGCCGATACCCGGTTGAACAATGGAGGAAGAAGGCGTGAAGATTCGGTCCGTCCAGGTGCCTTGATCTGCAGGAAGATCAAACGCTGTACGACCATACCAGCCGTCTTGATCGCCGTCATAGTCAACATCCCAAGGGTTGATTGGATTCGATGCCCAGTGGTTGATGGTGGAAGAATCTTCCATACCGTAGAGTGCATAACAGTATTCCCATCCATCAGAGATACCATCGCCATCAGAATCAGCACTGGTCGGATCAGCCACACCGATCAGCGTACGGTTAAAGTTGTTAAGATAAAATTCATTGATCTTCAACATACGGTCTGCGCTGTCTTGGGATTTTTCAATGAAATCATTGTAAAGTGCATCGCTGGCTTGCGCCAATGTCATGCCTGATTCTTCCATGTAAGCATTCATGGCATCTTCACCAAAGTCAATGATTCCAAGGGCGGTTGGCACAGAGTTACGTTGGTCAAACTTGCCCCATGTCCTGGATTCCCATTCGCGAAGGTTTGAGAATACTTCTTCTTCGGTGATGGCCCCATCGCCATTACAGTCAAAACTATCACCATCGGTATCGAGGTTCACATCGTTATCAATCAGTGGATTCATGCTCCATCGGTTTTGGTCTAGATCCCAAACGGTGAACCAGTATTCGAAGCCGTCATACATGCCGTCACCATCGGTATCAGGGTTTGTTGGATCGGACATCCCCAACAGAATGGAGATGATTGCATTGGGCGGTTCACCTTGCTGCCAACCGTTGAAATCTGTAAGCAAGCGCTTCCCACGGGTTTCCTTGGTGATCAAGATGTTGAACACACGTTGGGCCTTTTCTGTGGCTTGCTGTGCATCACCGTCAATGTGAAGCAATGGGGCGTCGCTGGGGTGTTCGATTCCGTTGTCGGGATTGGAAGCAGAAAGAGCAAATTCTTGGGCATCGATGAGACCGTCGCCATCGCCGTCGAAATCACCGTCACCGGCGACCAGAGGATTAAGGGTCCAAGTCTCTGCAGAAAGGTTCCAAGCAGTGAAAAGATGCTCAATACCGTCAAGCATTCCGTCACCATCGGTGTCGACGTTGTTTGGATCTGATGTCCAACCACTGATGTTGATTTGGTCTTGTGTCAAGAAGGAACCGAACGACGAGGTGGTTGTGATGCTTGGCCACTGTTGGAGGGCGAAAGCAGAACCAACGGTCGTAACGAACCATTGAGGTGAACTTCGGTTCGTATCAGTCTCGCTGTATTCTGGAGCGATTGCATTGTATTCTTCCCAATTCGCCATGCCGTCATCGTCAGCGTCTTGCCAGCGATCTGCAGCGTCCAGTGGATTGAGCGTCCAAGCATCAGCGAGGACATCCCATCGAGCAAACCAGATTTCCCAACCATCTGGCATACCATCGCTGTCGCTGTCGGCATCGAAGGGATCAGCAGCGCCAACGCTGGTACTGGGTTGAACGGCAGTGATCGCTCCTGATGCACGTGCTCCGAAGGTGGCTTCAGGTGCGCCATACGTGCTGATATTACCAAATAGGTCGGTGCTGAAACCGTTTGGAAGTGGTTCACCAGACATGGTCATGTTGGTGCTGAAGAGGTCCGAACGGATGTGGAATTCTAACCAGTTGACAAAGGCTTCATTTTGTTCAAGGAATCCATTGTGGTTGATATCATAGCCATCTCCATCAGGGTTTTCGAACAAGTCTGAGCCGTTGAGTGGGTTGACTCCAATGCGGGAAGGATCCCAATCGCAAGCACCAGCTGCCTCCCATCCATCTGGAAGGGAGTCGCCATCGGAATCGATGTTGTTCGGGTCCGCCATCGACCAAGACTCGGCCGCTTCAGGGGTTTCACCATGTGATTCTAGCAGAAGCCCCTCAAGGGCAGCGCCACGAACCAGCGACCATTGGTACTCACACAAGTTAGGCAAACCATCACGATCAGCGTCCCAATTGGCATCGTCTGCCCGGTTTGGATCAAGCGACCAATTGTTTCCGCCAGTGAAGCTCGAACCTACCCAGCGCCGGTGAATGATTTCCCAGCCATCTGGCATGCCGTCTCCATCTGAGTCGAAATTCGTAGGGTCGGTACCAACATCGCTTGATGACAAACCCAGATAGGTTGCGTTTGCTGTTTCGCTGGCTTCATCGTCACAGACGTAAACCAGTTGAACCGTATAATGGCACCAGAGGTTGGTCGATTCGAGGAAGAAACCGAAGTACTCCTCGCCATCGCCTAAGCCATCGCCGTCCGTATCACCTTCACGTGGGTTGGTCGAATTGTAACCCTCTGGTGTGGTTTCGATGTAGCGGAACTCGTCAAGATTGGTCCAAAGGCGCTCCAAGAATCCATCGCCGGCTTGGTCAAGGTCCAATCCGTCGCCGTCCATATCCAACAAAGCATCCCATGGATCGGTTGGATCCAAGCCATTGGCCACTTCCCAGCCATCTGGCATTCCATCGTTATCAGAATCATTTGCTCCAGGGTTCATCAATTCCAAATTGGCGTATTGACCTGGTGCGGATCCTGCAAGAATGGTAATGTTTCCATCGATGCTGACCCAGTTAAGGGTACTGAGCTCGCCATAAATTGGGTCTTGTTTTTGCAAACCATAGACGGCTGTGTAATCACCTGAAATGGCCCAAAGGGAGTTCTGTGAGCCAATCAAAAGTTCATCACCGGTAGGGAAAATCGAGTGGATGTTGTTCAGATCTCGGGAAAACTTACCATCAAGACCTGGGTGTTCCAGCAAACCGCTGTGCGTGATGCTGTTGTCGAGAACATCCATTCGATGCAAACCCGAAGGCGTTCCAAACCAAAGAACTTGAGCGTTGCTTGGATTTGGTCCATCCAAAACGAGTGTACGGACTTCGGCTGGGTTTTCCACCATGCCCAAAGAAAGAGAGCGTAATTCGTCAATGCTGGTTGCAATCGGCGTGGTTTCAGTTGTGTAATGGAACCGCCATTCAGCAGTGAAATCGTCGCGAACTGTTGCCGTTTCTGCCATCACAAGGCCACGGTCAGTACCGACGTAGAGCATCTTATCTCCACCGCCTGCTGCACCATGAGCCACTGAAGTAACGCTCGCATTTGATTCGCTGAGGGTCGAAGAAAGAGAGTTCGAAATCGGGTAGTTTTGTGCGATGTCTCCTGCCAAAGTGATTTCCACAATCGCACCAGCACCTGAATCACCAAGTGCAAGCAGTTGTTGATTTTGGCCTTCGATGTCGAGCATGGCCAGAGCATTGAGACCATCACCCATGCTCCAAGACCATTGATTCAAATCGGCAAATGTACCATCTGCTTGGAGCGGTGCGACGGCCATACCAACGCTTGTTGCTAAAGCCAATGCAAAGGCATCATCTTCAACCTTAAGTAAAAGAGCATCACGAAGTTCAACCCCTTGGGGCATCCACTGATCGCTGCTTGTTTCGTCTGCCATGTTCATGAATGTCAGACCGTAACGGGTGGTGACGTACACATTGCTGTCATCGGTTTCGATGTCGCGTATATCATAATGGAGCACACTCATTGACCCAGCATCGGCGATGAACGAAAGCGGCATTACGGATGAAGTGCCTTCCGTAGGACCGTACTTCACTGCCTTCAAGCCAGCCATTACCGAGTTTCCATCGTCCTCATGCACCAGGTATTCTTGCAACGTTGACAAAGCCTCACCAAGCGCAAGGGCTGTCAATGTTCGACTCACATCGGGGGAAATACCTCCGTCTCGGTTTGCATCCCAGCCATCGTTATCATGATCGATGAGAGCATTGGTACGATTCAACGGGTCCAATCCGAAGTGAACTTCCCATCCGTCGGGAATACCATCACCAAAAGAAGGGAACAATCGGCGTATGGAAAATCCATCCCAATGGTAACGGTCCGAATCATCAAGGAGGGGATCAGTTCCAAGCCACAGGTCTTCATCCACGATGTTGGTGGCATTGGTGGTACAGGCTGCGAGCAAGTTCTCGAAGGTTGCGTTAGAACCGGTTGGAATGAACGGCCAATTCTTTAGAATCGAACCCTCGGGAAGGCTTGCAGAGCACCACAATCCATCAAGTTCATTGGTGTGATTTGAAGGAGCACCCTGGCGGTACTCTTCGGGCGAAGTAAACCGCTCTGTGACCGATAGAATTCCATCTCTGTTCACATCGAAGCCATCTTCATCGGGGTCGTCCGTCAAATCGCTTGCGTTTAAAGGGTCAAACGCTGGGCAAACATATCGCAGGGTAAAGATGTCAAAGCCACCGGTTCGATGGCACATGTAGGCTTCATAGCCGTCGGGCATTCCATCGCCATCAGTGTCCGATACACGTGGATCAAGGTAACTTCGCTCGCCTTCACCATCGACGGTGCCGGTCAAACCACGGGGGAAACCTGAAGCAGTACAATTTGCAGGATAAGGCCAGCAATATTCTTCAGTTGCGTTGAGTCCATCGAGATCGTTATCGACGAAAGCATCAGACGCATCCTCTTTGTTCATTCCGGGTATAAAGACATCACGTCCGTCGACAGAAGTCCAATTCATCCAAGATTCAAACAAGTTTTCATGGACGTCAGGGATTTTATCTCCATCGGTATCCGTCGAAGGAGGTTTCTCCCCCTCAGTCACCTTCGGGTGAATGCTTGAAACCGAAGAAACCGCAGGAAATTGCGACATAAAGACAAGACTCGCAACGACTGCGAGTGTGGTGAGAAGAGTGGTTAAGCTTCGTCGCATTGTATCACCGGGGGCCAAGCCGTAGGCTTCGCTAACCCTCAACCCTAAATCGACACTTATGAGGATGATGGAACGTTGTTCGGACATTTGCATCTTCGAATGAAAGAAATCCAAGCGCTAACCCACCCTTCCCCCTGAATTTGGCCGCGTGACAAAAGGATCAAAATCGACATCAACCCTACAGAAGACAGCGCTTTGTTCAAAGCCCGAACGCGCTCACGTCGGGTTGAGTCCCATGGCAATGAGCATCACCCATCTTGGAACCGGTAGTCGCGGCAACGCGACCCTGCTGGAAACCAAAGGGGCGAAGGTGCTGATCGACCAGGGATTCAGCGGAGCACAACTTGAGAAGCGCTTGAAGCGGCTCGGCATCAGCCCCGAGGAAATCGATTGTATCTTCATCAGCCACCATCATGGTGACCACGGCGGTGGTGCAAAGATTTCTCAGAAACGATGGGGTTTGCAAATTTTAGCCAATGAGCGAACGGCAGAGGAACTGGGATTGGACCCCGAACTGACCTCCTACTTTTCAGCACTCGACATGGTTCGTGTCGGGGATGATTTAGCCGTCTTACCGGTCCCAGTCCCACACGCAGGAGCAGACAACGTAGCCTTTGTGGCAAGCCATGGTGGCGAACGAGCAGCCATCATCACGGATCTTGGATCCTGGACCGAAGAACTGGTCACGCATGTACGTGGTTGTGAGCATATTGCCATCGAAGCAAATTATGACACAAATCGACTGATGAGCGGCCCTTACCCTTACTCCCTCAAAGACCGAATCAGCGGCCGAGGCGGCCACCTGTCCAACGACCAAACTGGTCAATTCTTGGCGCAGGTGTGTACGCCGGCGACCCGGAGCATTAGCCTGACCCACCTTTCAGAAAAGAACAACCGGCCACACCTCGCCGAATCAACCGTGTTGTACCACATCGACGAGGTGTTCTCTGGCGACATCACCATCTCGTTGCAAGATGGCCCGGAATACACGCACTATATCGGGGAAGACAAACCAGAAGCAGCAGCAGAAGCAGAAGCATCCATCAAGGCTCGAACCCCCTGATTCTTGCACTCGGACACCCTTCGAAAGGTGAAGGGCTAAATGGTACCGAACATTGTGAGACATGTGAACACCGAAGCCTGCTTCGTCTTGCGCCCGTCCTTGAGAAGGAATGAGCGTGCAGTGAGCGAAGTTTTGGGTGTCGTCATGCTTTTGGCGATGGTGATCACCATCATGGGTGGCGTCTGGATTTTCCTGACACCCTACCTCTCTGATTTCGAAGACAACACCAATTGGAACAGCGCAGTTGGCATTTCCGAACGATTCCAAGACCGAATTGATGTTGCTGGAGCATCACCAGAAGGCACTGGTATCCGTCACACGCTCGCTTTGCAGGCAACGTATATTCGTCCGATCGACAAGGTCGAGACATGGACGATTGCCGCTGACCTCGTCCCGAGCGAGGTCGTCACATTACGCCATCACAACCTCACCGCATTGGGTCTTGATGCACAGAATGAAACAGCCCGTTCCATCACCATCGAAACACCGAGAGGGATTGAATCAGTCTCATTTGCAGCATCGCATGAAGAAATCATGGTTCGACATAATTCTTCAAGGGAA
>CAJJAV010000014.1 GCA_905182125.1 uncultured Candidatus Poseidoniales archaeon
CTTCCCTGGTGGGCCTGTGATTGAAAAAAGAGCATCAGAATGGTTGGAGTCGAATCCCAATCCAAGCCTCGTTGGTCTCGAATTACCCTTTGCAGTACGGGGTATGGATCTTGCTTTTTCTGGCGTGATGACAGCCGCACAACGTCTGTTGGACAACGGTGCCGAACTGGGTGCAGTCTGCTGGTCCCTGCAGGAACATGCGTTTGCGGCATGTGTGGAGATAGCTGAACGCGCATTAGCCCATACTGGCAAATCAGAACTTCTTCTTGGCGGCGGTGTCGCATGCAACACCCGACTCCGTGAAATGTGCACGATGATGGCAACCGAGAGGGAGGCTACATCCCATGCGCCACCACGAATGTATTGCATCGATAACGGCTCCATGATTGCCCTTCTCGGGCATATTGAGTTGGACCATGGTCGGACGACAAGCCTCGATAAAAGTGGTGTTGATCAGTACCTGCGGACAGACCAAACTCCCGTCACATGGGCGGTATAAGGGCGGCGAGTCACACTCATTGTTTTTATACGGTCACAATCGGGAACAAACTGGGGGCCTCAATCATCAGCGAGCGCGGAGCAAAGAAAAGGGACGAACCATTTAACCCGTTCGCGCCCAATGCCTCTGCTCAACGAAACAAGCGCCAAAGTGAGAGGAAGGTTGTCGAACGACGCCCAACGAACGCACGGCCTGCACCCGTCCAACCCGAAGTTACGGTAGGAATGTCCGAACTGGCCAAGAAGCAAAGGGACGCAATGGAGCGTATGAAGCGGCAACCAGGCGGATCAAAGAGTTCCCGATCAACAAAAACTGCCCCAAACACCTCGAAAATTACCAGTTCTGTTGAGAAAACAGCATCCGCTCAGCCTCAAGTTTCACATGAAGACCGGATTGCTGAATTGAGAAGGAAGTCCGAACTTTCCCGACAAAATGCCAAAGCCAATGCAAAACCAACCGCAGAAACCATCGTGGAAGTGGTCGCCTCTCAACCTTCAACACTCACAGCAGCCATCGACCCGTCTGTCCAAGCAGCTGGCTCAGCCACATCTGAAGCAGCAGTGACAAATCCTGCAACTGAAGTTAACCAATCCTCGAATGTCTTCAAAACCATCGCAACAACCGTCGCTAAACCGAGCGCTGATCGTCGTAGAAAACGTCGACGCCATGACAAAAAAGGTGGCGGCCGACAGAAGCAAGAAAAGAAACTAAATCGCCAAAAGTACTTGGAATACAAGTATGCAGCAAGGGCTATTCTGGACAATCCGGATATCCCAGAAGAACACCGATCCAACGTGCTTGGCCAAGTGTGGGCGAAAGGTGAACGAATGGGTGTCACAGATTCCCTTGAGTTCATCGACCAAAAGGTGGTAGAAGAGATTCTACCCGAAGGAGTAGCCCAAAAGCTCCGTGATCTCGTCAATAAAATGACAACAAGAAGGTGAACATATGACCGAACATACACTCAGCGAAAACATGGTAGCAAGCGTACATTATACCGGGACCCTCCCAGAGAACGGCGAAGTCTTTGACAGCAGCGAAGGTCGAGACCCATTGACCTTCCTCGTAGGGCACAAGCAAATGATCCCAGGATTCGAAGAAGAAATGATGGGTGCCGCCGTTGGTGAGCGTCGCGAATTTACCTTGTCCTCAGAACGCGCCTATGGTGACCGTGACACAGAAGCAGTTATGGAGATCCCACGAGAACAATTCAAGCAACTTGAAGAAGAAGCAAGTTTGGAAACTGGTATGCAACTTGTGGCACAAATGCCACACGGCCCATCGCCCTTCACGATCACCAACCTGACCGAAGACACTGTCACTGCTGACTTCAATCACGCTTTGGCTGGACAATCTCTGAAATTCTCGGTCGAAGTTGTTGAACTACGGCCTGCCTCAGAAGAAGAGTTGACCCACGGTCACGCTCACGGTCCAGATGGACACCACGACCACTGATTCTAAGCGAGTCTTGATGAAGCCCATCCTCTTGGGCAAAGCATGGTCACTCAGCGTAAGGACGAGTGGAACACCTTGAGCGGACTGGATTTGCCATTGCAAAGCAATCCTGAAACCTTGGTTGACCACAATGTTCGACTCGAGAATTTGGGTGATGCGGGGTCGCCTCCTTACACACGTGGCATTCACACCACCATGTACAGGTCGCGATTGTGGACCATGAGGCAATATGCTGGATTTTCCAGCGCAAAAGAAACGAATAAGCGATTTAAGTTGTTATTGGAACGTGGTCAAAAAGGCCTCTCCGTTGCATTTGACCTCCCTACACAACTCGGTCTTGATGCTGATGACGACATGTCGTACGGTGAAGTTGGCAAAGTTGGCGTGTCCATTTCCCAACTGGATGATATGCGGGAATTGCTGGCTGGGATCCCTCTCGACAAAGTGAGCACCTCGATGACCATCAATGCCCCTGCAATGATCCTTCTCGCCATGTACATTGCAGTGGCGGAAGAACAGGGTGTATCGTCTGACCAAGTGCTTGGTACCATCCAGAATGACATTTTGAAGGAGTACATCGCTCGTGGGACTTACGTCTTTCCACCCAAACCAAGCATGCGGTTGATCACTGATATTTTCGAATATTGTGCTAAGGAAGTACCGCGTTGGAACACGATTTCGATATCTGGCTACCATATCAGGGAGGCGGGTTCCACTGCCGTCCAAGAGGTAGCATTTACCCTCGCTAATGCCCTCGAATACGTTGAGGCTGCTCTTGCATCTGGGCTCGACATCGACACCTTTGGTCCTCGCCTATCCTTCTTTTTCAATTGCCATAACGATTTCTTCGAAGAGGCATCCAAATTCAGAGCAGCACGTACACTGTGGTATGAATTGATCCAGGAACGTTATGCCCCAAAGAACCCCAAATCGGCCATGCTCAGATTCCATACACAAGTTGCCGGCGTTAGCTTGACCGCTCAGCAACCTCTCAACAATGTGGCACGTGTGACAATCCAGGCCCTTGCTGCAGTCTGTGGTGGAACCCAAAGTTTGCATACAAATTCTTACGACGAAGCATTAGGACTGCCTACCGAAAAATCTGCTACAGTCGCATTACGAACTCAACAAATCATCGCTGAAGAAAGCGGTGTAGCGGATGTGGTCGATCCTCTTGGTGGTTCGTACCATGTTGAACAACTTACCAAACGAATTCACGACGAAGCCCTTTCGCAAATTGAGACGATTGAATCCCTCGGCGGCGCCATGAAAGCGATTGAACAGGGATGGCAACAACGCGAAATTCACAATGCTGCCTACGCCCACCTTAACGATGTTGAAGCCGGTTCCAGAAAAATTGTCGGCGTCAACCACGGTGTTATGGATGATGAATCAGCGACCGAGGTTCTCAAATTGGACCCGAGTGTCGGGAAAGCTCAGTGTGCTAAGTTAGTCGAACTGCGAGATGGACGCAATGCTGAGGAATGCCAACTCATCCTGAACACCATCCGTGAATGTGCTGCAAGTGAAGAGAACCTCTTCCCCCATGTGATTGCTGCTGTTAAATGCGGATGCACGCTTGGCGAAATCATGCAAGCCATGAAAGATGTCTTTGGAACATGGATGGCACCAAGTGGATTTTGAGGTGAATTGATGAGCTTTGGACCTATTTACATAGACCACATCGGTGTTGCAACCGAGCGTTTAGACGATGCTTCTCCTTTTTGGAAGCTCCTTGGCCTTGAACAAGGACAAGAGGATGAAACAGTGGCCGAACAAGGTGTGACAACACGTTTCTTTTCCACTTCGAGCGCACCATCAACGTCAGAAGCACATGCACCTATGGTGGAGTTGCTTGAACCGACTGAGGCTGACACACCCATCGGCAAATTTTTGGCAAAGCGCGGTCCTGGTGTGCAGCAAATTTGCTTCTCCGTAGGCGACCTCGATGGTTTGATTCTTCATTTAATCGAGAACGGTGTCACCATGATCAATGCTGAGGCCCAACGTGGCGCAGGTGGAAAACGTATCGCCTTTGTCCACCCAAAGTCAACAGGCGGCGTTCTGGTTGAACTGACAGAAAGGGCTCACTGAATCATTTTTCAAGGAATTCAAGGGGAACCATGATAATTGTCGGCATGGAAGTGGCCATCATGCGAACCTGCATTGACACACTGATTGCCTTAGCGCACATCGATGAACCGAGGGTTCGCCATGAAGCGAAATACATCGCAGACCGTTTGGATGTGTTGCGTCAAACGGGTTCCATTTCCAACGATGCATACCTCGATGCAGGAGCCATTCAAGGTGCGTTCAACATGATCGGCAACCTTGTCGAAATGGGTGTCTCTCAAGAAGAAATATTCGGGCTATTGAAACAACAACTCGCCCGGGCCTGTACGCTAGAAGAAAAGCACCCAGGGCTCGACTCAGCGGTTGAATCAGGTCGCGCTTCGTAAGGGGATGGAAGAATGCATCCTCTGCTTAACTTGACACAAGTCACCAAGTCGTTTGGTGATTTAGAAGTCCTCCGTGAAATCGATCTTGAAATACGATCAGGTGAGGTCGTTGGCCTGGTTGGCAGCAATGGTGCTGGGAAAACTACGCTCCTCAGATTAATGGCCGGAGTGTATCAGCCAACCCAAGGAACAGTCCTCCTCGCTGACGGGAAGCCTGTCAGTCAAATGCGCCAAGCCTTAGGCGTCGTACCCGAGTCCACTGGCCTGTACTCACGGCTCACAGCTTGGGAAAATATACGGTACCATTCACGGATGCACGGAGTATCGGACAAAGATGCATGGGCGAGAACCGCAAAATTTGCCGAACATCTCGGCATGGTCGAAAGTCTCGGACGTCACACCAAGGGATTCAGCCGCGGAATGCGTCAAAAAACTGCACTGCTCCGGGCTTTGGCCCACGGTCCGTCCATTCTCCTCCTCGATGAGCCTACAGCAGGCCTCGACATCACAAGTGCGCGAACCGTGAGAAAACTTGTCAACCAATTGAAAACTGAAGGCGGTACTGTGGTGTATTCAACGCATCAGCTCTCAGAAGCACAACAGGTATGCGATCGCATCGTCATCGTTCACAACGGAGAAATAAGAGCCGATGGTCCTCCACAAGAATTGCTGGAAAACACCGGAACCGATACTTTGGAAGAAGCCTATGTGTCGTTGACCAAAGACACGGCCAGGCCACGGCAAGAAGACGATTCAAAAGAAGGGAGATTCACAGGCCTATGGCGTTCATTTTTTACACCTAAGCCGCCCAAAATGCCAGACCGAGGTGAGAGCGATGAGTGAAGTAACCATGCATCGGATCAAAGCCATTGCAAAGAAGGAAGTGGTTGAGTTTGTGCGCGATTGGCGCACAATCATGGCCATCATTGTGATTCCATTGTTGATGTTTCCATTGTTGTTTATCCTCTTCCCGGTGCTCCTCGAGTCGGAAGCCGCAGAATTGGATGCACTCGAATTGTCAATCGTGATCCAATCGGAAGAAATCGATGCTTCGCTCGAACAATCCATCATGGATGCTGGGATTGCATTCGTTGTCGAACCCTTGCCAAACTTGACCGTCCTCTCTGATCCAGGGGAAGACCTCGACCGGGTCAGGAATTCCTCGGTCGACGCCATTCTCCGCATCGATAAAGTCAACACGACATGGAATTATGCCATATTGCACCTTTCAACCTCGGAACGGTCCAATGAAGCATGGAATCGGTTAATCGACGCCCTCTTGCTTTGGGAAAGCGAAGAAGTCGAACGGAGAATCATTGACTCAGGCCTTGATGTCAACGCCACCTTAGACCCATTGCGATGGGATGGGGATGTTGCTCAAAGCGATGTGGCGACAAGTGGTGAGCAGGCTGGCATGGTCCTCTCGTTGTTCATCCCCCTTGTGCTGGCAATTTGGACGTACTCCAGCGCTCTACAGCCATCGATTGATATGACAGCCGGCGAACGTGAACGAGGGACGCTTGAGGCCTTGCTATGCCTGCCATGCACCCGATTGGAACTCCTACTAGGGAAATGGGTGGCTGTTGCAACGATCACCGGCGTTGGGGTGATTTTGCAAATATTTGGTTTGCTCTTCGCCATTGGTTACTTGGCATCATCAAGCGTGATTGGGTTGCCCGAACTGTCAATTGTGACCGTATTGCTCTTGATCGCTGCGATCTTGTTGTTTGCAGTGATGGTTGTAGCGGTTGAACTAGCATTAGCAATGCGTTCGCACAGCGTCAAAGAAGCGGGGTCAATTCTAGCCCCGATGTTGCTTTTGATTGTGTTTCCAGCCTTGTTCACACAGGTCATTAATTTAGACGGCATTGAATCTTTCTGGTTTGCAATTCCAGTGGTCAATATATTGCTGGCCTTGCGTGAACTCTTGCTTAATCGAGTCATCACTGAACACATCGTAATCTGGGCTGGTACCAGCATCTTGTATGCAGCATTAGCAGCGTATTACGCCAGTCGTCAATTCAACCGAGAAGACATCGTCACGAGCTTGTCGTGATCAAGCAGAGAAGACGACAAAGGCTTCTCGAACCACATCGATGATGAGATCGATTTCTTCCGAAGTAATTCCGAAATGCGGGGTAAACCTAAGGGCGTTTTCACCACCATGAATGACACCGAGGCCGTGACGTCGACACCATGGTTCGACTGCGTCAAATCCAACAACTTGGTACCGTGAAGGATCTAATTCAGCGCTCAAAAGCAGACCTGTGCCTTGGACCTTGGTAATGATACCGGGCATTTCTTCTCCGAGGAGAATCAATTTCTCAACGAACTCTTCACCACGATGTTTGATGTTTGCTCGAAGTTCAGGGGTCATGGTGTCTAAAACTGCACATGCTGTTTCAAGAGCACGTGGGTTTGTCGTCATGGTGTTTCCATAAATCCCAACAACATAATTATCAGCAGCTCTTTTGTTCATACCGAGAACAGAAAGTGGGTACTGGCCTGCATTGAGAGCCTTCGACCAGGTTTCGAGGTCGGGTACTTCAGCGTCTTGGAATCCCTCATAGTCAATGATGGAGAGGCAGCCTTGGCCGCGAATACCTGCTTGAATCGAGTCAACGAGGAGCATGGCTCCATGTTCCAGTGTCAGCCTTCGTGCGGCATCATAGAAATCGCGCTCAACACATGCACCGGGATTTCCTTCACCTTGCACGGGCTCAATAGCCATCAGTTCAATGAACCAATTTTCATCTTCAGCACGCTGGAACATTGCTTCAAGGGATGCAATGTCATTTGCAGGTACGAGCAAAAGATTGTCGCGATCTCGGAAGGTTGCGAGGTTTTTGTCATAGGAAGACTTGCACGAGTGTGAAATTTGGGCCGGGCGATCTGTCCGTCCGTGGAATGCTTTTTCAATCGCTAGAAGTTTGATTTCCTTTCCTTCGTGCTTGCCACCAGGTCCTGTGTGTGTTCGGGCGTTGACGTCCGCAATTCGTAAACTAACGGTTACGGATTCTGATCCACTGTTCATGCAGATAAATTTGGTAAACGGACACGAACCTCTCGTGTGACCAAGTTCCTTCTCTAAGCGCTCTGCTAGGCGCTTGTGGCTGAAAGAAGGCGTCATGACATTTGCCATAACCCAATTCCCGGACATGGCTTCAATGACCTCTTGTGGCCCGTGGCCGGCACCAAGCATACCGTAACCCCCGTTGTCGTGGAGGACGGCTCCATAGGCAGTCACAATCCAAGGTCCGCGACCGGCGAGTGCGATGTACGGGTTGACGGTGGCTGGAGCATAGAAATTAACGAAATCATGCTGAAGAGTTTTGATGAGATGTGCCTCATTTTGGAGGAGCATATCGTTGCCGAACTCATCGGTGACCTCAGCGAAGCGTACGGTCGCTTCAGAAATGGCTTGAGAGAGTTTTGGATCATGGGTGCAGAATTTCAGAATGACCTCGTCAGGGAGCCCGACGGTGTCCATTGCCCCAGTATTCGATCGGAGAATGTGCAGGTGCTCGAGGGCCTCATGCGGTTGCATCATCGCTGTCATCGAGCCTTCGTCCCATCCGGGATGCCTTGAACATTCGCTTAGATTCGCATGGTGACAAGGTGCTTTTTGGACAAATCTATTCCTTCGTAAGTATTCCCTGAGTATTACTGGGTGAATACTTATAGGTGGGTTGTTGGAGCCCACAACATGCCCAAGATTTCTCTTGACATGCCGGCGGAATTGGTTGAAGACTTGCGAAAGCATGTTGGAGATGATCGCAAATTTGTCAGCTTGGCTGATGCTGTGCGTACGGCCTGCCGGAAGTTACTGGACCAGCTCGATGAAATCGATGCCCGGCATGGAAGGCAGGTGTGAACAATGGTGACGCGAACTGAAGCAGAAAAAGCAGTCTTGACCCTCCTTGGGTACCTCGAAAAAAATCCAAAACGTGAAGGCCTTTTGAAGACACCACAACGGGTCATTGACTCTTGGTCAGAGATTTTTGGTGGGTACGAAATGGATGCTGGGGAATTGCTTGATTCGACATTTAATGGAGAAGGGTACGATGGTATTGTTTTGCTTAGGGACATTGAATTCCACTCAACTTGCGAACATCATTTGCAACCCTTCACAGGTCGAGCCCACATTGGTTACATTCCAGTGGAGCGCATTGTTGGTATTAGCAAATTAGCTCGAATCGTCGACCTCCATGCACGTCGTTTACAAAATCAAGAACGAATCACAAAGGGAATTGCAGACGATTTGGAAAAGCATTTGTCTCCACTCGGTGCTGCAGTTATCATCGAAGCCTCCCATGGGTGCATGCGATGCCGTGGTGTCAAGAAACAAAATTCCATCATGACGACCTCCGCAATGCGCGGCGTGTTCTTTGAACGTCCAGAAGCACGACAAGAATTGATGCAATTGATTCAATCACGCCCCCTCTGAGGTGATGCAATGCAAGCAAAAGAGTCATGTTCATTGTCTGGGGATCAACCGGTGGACAACCCTGCAGATTTAACCGCAGAGTATCCAATTGTCGAGATCTTCCACTCTGTCCAAGGTGAGGGTATGCATGCAGGTGTCCCACATGTGTTCATCAGATTTGGCGAATGCAACCTCAGGTGCGAGTGGTGCGATACTGATTTTTTGACCCATGAAACCAAGACTGCTTTGGATATTCTTGGCGATGTTATGGCCTATCCGAGCAAACGAATTATCTTCACTGGTGGCGAACCAATGCTCAATGATTTGTGGCCATTGCACAGACTCCTCAAAGCGAGAGGGTATTCATTGTCCATCGAAACCAATGGTACCATCGAAGTGCCAGAAGGCATGCTCGATTGGATTTGTGTATCTCCTAAAGATCAAATCTATCCAAATGCAGTGATTCGTCAACGGACTGGCGATGAACTCAAATGCGTTTACCTTGGACAGGACCTCACGATGTACCATGATTTACAACAAGGCTTCAAACACATCTTCCTACAACCTTGTTACATGGACCAAGAATCTGTTGAGTGGAATGGGCGTAATTTTGCCCACACTGAAACAATTGTAAAAACGAACCCTCCTTGGAGACTCAGCCTTCAGACTCACAAATGGATGGGTGTGGACTGATGTCCAAACGCGCCGTTATGGCCCTCTCCGGCGGAATGGATTCCACATCCGTTCTGGTTCGCCTCTTAGCAGATGGATACAAGGTGAGTTGCGTCTCTTACCTCTATGGTCAAAAACACAGCATAGAACTCGAACGTGCAAAAAAGAACATTGCCTACCTCCAATCAAAAGGTCACGACGTGGTCCATGAAATTGTGGATCTCACCAGTGCGATGAACCTCTTTGAATCAGCCTTGTTAGAAGGCGGCTCGGACGTACCAGAAGGTCACTATGAAGAAGAGCAAATGAAAGCAACAGTCGTTCCAAATCGGAACGCTATTTTTGCATCCATTCTCTATGGCTATGCATTGTCGGTATCGATGAGGGAGGGGGCCAATGTCTCCATCGCCCTCGGTGTCCATTCAGGCGACCATGAAATCTATCCAGATTGCCGCCCGGAATTCTACACCGCTCTTGAACACGCGTTCATGATTGGGAACTGGGACAGCGAGAAGGTCAGCTTCATGCTACCGTACCTTGAAGGTGATAAAACCTCAATTTTGAAGGACGCTTTGAATGCCTGCGATTCATTAGGACTCAACTTTGACCGTATTTTCGAAAACACCATCACTTCATACAACCCTGACGGCGATGGTCGAAGTTCTGGTCGCAGTGGCTCCGATGTCGAACGTATCCTTGCCTTCCACGCCCTTGATTTGGTTGATCCAATCGAGTATGTTGAACCGTGGACAGTCGTGTTGGAAGCGGCATTGGCGACAGAACGTGCCCATAAGGACGCTTATTACAAAGAGAAGCTCTCAGAACTCCAATACCACGTCAGTCGCTTAAGCGGCACAGAACAGGCCTTTACTGGCATGTATTGGGATGAGAAGCGAAAGGGACGCTACACATGTGTCTGCTGCGAGCACCTTCTCTTCAGCTCAGAAATGAAGTTTGATTCAGGTTGCGGATGGCCGTCGTTTCACTCTGAAGACCGTCGAGCAGCCATCGATCATGTTGAAGACCGCACATATGGCATGGTAAGGACAGAAGTGCGATGTTCCAAATGTGACGCCCACCTTGGTCATGTCTTCGACGATGGGCCACGGGAACACGGCGGGCAACGTTACTGCATCAATTCGGCATCAATCAATTTTGAGGAGATGGAAGAATGACAACCAAAATAAAGCGCTATGTAGAAACCGATACGGGCCATAGAGTACCAAATCACAAAAGTAAATGCTGCCACATGCACGGCCATCGATACAGATTTGAGGCAGAGATTGAAGGTGATGTGGTTGAGGAAAGCGGTGTGTCAGATGAAGGCATGCTGATGGATTTTTCAGATGTCAGCCACATCCTCACCGTTTACGTTCACGATGTTGTCGATCATGCATTTGTTGTTTACGAAGGCGACCTTGAGGCACGCCGTGCTTTGGAATGCATGCCGGATGGTCATCGAACCGTTGTCGTACCGTTCATCCCGACCGCTGAGAACTTAGCCAAATGGGCTTTTGATCAAGTCGAACCACACATCGTTTCAGCGTATGGAAATAAATTGAAATTGGTTGCCATGCACGTACGAGAAACGCCAAAAAGCCTCGCTTCATGGTATGCTTGAAGTTTTTTATTCTTCTTCTCGGCTCATCTTACGACGTCGTTGACTTCGCCATGCTTCGTTTCCTTGAACATATTGAATCGCGGTTGTAGCATCAAGCAGACCACCAATCATTCGAGTTGCTTCGCCTTGGGTTGGCATCGAACGCATGATAGAACGCGTGAGGGATTGGCCGAAACTTTGCCTGCGCTCGTCATTGCCAGGCAACGCATCTGCAAGTTCACGAACAGTTTGTTTCAAAACTTGTTTGAGTTCAGGTTGAATCGAGCGTTCGAGCGGGACAACATCAGGAATTCCAGGCTCCCTTCCCTGGCGAGAGAGAACGCGGGACCGATGCAACTCGTACACGCAGGTATTGACGGCATGCGAAAGATTGGCTATTGGGTAACCCTCCCATGTTGGAAGCGTCACCAAATAGTCGCACTTGCCGAGATCTTCTGTCGACATACCTTTGCCTTCTTCTCCAAAGACGAGGCACACATGTCCATCAAAACTCGAAAGGCGGTCTGCCATTTCCCATGGATAGACAAAATGTCGAAAATTAGTTTTGGCCCCTATTTCTCGTTTCCCAGAACTTCCAATGACGACTGAAGCGCCTGCTGTGGCATCTTCCAGTGTGTCGTGGATGGTGCAGCCATCAAGAACCCGTCCAGCATGCTTGGCCCGATTCCGCGCTTCTATATTGTCCGGGAGGCATTGTGGGTTGACGAGTTTCAGACCCACAAATCCGTAGTTGAGCATTGAACGACACACAGCACCGAGGTTTCCTGGATGCGAGACGCCAATCAAAACAATAGAAAGTGTGTAGGGTGACGTGGGCAATGGAATTATACTGCGATCGCCCATGATGATCACTCCTCTTCAGGAATTTGAGTCACATCAAATTCAGTAATCCAACGCGGATCACAGGGTTGGTACAAGAAGAAAAGAAAACCTGGTCCTTCTTCACGATCTTCCATCACAATAGAGCGTCGACGAAGCCCATGCTTATTGCGGAGATGAAGGATGAGTCCCTCAAGAACAAGCTTGTTGTCGTGATGTATTGACACCGGCGTGCGGTCCCATTTGACCCGCAGTGCCATGTGGATGCCCCTGCTCAGTCGACTCGGCGTTGTCGGTATGTGGTCACGTAGCCAGCGATCCAGTTGCGGAGTTTCTTGGAGGTGACGTCGGTCAATTGAACAACCATCTTCTTGTTGTGATCAAAGTCGTCGGTGAACTTCTCACCGTGATCTTCAACTAGATGGATGGCTCGGATTTTGATAAAACTTGGTCGAATATTTCCCATAAATGATCACTCCGTGTACAGTTTGACTTCGATTGGAATGTCCGGTTCGTCGTGACGAGTCACTTGGAGTCGGATCTTCCGTGGTGGATTTTCGATTCCTCGAGCCCAGATGTGCTCGTTGACCGTTGGATCGATCCATACTTCTTCGTCTTCTCGCACCTTGAGGTGTTGAATGACGTGTTCACGAATAATTTGCATTGCACGAGGTGCACGCTTGTATCGGGTGATGGCCCATGCCATACGGAGTGGGACTGTAAGTTCTGATTGATTTGCTCTTACCATATCTCTTCACCTCATCGTTGGAGCTTACTACGGCGCCAGTGGTGTCTCTTAGGATGGGACACAGTGTTTCGGTCGGTCTTTAGCATGACCCAAACTGGGACACGCCGATTCTGCTTGCCCACCTTCATCAGGCGGATTTTTTTTGCGGCTGGTTTATTTCTTGACATATTCGAGCACCCTTTCAGATTCTTCGGATGGACGCACTACGGCGGCTCTTGGATTGTGTGCTGAGCAACTGCTTGAGTTCCTCATCGGACATTGGGGCGGTGAATTTGCCCTGTTGGTGGAGTTGTAGGATTGAGTTCTTGATCGACGCAGCACGTGCGGGTGTGGCGAGACTGAGGGTTGCCAAGCGAGAGCGGGCGTCATTGCTCAGGAGGTTTCGCATGGCCCCGTCGAGTTGTGCTGCTTCCATTTGTGCTTGCTGTTGCTGAACTTCTGCATCTGCCTGTTGGGAGGCTTGGGCTTCAAGTTGCTGTTGGAGAGCGGCGCGACGTTGTTCGCGGAGCATGTTGAGTTCGTCATCTTGAGATGTCGACATGCTAACCACCCTCTTCACGTCCTCTTCAGTACTTGGAAAGTCCGGGGTACTGCTCTTCTGCAGCTGGGCGGCATTCATGAGCGACGGCGTCGATCATCTTGTGTCCAGCGGCTGTAATGCGTCGTCCAGCGTAAAGTTGGACAGTTCCTTCTTCGGTCTCAACGCTGCGTGTTGGGACTTTTTCCACGAGGCCAGAGGCTTCGAGTTGTTGGAGGGCTGTTCGGATGATGTGTCGGGATGCAACGCCAGGGGTGTTTGGGGCAGCCCCGTTGTCCTTTCGTCCGCCGTAGGCTTGAGAGAGGAGGGTGACGCCCATTGGCCCTTCACGGGCGAGCTTGCGCATGATAGCAGCGGATCGTAGGAACCACCAGTTATCTTGGCTTGGAGGGCGCTCACGAGAGACACCTGTTTTCACAAATTCGGCCCAATCAGGAGTTTCAACAGCCTTTTCTGTAGCCAAGCGGGCAGCAAGAGCAGGGTTCAACATTTCTGCGGGGATATCATAGAGAGTCGTCATGACAAAACACCAAGCAATTTGCCGACCTTACGCCCCTATATGAAGAGAGCGGGTGAAATTCAACCAGCGAACTCCGGCCCTGTGCCCTGTTCATCAGGGATATATCATTAGACAAGGGTTGATGAAGGGCACTGCCCTCGTTACAGTGATGAGAAAGGCATTGGCCCAAAACCCCAACTTGTTGCGGACCTTATTGGGACTTTCTTTTACTTTGATTTTCATGCTCTCGTACGCCGTTTACGGGGCAACAGTGTCCCCTTCGTATTACCTCTATGATACCGACGCCACAACGACGGTGCATGCCCAAGACGAACCTGTGAGGATCTATCAAGAAGAACTGAATCAAACAACTTGGACATGGTCCGTACCAGCGGATGGGACCAACCTTACCTGGGTCAACCTCACCGCCACGGAGTTGTCCAGCGGAGCCGAAGTAAAGTTATCCAACGGTGCGGGGTTGTACAGTCATCGTTCCCTCGGTGTTGCAGGTGCTGACGGGTTCAGTTGTGCAGATTCGTGTCAGAAGAACACCACGCACGCAGTTGTGGCGGAAGACGGTGGCGAAATCAGCGTGCTCGCACTCACCAGCACCGATCCAGCACGAAGGTCAAACGGCACCGTCTATTCGAAAACCCCCGATGGGGCACTTGACAAAGCAATGGCTGCGATTGAATACGAACACTCACCTTCCCTCATCCGTGTTGAAATTGTAGAAAACGGCAACAGAACGACCGCTCCTACAATGACAATCACCACCGTCAACGAGGCTTTTGAGTCCATTAAACCGTTTTCCGTAGACGCTGCAACCGAATTCCTGTGGGCGCTCGCCGCCGTTGTCGGTTGTTTCTCAATGGTCCTCGTCCCATCGTTCACAGTGTACTTTGCTGCGAACGCTAAAGAAAAGCGAGATGCTGTCAAAATTGCTGATGCAGAAAGGAAGGTCAAAGAAGGCATCGATGACGAACAGAGTGCATGATCCTGAAATGCCAGTTTCCTCATATACCTTGAAGCGGTGTACGAACACGAGCCCCATGTTCCGTAAGCCGGCAATTGTTTTGGTCGTCCTCTTTCTTCTGGGCTCGGTCACACCAATGATTCCAGCAGCGCAGGACCCTATCGTCGTCCATCAAACAGGCGTGAAAGCAACTGGCGTGGATATATCGGTCACCAACGTTTCCTTTTCTTACACAACAGGCGCTGACGAGGGGCAGTACAGGATGTTCTCATCCAATCACCCAATACCGGGATTCAACCGTCCTGCAGAACTCTATGTCATCGATGCCGTGGTTGAAGTCCCCATTTATGCTGACATCACCTTGAGCAACAGTGGTACCGCAGCCTCTGGTACAATTGATGTTACATTGAAGGTGTTGCATAATGAATATCAACAATTTGAGATGGTCAATGTAACACAACAAATGGCCTCATTGGGTGGCGGCAGTTCCAACAACATTGGATTTACCTTCACTCCAACCTATTCGGGGAATCACACTCTGGAAGTCATCGGAATCTCCGCCATTGCCGATGACAATCCAAACAATGATCAGAGAAACCGACATTTCACCGTTGCATCTCACTACTTCAATTGTGAAGATTTGTCGCAATGGACAACAACAAATGAATGGGGAACGAGCATGGATACCTTCCTTTCCGAGGGGAGTGCATGCCATGCAGGTAATGGAGAAACGTCGACATATTCCCCTTCGACCGTCAGTGTGCTCGAGACACCAACCTTCGATATGTCTGATGCTGTTCAAAATCCTTTGAGAACCAACGGGATGAGTTTCTGGTACACGGGAAGCTCATCTGCTGGCGACTCACTCAAGGTGTACGTGCAGAATGCAGCAGGTTCCAATACTGAGCTTGCAACCCTTTCAGGAACAGTGGATCAAGTGTTCATCGATGGTGCCAGTTGGCAAACATTTTCAGTGAACAATCAAGGAGCGACTTCTCCATTAATACCTACACCACAAACTGGTTTTTCTCCTTCGACAAAATTCCGATTTGTCATGTCCACAGATGCCATTGGAAATGATATTGGGTTTTGGTTGGACGACATCGTCATCATGTATGACCAGAAAGTAAAGCCAATGGAATATGCTTTCACTTCTTCCGGTGTATCAACAACAGGCTCCCTTCCAGATGAATGGGGTGCTGTGAGTGTCAGTCTAACCAACACTGGAAACATTTCCGATTATGTGTTGCCTGAAGTTCTCGGATTACCACTCGACTGGGAGGTGTACTTTGCCCATACAACGGGTGTGTCCATCAACGACCAAACAGGGGTCCTCTTGGCACCTGGTGAGTCAAAGATTATTCAAGTCAAGATGAAACCCGATGAAAACGCTTCGACAGGTTTCGAACAGATGACGTTCAAAGGCACATCAAGCCAGTACACGACTGTCAACACCACACTCGCCCTCCAGTACCAAGTGCTGCCCGATCGAGAACCGCTGATCATTCAACCAGCAACCCGTCCAACTTGCCCACCTGGTTACACCTGTTCATTCGAAGTCGAAGTGCAAAACATAGGTGATGCTACGGATGTCTTTGATTTGACCATTGACGAAGCAGGCTTGCCGTCTGGCTGGAATGTTCAATTGGCATGGACCCAGTCTTCTTCGATCCTGGTACGTCCCGATACGCCGATCATGGTCGCGTTTAGCATGAGTGTCGCTTCATCTGCCGTCCCAGACACCATCGGGAGTTTTACATTCCACGCCCAGTCACAAAACAATTCTGCAAAATCTCACCTGCTCCCAATCAGTGTATCGGCCTCAATGATCAGTGAGGCTTATGTTGGAATGACCACGATTCAATCGAATCAAGAATGGTTGATTGATGCTGGGGAAGTCATCACGGTTGATTTCACCATATGGAACAACGCTTCACGACAGGACATCTTCATCATGGAGGTAACCCATGGAACACTTGGCATGTGGACAGTTGAACAACCATCGCGTCCGGATGCAGTCATCAACCCAGGTGAAAGCACCACCTTTAGCGTAAAAATTACAGCACCAAGCACGGGACAGGCCGGTGATCAAGCACCAGAAATCACCCCAAGCATCACTTCAAAGAGAAGCGGAATGACAATTGTGGGTGATTCATTTTCTGGCATTGAAGTTCAAACAATCAGCGATTTGTCAATCACCATCGTTGACGCACCGTCAAAATTGCGCCCTGGGGCAGCGACAATGGTCCTCTTTGAAGTTGTCAACAATGGAAACGGGCCCGTTCGAGCAGACATCATGGCGCTGAACTTACCAATGGCCTGGGATTCATGGATGCAAGTCAATGGAGACAATGCGACAAATCCTGTTGACCTAAGTGCCCCATATGATCTCCAGAACAACGCTACTATTGCTGTTTATATTTATGTTCCAAGCGAAGAAGCAGCAGGTGAAATTCACAGTATTTCAATTTCGGTCAGCAATGCAGACGGGCTTGAAGACGCAAATAATTCTGATAACATTTTGACGTTTGACACGATCACTGCATCCGTCCGCATTCCCTCTCTTTCCGGCTCACTTGAGACCCAATCGGCCATGGTTGGGGGCACGGTCAATGTCAATGCAACATTGACCAACATCGGAAACGCCATGGATGACTCTATTCTTGTCATAGCATCTTATTCTGCTTCCCCGCCAAATCCAGCAATTTTGGCTTTCTTTACTACTGGAAATGGTGGGAGTACGAAAAGCCTCGATGAACCAATAAGTTTGGTGTTAGGTCCAAACCAATCAACCGTATTAAACGTCGACCTGATCCTCCCCGATTCATTAACCCTCAACACGCGCATTGTTGTTACGTTTGAAGTCATAGCTGGCATCGATCCACAAATGAGACATTATGAACTCCAATATGAGTCGTTGATCATCATTGACCAACAACGATTGGTTAGCGCTGTGTTAAGCGCACCAACAAACCAAACGCAACCCACTGGTGTTGGCGTTCCATTCTTCGTCAACATTACAAGCATGTCAAGCCAACACGAAGAGATTGTGTTGTACGCAACGACTCCCGAAAATTGGCAAATGGTGTGCAATGGGGTCTTGGTTGAAACAGATGGCCAGAACCTGTCGTTTACACCAGGTCATATCACATCACAACTCGTTGATATCCCTTGCACGCTCCACCGTCTTGGCGGGCCTCTTGAGGGACGCATTACTTTCCAGATATCCACAACCGATGGTGCGATAACATGGCAGGACAGTCAGGTGTTATCGTTCGATGAACAAGCACAAGATTCGTCCTCTCTTGGTGTCGAAACCATGGCTGGTGGTGTAGCGGTCTTGCTGGGTTTCCTTCTGGTCATGGTGTTGTTGTTGAGAAGTCGTTCAAGCGAAGAGGATATGGAATTCGAAATTGACAAAGAATTTCCACCGGTTGATGCCGCCCCCGGCCCACCTGTGAGTTCAGGGCCGCCTGTGTCCGCAACTGAGGTCTCGCCACCAATGCAGCAGGTTAGCACGGTACATGTTGCATCGGGTGAACCACCATTGCCAATAACGGGCCTTCCAGCAGGATGGTCAATGGAACAATGGACTCATTACGGCCAACAATACCTCGACCAAATCGAAGGACAACGATGATACATCACCTACCAGAGCGTTTGGTATGGCCTCTTACCCAGCGACATGGTATGCGCTTTGGTTCATGGTCATGTTTTTTGGCGTCACGACATGGTATTTACGCAACTTCAGTGAGCGTGTTGAAGCAACCCGACTTTCAGCTCTTTTGGGAGTGGTTTCGATGATTACACTCTTGTTGTGGACATTGATCGAGTTTTGAGGTGAAATGATGGACATAGTCGACCTTGAACGTCATGAATATTACGGGACTTACCCCTGCCGAGTACCAGTCTGGTGGGGGCGATTTGGCGAAGCAAAGAGCCACCCTGATTTACCTGGCGTGACCGGCCGAAAGGTGATCCTTCGAATTGAGAAAAGATTCAACCGTTTTGAACGGATTCTCGCGCGACTCTTCAGAGCACCAAGGGAGGTTAGGCGTCCTTTTGATGAAATGAACAGCATGCTTTGGGAACTCGCAAACGGTCAGCGGTCTTTTGAAGAAATTTGCGTACAGATGAATGCAGTCTTCCAAGAAAATATAGCACCGGTCGTCGACAGAACTGCTGCAGGGATTGATGCTTTTAAACGAAGAAATCTAATGACTGTTCTTTCCGGTGAATTCACTGAAAAATGGTCCACGAGCCCGGGTGTTGTTCCGGAACATCAGACGTTAGGTCCAATGAATGAAGATTGGAACATCGATTTTTCACACTGCGATGGTGATGGTCAATTCACAGCAGACGTTGTAGAGCATCCAAAGGACGCCCAACACAACTGATGGAACCAGTGTCTAAAATTGGACGTTCCATCAGATGTCCGTTTGACGCCAAGAATTGTGCCACCGATGGTATCGAATGGAAATCCAGTTGTTCTGAATTGGCAAGTTCAAATTTTGGATCTTTGGTTCGGACCGTTGTCTGAATCTCCCCTTCAAAACGGGACAGTAATAGGGTGACTTCATCGAGGGAAAGGGGATTTGAAAGGTAGAGGCGTACTTCAACTTCCATGTCTGAAGCCTCACACAAAGCAAGAGCTTGCCTCGACTTTGAACATCGAGGATTATGGTAGAGAGTCGCCATGATCGTTGGGTGTTTCAAGAGGTACATTGGCATTGTGGGGGGCCCAAACAAGCCGAATTCCGACACCATCCCCACGGTGATCAAGAAGAGCGGATGCTCTCGCACGGCTGCGCGTGGAGTCTGATTCAGTGAACCATGAGCCTCCTCTGTGGACCTTGCGTTGTGACGAACCTGAACGGAACGGCTCCTGTGTGCCTATGTGATCGGCGTAGTCGGGGGCATAATCATCTTCACACCATTCACCACATTGGCCGTACAAATCGAGGTAGCCCCATGAGTTCGCTTTCTTTTGTCCGACTTCACGGGTGGTGGCGCCAGAATTCCCAGCATGCCAACCATAGTCGTTCAATTCCGCATCGCGATCGCCAAAACTCCATCTTGAATCTGTACCCGCCCGGGCAGCGAATTCCCATTCTGCTTCAGTGGGTAGGCGCCAGACGCCAGTGAAGCCAAGGCGAACAATTCCGCGTTCTAATTCATTCAAGGTAGCAAGAAACGAATGTGCATCATGCCAAGAAATTGATTCGACTGGTCGTAACCCCGCAGCCCAACCTTCTTGAAATTTAGACGGATT
>CAJJAV010000015.1 GCA_905182125.1 uncultured Candidatus Poseidoniales archaeon
TGCAACCGACCTGACGATGAAATTAGAACGCAGGAGCGAAGAACAGGGCGCATGGCTCCAAATCGGCAGCCAAAGCATTGCAGTTGTTCCCGGTTCAGACACCAGTTCAGGTTACAATGTCGTTAGTTTTTCCATCAACGCCAGCGAAACGAGCGGTGCCGTGAAATTCCGAGCCCTTCTGGAGGGGAACGGTGTTGAAACCGCATTCAGTGAGCAGCGTTTCACTTTGGTCATCGACGATGTTTCACTCGGTTCTCAAGTCAACATCGACTTGTCGAACGGTGAAGTCCCTGTTGAATTCATCGGACTTGAAGATGGAGCTTTGCTGTTCACAACCGTCGATGGTGAACTCCATGTTCGAAGCATCACGAAATCCATGTCGGTGCAAACCGATTTATTGCTCGAAAACAATTGGGGTGGAGAACTCGCAGTTCTCGAACGAGAAGATGGAGCCATTCATGCCTCGTGGACACGAAAAAGCGTCAGCACCGATGGTTACACCCTCACCAACATTGGAATGACCTCGCTTTCGAAGGTGGAAATGATCACGCCTGTGCACTACCAAATGCCGGCGCAAAAATTGTCTGAGGGATCGTATTGGGGGCTCACGATGGCTGAATATGACGGCACAGTGGTGCTTGCAGGTTATCATCGAGACATCTCAACTTCAGGTTCATGGCAAGATGTGACTTCAATCTTCACGCTCGTCTCAAAGAATCCAGACAGCCCAACAAGTTGGGGCAATCCAATCAATGTCCTTTCCGACATCGATATTCGCCCTTCAAAGGGGGACCCTCTTGCCGTTGGCTTTGGTGAGGAAAACCTTCACATTCTCTATCAGGAAATGCGAGATGACATCACTGGAATCAACCGAGTTGGCTTGATGTACACCCACGGTGACCCGACACTGTCTTCTTGGAGTTTCCAATCCTCTGTTGGTGATGACGCTTCGAACGCTCGAATGATTGTGAAGCAATCGAAGGGCGATGACGTGTTGATCGCAGCGTGGATCGAAGGGCGCGGCCGCGATGCCATGATTGCCCACGTGGTCACCGACAATGCTTGGAGCATTGACGATGCCTCGAGGATTGAAGCACCAGGTGTGCTGAGGCTTGAACTTCACGCATCTTCTCAAGGGGTTCAAGCACTGTATGACGAAATCAATACCTACGGGCCAACCACCCGATACGGTCTGCTCACCAACAGCGATCACGAAGCCATTTCCGGGATGTCTGATTTGATGGCTCAAGGTTTCTTAGAAGGGTATGCTGGGATGGAATCAGATGGCATCGTGATGCTTTCGACCGCTTCAGGATCTCTTAAATTGCGCACATTGGCTTCCCTTTCTGGCGATGATCGTCCAATCATTGATGACAGCTCCTTGCTGGATGCTCTGCTGGCACCGTTGCCCGGATCTCAACAAATGAAACTGACCATTCTCGGTGTTGTTGGACTTGTCATGATGCTCTTCTTGGTCACCATTGTTGTTTCAATCCGTCGAGCACGAAATGAAGAACAAAAGGTGCTCGTAGCCACAGAAATCGTAAGTGAAGGTGAAGATTCTATCGAATTGATGATTCAACCTGAAGACGATGCTGGTCCGCTTCTTGCTATCGATACCGATGCCGAAGAACTGGTCATCTCTTCAAGCGCTGCAGTTGTCATGATGGATGATGAATCGCCCACACTGGCGGAGAGCCTTGAAGCAAAGGCTGAATCCGGTGAAGGAAATGCACGGCTCAATCGTCGAATGCAACGGAAGCAACAAAGGGAGTTTGCTGAAATCACTCAAACATTGCAACCCTTGCCTCCATTGCCAGCACTCGGTGCTGTTGGCGCAGGAACCCTCGAACTTCCACCGCTTCCATCTTCTGGAGAACTCCCACCGCTTCCAGCCCCTGGTGAACTTCCAGCGCTCGGGGTATTGCCTCTGTTGGGTGGCTTGCCACCTTTGCCAGCCATCGCTCCTCCACAACGCGATGTGACCTGTAACGAATGTCAAGCAGGGTTTGTCGTCAAGGACATGACACTTCGAAAGGTAACCTGTCCGATCTGTTCGAACCAAATTCAATGTTGAAGTGATTATCATGTGTGGAATTTTTGGATACATTGGCCCACATCAGGCCTCCCCTATCTTGCTGGAAGGATTGCGCCGATTGGAATATCGAGGGTACGATTCAACAGGCCTGGCCGTGAAAAACGGAGCCATCAGCATTTACAAAAAAGTGGGCAAGGTTCAACAATTGCGTGAGATTCTTCCGCAGACCATCGAAGGGAACATGGGAATTGCTCACACCAGATGGGCAACACATGGCGGCGTTACCGATGAAAATTCCCACCCTCACCCTTCAGCGCAAGGAAAGGTCGTCATCGTCCACAATGGCATCATCGAAAACGCTCGCATGTTGCGCACATCACTCAATGTCCAGGGTGTCAAGCTGGTTAGCGAAACAGATTCCGAGGTACTCGCACACATCATTGAGCGCGAGTTGTCCATCGACGATAACCCAGAGGAGGCAGTTCGGCGTGCCCTCCGACAAGCCCGTGGGACATGGGGTATTTGTGCTGTTTTCAAAGACCATGACATGATTGTCTGTGCACGCAACGGATCACCGTTAATCATCGGTCAAGGGATTAATGAAATGTTCATCTCAAGCGACCCGCACGCCTTAACAGCTCACACTCAGCAAGTGATTTATTTGGAAGATGGTGATTTAGCAACCCTTACTGCAACCTCCGTCAAATTGTCAACGCTGACCGGTGGCGACAGTTCAACCAAAGGCACAACGTTGGAAAACGATTGGGGCGAATCTGAACTCGGTGATTACCCTCACTTTATGCTGAAAGAAATCTATGAGCAACCCGATGCACTCCGCCACTGCATCAACGGTCGCTTGGACCGAACACGAGGCAGTGGGAAACTTGGAGGTTTGAAACTCTCACCTGCAGCGTTAGCAAAAGTTCCTCATGTACGCCTGCTTGGTTGCGGGACATCCTACAACGCAGCCGAAATCGGGCGACTCCTGATTGAAAAATTAGCCAGGATCCCAACATTCGCCCACATTTCCAGTGAATTTAGGCATAACGACCCTGTGATTCACCCGAGCGCCCTGCATTTTGCAGTCACTCAGTCAGGTGAAACCGCAGACACTCTTTCTGCGATTAAGGAAATTCAACTCAAAGGTGGCAACGTCCATGGTGTTGTCAATGTGGTTGGTTCTTCCATCGCTCGATTGTGTGGACGGGGCGTTTACATTCACTCTGGACCCGAACAAGCGGTTGCATCAACCAAGGCGTTCTCGAACATGGTTGCCGCTTTGTCGATGTTTGCGCTTCAAATTGGTCGTTCTCGAAACATCAGCAAAGAGCGTGGCGTTGAATTGATTCATGGTCTTCAACAAGTACCTCACCTCGTGGAGTCTTACCTCGAAAACCAAGGTCCAATCCTCGAAGCCGTTGAATTGGTTAAAAACGCCAAAAGCGTTCTTTTCCTTGGTCGTGGAATATCTGCTCCAGTTGCAAAAGAAGGAGCTCTCAAACTGATGGAAATCGCTTACATTCCTTGCCTTGCTTACCCTGCTGGTGAGATGAAGCACGGGCCGATTGCTCTGTTAGAAGAAGGCAGTCCAGTGATTTTCATTGCTCCAAATGATCACGTAAAGACCAAGACTGCTTCAGCGATTCACGAATGCCGTGCCCGTGGTGCTAAGATTATTCTGATTCACGAAGAAGGTGACGAGATTGCAGAAGAAGGCGATGTTTGCATTTCGGTACCGCCTGTTCACAATCTTCTCTCGCCTTTACTGACCGTTGTACCATTGCAGTTGATTGCCTACCACACGGCACTTGAACTTGGATGCGATGTTGACCGTCCTCGTAACTTGGCGAAATCAGTCACCGTCGAGTGATGCCTTCACAGAATGGTGAAGCGCTGCTCGTCTTCCTTCCAGTTGAAGGGCTTGTAACCAAGGCTGTGACGCGTATGCCGCATCTTGACAATGCCCAGCTTTCGGTTGACGTCATCACCAGATCGTTCCATGACCAAGTGCAGCACACCGTCAGAAAGGTAATCCTCAACACCATATTCACCGAATTGCTTGTTGTCTTCACCGGTCATTTCACAGATGAAGTACGCCGTCAAACCGAGTCGGCGAACAGCCTCAAAGAGGCGGAAAATCTCATCCCGAGGGTTTTCCATTTTGGTGAGTGTGAAGAAGGCACCAAGGGAATCGAACACCAGAAGTTCAAACCCGATTGCTTCTCGGTATGAGGTGAGTTGCTTGATTAATTGGCCCATCCAATCGACACGATCGCTCATTCCTTGCTTATCGAGTTCAACCCGCAAATCTGAAAGATCGATGATGGCAATTCGGTTTCGAACCCGTGCGTCATCAACGTTCATGCCCATGTTGGCCATATGCGATCGCAGTGAATCCTTCCCTTGTTCAAGCGTGACATAGATACCACTTGTTTCGCCATAGAGGACAGCGTTGTAGAGGACAGAGAAGGTCAAACTTGACTTCATTGCACCGGATGCACCAGCGACAATACAGATGTGCCCTTGTGGGATTCCACCCTGCATATTTTCATCCAATCCTTCAATGTGAGTAGGGATTCTTTCAACATCGCTCATGCCGGCACCGTTTGCTGGAAGACGGGTCGATTCTTCAACCTCTCCCCTCTCCACTTTCGCCAAAAGCGGTTCAATTCCAGTGAAAACAGTAAATGGAATGGACCCTCTCACAGCGTTTGAAGCACATGGTCTCTCTCTGGTTGGCATCGCAATCCCCTCGTCGCGCTTCGATGGTTCAGGCACTGTTTCCTGAAGTGCATTGCAAAGGACTGGATGGCGTCGATGAGACGCCACCTTCATCCGGTTCCATCGCAGAAAAAATTGCTTCAATCTGTAAAAACAAAGCAGATGCGGTCCCCTCGGATCACGGTTACGATGTGGTGTTGGTGTGCGATACGGTTCTTGCGGATCCTGATGAGGTGAATTTGCTTCTTGGAAAACCAAGGGATGCTGTTCATGCTGCAACAATGCTCCATCGTCTTTCAGGGCGCCGTCATCAAGTGTGGTCGGCGGCGGGTTTGTGTGTTCACGGCACATGGCGCTATTTCGTCGAACATTCTGTTGTTGAAATCGACGCACTTACCGATGAAAAACTCGTGGAATTGGTTCTCAACGATTCTTGGAAAGGAAAAGCAGGTGGGTATGATTTGGCAGGTCCAATGCGGGACCATGCGCGCCTTGTTGACGGTTCGGAAGCAACGGTTTTGGGCATACCTCAAGGAGCAATAGAAGCCCTTGAACTCCTCCGTTGATTCATGAAGTAAGCAATCCGGTGAGCCCGAGTTCATGGCTCTGGACATCCACGACAACATCGTTTCCGGGCATCAACAACAACTTATCCTCAGCATCAAGGGCAAAAACACCGACACCGACATCGTCGCTCAATTGCTTCAACTCTCTGCGAACGACATTTTGATGCGTGTCCATATGGACGAGGGGGCGTAAGTCGACAATCACTGTGTCACCTTGACCAAGGCGAGAAGCAATACCCCGGGTTGGGATACGGTTCATCACGTCGGGAGCGACATAGCGAAGTGCTCTGTTTGGGATCACTGGTGGTGCCGCTGATAGCGCAGCAAGATCATGGAAGGGTTCCCCATCAGACGTCACTGGACCGTTCCAACCAAGCGGGACTGGTTTGCGTGATGGTTGAACACCGATTGGTTCAGGAACCAGGTGTTGAACTGAGACGACTGGCTCGCGAAGAGGTGCAATCTGTTGCTGAACACCCTCGGGTGTTTGCTGCGCTTGCCTCGCTGGGCGTTTGGAATGCGGCGCTGCTTCGGGATCTGGAAGTCCGAAAAATTGCCAAAGACTTGCCATATTCTCACCGTTCACAAATCAAGATCGTCGAGCAATCCTGTTATGTCCGATACTGGAGAGGCCGCTGGGGTATCAGTACTTGCCGGTTGAATCGCAGTTGGTTGGCCCTGTTGGGCTGCCAAGTACTGCGCTCCATAGTGGCTCCATTGTTCCATGGACCATCCTTCTGGCAGGCCGGTCACGGGCAATGGTGGCCCGCTTTGGACCGGTGCTGGTGCGATTTGTTGGACCACTGCAGCAGGTGCAGGTGCAGGTGCAACAGGTGCAGGTGCGATTGCAGCGAAGGGGTCGGATTTAGGGCGTGGAACTGCTGCGAAGGCTTGTGTTGGTGCGTACATCTGGTCGGCAGCACCTGCTGGGGTCGGTTGTTGACCATAGCCAGTTTGGCCATAGATGTCTGCTTGTGCAGCATAATCTGGAGCAGCTACCGGTGCTGTTGAGTTTATCACAGGTGCCGGTGGCTCCCCAGAAGGCATTGCAGCAAAGGATGAGAAATTCTCTTCGTCTCGGTTATTCTTTCCGCGTGTGAGCAACAAGAATCCAGCGAGAAGCACAACGATGATGCCGAGGCCTCCGATGATGGCGCCTGGAACGGTTCCAATTGCTCCGCTGACGGATTCAATGAATCCTTCAGAAGGTCGCTCTGTTACGGTGAGTTGTATCGAAGCCGTTGAGAATTCACCATCATCATCGGTCACGGTTAGGACGACGATCCACTGGCCCGGCGGGAGATCTTCAATCGTGTACATTGGACCAGAAAAGTCCACATCGCCCGTTTTTATTTGGTCGAGGTCAGAATCATAATGGTCGCTGTCCCATTGATAGAGAAGGGTCAATTTGTCACCTGCTGTTTCTCGCGAAGTCAATCCTGAAAGCGTGATGTTTTCGCCTTCCATCAGCTCAATGACGCTGGTGGAATTTGTAATGGTTGCCGAGGGGGGAAGGTTCTGTACGCTTACGTTGACCGAGGCCAGTGCTTGAGCTCCATCGTCATCGGTGACGGTTGCTGTGATCTGACGGATGCCTCGCGTCGACCACATAGCAGTAATCTCAGTTCCTTCCATCTCACAATCATTGAGGGCATTGCCGTCGCTGTCACTGTCGATTGCAGCGTTCATGTCCCAGCACACCACAAGCGTGTCAAGGTCCGAAGCAGTGTCATCAACGATGGCAGTAAAGGTCACGTTTGCATCTTCCAAAATGGGCACATCAGAGCCTAGGCCTGTGATGGTAGGAGCGACGTTGCGAATGTTGACGCTGGCTGTTTGAACAGTTGAGCGTTCTCCATCATCGTCGTACGCAACCACTGAGATATTGTGGATGCCAGATGTAATCCATGCCACAGTTGCAGTCGATGCAGGACCACGCGTGGTCTCTGTCCAGTTGAGGTTGCGATCTGAAGGCGTCCATTCAATGTTGATGTCATCACGATCTGAAAGCGTATCATCTGCGTTGATTCGAAGTAAAGCCACTTGATCTTCATCCAAGTTCCATACGCCGAGGCTATCGACGCTCAAGTTCGAGCCACCGTACCACAGTTCTGGTGCAGCAAGTGTAGGTGCAACGTTGAGCACATCAAGCGGGGTTTCCACCGTTGTTGTTGCGCCGTCATCATCGGTTGCAACGGCGGTGATCATCATGACGCCTTCCGCCATGGGTGTGATTGTGCATGTTGGTTGGGTGAGCCCCTCTTCACACGCCATGCCCGGCCAAGAAATACTGACTTGTTGGCCTGAAGGAGAAACAGTGTCGACGTCACCGCTGTCGGTGGCGTCAATGGTGACCTTTTCTTCGACATCAATGCTTGGGACGACGCTGAGGTTGAGGTATGGGTTTCGGTTGAGGACGGTCACGTTGTAATGAATGATATCCGTGTCGAGTTCTTCATCCGTGACGATGAGCCTGATGCTCCATTCGCCATCATCGGACCAGTTCCATTGTGTCCAGCAATCTTGTGATTCAATCACATCGATGAGGCCTGGTCGCGATTCAATTTCGAATTTACAGTTGACATCTCCGCCATCTTCATCGAAACTCTGAGTGGCGTTGAGGGTGACGTTTTCGAAGGTTAGTTTGTTCATATCCACGACCAGGGATCCGGTTGGTGCTCGACCGATGAAGATGTTGATTTCAGCATCGTTGTTGCTTCTGTTGGCATCCTCTGTAACCAGTTGATCTGGATCAACGGTGAACGAAAGAGTTTGGTTGCCGACTGGTGTTTCGGCAGGGACGGTCCAGTTGACGGTAATGCGTTCCTCACTGTAGGATGAAATCGCTGGAATGGTTTGCCGAATGCTGGTGCCATCGGGTGTGATGACTTCGATTTCTGTCGCTGGTGAGGTCAGAACGCCGCGATTTTGCGCAGGAATTGAGAAACTGATCAGATCGCCTGGAAGGGCTGCATACCCAATGACCTTGCTCAAAATAGATGCTTCACCGTCACGAGTTCGGGTGACGATGATTGAATCTGCTTGGGCTACAAGATCAATACCGACCACCGTCAAGTCGATGACAACGGTTGCCGCACCGATAATTTCTGTTGCCGGGTCCCACACAATCACGCCGTTGCTGGTGAAATCATCGCTCGAAGGGGTGCTGTCAACGACGTTGGAGACGTTGAGTTGACTCGTAATTACCCCACTTCCATCGGTTGTGGGGTTAGCCAAATGGCTGTCCAACTCATAGCGCAATTGGAGGTTTTTATTGGCCTGCGGGACATTGTTCGGAGAGGTGAGGTAGGTGGCCGTCACGGTTTGTTCAGAATCAGGAAGGGTGGCTAAAAATTGCATATCAACATCAATTTCCACGTTGCGTGTTCCTGGGGTGGAAGAAGAGGAAACGCCGTAGGAGTCGGTTGGATTGTATTCCTTCAACAACCAATCAATGGTGAATCCGGCAGCGTTTGAGACTCGCATCCAGGAGTTGTAACGGACAGCGGGGCAGTACCAATTGTAGCCAGCGGACACACCCGTTACGTTCACTTCATTGATCTTGTAAGAGTCGGCGCACCCAGAGTAATCAATGCTGTTCGTCCCATCCGTTGGGGCACCGTTGGCAGTGATTTGCCAGCTGGCGTTTTCGGGTCCAGCGGTGTCGAATGCACTCGGGTCGAAGTACTCCGAACTTCCAGAAACAGACGTTCCAGACATGAAATTCATGTACCACTGGTCACCGAGGTGAATAGGGAAGTCGTACTTTTCCTTTGGTGGGAGGTAAATGGTGTCGAAGGTAATCTCCGCGATGTCTTGTTCAAGGAATCCCAAATTAAAAGGTCGGAATTTGACATCCAATGTGAAATCGGAATTAATGACGGCGAGGTCGCGCACTCGGACCAAATCTTCGCCTTGGTAACCGATGTTGAGTCGGCCAGAGACTCCTTCGAGGGTGGCGCCACTGTTCCCAGAGGTGAAATCGCCATCGATTTCCAGTTTGTAGGCCAGCGTTTGTATGCCATCAACGGTGGTGAACAGAATGTCAGTCACGGTGTACGTTGTTTCCCCTGTGAGGGTGTTGAGCGAAGCGGAAACATTCGCTTGAGCAATCAATTGTGCGACATCAAATTTTGTGTCGTAAACCCATTCGTCGCCAATGCGCCACGTGGGTAGATCCTTGTCCTTATCCCACCCTTCAGCGTTCATTGCTTCAGTTGCTTCCTCAAGGAAACTCGATGAGGTGACTAAGGCTGTGAAAGGGGACGCGAACATTAGGAAAATCAAGCCAAGAACAATTGGTCGGAGTTGATTCATGCTTTTGGGATGAAGTACTCCTACTTGAGGTCGGTGGCACTTTGTGAAAAACTTGTGGCTTGCGAACCCTGAGCATCGAGGTATTGTTGGCCATAGTGCCCCCATTGCTCAATCGTCCACCCGTTCGGCAAACCTTCTGCTGGTATATTCGGAACAAGTCCAACAGGTGTCATCTTCTCCTCTTCTGCCACGGCTGTGGGTGCTGGTTGAGCGGTGTTGGTCGGCTCTGAGGGTGCGGGTTGTGCTCCGAACGCATCCATTCTCGGTGGTGTTGAAGGTCGACGCGCCTGTGCCTCTTCGATGAGCGATGGCGTATCGAAGATGTCATCGAGCATGCCCTCTTCATTGCCTTCCCACGGTGTATCATTGCCGCCTCTCCTTCTGCGGGTGAGCAAAGCGAGCAAGAGTAAAACTCCGAACAGTAATCCTATTTGAGCGAGGGAATTTGCTTCCTCGCCGATCAGTCCAGCACTGATTTGTTCGATGGAATTGCGTTCAGGTGGCGCCACATCGATCACCATTGTGGCTTGACCTGGGCGCTCAGGATTTTCATCCCAAGCAATCGCTTTCACTCGAACTTTGCCAGATGTCCTGAACATGTGCTGAACCGTTGTTCCAACCAAATCAGCATCGTTGTCCTTGATGCCATCACCGTTGCTGTCAACGGTGGTGTCCAGATCCCAAACGATGGTCAGTGAACCGATGTCATTTGCAGAGTCAATGGTTTGTTGAGCGCTCAAGACGCATGCTTGTAACGCCATGCATGCGAGGTTTTGCAGCCTCACAATCGGCGGCATGTTGAGCACTTCCACATTGAGCACCTCGCTTGTCTGAGCGCCATCATCATCGGTGACGTGGTAGATGATGGTGTGCGTACCGCTTCGGTTCCAAGCATAGGTGAGCACATCGCCTTTCACATCACAATCGTCGTCGGCCCCACCAATGTCGTTGCTGTCGACGCCCGGGTCAATGTCCCAACAACGAACAAGTGAATCTTTATCGCTTGCTGTGTCGGTGGCGTTTCCAGTAATCGTGATCGATTGACCCTCTGCAATTGGGAGGATGGAAACAAGTGGTTCAATCACGGGCGGAACATTGCGAACATTGACCCATCGCTCGTTGATGGTGCTCGATTCCCCGTCTGTATCGCTGACTTCCAAACGAATCGTGTGGAGGCCAGAGGTCGACCACAGCATCGGGAAGGTGGAGACTCGACCAGAGTAGGTGTACATCAGGGATGGTTCTTGACCATCTGGCCACCATGTGTGGGCGAGGGTTTCCAAGTCGTCAACAGAGTCCAAAGCTTGCCCTCGCACCGTGATGATTTCATCTTCATCCAAGTGCCATATTTGTTGTTCATCGCTGATGAGAATCGAATCGTCCTTCAGCAAAGAAATCGTGGTGCTGTGCGGTGCTATGTTGGTGAATTTGATCTGAATGCTCGCCATCGTGATGGCTGAGTCATCATCGGTTCCAACCGCTGTGAATGTGTGCCACCCCTCTGTTGGAGCCGTTGTTGTGCACACCCGGGTGTAGTAGCCTTCTTGGCACAGCGTGTCGGGCCAAAACACATCGACGACACCAGGCCAAACGTCCTCAGAATCTGAATCGTTGGCGTAGGCATAGAGGGTGATTGGGTGCTCGACCTTGGCTTCGCTTCTGGCGCTGCGGATTTCGATTTTCGGGGCTCTGTTTCCAATTGAGGCGATGAGTGTGGTTTGGCTTTCATCCCGCTCTTCATCGATCACGGTGACTTCAACGGGGTATTCACCATCATCCATCCACGTCCAATTGACGCTGCAATCCTTTGAGGCCATCTTGATGTAAGCCCAAGTGCGGGTTCCGTCATCGTATGGGATGTTGAATTCACATGTGACGGTTCCACCGTCTTCATCAAAGCTGTTTTCAGCACTCAGTGTGACTTCTTCCATCGTAAGTGCGCTGGTGTTTTCAAGAACAGGAGTTGGGAGTCGGCCGACAAACATGGCCAGTTGGGCGACATCATTCGCAGCATTGGCATCGGCTGAGTTGATGTTGGTTGGATCTGCTTCCCATGTCACCGGGACAATGCCTATGGCTTGTTCTTCAGGGACCAACCAAGTGAAATTGATTTTGTGCGCTGCGTAGGTGGCCAGCGGTGGAAGGGGGTAGGTGCTTGACTGTCCATCTGGGCCAGTGACGCTGACGGTGGAGGTGGCGGAAGTGGAGATTCCCCTGTTTTGAACACCGACTTCCACGAGTAATTCGTCACCAGGTAAGACGTTCCATCCAGAGAGTGAATTCAACTCCGTGGTCACACCGCTCCTGTTTCGAAGCACTTTGGCAAAGTCCTCACTTGCGATTAAATCGAGCCCAACCAAGAACTCATCGAGGGTGACGGTGGTGGCGCCAACATGGGTGGTTGGGGATTCAGAGGCCGGGTCGATGCGAGCGACGATGCCATGGCTGGCCCAATCAAGCAAGGTTGCAGAGGGGTCCTTCGCATCGCCAACATCGAGGGTAAAGTAAGCTGTTCCGTTGCTTGCTGTTGTGGCAGATTGGATTGAGCCAGTGGTTTCATGACGCAATTCGATTGGTAGATTATTGACGCTGTTAAAGCATGACGCAGAAGCATTGACCCACACACCCATCGGTGTGTTCAATGCCGTGATTGGGTTTTCCAGATCGACCGCAAGGCATGCATCGCGTGAACCCGGATTGTTGTATTCATCAACGCCAGTTGCTCCAACGGGGATGTACCTCTTGAGTCGGAAGTCGATGGTCAAACCGATGTCATCTTCGGTATGGAGCCAAGCATAGTTCGATACTTCTGGGCAGTACCATCGGTAACCAGTTGGCGCCCCATCGCTGTTGACAGATTGCAGTTCGTACGATGCATTGCATCCGCCATAGCCAATGGTTTGCCCGAAACTGTTGCGTGGCTTGCCAACGCTCGTGACTTCCCATGTGGAACTGTTTGCGTCGTTCGTAGGTGCAGGGAATGGGGTGATGTAATCGCTTGAACCGGACCACTGTGCAGAGGAAGTGGTTGTTGTCGTCCATTGTTCATTCAATCGCAATGGAAAATCATAGGTTTCTGAAACAGGGCTGTAGGTAGTGGTGATGGTGATGTCACCAAGAATTTGGGTGAGGCTGGAAATACCGTAAGGGACGAAGCGGATGTACATGTCCAGCTCACTGCGGAGGCTTGCCAAGTCGCTGACTCGTAGGTATTCTGTCTGACTGTAGGTGATGTAGACGTTACCGGTGTACCCTTCAAGCGAGACGCCAGATTTGTCGAAGTTGGCAGAAGCACGAAGCGTATAGGCCATCACAGACATGTTGTCAACGGTTCGTTCTGTGATTCCCAACACCTCGGACACCGTGTCGCCATAGATCTCGCCAACCGTGGCTTGAACACCGGTATTGGTGACCAGCAATGTTGGATCGAACGTGCCGGAGTAGACCCATTTGTCGCCGACACGCCATGTTGGTACGTCGCTTACACCGGGGTCCTGGGCGCTTGTTTGGGCACTGATTGGCTGTTCAGAAAGGGTGGTGTGGAACAGAGGTGCTTGGACGCTCAAAAACAGGAGCACCACGAGCGAGACAGCCGGGATGGCTCGCCTAAGGTTCGGGTGCATGCTACGCCACTCACTCAATAGAACATCAACGCTTCTCCTGTTGGAGCAGCAATTCTGGCCGAATCAGTATTCTAACAAGTCAGCAAGTTCGTCCTTGATAATCTCGACTGCTTCAAGGATTTCGTCCTTGTGTCGAGCACCGGTGATCACCATTTTGCCGCTGCCGAAAATGAGGCAAACGACTTTCGGGTAGTCAAGGCGATAAATGAGCCCAGGGAATTGTTCTGGTTCGTATTCGACCTTGTCAAACGGAAGGTGGAAGGTCAAGTTGTTGAGGTTCAATTTGCGAGGGACGCCAGCTTGTGGCTCTCCGGTGAACTTGTCGTTCCCAGGATAGTCTTCAGGGTAATGGAGGGCATAGGTTGCAACCATGTTCTGAACTTCGATTTCGACCTGGTCCAGGTCCCATGTTTCGATGCCAGCAGCGCGCAAGTCATCGATCATACGCTCGATACCAGTGTGAATGTTGTCTTCGTTCTTACCACCGGTGCAAACAGCACGACCTGAGCGGAACATAAGGATGGCCAACTTTGGGTCAGTGACTCGGTAAACGACACCAGGGAATTGTTCTGGTTCGTATTCGCAATTCAATTGAATGGCAATATCTGGGAGGTCCAGTTCCTCAGCAACTCGTGTGCTGGCAACCACGTTCACGACGGTTAGACGTTCTTCATCGGTAGTCATGATGTGAGCCATATATAACCCCTATATAAAGAAAAGGCACACTCCATGGGAGACTGAGATTGTATAAACGACGTACTGTGGTCTTTTTACTGACCCGGTGACCAAAATGGTACATCTTTTGCGACTTCAACCCTTAATCCAAGGTTGCCAAATTTGGAAATATGTGTGCGTCCACCTGCCAATTCTATGGCTTCACTCGTCGCCTTTGGGTTCTTGGTTAAGGCGACCATGCAGCCCCCTCCACCAGCGCCAGTGAGTTTTGCTCCAAGCGATGATGGGCCTGCTGCACGGATCAGTGTGTCAAGTTCAGGGCATGAGACGCCAAGTCCTTTGAGCATGACTTGATTCTCGATCATCGCTCTTCCAACCGCTTCGAAATCGCCTTTCTTGAGGGCGAGAATACCTCTTCGAGCAATGGTACCGATCGTTTCGATTTCTTTCATCCGCTGCGGTTCGATTCGAATGGCTTCTGCCACTTTGGCAACCTGGACTGCAGTTGGGGCGTAAACGCCGGTGTTGCCAATGACAAGGTAGACTTCATCTCCGCCTTTGGGCATGCCGAGGTCGTGAAGTTCCCAAGTGCGCATACCATCGCGCATGGCGAGGCGTCGTTGATACAGGTGTTCGACTTCGGGTTCGAGCACATCACTGAGCAGCACCACTCCGCCATGGGCGCATGTTGATGCATCCATCGGCGATGCTCTTCCTCCTTGCGCCGCCGCTTCCACGGCGTGGCCGAGAAGGGCACACTCATCGATGCTAACTGCCTCATTTCCAACCAAATGGCGCTCTCTTTTGTCGAATTGGTCCAAACGTATGCCTGCTTCCGGATCATCCTTTGCCTCGAAAGCATCTGTATCGGTCACGGTGCTGGCATACCCTTCAGCCCAGCCATCAGTGCCGGTAACGTTCTCGGTGATCCACCGCCCACGAGCTGCGCGAAGAGCCGCACATGCAGCAACGCTCAATGCAGCAGAGGAGCCAAGACCGGATGCACGTGGAATGTCGCCCTTGATGTGAATCGATAAGGCAGGTGCACCCGCACTTTTGGGCCACAAACGGTGGCGAAGCGTGTTGAGGTGAGGGTGCTTCGATGCATCGAGTCTTCCACCTTCCAACTTCCAATATTCGCCCTCGATTGGCTCAATGATGACGGTGATCCGTTGCTCGATGGCTACCGCAACAGCCGGCTGACCGAAAACCACAGCATGTTCTCCAAAGAGGATGCATTTTCCAGGAGCGCTTGCTTCGACCTTCATCTTGCTTGAGCCCCTCATGTCGGACCACACGCTCGCGCTTCATATCCCTTGTTGAAAGTCATTCGGGATTGATGATATTGTGACGGTGCATTCAAGCATTGGTTTTGGCTGGGTGTGGATAAGGGAGCCGCGCTTTCCTTGTGATTTGCTATGGAACACCCCCTGACAATGACATACGGTCCTTTGCCTGGGTGGGTTTTCCTTCTCGTGCTTGGAGGCGTATCAGGTGGCTTTTTCCTGTACCAGGTCATCAAGGCCACTCGGCTTGTCATGGTCGGTGCTCCAGACGACCGCTTCGATAATTGGGGCGCTCGTGTCAAGGAGGTCATCACGGGTTGGCTCGGTCAAAAGCGAGTGCTGGAGGATCGAATCGCTGGTGGAATTCACGTCCTCATGTTCTGGGGATTCCTCATGCTCTCCACCGATATGTTCGACCTTGCCACTGCCAACTGGTTCTCTCACAACATTCTGCCAGAAATCACCCGTGGTCCCTGGAACCTCATCGTTGAGACCGGGTACACCATTGCGCTCATCGGTTGTGTTGCTGCTTTGTTCCGCAGGGTCGTGTTCACACCTGACAAACTGAAGGGAAAGTCGCAGCTTGAAGGGAATTTCATTTTGGTTCTGATCATGACCATCACCCTCACATCGTTCGTGGTTGAAGCCGGCGAAACTGGGGTTTCATCGACATGGGAGCCAATCGGGGCTTGGGTCTTCGAAACCCTGAACCCGAGCACCATTATCGTCGTGGCATCGTATTGGATGCACATGTTGGCCATCTCGACCTTCCTCTTCCTCATCCCACTCTCCAAGCACATGCACCTTGTCATGGCGTTCCCGAATGTGTTCTTCCACGACATGCGCCCAATGGCGACGATGGAGCCCCTCGCCCGTGGCGAAGACGGGAAAGCCGTTCTCTTGGACGACCTCGACATCGAATCGTTTGGAACGGTCAACTACACAGACCTCACCTGGCGTAACCTGATCGACGGCTGGGCTTGCACTTCCTGTGCCCGATGCCAAGATGTCTGCCCTGCTTTTGCAAGCGGAAAATCCCTCAATCCAATGCAGATCATCAAAGATGTACGAAACTATGCCAATGACAATTCAACGGCTCTCATTGCGGGCGAAACACCTGCAGAAGACATCATTGCCCGCTTTGGTGAAGAAGCGATTTGGGCATGCACCACCTGCCACGCATGCGTTGAGGCCTGCCCAATTTACATCGACCACGTACCTAAGTTGACCGATGCCCGTCGTCACTTGATGATGGAACGCATGGAATTCGACGAAAGCGTCGAAGACACCATTGCACCTTTGATGGCCACAATCGAGAACTTGGAATCTGACTCCAATCCTTACGGATTGCCAGCCCACGAGCGAGGCGATTGGGCAGAAGGCCTGGACGTCAAGGTTGCCGAACCTGCTGAATACATCTACTTTGCAGGATGCGCTGCATCGTTTGATGAACGCAATAAGAAGGTCGCACGTGACACCATCAGCGTGATGAAAGAAGCAGGCCTCGACGTTGGTATTCTCGGAATGCAAGAAGGCTGCAGCGGTGACTCAGCGCGTCGTGCAGGCAATGAGTATTTGTTCCAAATGTTGGCTGAAACCAACCTCGCCACGTTCGAAGAAATCGGTGTCAAGAAGATCGTTGCTTCATGCCCACACTGCTTCCACACCCTTGGAAAAGAGTACAAGGATTACGGCGGTCAAGACATCGAAGTGATGCACCACTCTCAACTCATCAACCATCTGCAACAAGAAGGAAAACTACCAGCCCCACAACACGACCCTTCCGTCACCTTCCACGATCCGTGCTACCTTGGACGGATTGGTGGAGAATTAGAAGCACCTCGCAATGCGATCGGTGGCGTCGATGTGGAAATTGAACGCCACGGAAAGCAATCGTTCTGTTGCGGTGCTGGTGGTGCTCAAATGTGGATGGAAGAAGACGCTGACCAACGAGTCAACGTCATTCGAGCGAAGGAAATCGCAGAAACCGGTGCAGATACAGTGGCCGTTGGTTGCCCATTCTGTTCAACGATGGTAAGCGACGGTTTGTCAGCGATTGAATCTGATATGGAAGTCAAAGACATTGCTGAAATCGTTTGGGAACAAATCAAGGCAAACGATGCAGCAATCGAAGCAAAGAAAACAGCAACAGCTGAAGCAGAAGCCTGATTCTGGTGGTGGCTTCGTGGTCTCAGCCATCGATCAAGCATCCCTCCTGGGATGGTATGCACAACATCAACGAGATTTACCTTGGCGCCATACACAGGATTCGTGGCCCATTCTCCTTTCAGAAATACTCCTTCAACAAACTCAAGTGAGCCGAGGTACTGTGTTTTGGCAACGCCTCTACAAACGCTATCCTACCGTTCAGAGCATGGCTGATTCAACCGAAGAGGAGGTCCTTTTTCTCTGGCAAGGTGCAGGGTATTACAGCCGTGCTCGCCGTTTGTTTCAATTGTCAAAAGTGGTATGTGCTGGCGTGTCCGCTGGAGGCTTTGGGGGGCGTATGCCAACCACGGCAAAGGAACTCCAAACTCTTCCTGGCGTTGGCCCTTACACCGCAGCAGCAGTTGCAAGCATCGCTCATGGGGAAGCAGTGGCGTGCGTTGACGGCAACGTACGACGCGTGATGGCTCGTCAGACCGCTCAAGCAAAACCCTCAGACCGTTCGTTACAAACATGGGCTGATGCATCGCTTTGGAAGGTTGATGCGGGGAATTGGAATCAGGCGGTTATGGAACTTGGGGCCACGGTTTGCACGCCAAGAAAACCGCTGTGCAACCGGTGTGCAATCCGTTCATCATGCACGGGTATCGAGTCGCCTGAGATGTACCCTGCTCCGAAAGTGCGACCCAAGAAGCGTGTTGATTTGATGTGCATTCTCCTGTTCGATTCAAACGGTTTTCCTCATCTTGAGCAGCGTGACACCTCTGGTATTCTCGCAGGCATGTGGGGTCCAGCGATGGCACAGGAACTCGATGTCGAATCCCTTGACTACCTCGGGGAGGTTCACCACGTTCTTTCACACCGAGATTTACATGTCCGGGTTTGGATCGGCCAGATTGGAAAAGGCGTTGACCCAACGACGGTCCCTCTCTCTTCGCTCGACCACAAAGTTCTGGCTCTTGCAGGATCATCAGCCAATAAGTGAAGAGCACCAAAGGTGCACGCCTCTCAGTCCTGATGATTCGCCCTTGCTACCTTGAGGTCATGTTCGAATGAAGCGAGCATCATGAGGAGGCTGAAGAACAGAAGGTACTCCGCAGGAGCGGCAATGTTGATCGAGGCTTGTGCCATATCGAGAAATGATGCTACATCCCGTATGTTCCCATCGATGACAAAGGATTTGATTGGTTTGGCGAGCGCGAGGTTCATCACCAACAGCGAAGCTCCCGCAATCCCAATCCAGTACTTCCGGTGCTTATGGCCGGTTGTTTGAGATCCCGCAAGGGCTGCATGGGCTGAACAAGCCCAGATGTAGCCGCCGCCAAAAGTGGTCAAGGCGAAGATGGAGTGGAGCACAATTTGGTCGTGCATGTTGAACCATGAAAGTAAAGCCAAAGCCAAGCCAGTGATGAGTCCGCTTATTCTTGAAATCCGGAGTGCACCCGGTTTGGTTGAAGATTCAAAGTTGGCTGATAGCCGAATGGCGAGAACGCATAACATCAGACCGGCGGCAGTCAGTCCAAGTGTGAACACCACCCTTTCCAATCCGGGAAAATCAGATTCCGAAATGAAGAACGGTATGTCCCTTGCGTGGCCAGACAGGGCATGAATGAGCATTGAAGACGAAATTGTGACCAAAATCAAGATCCACGTAGCTCGCAAGGTTCGGAGATCGTCAAACATGAACCTGCCGACACGCAATTGTTTGCGCATCGACCAGTCGATCACAAAAATTCCCTCACAGTATCGTGGATACATTGGTCAAAGGAGTGCCATTCCATCTCCAATACATCGGTTGCTTTTTGTGAGGAGAAGTCAGCATCGCCTCTGAAAAACCCCTTGACTGTTTTCCGAGTCATTCTGCGCGGAGCACCAAACAGTCCCATCATCCAATCGAAAAAGACAAACATGGGCATGAATGTGACGGGGATTGCTCGTTTTGGGGACTTGGTTTCGGGATACAGTTCTCGAATTCGTTGGCACACGGCGGCGATGGTCGAGTTGTTATGAGGTGCCACAATGAAACGACCCTTTGCTTCATCGATTTCATACGCTTTGCGATGAGCAGTCGCCACATCCACAACATGAACAAAGGCCATTGGAATTTTTGGTGCCAATGGAAACTTTCCTTTCATGGCATCATCAAACCACTCGACGCTCGGTGTTGCTCTGGAAAAACCGCCTCCAAGCACACCGCCAGGGTTGATCACGCGCAGGTCCAAATCCCAACGTTTAGCGAGTTCCCAAGCAAGCCGTTCAGAGTCAGTTTTGGCGATGACATAGGGTGACGAGCGATCGGTTTGCCAATCTTCCTCACTTTTCTCTTGGCCCTTAGGCATCGAGCCAACTGCAGCGATGCTCGACGTGTAAATCACGCGCTTTATGCCGTTTGAATGGGCGGCATAAAACAGATGCTGTGTCCCTTTGTTGGCGGTGTCGATGATGGTGTTTGCTTCACCGCTTGTAGCATAGACTGTGGCGGTGTGGAACAGGGTCGCGCAGCCATTCAAGTGTTCGGTCCACCCATCGGCTTCAAGCACGTCACCTTGAACGATTTCAAGCCGTTCTGGAACGCCCAAATCCAAAGCATGCTGGCGAACATGGTCGACCTTCTTTGGATCATTTAAATCTCGAACAGAACCTTTGACATTGTAGCCATGTTTGAGTAAATCACGCACGATGTGATTTCCTATGTGGCCGTTGACACCGGTGACAAAAACGGTGTTGCCATTGGCTTCACCTGCTTCGCTCATGGTAGGTCCATGGGCCGAAGCGTCTTAACCTTCAAGTGAGGAAGGCCACACCCAAGACCGTATCCCATGCCTTTACGCCTGCACGACACCCGTCGAAGAGAGAAAGTAGATTTCTCGACAATCGAACCTGGAAAGGTATCGATGTATGTGTGCGGCGTGACCGTCTATGACCGGTGCCATCTCGGCCACGCTCGATGTTACCTTGCCTTCGATTTGATTCATCGCTGGCTTGAAGCATCAGGCTTTGACGTCCATTACGTTCAGAACTTCACAGATATTGATGACAAAATCATCGTCCGAGCAAATGAATTGGACGGGGATTGGAAGGCACTTGTCGATGCAAACATCGAGGCGTATTACGAGGACATGGATGCCTTGAACATTCTTCGTGCGGATGACTACCCCCGATGCACAGATTATGTCGATGATATGATTCGAATCACGAAGGATTTGATTGACAAAGGCAATGCCTATCAAGCCAACGATGGCGTTTACTTCCACATTGATTCAGCCCCCGAAAAGTACGGCGCCCTCACTGGACAAAACATCGAAGCAGTGCGCTCTGGCGCCGGTGGCAGGGTTGACGGGACAGGCTCAGGTAAACGCGATCACAAGGACTTCGCCCTATGGAAAGCGGCCAAGCCCGGCGAGCCAACATGGGATTCACCATGGGGACCTGGTCGTCCCGGCTGGCACATTGAATGCACAGCAATGAGCATGGACTATTTCGGTGCTCAATTTGATATTCATGGCGGCGGGCATGATCTCCGTTTCCCACATCATGAAGCAGAAATCTTCCAAGGCGAATGCCACACAGGCTGCAGTCCTGTTGTCCAGCATTGGTTGCACAATGGTTTTGTCAACATCGATGGGGAGAAAATGAGTAAATCGCTTGGTAACTTCTGGACGATTCGGGATATCTTGCAACAAGTCGACGCCATGGTGTTGCGATTTGCCCTCATCAATGCTCACTACCGTTCACCCATCGACATGAACGAGACGCTGCTCAAGAACGCTGAGCGCAATTACAACAAGGTGCTGGAAACCTACGTGGCAATGCTCAAAGGACGCACCACTGAATCACCAGTTGACTTGCCTCATGCCGATTTGACCTCCGCACTACCACTTTCCAAATCACTTGGACTTCTGGAAAAGATGGGCGAAGGTTTCGCCCGTGCCATGGATGATGACTTCAACAGCAGAGAAGCCGTTGCCAAAGTCCTCGGAGCGGTTCGAGAGATGATGAAAACCTTAGGTTCTGGTCTTGATGCTACGGATGCTGATGCCTTTGCTCACTACGCTGTTGGTTGGCTTGAAGAAACCGCTGGAACGGTGCTCGGTGTGCTCCCGACAAGGGAGATGGCCTTGGCAGAACCGGAAGAAGACCCACGCAAGGCAGCCGTTGCTGAGCAGGTTGAGGCCTTGTTGCTTGAGCGCACGGAAGCTCGTTCGTCAAAGGATTGGGCAAGCGCAGATCGAATTCGTGATGAACTCAACACCATCGGTGTCGTTGTCGTCGACACACCTGAAGGTCCCACATGGGACCTCGGTTGAGCTCACTTCTCTTTCTTCGTGACCTTTTTCGCTTCAATTGGAGGCGGTGCAGGTACGAAATCAGGTTCAGTTGCAGCCGGTTCGAGTTCTTCCTCGTCCCAGATTTTCTCAATGCGTGCTTCATCGCTGAGGTTCAAATCCTCGCCGCCGGTTTTACTGATCAAAAACAAACCTACGCCCATCGCTACAATGATCCCAACCATGGCCAGTTTGGCATTTTGCTTGGTGCTTTGAGAACTTGCACCATCGTTGTCAGATGTCGTTTCCTCTTCGTTGTCAGCGTTTGGGTTGACGAGGCAAGGTGGAGCGGAGCCATCCTCGCACAATTCGATGGTGGTGCCATCATCATTGCTTGGAGGCGTGGTCACATCGGTGTCATCGGTCCCGCCATCATCAGTTCCGGTGTCGTCGACTCCACTGTCGTCGTTACCGCTGTTCCCACCGGTGTTCTCGTCATCGGTTGGCAGGGTGACAGCAACGTTTGTTCGGTCACCGTCAGCGTCCATTGCAACGTCATAATAATCGTAAAGTTTGGTAAGGTCGATGTGTGTGTTGGCCCAGGAAGAGCGGTTGATGACGTCGAAGAACCGTTCATCTCCGGTTGTGAAAATTGGATCGAGAACCATGTTCTTCAGGTGAGATTCCCCGTCCCTGTAATCGCCATCAAAGGCCTCATCGAGGTAGGCTTGCACTTCAGCGTCGCTTTTCATTTCTGAGACTTCTGACCAGTGTTCACGGATGTCGCTCAATTCGTTTCGCATGGCCATCGACAATCCTTCTTCAATGCTGGCAAAAGATTGGCTTCCATCAACAACGGAGGTCGAGGTGATGTCAACAGCCTTTGCCACACCACCGCCAACGAGGGGTTCCCAATCGTCGCCCTTGATTGTGGTCATGATGTCTTCATCACCAAACAGGGCCTTTCCTTGAACGAGGGTGAGGCGGATATCTGCATCGATTGCTTCGATGAGGTTGCGGTAGGGATCGTCATGGAAGGTGTCAATGACGACCATGTCAGCAACCATGCCAGTCTTGATTTGCCCGACATAGTTTTGCCACTTTGCAGCAGCAGCAGGGTTGGAAGTGACCATCTCAGCCATTTCATAGTTGGTAAAGTGGGAGTTCATCACTTCCGTGTTCCACAAGTCAGCTACTTTCAATTCGTGAAGGTTGGATTTTGAACCACTTGGTCCCCAATCCGGTGCGATTGAAATTTTCACGCCCGCATTGTCCGCAGCGCGCACATCGGTCGTGTTGCCATAGAGCAGGAGGTTGGAAAGAGGTGACCACACGAGGTTTGAACCAACATCGGCCATCTGACCAAACTGCGAAGGGGTGAGTGCTGTGCCGTGAATCACCACGGTTGGTTGTGCGAGAAGACCCTTGCTGTTGAGCAGGTCAAATTCATCTCGACTTGTTTGGTCGACCCCTTCAGAGAGGTGGATGAACCATGCCTCGAGATCGCCATCGTTGAAATCGGCAATCTTTCCGTCAGCGTTGTACGATGACTTGTACCATTCACACACGGCGCACGTGAGGATGTTGTCTTGTCCAAAGTTGTAGAGTTCCACGTTGCGGGAGAGGGTGCTGTCCCAGGCATCGCTTCCAGAAGGAGATCCTTGAACCGCAGTGACGCCACCAGCGATTGCTTGCACTTCTGCGTACTTCATTTGTTCATTTGCCATGCCCCATCGGTTGTTGTTTTGGACGTTGCCTTTGTTCCATGTGATGCTTGGGCCATAATCGTAATTGTCGCCCCATTGTCCACGGTTGGTGTAGCCGCCTTCAGCAGATTTTTGGTTGTCATTGAGGTGAACTTCGAAATCCCAAAGTGGGATGTGGTTGTAATGCATGTGGTTGTGCAAATCAATCAATCCAGGGTAAATGGTGCCTTCGGTTTCGATGACCGGTACGTTGGTCAAGTCAACACCGCTTGGAATTGAGGAACCTGTGGACCAAACCCCTGTGATTTGCCCATCTCGGACCATCACGTTTCCTTGGTTCAAGACGTTGGTTTCGCCATCCATGGTGACCACGCGGCCCTTCAAGAGGAAGGCATCGTTGGAGACTGGATCGGGAATGTTGTAACATCGCACGATGTTCATTGCGACCTCTGAATCAGCACCACCGGGTCCCCACCCAGGGGTTGGGCTGACCTTTTCCAAAGCACCGTTGCTGTCTTGGACGTAGGATTGACCGTACCGCGAATCTTGGGCAGGGAACGACATTGAATTCATTGCTGCACCGGTTGTGTCGCTGATGGTGACAGTGTCGCCATCGTAGTAAGAGAGAAGGATGGTTGAGTCAGCACTGAACACAGAAATGCGTCCATCGGCTGGAATTGTGGTGTTCCAAGCAAGTTGGCATGGAGGGCTACCGCTTGTCACTGAAATTTGCCAATCGGAGATGTCCACTGAAGTCGAACCGCTGTTCCAGATTTCGATGAATTGGTCAGAGTACTTTCCGAATTCCCCGTCTTGGTTCCAATCGACTGCGCCGTAGACGTTTTGCGATGTTTCATTCGAGACAAGGTTATTCGGACTGATGAACAATTCTGAAACAACGACCGTGCTTTCTCGGGCTTGAGGGGCATCAGCACCTTGCACCGAACCAACCGATAGGCTCGGGAGAAGCATCAAGAAGAACATGGCAAGGGCGGCACCGCGAATGAGTCGCATGGGGGGTCCTTGTAGAGTGAGCACATGAACTCGTCGGCACAAGTTGATGCGGTGGTATTGAAGAACCTCCGACCAACAGAAAGTGTCATGGCTGTTGTAAACCTCACCGAACCAGAATTTGCTGACACCGTTGAAAACAACAATATTGTCCTTCTCGACTTTTGGGCGGAATGGTGCGGGCCCTGCAAAGCATACGGCCCGGTGTACGAGCGTGTGTCGGAAGAATTCCCAGATGTCGTGTTTGGAAAGATCGATACTGAGGCTGAACCTCAACTTGCTCAAGCATTCAACATCAAGTCCATACCCACCACGATTGCGTTCAAGGAAGGCATCGGGGTGTTCATTCAGCCGGGCGCGCTTCCTGAAGACGCACTTCGTGACCTCGTGACCAAACTTGCAACGCTGGACATGGATGAGGTAAGAGCCGAAATACATGCCCAAGAAGCCGCTTCAGAACAACCAAAGTGATCTGAAACGCAACAGCATGGAACCAATGTGTTCAAAACTCCCCGAGCCCCCCCGTATTCCATGAACCTACGGCCTTGGCTTATTTTGTTCGTTTTGATGACGACCAGTCTTTCAGGTTGTTTCGGAGAGCAAGCCGGCGATGACGGCGAGGTGATGCCCGCATATGACGTCTATCCTGAGCCGTGGGACCGCAGCGATTTGCTGTACGACGACAGCGATGTCTTCTCTCGAGTCACCAACAACGGTTCCTATGGAATTGACACAGTACGCTCAGTCTTTGTTGCAGTCCCTTCGATCACGCTTGCTGATGGCGGTGCTGGAGCAACAGGCGGAGCAGAGGTCCACCTCGGTCTTTGGTTGCCGGTCATCGAAGGATGCGATTGGGAAGCAGGCAATGTTTCCGCAGAATGTCAAGTTCCAGTGATTGCAGAAGTCGGCCCCTACTACAACGATGGCGACGTCGATGCCTTGAGTCCTGCAGACCGCCTTGGTCGTATGCTCATTGAAAATTATGTTCCACACGGCTACGGTGTTGCACAGGTGTCGGTCTTTGGTACCGGTGAATCAAATCACTGTATGGATCTCATGGGCACAGATGAACAGCGCGGCATTGATGCGGCGGTGACATGGCTGGGCACTCAAGGATGGTCCAATGGCAACGTTGGACTCATCGGAAAATCATACGACGGATCGACACCATGGCAAGCAGCAACCACAGGAAATCCACACTTGGCAACCATTGTTCCAATGTCTGGGCTGATTGGCGTTCATGAATTGATGTGGCGCAATGGAAGCATGGAAGCACGAGGTATGATCATGCACAATGGTGTGTATGGTTCATTCGGCGTCGATGGTGACACAGAAGACACAGAAAACCTCTGTGAAGGATACATCCAAGGGTACGCTAACGGCCCAGCAGCTTACCTTTCAGGCGGCATGGTCGACTACGCTGGCAATGACTACTGGACCTCCCGCTCCTTCCTCGACCGCGTTCTTGAAAATTACAACGGCTCGGTTTACATTATCCAAGGCATGCAGGATTGGAACGTCGATCCGCACATGGCGTTCCCAACCCACCAACTTGTCGAAGACGCTGGCATTGAAGTCAAGACCCTTGCAGGGCAATGGGCTCACGATTACCCAGACCGCCTATCAGGTCACAGCACCCTTCCATCTGGTGAAGGCGGCGAGGCTTACCCCTACACACTCCGCTGGGATTGGGCAGATGAAATGCTGTACTGGTTCGATTGGTACCTCAAAGGCGAAGGCCGTGCCCCAACCCTGGGCGTCGAGATGCAAGACAACCAAGGTGGTTGGAGGTTTGAGGCCACTTATCCAGCAGAGGACACCTTCTACATGAAAATCGGTGCTGCTGATATGAATCCAAGCGGTGCATCAATCCTGACTGGAACCGAGAGCATCACACTCACCTACGGTCCGTTTGAAGAAGATGTTTACATCGCAGGTATGCCAACATTCCACATTCCAATCACGCCACACACAGCAAACGGTGCTCACGCATACCTCGAAATGTCGGATGAATCCGGTATGCGACTCGGCCATGCAGTTATGGATTTCCGATTTGCAGATGGAGGGCGTGATGGCAGCCTCGCTTTGGTCGCCTTTTCCACGGTAACTGGTCAGATGGAATTCATGCCAATGGATGTCTTTTTGCAAGCAGGGGAATCAATCTACATCACGATGACTCAAACCGGACAGGATTACGTCCCATCGCCAGCTGCACTGGGGGGATATTCGATTGCATGGGCTGGGGCAGAAATGACCCTTCCTCTTGTCAATCGCACATGCGCTGACCTGTTCCAGGCACCCTTGCATGACTATGGCGAAGATGTTGGTCGCACCTGTTGATCATTGAAACATTTTCAAAATGTCTCTGAACAACGTTTGAGCATGCCCCTCGCTTCGTTCGACTAAACGCTTAACGATGAGCTCAGGCGTGGACCTTGCAAGATGGTTCCGTTTGGGGGTACGATCAACCATGAGTTCCAAATCAGCATCCAATCCAGTCGCTTCAATCCCGTCCACCCGTAGGTCAGTGCGACCCGTCGCTTTGATGATCGAAGGTGCGAGGTGAGTCACCAACATCATGGTCGTATCCTCTTGTGCTTCAGCTGCTAACAACATTCCCGCGATGATACGTGCTCCAGCACCGGGTTCAGTGATGGCTTCAAGTTCATCTGCAAGGATCAGTTTTGGTGTTGGGTCGCTGACCACGCTTGCCAGTTCGACAAGGGTTTGTTCGAGGGCCCCTGCGCTTTGGGTTCCACCAGCTTTTGCAAGGATGTGCAATGCTTGGACTTGACCAACCACTGCGTGGCGGGCAGGCACAGGTAGGCCCATGTGAGCCAAAATGCAGGTGTGCGCCAGCAATTCCAAAAGGGTAGTTTTGCCACCAGAATTCGCACCCGTCAACAGAGCGAGCGATTGGCGGTCGACCTTTTTGGCGCACTGCCCAAGTCCATACGTCACAGCGTCGGGTTCCACGCCAAGAAGCAAGTGACGCCCTGCCTCGATGTGAATTCCATGATCGGCCAATTCCGGCATAGTGCATTGATTATCCACTGCCCAACGAGCCACAGCGACCCATTGATCAAGCTCGATGAGGTTGCGAACGGCTTGCTCGCAGTGAGGCTGGAGTGGGCCGAGGTTTCTCGCTAAGTTGAGCATGTGTTCCGCTTCACCCGTGGAGAGTTTGTTGGCAAGAGCCGTATCGAGTTCATCAACGACTTTGCGATCTACCTTTGCTGGCCAATCTTTGGTGAAAATCGAATATGGTACTCGCACACCGGTGCCCTCCAATTCTTCTGCAAGTCGTTGTTTGGCAACTTCCATGGCATCGGTGATGACCACACTGGTTGCGTTCTGCAGTTTCCGTTGGAACGCAGCCCCATCCGACAAAGCCTCGAGCAGTTCACTGCCACTGAGGTCCATCTTGGCACTGTCCATCGCTTTAGCCACTTCTTCATTGACTTCAGATTCAAGAGCCTTGACAATCTTCCAAAGACGGTCCTTGACATCAGCGATAGCGTCTAAATCACCTTGTTCATCAATGCTGTTGAGCCATTCAGGCAGGCTTTTCAATTCCGCGACAGCAGCGTGAATCTGTTGGAGGAAGGCATCGTCTTCATCGCCAAGGTGTGCATCATCAACAAGTGCAACAAGGGTGGAAAGCGTTCGTTGATTGTTCTTGAACCAAGCGATGGTTCGCTCGGGTACAATCATTTCTGGCATTGGATTGGCACCTAGGACGACCCATCCTTCGGGAGCATCAGCGGGTGCTCCTCCTCCGATCCATGTGACTCGCTTGAACACGGTGTAATCTTTCCAAGTCTCTCCTTCACCTGGCTGCAGAACCCTGCACCACTTCTTCAACGAGTCCATCGGTTTCTTACTGACGACAACGCGCTCGTACCGGTCACCACTGTGGCGTGTTTGTCCAAGCCCCTTGAGGATGGATGCGATTTCATTCATGCGTTTCGGGTGGTTGGCGGCAAAACGCATGGCATCGGTGGATTTCTGACGACGGGGGGAAGGGTCTTCGACCGGCATCAAGAGTTGCATACGCTGACGTGTTGCGGGAGCCGATGCATAATTCTGAATGTGATTGAGAATGTCCTTGTGGAGTTTTTCAGCTTCCTTGGTGGCTAAAAAAGATCCTGAATCACCAGCTACGAGCCGAGCAAGCGAGAGCGCACGTTTTGGTGAGACGCCATCAATTTCAGCCACTCGAGCAATGTCACCGCACCTCAGTGAATCTAAAGCCGCTTGTTCATCACCAAAATGATCGGTGATTTTCTTAGCCAATCGGTCGCCGACACCCGGCAATGCACTGAGAACCATGAACGACTTCGTTTGTCAAGGGCTTTTGAGGATATTGCCCACCGAAGGGCCAACATACTGAATTTGAAACCAGGTAGATGTCTAGCGATGATCAGGGCGAACTTCAATCGCTTGTGAATATACCTTCCATGCATAGGGGTAGCCTCTCTTGAAATTTTGAGAAGGCTTTTGCATAGTTATATCAATGTTATTTAACGAGGCGTTAATATGTAGTCTCGTGCACTTATGTTGACCTTGTCTGGGATACTTACCATTTTGTCAATCCCATTAGTTTCTGCCCATGGTGACGAAAGCACTGGTTGCTTCACGAATATTCAAATCATGCTAATTTCGATTGGAATTTCTGCTTCCATATATATTCTAATCACTCGAGTCCTTAAAACTCAAGCATATTTCTCAAGCCCATTGGTCTTCACACTCGTATCATTCACAGGATCTGTACATATCTTGTTGGGTTTGAATGATAATCTGCTACTGTTAGGTGGAGTTGGGGTTATTGGGATTCTAACCTTATCCTTATTCGTCAATTTTAGTCAATGGCAGGAGAAAATCGCTAGGTTAGGATTGGGATTGGTCGTTACAATCATGTTCGCCGCATATTTTGTTTCCAATCATGATTTACATTACATCGCCGAAGATTACCTAGGCATTACAACGAAATTAGCCGAATTATCCATCATTATTTTACTGAACAAAGAGCGAAAACAAGAAACAAGGGATTCTGAAGAAGAATGAGGTCTATTCTTCAACATGACCAACCCATCGGTGTGGTATTGTAAAGGGCCCCCCCTCTGAAGCGACGGGTGTTGGATGGGTAGGCAGTTTACTGAGGGACTGAACACCCATCGAATCAAAGACAAAGAAAACTAGAGGGTTTGATGGTGGATTAATGGAAGCGACTCATCGCGCAAGAGAGGTGATGGCAACTTCAATCGCCCGTTTGAATCCCAAGGTAATACTTGCCCATCAATTGGCTCAAGTTCATCAAACCATGCTGCATGTTTATCGAACTTGGCGAAGAATGGACGCCCTACTAACTCTGGATTCCTGCATTGAATAAACCTCAACACGAAGGCTTTGACTCCATCAATCTCTGAGATTCCATCGATAGCAACTTTACCAGGGCTACAGGACATCGAGGGTCCACGAACAGTTCTTGCGAGGCCGGTGATCTTGGACACCGCTTCTTGATAAATTTTAAATGAATCTGAAAGTGATACTTTGAAGTAATTTTGTGCACCAGTATCTCTTGCGATGAACATGTAATAAGGAATGATTCCTAAGTTGACTTCTCGTTTCCACTTTTGTAGCCAAAGGTCAGCCGAATCATTGAATCCAGCGATGAGGGGGGCCTGAGAGCGAATCACAGCGCCGGTACTTTGTATCCGTTCCACTGCCTTCTTGAATAAGGGGGGTTCCAATTCTCTAGGATGCCCGATATGTGCCATGAATGCAACATGCCTTCCGCCAGCGATTAGGCGGCGGAACAAGGCCAGTAAATTATCCGAATCTTCACCTTCAGTGAAGCGTTTCGGCCAGAATGTCAAGGCTTTGCTTCCAAACCTGATGGTATTGATATGGGGCAAAAATTCCGCATCACAGAACGGCTCCAAGTATTTTTGAAGCATCTTCGTTCGCATCACCATCGGGTCTCCACCCGTGACAAGTACATCTGTTACCTCTTCATGTTCCTGTAGATAAGAGAAGAAATACCCCGCCTCCTTCTGTGCGAATTTCAAATCTGAATCACCGATGAATTGCGCCCAGCGGAAACAGTAGGTGCAATAGGAATGACAGGTCTGACCGGCAGATGGAAACAACAGAACAATCTCTGGATACTTGTGCTGAACACCATTGAGGTTGTCCCCCTCATCTGGTGTGTTCAAGGTCATCTGATCCGCTGGATGAGGATTCAAATCAGCCCGAATGGTATTGACTACAGAGGTGATTCTTGCCTCATCGCCGCTGAGACACACCTCTTGTAAAGCTTCACGATGGCCCTCTTCAAGCATATCTAAGGTCGGAATGAGCAAGTGAAAGAAGGGGTCCTCCCTGAGATTATCCCATTTGATCAGATTGTCAATCACATGGGTTGAAAGACGAAATGGAAATACCCGCGACGCCATTTGTACATCTTCCAATACCTCTGAGAATTCTGGGTGTTTATTCACCAATTCTCCAAGTTGGTTTCTTGTCCATGGCCGATATTTCTCAAGTGGTTCGGAACTGGGTTCCTTTTCAGCATCCCTCATAGTTGTAATCCTCCCTTCAAACAAACACCAATAGTTTCATTTTGATGACTTTACTATATGATGTGTTTGGTTAGATTACAATCGATATACCATCGTAATGCTTGACTGCAAGCGTTCATGCTCAAAGCCCATTCAACTCACAAGTGAGTTTCCAAGGGTCTGTTGAATAACCAGTTCGTTGCATTAACTAATGGCTTTCGGATAGATACGATGGGTTCATCCGAAGGTGCACTGTATTTTGAAACCCGGTATTATGGGCTTGCAGTGGGTCAGGCCGAGGCTACCCTCTGCCTACCCGTCTGAGCAAAGGGGGGCCCTCTGCAAACACAGGTAATCCTCAATGAACATTTGTTGAGAAAGTTCAATTGATCTCCTGAGGTTTCCGTTCCGATTAGAATCGTTGCTCAGTCGTACGTGATGCTGTGCTCAATATCCATCGCCCACAGTTCGTGGCCGCTGCTTCCATCATTCGCACTCGAAGTAGAGCGTATCACCGACGAGTATCTCCATGTATCGTCCGGGGTTACTGCTGCCACTCCCGCTGTTGATATCAGCCACCCGCCAAGTTGAGGCGTTTGAGGTATCATGAGCCCACAGTTCGTGGCCGCTGCTTCCATCATACGCATCGAAGTAGAGCGTATCACCGACGAGTATCTCCATGTAATGTCCGGGGTAACTGCTGCCACTCCCGCTGTCGATATCAGCCACCTGCCAAGTTGAGGCGTTTGAGGTATCATGAGCCCACAGTTCGTTGCCGCTGCTTCCATCATACGCACTGAAGTAGAGCGTATCACCGACCAAGATCTCCATGTAATTTCCGGGGTAACTGTGCCAGTCCGCTGTTGATATCAGCCACCCGCCAAGTTGAGGCGTTTGAGGTATCATGAGCCCACAGTTCGTGGCCGCTGCTTCCATCATTCGCACTGAAGTAGAGCGTATCACCGACGAGTATCTCCATGTAATTTCCGGGGTTACTGCTGCCAGCTCCGCTGTCGATATCAGCCACCCGCCAAGTTGAGGCGTTTGAGGTATCATGAGCCCACAGTTCTCTGCCGCTGCTTCCATCATTCGCACTGAAGTAGAGCGTATCACCGACGAAGTATCTCCATGTATTGTCCGGGGTTACTGCTGCCAGTCCGCTGTGGATATCAGCCACCCGCCAAGTTGAGGCGTTTGAGGTATCATGAGCCCACAGTTCGTTGCCGCTGCTTCCATCATTCGCACTGAAGTAGAGCGTATCACCGACGAGTATCGCCATGTAATCTCCGGGGTAACTGCTGCTGCCAACCGCTGTAGATATCAGCCACCCGCCAAGTTGAGGCGTTTGAGGTATCATGAGCCCACAGTTCGTGCCGCTGCTTCCATCATCCGCACTGAAGTAGAGCGTATCACCGACGAGTACCTCCATGTATACTCCGGGGTAACTGCCGCCACTCCCGCTGTTGATATCAGCCACCTGCCAAGTTGAGGCGTTTGAGGTATCATGAGCCCACAGTTCGTAGCCGCTGCTTCCATCATCGCATCGAAGTAGAGCGTATCACCGACGAGTATCGACATGTAACTTCCGGGGTAACTGCTGCCACTCCCGCTGTTGATATCAGCCACCCGCCAAGTTGAGGCGTTTGAGGTATCATGAGCCCACAGTTCGTAGCCGCTGCTTCCATCATCGCACTGAAGTAGAGCGTATCACCGACGAGTATCTCCATGTAATATCCGGGGTTACTGCTGCCAGTCCCGCTGTCGATATCAGCCACCTGCCAAATCACATATTTGCTACAATAGGTTGTAGTGTAGTCTACTTCGCCAGATTCAAGAACACCGTTTTGAGCAGTTCCTCCACCATCTCCATTGTCAAGACCTTGCATCATAACTCGGCCACCTGCATTGCATCCCAATGATGCAGCAGGAGAAGAAATACTGGTCAACATGGTATTCGGTGAAGCGCTTCCGTTCGTTCCATCAGCGCCGTCAGCGCCGTCGTTTCCGTCGTTCCTCCGCCATCAGCCAGTCCGTCAGCACCATCGTTCCGCATCTTGGCCATCAGTTCCATTTGTACCGTCAGCACCATCGTTACCGCAGCACCAGTCTTGACCATCAGCACCATCTTGGCCATCAGTTCCATTTGTACCGTCAGCACCATCGTTTCCGTCAGCACCAGGGTTACCAGGAGCACCGTCTTGGCCATCAGTTCCATTTGTACCGTCAGCACCAGGGTTACCAGGAGCACCATCTTGGCCATCGGTTCCATTTGTACCGTCAGCACCGTCGTTTCCATCAGCACCATCTTGGCCTGCTGGACCAGCGACTCCATTACAAATATCCACAGTTACAATAACTTCAGTGATATCAAGAACTCCATCTCCATTATTATCTGCACCAATCTCGAAGGAATTTCCTCCAGTTGTGCAAGTAGTACTTCGATAGAATTCGGATTAAAGTGGAAATGCCATCGTTACCATCAGTTCCGTCAGCACCACTAGCACCGTCAGCACCATCAATTCCGTCAGATCCATCAGTGCCATTTGTTCCGGCTGCACCTTTTGAACCATCAGCGCCATCAACTCTGTCCTGCAGGACCTGAAACATCGATTACATCCCATCCACTACTTGTGCAGACTTGGAATTCTGAATCGGCGTCAACATAGTACAGTCGACCGTCTGTTGCTGAATCACAAGTAGGTAAATCAGCTGCAGTTGAAGCAAAATGAACTTGCCAATCATCAAGAGTTTCTACTGGAGTTTCATCTTCAACTGGGTCATCACTCCCGAAACATCCGGCGAGAGAAACGGTCAACATCATCAAGGCAAAAAGAACAGCGTGTGTTTTGTTCATGCTTCGATGCTATAACTGATAGTTCTTGAATACAGGGGTGGCGTTCCGGACGACCCACAGACTTCCTAATTTGGTAGGCTACATAAACACGATTTTTCAATGTCTGATTGTATAGTTTAGGGGCTTATCAAAGGGTCTACCCTAACACCCATTGCAAAGTTAAGTGGTAATCGAAGGGGTTGCAGTGGGTCTTGTCAGACGCTACCGACTGCCAACCCTCTTTGGCAGAGGGGGCCCTTTGCAAATTGCATCAGTAACTATGCTCAGAAGTACATGTTCCAGCAGTTTCTCCTTCCTTGAAAGAGGTTGTAATTGGGATGATTGTAGATGTTCCATCTTCATCAACCGCCATTTGATAGAGTGCTTTACGAAGGGTTCCTTTCTATGTTTGAGAAGTATGGGATGAACAAACTCCCCAGGATTGCTGTGGTGTAATGCAACACAGCGGTCAGAATGTATGCATCACCTGTTGGAACGTTTGGATTTGTCATCGGGAGCGTCATGAAAGTGGCAATTGCAAGGGCGAGAACTGTAAATGCAATTCGGGATTGTTCACTCCATCGCTCGTCAATCTTCACCCAAGTTACCGTACCAATCAATCCTGGTACGATACCACCACCGATGACCGTTGCAATCGCAAATACAAGTGTCGGTATCTCAACTCCACTTGGATCAAGGGGGGTGGTGTCATAACCAATAGCCATCAAAATTCCTAGAATGAAGAGATTGATTGACCCCATGACACCAGCTGCTTTCATTCCTGTGCGACCATGCATTTTCCAGTCCATGGACCTGCCAATCTGGTTATGAAGATAAAGAAGGCAGTCGCAAGCACGACACTACGTCGCCCAAGTATCCGGTTTATTGAGAGTTCGATCATGCGCTTGGCAGTTCCAACTCAACTGCAAACAACGGGTCAACATCGGTCGAATCGTGGTAAGCCACAACAACCCCACCATCGTTCAGGATTGCCAACGAAGCAAAGTCGAAGCGGATGTCATTTCCTGCACCTGAAGTCGAATCAAGATCGCCTTGACCGATGTAGGTCATGGTGTCGGGTGCCAAACTTTCACTGTAACCTCGAACATGGAACACGGTGTCGACGTCCGGGCCATCGCTGCTTTGGTAGCGGACATTGAGGACAAACAGGTCCAATTCACCGTTTGATTGGAATTCCCACTCTTCAATTTGCGTGCCCATCGAACCGATGTCGTAGGTTTGATTGGTCCAGGATTGAGCACCGTCCATGGACAGGTAGTGAGTGAACGATGTTCCGCTGTTAGCAACGCAGTGAAGGGCACCTGCTCGGTCAATTTGGCAGTATTCTGACGGGAATTGAACATCGAGTTCATTCCATGACAGCGTGGTGTCCATGTAGGCAGCGTTGCCGTTATCGAAGTAACTCGGGAACAACAGTCCACCGCTTGGTAGCGGGAACGCTCGCATTTCCTTGTGAGGCTTGTTGACATCCCAATACGCAGGCAAGTCGGCTTCTGTAAAGTCCAAATCAAGTTCAATTGAAGGCTCTCCACCATCCCTTCCCGGGAATTGGAACGGGTAGTAATTCAGTCCGTCAACGCTGATTTGGCCACCTGCGTCCTGGGTTTGATGCCAAAAGTTGGACACAACGATGCTGGCCCACTCGCCGTTGCCCAAGGAGGAACTGATTGGACCCACCACTTCCACTTGCCATGAACGGTCATAGAACGGTTCAGTGATCCGGTTGTAACACCAACTCCATTCGTCATCCGATTCGTCATAAAGGATGGCGTAAAACTTGTCGGCTTTCAGGTCTGCACCAACGTATGGGAACCATGACATTGAGATGATGTCTCCATTTGTAGCTTGAACAATGCTGCCCTCGCCCAAGCCTTCTTGCCCTTCATTGGTCGGCACAAAGGTGCGGCACTGAGAGTCTGGAATGAAACCAGGGATGTAGGTGTCCCAGGCGTGGCCACGGTCCATTGAATACACCGGGTATTCACCACCGATGTTGAGGATTTGGCCTTCAATCGACGTGGCGAGGTAATGTTCACAACAATTTCCACCTTTGGATTTGTCAAACACAGCCCACGATGTGTTGGTGGTTTGGTTGGTGGCCAAGTCGATGGTCAAGAACATCCGTGCATCTTCGTGAGGTGTTGAATCAACAAGGGCGTATGTTGACCAAATCGGTTCTTCTGTTGGCTCATTGGCCATGGATTCACCGGAGCCAAAGCAACCGGCCAGGATCATGGAAAGCATCAGCAGAACACTCAGAGCCGCTCGACGCATGATGGTTGGTGGATGCGGTGGAATTTGAAGGCGTCGCTTGCTGGCACTGATGTTGCTTGGGCATTACATCATGGCAAGACGGAGTGTTTTGAGGCCTTCGATCGTGTGGGTTCCGAACCAGGTCAATGCTTCTCCGTCGATGCATTTGCACCACATGGCCTGACCGCCAAGAGCCGTGACTTCTGCAGCGATGGCTACGCCTTCTTCGAGGGCGAACGGGTGCGGTTCGCTTGAGAGCAACAACCCCTCGATTCGATGCTCGATCAGAGAGCCGGGTGTGACAACCGGGTAGCCGTTGCCACCCTGTTCTAAGGCGGGGACGACCAAACCCAATGTTGTAAGGACGCCACCAGCGTACCTGTCTGGGCCAACTGACATCAGTGGTTTGTGCCAAATCATCGGTGCTATGCGATGGCTTGGAACAGGCGTTTGTTCCAGTTCCAACAACAAGGACTCCAATGCCTTTGCTCGTGACTCCGCCTGTTCTTCTCGTCCGATGGCTCGTCCAAGTGTTCGGAGCATGTGAGGAACATCTCGTGGGTGTTCAACGGAGGAAACGAACACATCAATTCCGGCTTCGACCAGTGCGTCGTAAACGGCTTTGGGGTTTTCCTCTCGATCGAGGACGACCAGATTTGGCTTCACGTTGAGGATTTTTTTCAAGTTGGGGGTTTTGGTTCCGCCAACGACGTCCACATCGCTCACCATCGCTTCTGGATGAATGCACCAAGGCGTGCGCCCAACGACTTCTTTAGCGGTGCACCCCAAATCAAACAGAGTCAGGGTGAGGCTTGGGACCAACGAGACGATCCGCATGGCCTGACCATCCTCACGCCACGGTGAACCAAACAGTGGTGCCGTCGACTTCAAACGATTCACTTGAGCCAGAGGGTGGTTCTGAAGTTGGATGGAACACAGCGGCAGCAGCCCGTGTTTCGGTGACAATCCATTGTTGATCTCCAGCAAAGAGTTCAGGGGCGTCTTTCAACCAGATTTCCAAATCGATGGTCGCTTCTATTTCCAAATTCAAGTTCTTTCGCTTGGCTTGGATTCGTCGTGTGATGTCTCTCGCCAATCCCTTTGAAAGCAATTCTGGCGTATCGTTCATGTCCAAGACGAGGCTGATTTGAATCGCATCGTCACCTTGGCCTATTTGCACGGTTGATGCTGCAAAACCATCCCGTTCAATCCTGCGCAATTCAACATCGCTCATTTCGATGGATACGCCCATGATCTCACAGGTACCTGCTTCAATCGAAGCGAGGAGGGCAGTCGGGTCGTTGCTCGACTTGATCTCATTGGCGACGGCGTTGACATTGGCTCTTGCCTTTGGAGCTAAGGCCCTGAAGTTTGGTGCCAACTCAATGCGTTGGAAGCGGTCCAAATCCTTCTCCACTTCGATGGCTTCAACGTTCAGTTCTTCAGCCAAGATGTCATAGAATTCACCCAAATCAGGACCGGCGACGATCCATCCTTGAGCGCATGGGAGGCGTTGTCGTCGACCAGCATCAATGCGAATGCGTCGGCCGACTTCTGCAAGTTCTCGGACGATTGCCATCGAGGTTTCCAAGGCTGTGTCATGGGGTGGTAGGTTCGCTGTCGCAGCAGCTGCAACTTCGTCCCAATCATCTGCGGTTGCGCCTTCAAGTTCACCAGGGGTGCCAAGCGGCCACGCTGCGAGGTGGACTGTTTCACCAGTGAGGTTTCGATGAATGACATCAACCATGAACGGGCTGACAGGTGCCATCAATCGGCACACGGTGGTCAAGACTTCGTGCAAGGTGTGTTGGCATGCGAGTTTGTCCTTTGATTCGGCATCGTCCCAAAGACGACGTCGGCTTCGGCGAACGTACCAATTGGACAGGTCATTGACGACGAACTCTTCCAGATCACGGCATGCCTTGTGGAAGTTCCAAGAAACAAAGTCGGCGTGGTAATTCTTTGCGGTGGTCGCCAATCGAGAAAGAATCCATCGGTCCAAACTTGAGCGTTGATTGACTTCGCTTGTCGTTGCTTCAGGGTCGAAACCATCCAAAGCGGCGTAGTCGGCATGGAACTTGTAGATGTTCCAAAGGGTGAGGAACATCTTGCCATAGGTTTCCCTGACGCCGTTTGGATCGAATTTGAGTGGATTCCACGGGGCTCCTGCTGTGACCATGTACCATCGCGTCGCATCGGCCCCTTCACGGTTGAAGTGGTCCCAAGGGTCGACGATGTTTCCTTTTGATTTTGACATTTTCTTCCCTTCAGCGTCCAGAATTAGTCCTAGACTCAAGCACCGCTTGTAGGCTGGCTTGTCGAACACCGTGGTCGAAACGGCGAGAAGAGTGTAAAACCAACCGCGTGTTTGGTCCACGCCTTCACAGATGTAATCCACGGGTGAGGACGCATCGAAGGTTTCGCCACCATCGAACGGGTGGTGCCACTGAGCGAAAGGTGCGCAGCCTGAGTCGAACCAGCAATCCATGACAAACGTCTCTCGGTGCATGGGTTTACCACCGTCATCAACGAGTGTGAAGGCATCCACAATCGGACGATGCAAATCGACATCTTCGGGGCATGGGGGGTTTTCGATGCCTGCAGCGACGGCCTTTGCCACCTCTGCTCGGAGTTCTTCAATCGAACCAATGCATTTCATTCCACCACTTTCACTGCGCCATACCGGTAGCGGGGTGCCCCAATAGCGCTCACGAGAGATGGCCCAATCCTTGACATTGCGGAGCCATTCTCCGAACCGACCTTCGCCGACCCAATCTGGAGCCCACTCGACGCCATCGTTGAATTCCAAGAGCCGCTCTTTGACAGCGGTCATTCGGACGAACCATGAATCCATGGCGTAGTAAAGCAGTGGATGTCCTGTGCGCCAGCAGTGTGGATAATCGTGGAGGTAAGCCTTTTCTCGATAGAGCAAGCCACTTTCGGGGCCCTTGCCGTTGCTGCCACCTGCTGCCGAGAGCAAGTCGATGACGGTTTGATCGCATTCCTTGACATATCGGCCATCTAAATCTGGATGCGTGCCCGAAAGGAAGGCTCCATCCATGCCTACGGTGTGGTATGCTGGGAGGCCAGCAGCCATGCCGAGGTTGTAATCGTCTTCACCGTACATGACTGCCGTGTGGACGACGCCAGTACCATCGGTGGTGGTGACCCAATCCGCTTCGAGAACAGTCCATGCAGTTTCAGAACCATTTCGGGGGACTGCATCAGGGAACAACGGTTCGTATGCTCGCCCAACCAATGTTTTACCTTGGAACTCTTCGATAATTTCGACGTTGTGACGGAGGACTTCTTTCATCAAATCTTTTGCAAGAATGATGACTTCACCGACTTCAGCACCGCCTGCGCCAACCCAGTTTTCTGCCTGTTCAGTGATGCGAGCTCGAACATAGGTGACCTCAGGTCCAACCGCCAATCCCACGTTGCCGGGGAGCGTCCAGGGGGTGGTCGTCCAAGCGAGGATGCTTGCATCTTCATCGATGAGTTTGAACTTGACATAGACCGAGGGTTCCTCGACTTCTTTGTAGCCCAAAGCCACTTCGTGACTGGAATATGAGGTTCCCGTTTGAGGGCAATACGGCAAGACCTTGTGACCGCGGTAGAGCAGACCTTTGTCGAACATTTGTTTGATGGCCCACCAACACGACTCGACGTAATTGTTTTCCAATGTGACGTAAGGATTGTCAAGATCGACCCAATAGGCCATGCGCTCAGTCATTTCACGCCAAGCAGATTCATAGGTCCAGACCGATTCACGGCAAGCTTGGTTGAAGTTGTCCATGCCAAAGGCTTCAATCGCTTCGTTGGACATGAGGTCCATGCGCTTCTGAACTTCAATCTCAACCGGCAGACCGTGTGTGTCCCATCCACCTTTTCGCTTGACTTGGAAGCCTTCCATAGTCTTCCATCGGCAGACGAGATCTTTGTAGGCACGAGCGACAACATGGTGGATTCCGGGTTTTCCGTTGGCGGTTGGTGGCCCTTCAAGGAAAATAAACGGGGCGCCGTGGCTTCGAGAATCGACCGAGGTCTGGAAGGCGTTTTCTTGTTTCCAAGCCTCCAACAAAGCGGTCTCGAGCCCAACTGCATCGAGTTCACCAGCAGCCTTCGGTTGAGCCATGCTTCGCCGAGCGATGATATTGTCTTGAACCTCTCCCTTCCAGCGCATGCGAAAATGAACATTTTTCCGTGAACAAATTGCACTGCGCACACCATGCGTTGAAAGGTTGCCCGTGATTTTAGGGGGCATGTTTCAAGTTCTTGGACGAACAGGCCGTAGGTATGGGGAACTCTTCGACGCTGAAAGCGGCCTTGTTCCTCTCCTTGCTGATGGTCCTTGGTGGGCCATTCCACATCGCACTTAGCAACCTTGCAGCCTCGCCAGAGGATGCTGTTCTTGAAGACATGATTGTGGCTTCTGCCATCGCCGGGGAACGTGCTTCGTTCCTCCTCGCAGGAGACGGGCAGGCTTCAACTTCATTCACCGTCGACGTACCGAGCGATGCCCCGATCACTTCGATTCATTTGGCCATGGAACCAGCCGTTCAACCGACGCAAAACGGGTTCGTTTGGGACGATGCAGCCGCATGGTCTGCCAACTCAGCCGTGCACAATGGCACCTATGGCGCCGATGATATTCTGACCGGCGACGGTGGTGGCACGCTCTGGGATTTCAATTCAGGCCTCCAAGGTTGGACGGTTTCCACACCATCGTATGTGGGTCGCTACACAGTCAGTTGCGGCTACAATGGAAGCACCGGTGGCTCCATCAAAACCCAAGCAAATTACAATGCCGCTGAGTACGCAACTTCACCCGCTGTCAATCTTGCCGGGATGAGCACCATTCCACTTCACGCATGGATCCGTCAAGGATCTTCATCCTGTGGTGAAGAAGCTGATACTGGTGAAGATTTGAAGGTTCAATACAAGACTGCCGCAGGCGCTTGGACCACATTGAACACATGGTTTGGCTCAGCCCTGGGCGGAACGAACATACAATGGATGGGCTCATTGCCTGCAGCGGCCTTACACGCAACCACCCAAATCCGCTTTGAACAAAACAGTGGTTCTGGCACCTGCTGCGACTACTGGTTCATCGATGATGTTCATCTGGCCCTGCCACCTTCTGCAGATTGGCTCAGCCCTTCCATCGGGTTCGGTTCAAGCAATTTCCAAACGGTCAATGCTGGTCCGTGGGCTCCGCTCTACCTCGATGCTGATGTTCCTGCTGGAGGCTACCTCAACTGGACGGTGGTCGATGCAATGACTGGCGAACCGATTGAAGGGATGTCTGGCCAAGGTGCTGGCTACATTCCCACAAATGCATTGGATTGGGCCACACACACAGCGATCAAAGTCCAGCTGTTCTTCCAACCCGCTGCCAACGGGCGCATGGCGACTGTTCACTCCATCAGCGGCGACGGTATGTACACCATCCAATTCGAAGAGAACCCAGCCGAACGTGGCTGGACCCTCGCCGATGGAGCATACCACGCCCCATCAGCACCAGATCTTCCACTCCTGTTACCAAGCCTCAATGGTTCAGGGATTGCTACAGCACACTCGCCATGGATGTCAACTTCAGGTGCCTCAGCCAAGGCGTTCATCGATGCGGAATCGTCCAACGCGAACTTTTCCGTTCGCTTTTCGGAAGGTGGTGCTTGGATGCCAATCACCTTGCCTTTCACCATGGACATGCTCGGTTCCGAAGGGCAGTATGGCCGCATGCAAGTGCAGGTGTCTTCATCCAACCAGTCCGATCTAGCAATGGAATGGTCCCTCACCTCTTTTGCTGGTGGCATCATGTCAGGGCTGCAACCGACTTCACCCTCCATTGATTTTGAGGACGATGGCCAATTGGAATGGGGTGGCAGCGACGCACGCGTTGGTTCATGGGGCCTCCAAGACCGCTTCGAAAGCGGTAAGGCGCACCTTGCCGTCAATCCCGGCATCGCAGGCTCCGCCTCAGGGAAGGCGTGGATTCCAATCGTCGACATCCAATCCTTTGCCTTCAGTGCCGCATCTCACAACGGATACCTCGACGGCGTCAGCCTTCGGGTTGGAACCGAACTGGTTGCCAACTGGTCGTTGAATGGATCCTCATACATCGCACTTAACTCGACTCAAATCGAGGATTTGACCATCGCTTTGTCAAGCGTCACCTCCTCAGTGGGCGCCCTTGGTGCTTCATTTGCCGAAGTGACCTTTGAAATCACAGGATCTGGAAACGTGACCCTTGCTGGATTAGCGGTACCTTACCCGGTGGCTACGAGCGTCAATGCTGCGACAGATTCCGTGTTTGTCCTGGCCTTGAACAGCGCCCGTTATGGGCTACCTCCAAACAACGGGATGCACCAAATCACGTTGCCCATTGCTTCAGAAACAGCAGGTGGTATTTCGGTTTCAATCGAGGGACTCAACACTTCTTCCGCAGTTCAACTTCTTGCTTCTTCAATGCTTAACGAAGATCCAATATTGACACCAAGCCAACGTTGGCAGACCATGAATTCGACCTACAATGTCTACGGTTCGAGCGCCACAATGGCTCGCTTGGATGTCACAGATGGGACCTCTACCGGCACTTGGCTGCTCCCCTTCAGCGGTTCGACACCGGTTGGGCTCGGCGCTTCTTCGCAGATTGAACTCCATCCTGATCACCCGATTGTCGTCGTTGAAAATGGTGTGCAAACCACCACCAGCATCACCTTCAGAATCGAACCTTCCTGGGACGATGCTGAGAAAATGACCGTGACATCGCGCCTGGTGTTGTCCAACGGTGTGATTTCGATTCCTTCTGTCTATTCATGGGGCGGCTTTGGAACGCAAGGGTACGAAAACGACCTTGAGATTCAAGAAGTCGTGTTCACCGATCTCGACAACAACCGAACCTTGGCTGCTTCTGATTACTACCTGAAAGCAGGCATCCAAGTCGATCTCTCAGTTCGAATCGGTTTCGAAGGGCTCGAGACACTCGATGCCTTCGCTGATGGAGACGCACTGCTCACCCTCTACCGCGGGCAAACAATGGTGACGAACACAACCACCCTCGACGAAAATTATTGGAACTACACCGACACCGTCCCGTTCACTTTTGGTGAATTGACTTGGCGCCTCGAATTGACTTCCTTAAACGGTTCAGGGCTCACTTCTGATGCCATCTTGGAACGTACCTTCCACGTTGACTCAGTCAACCCCCAAGTGCTCTCCACTTCAATGGATTTGTACGATCACCGTACCCCTTCAAGCACCCAAACCATGCGCATTCAAATCACCGATCAGCCGTTGTTGCCAACCAACGTGCAAGCAATGGTCTGGCGCGAATGGATTGACGATAGCAACCTTAACCAATGGCCCGATGCAGATGAATACCAAGGCCTTGGCTTGTACATGCCCAACAATCTGGAAAGCTTGATCGGCCAATACACCCTGCTGCTCGATGACACAGGAGGTAGCCTTGGTCAAAAGGTAGCAGTTTACATTTCAGGCACCGATGAAGCAGGTCAGATCCTCGAGAAAGGTGGAAGCAGTGAGAGTGGTGAACATCTCTTCATGTACCAACTGGCAGTTGACGGCGCACCGACCATCGAACAAGGCGCTTTTTCTTATGCATCAGGCCGTGAACCTTGGCTCCATCCTCAAACGCCTTACGCCATCAATGTTGATCTCTCTGAACCGAACGGGGGTTCGGATCTCGCCGACGTGATTGTCGAATTGGCATCAAACCAAGGCAGCGATACCCTGCCAATCCGATGGGATTTCATGACTGGTAACTGCACAACAACAAGTCCGCATTTGACGGTTATTGACTGCACTATGTTCGGTGCCGATGGGCCAGCGGACCCCTATGAGCGGGACATCACCCTGAACATTGAATTTACACTTGCATGGACCACGCCCGACTTGGGTGAAACTCGACGGGAACCGGGTGTTCGTGTCATTGACCGTGCAGGCCAAGAGGTGGTCAAAGCCTTCCCAGAACACCGATGGCGCTTCTCCGCGGCAATGGAGATTCCAGAAGAATCTGTTGCGCTCGTCCTCTCGCAAGGCTCCTTACTCGGCGATGGGGCGCGACTCGCTCCGAACAGCCCAATGGAAATTGCAGGCGGAGTTGTGTTCAGTGAGACCAACGCCGTGCCTGTGTTCGAGTGTGAAGTCAACGTTCTGTTTGCAGGAACATCTCACGCAGCAACAACCTATCAAGGCATTTGGTCAATGGAACTTCGTGCACCGGCCCAGTCTGGAACCATGCCGCTGACATGGAGCATTGGCTGTTTAGAAGGTCAAGGCGTCGATGCAACCGACAAAGAGACCTCAGTCCGATGGATCTTAATCGACGGAACGGGGCCTGAACCAGTTGAAGTTCTCAACCCACGTCCATCTGCTGTTTTAGCCGCAGATGTCCATGAAGTTCGGGTTCTTCTCTCCGAAGAAGGCGGTCTTGAAACCGACTCACTCGAACTCATATGGTGGGTTGAAGAGAAAGCCACAGGCGACCGACTTCGAAACGGTGTTGAACCCCTCACCTTGGTTGGAAGTGAAATCTCTGGCCTGCGTTTGGAAGTGTTTGGTAGCATCGATTTGAGTGTGATCACTTCAGAGATGCTTGAAAACCGGTTAGAACTTCACGTTATCGTTTCGGGCAGGGACTTGGCAGATAACGAAATCCTCGGTTTCGGCGGTTCGCTTGCTGGCACACCTGTTGGCATCTGGGACATGGAATGGCTCAAGCCTGAATTCACCATTGCTCAAGGTTCCGTTGAATACTCACGGCTCATTATCGAAGTCGGTCAAACCTCCATCGTCACCGCCTACGTCAAGAACACAGGGACGCTGGATGGAAGCGTCGATGTTGTCTTCACCATCGTCAATGCTGATGGGAACCGTTCCGTTCTTCGCAGAACCAGCGCAGAGATTGGCAAAGGTGGAGAGGTCGCTGTCCAGGTCGATTGGAACCCTGAAAGTGCAGGTCTTCAATGGATTGAAGTGGCCCTCGAAAATGATCTCACATCAAGCGGACCATCAATCGATGTGCGTCCTCCTCGCGAAGAAACCTTCTCAGAACGGGTGTTTGGCAACGTCAACCCTGTGATTGGCAGTGTAGCGGGTCTCCTCTCGCTTGCCATTGTGGCGACAGGTCTCGTTTACGCAACTCGAATGACTCGAAAGCGTGGCTCGAAGAGCGAATACGATTGGGATGAATATTCCTCTGAATTCGACGAAGATGAAGAGGAGTACGAAGACGAAGTTGAGGGCGCTGTCGAAGTTAACGCCGCTGTCGAAGTTGCAGCAGCAAACACCATCGCACCCATCAGTGCCGCTTCCACCCAAACCGATTGGGTCCGAGGATCCGATGGCTACTGGTGGTATCATGACAAAGTGGCCAATGAATGGTGGTACAAAGATTCAGAAGGGAACATCGTAAGGCACGATTGAGAAGGGTGTTGAATTCGATGGGTCGCTCTATTGCACTGCTCCAAGGTGATTCCACCGTCGGGGACCTTGTTGGGAATGCGAAACGCATCGAATCACTCGCCAATCTGGCAGAATCAAAAGGCGCAGTGCTTGCCTTGAGCACCGAACTGGCCATTTGCGGTTACCCACCGAGGGACCTCCTGCTTCAGCCAGAATTCGTCCATCTTGCTCAAGAGCAAGCATGCCAACTCGTCGTTGGAATTCCAGTCCTTGTAGGAACACCACTCAGCCCTGACCATGACAAACAATTGCCGAGCAATGGTGTTGTACGATGCGGTCCAACGAGCGCTTCATCCGATCATGGCAACCGTATTGTCGCTCGAAAACAACTCCTCCCAACCTACGATGTCTTTGATGAGGCACGGTATTTCAAAGCCGATAACCGGCCGGGAATTGCTCGTACCATCGCTGGTCTTGACCTTGGTGTGACGGTGTGTGAAGATGCATGGCAGGCGGCAGGAATGACGCCTTCAACCTACGCAGCCGATCCGATTGAGTCTCTTGCTGAATGGGGACGCCAAGGTGTCAAACTTGATGCGACGGTCAATCTTTCAGCTTCGCCCTACCACGCCGAGAAACTGATGGCCAGAATTCATGTCTGTCGAACAGCAGCCTCGGTGCTCGATCACCCGTTCTTGCTGGCCAATCAAGTCGGTGGCAACGATGATTTGTTGTTTGACGGTAATTCACTTGTCGCTTGGCCAGACGGTCGCGTCGTAATTGCCCCTGCCTGGAAAGAAGGTGTTCTCATGGTTGATTTGGATGACCCTACCGCTTGTTCGTGGCTTCCTTCAACCGCCTCTGATGCCCTTGATGTTGGTCAGGATAAACTGCGTTTCCTCCAAGCAGGCGATGACGGTCAGGAACACGAGGGTGAAACCCTCGAAGACCTCACAGATGCCGTTGTGACCGGACTCTCGGATTACTGTCGCAAATCGGGCATCACCTCGATTGTGCTCGGTTTGTCAGGTGGCATTGATTCTGCTGTTGCGGCATGCGTTGCTGCTGCTGCCGTGGGTCCTGCCAATGTGACGGGATTGGCCATGCCTTCTCGCCACTCATCACAACACTCGATCGACGATGCTGCATCCACCGCCGCATCCCTCGGCTTGGTGTTTGAAACCATTCCCATCGACCCCATGCACGCATCGGTCGAAGGCTCGATTGGTGGCATGCTTGAAGCAGGCGCTTCGGTTGCTGGTGAGAACTTGCAAGCACGTTTGCGGGGGCTTGTCGTGATGGCATACGCCAACGCTCAAGGAAGCATGGCCATCGCTACAGGAAACAAATCAGAGTTGGCCCAAGGCTACTGCACCTTGTATGGTGACATGGCTGGGGGCTACACGCCTCTTGGCGATTTGTACAAAATGCAAGTCTATGGCTTAGCTGATGTCTTCAACAAGCGAGCAGCGGAGGCTGGTTTGGCAATGCCTGTAAACGACTCCACCCGTACCAAGCCTCCATCTGCTGAACTTGCTCCTGACCAGATCGACGAAGATTCATTGCCGCCTTATCCTGAGTTGGATGCCATTCTACAAGCTCATATTGAAGGAGGCCTCGACGGAGCCAGCATTGCAGCGAAAGGCCACGAGCCTGCCGTTGTCCTCGATGTTCTCACACGCCTCGAACGCAATGAACACAAGCGTTGGCAAATGTCACCAGCGCCCCGTGTCTCAAGCAGAGCCTTCGGTCAAGGATGGCGTCGGCCGTTGGCATCGCGACACGATTGGCGACGCCCCTGAGGGTCGGAATGACTCAAAAACAGCACCCCGTGCCATCATCCATGACCGGGCCAATCCTCAACATTGCGGGCTACCGCTTTGTCGACCTTCCAGACCGGGACGAACTTCGTGCCCCTCTGATTGATGTGTGCCAAGCCGGAGGGCTCCGAGGCACAATCTTGCTGGCACACGAAGGCATCAATTTCTTTATCGCTGGGTCTAAAGAAGGCATCGATCTGTTTCTTGGCCACATTGAGAAGGACCTGCGATTCCTCGATATTCCATTGAAAACATCACACACGGCCTACCAACCATTCAACAGAATGAACGTTCGTCTCAAGAACGAAATCATCTCGATGGGCATGGGTGATGTCAAACCCGCAGAATTCACCGGCGAAGCGATTGAACCAACCGAGTTCAAACGCTGGCTCGATGAGGGGAAAGCAGTCACTGTGCTCGATACGCGCAACGATTACGAAATTCGTCTGGGCACCTTCACGAATGCGCTTGAACTGGACATCGGCAGTTTCCGATCGTTCCCAGCAGCCATCAGTGAACTTCCTGACGACCTCAAAGACACCCCAGTTGTCATGTTCTGTACCGGTGGTATACGATGTGAGAAAGCCAGCGTGGTGATGCTTGAAGCCGGTTTCAAAGATGTACGTCAACTCAAAGGAGGGATCCTCGGTTACTTCGCTCAGGTCGGCGGGGCCCATTGGGAAGGCGACTGTTTTGTCTTCGATCACCGTGTGGCCGTAACGCCTGAACTGAAAGAATCCGATGCGAAACAGTGCTTTGCCTGCAGGGAGCCACTCACGCTCAACGATCAGCAATCGCCGTCGTATGTGGTGGAAGTCTCGTGCCCTTATTGCATTCACTTGCGTTGATCATACAGACCAAATTAACCATTCATTGCCTAATTTATCATGACTGTAAGCATGCCACTCATGGCCGTTTTCACCATCGTTGGCGATGAAGAACACATGGTGATTGGAAGCGTGCACTTTGCCGTAGGTGCCCGAATTGGAATTGTTGTTTTGACCAGGCCAAGGGTCGTACACCAAGCTTGGTCCATTGATTGAATCCACTGTCCAAAGGCACGATCCAGTTTCAATCCCGTTGATTTGGCCACTTGCGACCATGAATAAAGCGCCTTCAATGGCTACAAACCCACGAACGAGCGCACTCGCTGCTCCGGCTCGTAGGTCCGTTTCCGTTTGAGTTCCAGCAACCGTTCCATCGGTTGAACAGACTTCTTGAGCGATGTTTGGGGCCACACAATCAAACCACAGGCGTTGTTGATGCACCACTCCACCAGCCCAATCACCGGGTGCGAGGATTGTTGAAGAGAGCAAAGTCGTGGTTGCTTGAGTCAAATCATGCGCCCAGAGTTGAGGATCGACCCCGGACGTCAGTGCATCGAACACGATCACATCACCAAGACGGTGCAAGCCGAGTCGTTCACCGACATGGTCAGTCGGGTCGCCGGTTCCACTGTGAATCAAGGTGGTGAGCCAGAGTTCAGAACCATCATGGGTAAGCCGGACAAGTTGTCGACCTTGTTCTCCATTGGCGACGACCACAACCCCACCGATCACATCAATGGCAGCGCTTGGCTCAGCATCACCTGCGACCAAATCCCATGACTGGAAGGTGCCACTGCTGTGCAAGGCATAGGGTTCAATGCCCGCTTGCGTTTTGGCCGCAAACCATAACCATCCATGTTCAACGAACAACAATGAGGGCTGGTAAGAAGCAAGTGAATCTGCGACCATGCGATGTTCAGGACTCAAACCCGGGGAGAGGGACGGATGTTCGAAGGCATTCATTGCCACGGTTCCGTTGGTCCAAAGAAGGCCGTCAGGGTTGTTGAGAACCACCAACCCCTCATTCCACATGACCACTTCAGCACTCGAAGTAACGCTGGTGCTGATGTTTCCTTGGATTCTTTGGGTGCCACTCAGCGTGCCATCTGTGCTCCAAAGATGTCGTCCATTGACGCCATCATCGGCATCAAACACCACGAGTTCACGCCCATCGATGTTAATCAACGTAAATCCAGCGAACCGGCCCGGGGAGCCGTCACCTGAAGGGTTGAGATCGATCAACATCACAGATCCAGTCGGTGTAGCGTCGCTGATCCACAATTCACAACCATGGCTTCCATCGCTGCCCGCTGTGAGGAGCAGATTTGCGGTTGGCATCCACATCAATTGTTCGCAACCCGAAGTGACACCGTTCCGTCAGACATACCAGGTGTTGTAATCGCCGATGGGGCCGACGAAGAGTTCCTGGCTGCAAATCTTCAGGCTGCTCAATGCTTCATCTTCATGAAGCACTTCATCGCCGGCAACGCCATCGCCACGACCGTTGTCGATGCCAAAATCAATCACAACGCCAGCGGCACAAACGCTTGGCAGCGGGTCGCGTTGGGATACAAGAGCCGATGCGCCGGTTGTTCCATCGATGCCATCAGCACCTTGGCCACCGTTGAAGCCTGGTGATCCAAGAGCACCGTTGCACAACCATTCAGTTGAGGCAACTTCGCTTTCGTTCAAGGACTGGTCATGGTTGCTGTCAATCCCGCTTTCAATCATCAGGCCGCCGGACATGCATGTTTCATTGCCGACGGGGAGGTTGGTTGTTTCAATCCGACTTGTGGCCCCGTCCGTGCTTGTGCCTGCGATACCTTGCAAACCAGAGAATCCACGTTCCCCATGGCAAAGATTGGTGGTGGACGTGACTTCAACACCGTCGAGGTAACCGTTCAAGTTTTGGTCGGTTCCAATCAAGATCAATGAACCGCCCTGTATGCAAACCGCGTCAGCGTCTCGACCTTCAGTTCTGACCAGCAGTTCGTTCTGGTTTGAATCCATGTTGTCCGAATCAGAAGGCCATGTTGCAACTGTGTACATAGCGTAACTCGATGCGCCAATCGCACCGATCAACATCAGGACTTGAAGCACAGCCAACACCCTTTTTGGACGGCTTTGGAGGGCCTGAGGCTCGTCGGATTGTGCTCGGGTCTGCGACAGAGGTGGCACTGGTTTTCCGGAGGTTTGTGGTGCAGGTTCGCCTGCGATATGGCGGGGGTCATCCAGTCCAGCTGAGGTTGACATGTGAAGTGGAGATTACCTCAAGGGTATCAAATGCTTCGGTTCTTGGCGTTTTGAGAGGTTTTTTCAATCAAAAGTTTCCTTGAATGTGGTAGTGGATGAGAGGGGTGACTTCATGAGCGTCCTTGCTGTGCCTGCATCATGGACTTGCCTGAACGCCTCTCAGCCCAACTCGCTGGCGATGAAGGACCAACCAGGCAAAAGGCCGCTCGTTTGGTCGTTGATCTCGCCATTACGGCCAGCGCTGAAGGCTTCATCGAAGTCGACCACGCCCACGTATCCGGCGTGTCTGTGATCACCGGCGGGCACGGTTTGCGTCGTTTTTTGGCTGACCTCTCGAGTTCAGGCGACGGAACGGTCGTGATCCCAACCACATTGAATTCTGCTGGGTGCGACAAAGAGAAAATGAAAGAGATGGACATTGAATGGCCTGATTTTCTTGAGCAGCAATTTGAGATTGTTCAAGCCTATGAAGAACTCGGCATTGAGGCCACGCTCTCCTGCACACCCTATGACCGAGGCATAGCCGATGATGCTGGCGTGGCTTCTTGGGCTGAATCGAACGCTGTTTGTTTTTCCAACACGTGGACCTCACTCATCACCAACCGCGAGTCTGGGTTGTCAGCACTCGCCACTGCGCTTACCGGATATGCTCCAAAATGGGGGCTCCACTTGGAGGCGAACAGGAGGCCAAACATCCATGTCGATCTCCAGTGTCAATTGAACACGCTTGCAGACTGGTCCGTCTTTGGTGATTGGATTGGAAAGCAGGTGCGCCCAGGTTGGCAACTCCCTTGGGGCCCCATGCCTTTCATTCAAGGATTGCCTGAACGGGCCAGCTTTGCCCGGAAGAAAGCCTTGACAGCCGCTGCTGCGAATTACGGCACGCCGATGTTGTGGGCTGAGGGCCTTTCTCCAGATCCTCCTTTGAGCAAAGATGCCAATGGCGATTGGATGCCACCTGCTGAAGGTTGGCAGGGGACACTTGTGTTTACAGCCGAAGATTTAGCCTCACGTTATGCTGATCTTGCTCCACAGGGACAGGTTGATCTGATTGTGATTGGTTGCCCACAGGCCAGCCTTGAAGAAATCAGAATCACGGCATCAGCTGTCCGATCATACGCCGAAATGGGTCAAAAAATACCAGACGGAAGGCTATGGGTCTTTACCAGTGGGGCCAACTACGATTTGGCTTTAGCCGATGGTAGCATCGAACTTTTGGAACAAGCAGGGGCTGTGATCCTCCAGGACACATGCCCGGAAGTCACGCCCTACAATCGGTCGAAGTACAACCATCTGCTGACCAACTCGCTCAAAGCAGAACACTACCTTACCAGCGGTTTGAACCGCCTTCCAACCAGCGTGCTTTCGATTGAAAAATGTGTAGCCCACGCTTTCGATCCGACCCTCTCTGCCGGTGAGCGCCCCCAACTTACGGCAAAAGCCCAACCCCAACACGCCAGCAACAAGACAGTGCAAACAGGCGACGCCACCCTCTTGGGCGAAGGGCTGTTGAGTCAGTCTTCTTTCTCAGTTAAGGGCAAAGCGATGGTGACGGATGTTCCACTCACCTACCTTGGCTATGTCAACAGGGACACTGGCGTGGTTGAAGAATTCGGGCATCCACTGGACGGTCGAGCGATTGGTGACAGCATTCTGATCTACCCAAAGGGCTCAGGCTCAACGGTTGCACCCTATGTCCTGATGGGCCTCCTCTACACTGGAAAAGGGCCAAAAGCCATTGTGAACAGCGATGTTTGTCCGCTGACACTGCCCGCCTGTTCCTTGCTTAATGTGCCATATGGTCATGCCTTTGATCAGGACCCATGCCAAGCCATCAACGATGGCGACCTCATCGAAATGACCTCCAAAGACGGCATTGTGATCATCGAAATCCTCGAGCGAGCGGGTTGATCTTCGTGCCGTTGAAGGTCCTTGTCACCGGTGGTGCTGGTTTTCTTGGCTCCTCATTGTGTGAGGCACTGATTGAGCAAGGCCACGAGGTCCTGGCGCTCGATTCCCTTTTCCGAGGCTCTTTGTCCAACCTCGCAGCGCTCGAAGGCCATACCAATTTCACCTTCATCCAAGGGGATGTTCGTAACATCGAAGCATTGGATGCTTGCGTTGAGGCGCTTGGTGGCCTTGATCTCGTGTATCATCTCGCAGCCATCAACGGCACCAAATGGTTTCATGAGGCCGCCCACTCGGTCATCGACGTCAACATCAACGGGACCTTGCGCACCCTTGAGCTCGCTATGGCCAACGAGGCGCGCTACGTGCTGGCCTCTTCCCCAGAGGCCTTCGGTGAAGCAGAGCACCAACCGATTGCCGTAACGGCGACCCGATGCACGTTCACCGACCCGCAGCCTCCATCAACGCCACTCCTACGGAGCGAGCAAGTACCTCGACGAAGTCGCAGCCCAGCACGCTGCAAGGGACGGCCTTGGATGTTCGTATTGTCCGCCCGTTCAACGCCTACGGTCCTCGGCTGGACGGCGGCGATTACGGTCAAGTGGTGGCGATGTTCTTTGACGCCATTCTCTCCGGTACGCCGATTCAGGTGCACAATGGCGGGATGCAGACACGTTCGTT
>CAJJAV010000016.1 GCA_905182125.1 uncultured Candidatus Poseidoniales archaeon
TCAATGGACTGAGCGTTGCCATTTGGTCGCTGATCATCGGCATTCCGTTGTTCTTGGCTGTCTCGGTGTCCATTTTACTCGGCGATTCTTGGTTCCCAAAAACCGAGGAAGAAGACACCGCTGTGCTTCGACCGATACGACAGCGAACTTAATCCTCTGAGGAACTCAAACCAGCCATGTCGCCGGTTTGAATGGTCCATTGACTGGCGTAAACGCCACCTGCTGCGACCAATGAGTCGTGAGTGCCACGCTCGACAACCGCACCGTCAACCATCGAGAGGATTTCTTTGGCGTTTCTGATGGTGGAGAGGCGGTGTGCTACTGCGATGGTTGCACGATCTGAACCACTTGCGATGAGGTTCTCTTGGATCCTGCGTTCGGTTTCTGCATCAAGAGCGCTCGACGCTTCATCGAGAATGAGGAGGCTTGGTTGCTTCAATAAAGCACGTGCCAATGAAACTCGAGCGCGTTGTCCGCCGCTCAATTTAGCACCACGGTCGCCGACCATGGTGTCGAGTTTGTCTTCCAAATCCTGAATGAAGTCCCAGGCCCCTGCAAGTTTCAATGCAATGAGAAGCTCTTCTTCAGTGGCTTCTTGATTGTACTTGACATTGTCACGAACCGTACCGTAGAAGAGGAACGGTTCTTGTGAAACAAATCCAATTTTGTCACGCACGGAATCAAGGGTGTAGTCGTTGATGCTCTTACCGTTGATCAGCACGTCCCCGCTGTCGGGCAAATAGTACCTCATCAACAGCTTCAGGATGGTTGTTTTTCCTGCCCCAGTGTGACCCATCACGCCGAGGAAGTCGCCGCCATTGGCAACGAACGAGATGCCGCTGAGCACCTTCACCGAGGTGTTGGGGTAGGTGAAATGTACGTTTCGGAATTCGACAGACGTGATGCTCTCTTCAAGTTCGACTGCATCGGGGTCATCGGTGATGGTTGGCTCCAAATCAATCGCTGCAAACACCCTGCGTGCAGCGGCCTCGCCGCGTTGCAGTTGGTTGATGAGAATACCAAAGATGAACATCGGCATTGTCATTCGAGTGCTGATGAGTAAGAACGTCACAAGTTGGCCGGTTGAAATTTCACCTGTGCTCGCCAGCCAGCCACCTGCCGTGACAAGAAGGCCAAACGCAACACCGGCAATAACGTAAATCATCGGCAAAAACCTGTTGCGGTCTCGGCTTGCACCGATGGCTTGATCGCGGTATGAACCAGATTCTCGGTCCACTCGGTTTGCTTCCCAGGATTGAGCGTTGTAAGCTTGGACAACGGAGATACCGCTGATCAGGTTCTCGAGCACAGCGTGGATATCACCGGTTGATTCACGTTGCTTGCGGTACTTTCGTTGAACCCGGGTCGAAAACCAGTAGACACAGGGGATGATGAACAGAATCGGACCAAACAACACGCCAGCTAACTTCCATGACATCGATGCCAAAATCACAAACGCCGTCAAAAAGGTAAACACAATTCGAATGATTGAGGTCGAGGAATCAGAGACCACGTCTTCCAATTGATTGACGTCACTTGAGAGCACTGACATGATTTGCCCTGTTTGACGCATGTCGTAGTATGAGGCCTCCATGGCGATGAGCGAACGGGTTGCATCCATGCGAAGGTCGTGTTGGATGTTGTAACCAAGCGTTTGCCACGCGTACTCAGAAATACCTTGAAACACTGCAAGCAGAGCAAATCCAAGGAAAATCAAGAACCCATAACCAACAGCTGGATCGTTGTTGATTGCGGTGACTGCGCTTTGTACAAGGCCCGGTCCAACCATGGTTCCTGAGGTGAAGTAGTCGACCGCCCAACCGATGGCAACGAAGGGTACGAGGTCGACGACACGAGCGCAAGCGTTGCCCAGAAAACCTGCGATTAACCGGCGAGGGTAGCGCTTTGCGTAGGGAATAACACGCCAGACTTGGCGACCGAGCACCTGATGGCCCTCGTTGATGTCTTCAGGGGCCATCGAGTCGACTGCACCGTTTCGTCCTCTCGTCATAACTAAACGGCGGGTCGCAGGGCATTTGAACCCTCGCCGAGAGCAGATGAGGAGATTCAAGCAAACAAATCATTCATGTGGGAGCCGCGCCCGTCGCAGTATATGTCCCAGACCATCCGAATACGAGCCATTGGTTTTTCATTGCTCATGCTGATTCAGGTTCTTGCTCCAATCACGTATGCGAGTGCACCCACGGGACCGCAAGTTGTTGTCGAAACCGACGTGGATTTGGATCTGTTTAGCACCGTCGGTTTGTTACCGAGCGGTGAACTCGAAAATGGCTGGTTCAATCCCGAAGAAGGCGTAGGAGAAATCAACCTCTTGTTCCGCGACATGGGTGTGATTGCAGTCGATGATTGGTCCGAATGGACGGGCCAAAGTACAACGCTGAACGGCTGGTACATCCTCACTCACGAATTCCCAGTGCCCACAGAATGGTTTTACCAACTCGAAGAAAAGGGGATTGAATGCTTCTCATACCTCCCACCCAACGGATTCCAATGTGAACTCAACGGCCACACAACACGAGACCTCAATGCATTGGATGTTGAAGGGATGGTTCAACTCGACCCTGTCGACAAAATCCGAGAAGATCTCGTTCGCAGCCTTACTGGCGTACAACCGATGTCGGAAAACCCTTACGCCAAAGAAGGCGAGGCACTCGTGAGCATGATTTTGTCAGGAGAGACGCTTCCAGAAAACATCGAACAACGGTCTGATGTTTCGGTTAAGTCCGTAAGCGGCCGGTATGTCAAAGCCGTGGTGGAAACCACTGGCTTTGTTTGGTTGGCTGAGCAAAGTGAAATCGAATGGATTGAAACGATGGATTGGTTCCTTCCAATAAACGTCGAAGGGGGAAAAATCTTGCACGCTGATGACCTAAGAGATGCTACAGCAATGGCAAACGCAAACAGTTCCTGGGCGGGATTGGACGGTTCCGGAATCATCGTCACTGTCGGTGACTCTGGCATTGACAGCGGCGTGAACGACTCAACAATGCACCCTGACTTTTCTGACCACATCAAGGGCATTTTATCGTGGCCCTCCAGAGGGTGCACATACACCTCTCCAAGCGATCCTGGACCTTGCGACGATGGAGCCGAAGATGATGATGGTCACGGCACACACGTTTCCGGCTCGGTTCTTGGTGATGGCACTGACGACCCAACTGTCTTCGGGACGGCTCCTGAAGCTCAACTGTTGTTCCATGCATGGCAACAAAGCGGATGCTTTGGTTGTGGAATCCCTTACGACTTGGTCGAGATTTTTGATTTGGCTGTCGATAATGGGAGTCGAATCCACACCAATTCATGGGGTAGTCCAGCATTTGGAGCATACACAACCAGTTCGGCCGCAGTGGATTCAGGCGCTTTCAAACACCAAGACCTCGTGATCATGTTCGCTGCAGGAAACGAAGGATCAGATTCAAACGGTGATGGAGAAATCGACGATGATAGCCTCGGGTCACCTGCTACTGCCAAAAGTGCAATCACCATCGGAGCATCAGAGAACAACCGCCCATCATGGGGCTCGATCTCAGACAACGCTTCTGGAATGGCTTATTTCTCTTCAAGAGGGCCAACCGATGACGGGCGTGTCAAACCCGACTTTGTGGCACCAGGTACGAACATTTTGTCAACGAAATCTCGATATTCAGGTGGAACTGGAAATTACACCTCAATGAGCGGAACAAGCATGGCTACACCACTCGCGGCAGGATCGACTGCTTTGCTGCTTCAGCACCTTATGGAAAATCGGAATCATACCCCATCCTCTGCTTTGGTCAAGGCCATTTATGCAGCCACCGCTCATGACATGATGGGCCAATACAGCTCGTCAACAAATGGCGCAGGTGAAGCAATACCAAACACACATGAAGGATATGGACGATTGGATATGTGGTCGGCATTGAACGCCTCATTCGTGGACAATGAATCCCTTTCCACCAACGAAGAACGCGGTTGGAGTTTCGTCGTCCCCGCATCAGCACCGAAACTGCAGCTTGGTCTTTCCTACACCGAAAGTGCCTCAGCCGTAGGTGCTGCAACAAACCTGATCAATGATCTTGATTTTGCTGTCAAGCGCCCTGATGGAACATGGTCCAACCTGTCTGACAATCTCAATAACCTTCGCGTCCTCAATTTCGATTCGCCTGCACAAGGCACTTGGGAAGTTCACGTCCTCGGCACTTCAGTTCCTAGCGGGCCTCAATTCTTTTCATTAGCCCTCAATGCAGAGTACCTTCTCGTCAACCTTACACAAGACGCTGATCTTGATGGAACCGAAGACAGCGTCGATGATTGTGCCTTCACTTTTGGAGGCTCAAGCAACGATCGTCTTGGATGCCCTGATACAGATGGTGATGGCTATTCTGATCCTTCAAGCAACTGGACCATTGCCAATGGCGCAGATGCATTCATCAGCGAAGTCACCCAGTGGAGTGACTTTGACGTTGACGGATACGGTGACAATGCTGGAGGAATTACCCCCGACGGTTGTTTGACCGTTCCAGGAACATCCACGGCTGACCGGTTTGGTTGTCCTGACCAAGATAGCGACACATTCTCTACTCCAGACGGTAACTGGACGACGGCCCAGGGCGCTGATGGTTGCCCCACAGTCGTTGGAACCTCAAGCACTGATCGTGGCGGCTGCCCGGACACTGATGGAGACACCTACAGTGACCCTGATCTAACCGGGACCAATGGTCCAGTATGGTGGGTTTCTGACGGCGCTGATGCTTTCATGAACGACGCCGATCAATGGATTGACACCGATGGCGACGGCTATGGCGATAACCCCCCCCCGGCGAACGAAGGCGACAGTTGCCCGACCGTCTCAGGTACCTCGAGCCAAGATCGCAAGGGTTGCAGCGACACAGATAACGATGGATATTCTAATCCTGACGCAACGTGGACTGCTGTTCTTAACGGCGCTGATGCCTTCCCTAACGACACCACCCAGTGGGTCGATTCTGATCAAGACGGCTATGGTGACAACGCCACCGGTAACAACGCTGATGACTGCCCGTCCATTTCCGGGACTTCATCCGCCAATGGTCGCTTAGGTTGCACCGATAGCGATGGCGATGGCTATGCTGACGTGTCCTCGGGCTACACCATCGCAGAGGGCGCAGACGCCTTCCGTTTCGATTGGACCCAGTGGAAGGACACAGACAACGACGGCTATGGTGATAACGCCACAGGAAATCAGTCTGACACATGCCCCATTGTAGCAGGCACATCTTCACGCGACCGATTTGGTTGTATTGACACCGACGCTGACGGCTCTTCTGATGAAGATTTGAGCGGAACAAATGGACCGGTATGGAGCGTTGCAAACGGCGCTGACGTTTGGCCTTTAGATCCGACTCAGTGGGTCGATTCTGATGGAGATGCCTACGGTGACAACCCGGCCGGTACCACGCCGGATTCATGCCCCACTGTTGCAGGTAATTCAACCACAGATCGATACGGTTGCCTAGACACTGATGGCGACAATTACTCTGACCCTGATTCAGGGTGGGCTGTTGCCAATGGCGCAGATGCATTCTCAAACGACCCTCTACGATGGTCTGATATTGATACCGACGGCTTTGCAGATCAAATTGATGATGATTGCATCGTCATGACGTCTTTGCCTTCATCGACCATGGACCGCATTGGCTGCCCAGACACCGATGGTGATGGGTATTCTGACCCTGATACCAATTGGACGGTCGCCAATGGTGCGGACGCATTCAAAACCGATCTCACACAGTGGGCAGATCAAGATGGAGACGGCTACGGCGATAACGCAACTGGACTCCTCGCCGATGACTGTCCAACTGTTGTCGGAAACTCTTGGCAAAACAACACCCTTGGGTGTTATGATTCCGACCAAGATGGTTGGGCAAACATCGAAGATACTCATCCAGATGACAACACACAATGGGCGGATATCGATGGCGATGGCTATGGAGACAATCTTGGTGGCACCACACCCGACGCATGCCCGGGCGCCATAGGCAATTCCACCAATGGAAACAGATTCGGTTGCGTTGACACCGATGGCGATGGATGGGACAACGACAATGATGCCTTTCCAAACCTCACAGGTCAATGGTTAGACCAAGACGGTGATGGCTATGGAGACAATGCCACAGGACCTGAACCTGATGCGTGCCCCGGTGTACCTGGCAATTCGACCTTTGATCGGTTCGGATGCGAGGACGGCGATGGCGATGGTATGTCGAACATAAGCGATGCCTTCCCCGACGATCCAACACGTACTCAGGATTCTGACGGTGACACACTGGATGATTTGGAAGACAACTGCACACTGGTCCCAGGAAATTCCACCATCGACCGTACGGGGTGCAGAGACACTGACGGTGACGGCTATTCCGATCCAACCGTCGCATCGAGCAACAGCATCAATTGGAACGAAAGCGATGGTGCTGACGCACTGCCGCTTGACCCAACACAGTGGCGAGACCAAGATGGTGATGGCTATGGAGACAATCCAAACGGATCGCTCCCCGATGCTTGTCCAACCGAATATGGATCTTCAAACCTCGATCGATATGGTTGCCCTGACGGCGACAACGATGGGGCCTCTCAAGGCAACGATGCGTTCCCTGACGAACCAACACAATGGGAAGACAGAGATGGAGATGGCTTTGGTGACAATCCAAACGGTACCTCGCCAGATGCTTGCCCGGATGTGGTCGGAACCTCAACCCTCGACCGCCATGGTTGCCCGGATGAAGACGCTGATGGTGCGAGCGATGCCAACGACCTTTGGCTTGGCGATGCAACACAATGGTTTGACACAGACCTCGATGGGTATGGTGACAACCTTGCCGGCACCAACGGCGATGCGTGCCCAACGTTGTTTGGCACCTCAAACCTTGGCTCTACCAATGGGTGTGTTGATGGAGACCACGACGGGTACGCCGATGATGAGGACGCCTTCCCCTCCGAACCTACTCAATGGAGTGATTTCGACGGAGATGGATATGGTGATAATGAAACCCCTGGAGCTTTCAGACCTGACCACTGGCTATATGACCCGTCACGAAATACAGCTGAAGCAGAAATGACCTGCACCCCAATCTCACGCATTGATATCGTGGGCGGTGGATGGTTCAACTTCCAATGCACGGTGGAAGTTTTTATGGCTGCTCAAGTGACGGTTCGTGTCGAATGGCAAGCCATCTCAGCGATCAGTGCGAGTTCACAAATTCAAATCCTTACCTTTACCGAGACAACCGGTACTTCCCAAACCTTGACGTTTGATGGAGAGGTTCGCTACGCGGGCACCCATCAACTTACGCTGGTAGCGAAGGAACCTGGTTCGGAAGTAGGAATGGATTCTGTTTCAATTACACTGGAGGCTTGGGATTCGAGAATCATTCTCGAAGACGATACAAGTGGAGATGCGGGTATTCTCTCTTCTGTGATGGATAACGCAATTGTTCAAGCTGCGTTCGGAGGCTTGGTCCTGTTCGTCCTCATGGGTGCACTGATCATCCGCGGTAATGCGGGCAAGGAAAAAGAAGCCGAAGACCGGCTGGAACGTGCAAGGGATTTGATCAGTCAAAGGTTAGAGCGAAGCACCAACGCCGCCAATGATCCTCGACGCGAAGCACTCGGTTTCACCGGCAGAGTTCCACCCCCTCCACCTGGAATGAAGTAAGTGCGGAAACAGGACGACCGATTCCCTCAAAAGTGAGTGGCTTCTCGGACGGCTTACAACATCGTGCGGATATGGTGTAGTGGTAACATAGGAGGTTTCCAACCTCTTGTCGCGGGTTCGACTCCCGCTATCCGCACCTCAGATGCAACCACGCCTCTCATGCGTGTTCTCCCAAGGCCACATGCTGAACTCTATCCAACACTTGGGATGAAAATACTCATCAATTGTGTTGCACAGCAACAAATGTGTGGACCGAAGAACACCGTGATTGGCAGGGTGTTGATTACAGGCCACTCACCGAAGGCAGCGCATTCCCTGAAGGATTCATGTGGGGTGTTGCCACAGCCTCTCATCAAATCGAAGGTGGCAACACCAACAATTGGTCGGCGTTTGAACCCCGGTCAAAAAGTCAACAATTAAGCGGTGAAGCTTGCGACCATTGGAATCGGAGAACTGAAGACATCGAGTTGATTCACAACCTCGGCGTCTCTCATTACCGGTTTTCAATCGAGTGGTCAAGACTGGTCCCCGAACCGGGTGTATGGGACGCTGATGCTGCTCAATGGTATTCTGATTTGGTCGATGAACTGCTGGCTAAGGGACTGCAGCCAATGGTGACCCTGCACCATTTCACTCAACCCGTGTGGTGGGAAGAGCGCGGTGGTTTTGAACGGGAAGAAAACATTCAGGACTGGGTCGATTTCAGCGTCCGAATGTTTGCTCTTCTAAGCGATCGAGTCGAATGGTGGTGCACAATTAACGAACCCGCAGTGTTCACTACAATGGGCTATGTGTTGGGTGAGTTCCCGCCTGGGATTCGCTCGTTCAAGCGCGCCCGGAATGTCGCGCTCAACATGATGCGGGCGCACGCTCGGTGCTACCAGAGCCTCAAGGCAATGGACCAAGGAAAACATTGCCACATCGGCTTGGTCAAGAACATCAACTTGTTCGACCCTTATCGTCGATGGAACCCCGTCCATTGGGCCCAAGCGACCTTGCTGAATGGCATGTTCAACACCTGTTGGCTCAAAGGCATTCAAACGGGCCGATTCAAACCTCCTTCCGCCTTACGTTCCAAAAAAGTTGAGGGCCTAAAGGGCAGCAGTGATTTTATCGGCGTCAATTATTACACGCATTTGCTCGCCACACCGTTCATGCCAACAAAAGTGGAAATCGATCCACTAATTCGTCCATGGGAACAACGAACTGATTTCCGATACCCAATGTATGCCGAAGGGCTTCGCCGGGCTTTTGACATGGTGAAAGGTCTGAACCTTCCAATCATTGTCACGGAGTGCGGTGTGGCTGATGATGACGATGATATGCGTCCTGAACACGTTCGGCGTCACTTGCACATCACCGCAGAAGCCATCGCTGACGGGCTTGACGTACGAGGGTTCTATCATTGGAGTTTAATGGATAATTTCGAATGGGCCGAGGGGTATGAACAGCGCTTTGGACTGTATCATGTTGATTTCTCGACCCAAAAGCGGACGCTGAAAAACGGCGGGAAACAATTCGCTGACATCGTCAAAGCTCATCGAACGCCCCAGGTGGTGATCATGGCGGGTGGCCTCGGGACTCGACTGGGGGGCATGACTGAGCACACACCAAAGTCCCTGATCGAAGTCAATGGCCAACCAATATTGACTCACATTCTCGATTGGGCCCAGAAGCAAGGGTGCCTGAACGCCTTGGTGCTTACCGGGCACCTTGGCGAACAGTTTGATGGTTTTACCCACCCCGGTATGGCCGTTTCATTGTGCCGTGAACCTTCACCGCTTGGAACGGGCGGGGCCTTGTGGAACGCCCGGCATCTGCTGGAAGACCGGTTCCTTTTGCTGTGGGGGGATGACCTGCACCCGATTCACTACCGGCCACTGCTTGAGCGTCACGAGCAAAGCGGTGCTCCACTGACCATGACGGTGACACAGAACCATGAAGCGATGAACCTTTACCATCACGACGGGGTGCTGCAAGACTATGACAAAGGCAAGCCGACAAAAGAGTTCAACGGCTACGAAGCAGGCACCAGCGTGGTCGAAAAATCAGCCGTACTGGCCCATGGCAAGGAAGGGGTTTGGAGTTGGGAAGAAACCGTCTATCCGGCCTTAGGTGGGAAAGCAGCAGTTCATCTGGACGACACCGTATTCTGGGACATGGGAACGCCTGAACGCCTTGCTTTACTCGAAGAATTCCTCAACAAAACCAGCCTCTGATGCAACCAGAGGCAACGATTCTGGAATCACATGTGGATGGTCGACAAGGGCGAGGATCATTCCGCCGAAACCGCCACCCATCATCCGAGCACCAAGCACCCCCGGTGTGGCTTGTAAATCTGCGACAAGGGCGTCGACCACATCATGACTGACACCGATTGTGCGCAAGGATTGATGCGATTCGTTTAGTAAAACACCAAGTTGATTCGCATCTGCTTTGAGGGCTGCTGTTACGCGATGGTTCTCTTCACGTGCATGGGTTTCAAGGGTGGCTTGAGCAATCGAGCCACCATAATCTGTGGTACCAAGTTCTCTGCGCACGCCGGAATCCACCAGTTTGAACACCCAATTCTCTGGCAGCTGGAACGGTTTCACATCATTGGTTGAAAAATCAATCAGCGAGGCATAACCTTCTGAACTGAACATCATGGCCATCTGATCCAGCAAGCCACAGGGCGTGTTCAGCACTTTATGTTCAATTCGTTGTGCCTCAAGGCACGCCTTCATGGGATCCATCGAACCATTAGCACACAACACGATGGCTAGGCACAAGGCTGCAGACGACGACATACCTGCACCGATTGGAATGTCACTGTTGATCTCAAGGCGCGCTGGCCAACCACCAGCGGCTTGCCACAATTTCACGACTGTGTCTTCACCTTCATGCTTGGCGGCGGTTTTTGCCGTCAGTGTCAGACGCAGATTCGATGCAAAGGGGAGAGCAAGCCCTCCAAGGTAATCCGTGTGTTCACCGATGATGTTGATACGGGCAGGGATTGAAGCACGCCGATGCATGATCGTCACGCCCGTTGCCGTCAAAGACGCTGCTCACCCGTTGGTGATCAAGTGGTACATGGTGCGAACGTGGATGCCTGTTGCTCCGTTTCCAACCATGGTGTTGGTCTTGGATCCCCAGTATGTTCCAGCGATGTCCATGTGTGCCCATGGAATCGTTTCGCCATCCTTCTCATAGTCACGGTTTGGCACGAATTGCTTGAGGAAAGCAGCGGCTGTGTTTGCACCGCCATAGCGTCCTGCACCCAAGTTGCGAGTGTCTGCGATTTTGGAGTCGGTCATTTCCTTTTCGAAAGCAGGAAGGAGCGGCATTGGCCAAGCGAGTTCATCAACCGCGTTTCCTGCTTCATGGATGCGGGTACGGAAGTCGTCGTCGTTGGACCACAATCCGGTTGCTTCGTGACCGAGAGCCACGACGCATGCGCCGGTGAGGGTTGCAAAGTCAATGATGTATTCAGGATCAAACTCTGCTGCCTTCCAAAGTCCATCAGCAAGAACAAGTCGTCCTTCTGCATCGGTGTTGAGCACTTCGATGGTCTTTCCAGAAAGGGTCGTGATGACGTCACCCGGACGTTGTGCGTTGGCTGCAGGCATGTTTTCTGCCATGCAGGTAATTGCAGTGACCTTGCCAGCAAACCCAGTTGCAGCGAGGGCTTGCATGGTCCCAAAGACCGTTGCAGAGCCGCCCATGTCGTACTTCATTTCGTCCATGTTAGCGCCTGGTTTGAGTGAAATACCACCGGTGTCGAAGGTGATGCCCTTACCGACAAGCATGGGTCCACGGCCAGTCAGATCAGCATTGAGTTCAAAGATAACCATGCAAGGTTTCCTCGAGGAACCCATTCCGACAGCAACCAAACCGCCCATACCAGCTTTCACTGCTTGGTCGTAATTGATGATGGTGACCACGACATTGTCGTAGTCCTTTGCCCATTCCCATGCTTGGTCTGCAAAGGCTTCGGGGTACATGTCATTTGGTGGCATGTTGCCTAAATCACGGGAGAGATGGACACCGGAAGTAACACCTGAAAGGGTGAGGATGAGGGCCGAAAGTTCGGTTTCTTGACCGACATCACACGTGACACGGACGTCGAGTTCATCTTCCTTGTCTTCATCGATTGCCTTGTAGCGATCGAAGGAGTAGTCACGAAGCATCATGCCTTCTGAGAACGCAGCCATGCATTCGACTGAGGCGCCGGAGAAGCGGACGGTGAGTTCGGTACCGTGTGCCTTCTTTCGGCTGGCTACGACCGATGCACCGGCCTTGCGGTAAGCATGGACGTCTGCATCTGATTCCTTACCGAGACCAACGAGCATGGCTTTTCCACCGTCGCCGCCCATCAAGGACATGGTCGATTTTGCTTTTGATTTGAAGTCGCCATCGTTGAGAACCATGTTAATTTGGCTCTTTAGTGCGGTATGCATACCTTCTGCATGCATATCGGGAACTGATTCAGTTCCTTCAAAAAATGGCATAATAAGAGTTCCGTTGATGTTGTGTCCTGGGCTAACGCTGACCTTCATGGGTTCACCTGATTGTGCGTAGTGCTCAAAGCACTTCAATACTCGTGCGCATCAACCACACTGTAACAAGCCGGTCAAGCCTCATCTTTGACGTTCTCACGTTCGTTTGCCACCGCCGCAACAGCGATGAAACAGGCCATCAGAGTCAGGGGATTAAACACGCCATACCCAATTAGGAATGAGGTCTCTTCCTGACCAGAGGATGCGATGTCAGCCCCTTCGATTGGCTCGTTGACCCAACGGGCAGATTCAACCACGCGCACTTGGTAGTTGAGATGGAAAGCGCCGTCCATGCTGAGATCCAGTTCACTGGCGTCCAATGTGATCATGCTTGTGTTGGTTGCATTGATGCCGAAATTCGAAGAGTTCCAAAGCACCTGACCTGCTGAATCAATGTATTGCAGTGTCGCATTTGCCGTCGAGGAGCGGGCAGGATTTTCCACCGTCATCGTCATGCTTTCACCGTCGAGGTTCATGCTCTTGACTTCGAGGTGAGCTCGCCATGACCACACGTTGTCGATGAGGTAGCGCATGACTGCTAATTCTTCACCAAGACGATCTGAAAGCGCCTCGACTGTGCCGAGAAGGAATTGCTCATCATCGGTTTCGAAGGTGAAGGTAGGGTAGCCCATGATGCCGTATCCATAGTCCCGGCTTGTGCCGGAATTCGGGTAGAGGCCTTCGTTGGCATTCCGGATTGGGATGTCAGAAATGTTAGCATGGACGTCGTCGCGAATAAAGTGGTAAAGTTCCCAATCGATGGGCTGGTCTGGAATGTAACCCCACGGGTGGAGCATGATCCAAACACCCGTGTGCATGGTGATGTACAGGTCTGCATCGGGGACGACGGTGTTCATGTAATTCGCATTCGCCGTTGTTTCGGCTTCACTGAACGGACCTGAACCAGGTTGAGTTTCGTCCTGCTCGTTCCAGTGGTGATCGTAATTTCGGTTGAGGTCGACCTGGTTGATGTTCCAGCGTGAATCGAGGTCGTTTCCATCTGCGTTAAGCATTATCAGAATGTGCAATTCGGTGGTGGTGAGGACGTCGATGGCTTCTTGCTCACCAGCTGCCCAGCCCTCGATGTAGAATTCTGCGACCAAAAAGGCGAGTTCGGTTCCGAGGTGCTCGTTGCCGTGATGGCCTCCATCGATGTAGACGATGTCCTTGGCCGTTCCATCGGGTTTGGTATCGTTGCTCCAGTCGGAGATTCGAACGACCCAGAGGTTTTTCCCAAGTTCGGTTTGTCCGGCGATGGTCAAGTCGACAATGTCGGGATGGTCGTCTGCCCAAGCGTTGACGTCAACGGTAAGTGTGGCATAGGTGTGGTACCAATGCTCCTGCACAAGATCTGGTTGTTGTGCGGTCGCTGTTGGAGCAAATACGCCCAGCATCAACAATCCAAGTAGGAGCGCCGCTTTCCCTCGCATGCTTTCTCCTCACAGGTGTAAGCCAAAAACGCTTGGTTGCTTCACCAATCCGAGGTGAAGGCGTTCGGATTGACCACCTTCTCTGATTCTCGGGTCCAAATTGTGCCAACTGGACTGAGAGCGTTGCTGCCACCGTAGATGTCAGCAAATGGATCGATTTCTTCGGGCTCGAGGTTGCGTTGCATGTATGCTTCGACGCGTTCACGGAGGTCTGGCTTAAATTTCCAATAGTGGATTCGCCACTCACGACCGTCCCAGAGGGTGGTTTCCTCTGATTCAGTGGTCAAAAGATCGTAATCTTGGAACATGTAAAACAGGTTCCTGTCGGTTGGCTCGAGAGCGTTATCGATGATGCGGTTGTAAAAACCAAAGAACCCAAGTGCGTGCTCAGCCATACCCTGTGCAACTTCAGCATCCATGTCCAAATCGATGTGTTGTTGAATGGCTTTTGTGAGTTGTGCAAGTGTCATTGTCATATCTTCACCTCGCCGAGGGGAAAGCCGCACGGGTGCGCAACTTCCTCCGTAGACACTCTATTGTATTGTCCTCCGACCCATATAGACTCATCGGCGGAAATCGATGAAAATCGCCCTGAGCCGGCGAAATTTGCTTTCCAAGACGTAAGTGAGAACATCCAAAACGCGCCCGGGGAGCGTCGGATTGACCCCCTCTGCATTCTCTTTCAACCCCCAGTTGGTATAAACAACACTCAACAACAGACTCAAGAAGACAACCCATGAGCCCATGGTGTGAGCGACACCTATGTTGAAGGCAATTTTCTAGGTCTCCCTGAGTCTGGGGAAGCCATCGATGTTGTTGTGCTTCCGCTCCCATACGAATTGACAACATCCTACGGACAAGGGACGGCAGAGGGCCCTGCTGCTTGCCTTGCTGCAAGCGGTCAAGTCGAATTGTTCGACGAGCAACTCGGCCAAGACCTTCCCGCAGGTGCATCCATTCACACCGCTCCAGCCTGGGAAGGCCATGGCGCAACCCTTCGTCTGCAACTCGACGAACTGGCTTCGCACCTCGCACCATGGTGCACCGGTGACGTGTTTCCAATCGCCCTTGGTGGTGAACATGGGATCCTTCCACCGTTGATGTGGGCGTTGAAGGGTCATCCAAGCATCGAAGGAGACCTCTCGAAGTTAACCATTGTTCAAATCGACGCTCATGCCGATCTTCGTAGTGAATTGAATGGCGAGGTCTTCTCTCATGCATGCGCCGCTGGTCGTGCGCTTGACATGGGCGTGGGGCGTCTGCTCCAAGTCGGCATACGAGCCTTCAGTCATGAAGAAGCAAAATGGATCAGTACGGATGAACGAATCACGACCTTCTTCGCCCGCGACACTCAATCCCCGATCACCGGCAAAGATTCGTGGCAAGCATGGCTGTCTGAGTTGGCCTCACTGACAGGTCCTGTTCATCTGACCATCGATATCGATGGCCTTGATTCAAGCCTCGTTCCCGCAACTGGAACGCCCGTCCCTGGTGGCCTTTCGTATTGGCAAGCAGTGGAAACAATCGAAGCTGTGTTCAATGCTCCAAATGCAACAGTGATCAGTGCAGATGTGAATGAGATCGCCACCAATGACCATTCACCTGTCACGGAGTTCACTGCTGCTATGCTGATGACAAAAACGGTCGCAAGCCATCTCAAGGCGCGTGAAGACGGTCGTTGGGAAGCAACCTCGAAAGCCAAAGGAATCGAGCGGGCTGAGATTGAATGCACCTACTTCACATCGCTAACCAAACTCGCAGAGCGATAATATCAAAATTCAAAGCGCTACGCCTAAAATAATTCAGGGAGGGATATGATGAACGAACACACGGCACATGGGACACATATTTTCCTCGACTTCACCGGCTATGAACCTCAGATTGAGGACGATGGAAAGTGGATGCTAAATGTGCTCGAACAGGCCGTTGAGCAAAGCGATGCACGAAATGTTCACGCCCATGTTGTCCAATTTGATGGCACCGTTTCACCGGCTGGTTTTGCTGCTGTTGTCTTGCTCGACGAAAGCCATGTATCGGCCCACTGCTACTCTGAAAAAGGGTGGCTAGCCGTTGATTGTTTCACCTGCGGAGGCAGCGACCCGAGCGTGATTGCTGATTTCATTCAATCACAATTGGAGGCATCGATGCCGAACCTAAAACTCGAGCGTCGCTCGGTACAAGATCGGTTTTTGCACAAGGAGGCATGATGATGTCAATCCGTGCCTTTGTCGATGAACACTACCGTCACTTCAATGCCGGTGCACTCGCAGCAACTGCGCGTTCACTCACTGATTTTTTGGACAATGGGGGTCGGCTCTTCGTCACCCTTGCTGGTGCCATGAGCACCGCAGAATTAGGTCGGAGCCTTGCCCCGATGATTCGAGCAGGCCACATCGCTGGTATCTCATGCACAGGGGCGAACCTCGAGGAGGATGTGTTCAACCTCGTCGCCCATGCCTCCTATGAGCGCATCGAAGATTGGCGAAGCCTCTCTGCTCACGATGATGCTGCTTTGCTTCAACGGAACATGAACCGAGTCACCGATACCTGCATTCCTGAAGAGAAGGCTTTCCGTAAAGTCGAGCATCACATGCTTTCCCGATGGCAAAAAGCTGGCGCTGCAAAAGAGTCTCATTTACCTCATGCCTACTTCTACGACATGTTGCAGTCAGGCGTTCTTGAAGACGATTATGAAGCCGACCCTCAGGCGTCATGGTTGCTGGCTGCTGCTGAGGTTGACCTGCCTTTATTCGTCCCTGGCTGGGAAGATTCCACGATGGGGAACATCTTCGCTGCACGTTCAATTGAAGCCAAGGTGGAGGTTTCAACCATCAAGAGCGGGGTTGCTTACATGATCGCCTTAGCCGAATGGTATCAAGAAGCCTCCACACCGCTTGCCTTCTTACAAATCGGTGGCGGTATTGCGGGGGATTTCCCGATATGCGTGGTTCCAATGCTCAACCAAGACCTCGAACGTGATGCCCCTTTGTGGTCATGGTTCGCTCAAATCAGCGAATCATCGCCCTCCTATGGCGGCTACTCCGGGGCACCACCAAACGAAAAAATCACGTGGGGGAAACTTTCTGTTGAAACGCCTAAATTCGTCATCGAAAGCGATGCGAGCATCGTCGCTCCGTTGCTGTTTGGCTATGTCTTGAACCTGTAAATTGAAGGCACGAACAACCACAAGTGTTGAAAGGGAGTGCGCCCTAACTATTTCCATGAATATCGAGCCACGAACCCGCGCCTTCGTGCTGTGCTTGATGCTGGTGCTTCCTCTTATGGCAAGCGCACACGCTGAAGGGCAACCTTCTGCTCCAAGCATCACGACCTCGTGGACCGATGATGGCGCCTCTGGCGTCCGACATGCCTACACCCTCACCTTTGCCAACGATGATGCATACGAAATCAACGTTGATCTCAACCATGCAAGGGACGGCCAGGTCTTGACCTATGAGACCTTCACCACATGGTCGGTCAGCGAAGATGCTCGCATTGCCGATATCGAATTCAATACAACATTGTCTTGGGGCGATGAAATCGAAGTAACCGTCGACGTCATCGGCTGGAATGGCGAAACACTTGCTGAACCAACCTCAACATCTCGAAGCCTCACAGTGGGCACATGGAATCAGCCAATGGCTGACCATGAAGTGATGACTGCGACGACATGGGAACTCAATCAAACCTATCAAAATGAAGACGGGGACCAGGCCTTTGCCTTGTCATTTGTTGGACAGGGATGGCAAGAGCGTGTCGGTCTCGCTCTCAATTCTTGGGAACTCGGAAACGGCAGCCTCGTCTCCACTGAAACAACCAATGATAGCGAAACAACGCTCAATTTGGTCTTGAATTCAATTTGGAAAAATGAAACCAGCGTCAGCGGATTGCTGACCTCGCAGGTGTTTGATGCACGAGGAGCTGGTACCTTGTTGATCATGACCGATGATGGTGAGGCTACAACGATCATCATGGCCAATGTATCCGATGGACGGTTCAATCGAACCATGATCGATGGCAACATTTCTGAACGGGTCAACCTCGAAGCCTCCGGAGAATTGAACATCAGTTCTGACAACGATGATGGAGAACTCTCAATCGTAGGGGAAATCAGCGTGTTGTACCTCGAGACATTGGATGTAAACGGCGTACGAACACTTGATCACACACAATTCGAAGCACTGGCCAAGATGCTGCTGATCGATGATGAAACGCGTTTAGACATCGACTTGGACGGCCTCACCACCCTTGAACGGTGGGAAGATGGCGTTCGAGTGGATCACAAAGAAGAGTTGACCGGCAGCGGAACCTTCGGGTTTGGCGAGTCTGATGAAAACTCAAGCATTCAAATCAACGGCACCATTCTTGACTTTCACACGTTGATTGAAGATGGCATCACTCTGATTGATGACATCCACGTCGACGGTGTCATCACCGGCGATGCACAGGGGAGTTTTGGCGTTGTGCGCACCATTGAGGAAACGGGTGAACAAGCAAATGCAACGGGTCAAGTGTTCCTCGTCAACGTCATCCATGACGAAAGTTGGTTCAACCTCACGGGCTTTAACGGTGGTAATTTCTTCGATGGGGAAGGCATCGGTGCATCCCACAATGAAACATGGGATTACCAAGTCGTCCAGTCCGATTGGGAAAACCGTACGGTCCGCATTGTATGGGAAGAAACGGGTTCTGATGCTTCAAGCGGTGATGAAAAGCCTGCTCGCAGCCCTATTGAAAGGAACGCAACACAACCGGAAGCGCAGGAGATTCTTGGAAACATCACCATCGTCAGGGAAACCGGACTGATGCCGATTCCGATGGTTGCCCACGACGTGGTTCACCTCGCTGGTGAAGACGGGCTTGAATTGACCGTCGAAGCGTTCGCCACTGGCATCGACCCACGGGACGGGTTCAATCTGTCTGTGATTCACTGGCAGGGCGTGTACGGTGATTCCAGCGGCATTGCCAACGGATCAATTGTCAACCAAGGACCGTTGATGGGCTTGGTCTCAAGTGTGGTACGAAGCTTGGAACTGCCGTTTGGAGAAGAAAACGATACGGCTCTCTTCACTGAATCGCAAATGGTCGAGCGTATTCTTGCCCCTTCGATCATCACCGCTGAAAACAATTCTGCACCCGTTCTGCTCGAACTGGGTCTGACGGAAGGTGTCGTCACTGGAGAAGGTGGAAGCACTGGTACGCTTGTCGCCCACATCACCGATGCAGAATTCAACATCGATACCGTCACCGTTGATCTCACACCACTTGGCGGCGATGTTGTCACCTTGAACGATCGTGGCCTTGACGGCGACACGGCCATCGGTGATGACCGATACACAACCCGACACATCGTGAAAGGGTTGCAGGTTGGAAACGTGACACTCAACGTCACCGCAACCGATCGATTTGGCTCAGTTATGACCGGTCAGGGGATTGTCGAAGTGGTCAATCAAGGGCCAAGGCTCACTTCGGTTGATCTCCTTCCAGACCGAGGACCGCGTGGAACAACGATGATCATCAATGTTCAGGCCTATGACGGTCACGGCGTCGAGGCGGTTCAAATCGACATGCGAGGCAAGGGGGGCATGCTTGTCGACTTGGTTCCAACCAATGGCATTTGGGCTGGTAATTTTTCAATCCCTGAAAGTATGGCACCCGGAGATCACACGCTGGATTTCATCCTCATCGACACACTGGGTCGTAAAAACACCGTAAATGCGTGGCATGGTATGGCAGCGAATGCATCACACATAGCCCTCTATGGCAATCATTACGTTCCTGATGATGTCATGAACCTCGTGACAATCACAGTGTTCAACACCCCACCAACCATTCTCGCTCCAACAAACCTAGCCCTGACCAAAACTGATTCCAGCACCACTGAATTACTTGAAATCGAGATCTATGACAGCGATGGTGTGGCGGTCGCTCAAGCCAACCTTGGCGTCTTTACTCCTCTCGGCACTCGAAGCACCTGGGTGGCCATGAACGATGAAGGCCGAGATGGTGATCGCCTTGCTGGCGATGGCATTTACACCGTGCAAATGAGCGTTCGGGCAAGCATTCCACTCGGTACACATGAAATCCTCGTGCAAGCGGCAGATCCATACGGTGAGGCAACCGGATACACTTCGATTGGTGTGAGCCTCACTGAAGACGGGGGTCCAGATCTAGGCGCCAGTGGCGAATTCCTGACCACGGGCGTCTTAGTCGGTATTTTGGCGTTGTTTGGCATCGCTGTAGCAGGCATGGTTGTGGTCTCAATTCGCAACGGTCCAAAGCGCGGTGACGGTGAAGACATGTTCGGGCTCCAGTGAGCATCCGCAATGGCCGATAACGGTTTATACCCCTGCTCAGTGGAACAGATACATACGAGCGTAGTGTAGTGGTTATCACCGAGCGTTGCCAACGCTTGAACCCGGGTTCAAATCCCGGCGCTCGTACCAATCGACAGACTGAACGCCTTTTCCATAGTACACAGTCATTTACAAGAGCAGTCGGAACTTTTTCGCCCAATGAACAATCGGAGCATTAAAGCTCGTTCAATCGACGTTGTATCTCATCAGCAGTGGCTTCATAGAGAGAGAGCGGGCCTCCAACAGGATCCTCAAGGCCCCAATCCTGATCGATGGCCATGGCAGGGCATGACACTCCGCATCCCATCGAGATCACCATGTCATAGTCTTGGGAAGCGAACCCATCGACATTCTTCGGTTTCATCCCCGTGGTTGAAACACCTCGGCTTTGCAACACGGTCACGGCGTTTTTGGCGATGTTCCCAGAGGGATGTGTACCAGCTGAATCTGCTTCATGGCCCATGGCTTTCGCAAGACCTTCTGCCATTTGGCTCCGGCATGAGTTCCCAACGCAAACAAACAACAGACGCATGAAGAAACCAACACTTCGACAGTATTAAGACAATCTCAATCCGAAGAGACGAATGTTTTCAAACAAGAGGACGTTCAAGAGAACCATGGGTGATGCTTCGAAGGTCACAACCGCTTTTGTTTTGGCAGCCCTCCTTTATTCACTTCTGTTTGTGAGCCACATCGTTGCTGCTGCAAAGGGATGGGTGCTTGTGTTTCGCGCAGTGGTTGTGGCGATCACGGCTGTGACCTTTTTGGTGGGTCCGCTGATGGTGCTTTTGACCCGAACACACGACAAACACCTGCAGGCTTTTGCTCATAAAATCGGATTCTATACCAGTTTGTTCTTGAGCGTTGGCTTGGCTTATGCTTACGCTGGGCAAACCTTTGACGCACCACTTTCATTGGGTTTCCTCGGAATCACTGGAGTGGCCCACAGCATCACCTTTCGGTTGTTAAATTGATTGAGTGAACAAAAGGTGGATTGAAGTAGGCCCTTTCTGTCCAATGCCCATGGCCGATTCCCCAGTGACGAAGCACGGTGCGAACAGCGAAGATGAAGCAACCGAGGCTTCAGTCCAAGAACAGAAACAAATGGAACAGGCATATGCGCAGATGAAGCGTAAGATGTCCATGGCAGAAATTGGTCGAATGATCAAGCATAAAGTGATGGTTTTGTCTGGAAAGGGAGGGGTTGGAAAATCAACCGTCTCAACCGGCTTGGCACTCTCTTTGGCACAACAAGGCCTCAAGGTTGGTATCCTCGACATCGACATCACCGGCCCAAACGTCCCCAAGATGATGGGTTTGGAAGGACGGCGCCTTCACGTTGAAGCGGGTCGCATTCATCCTGCTCAAGGCCACCTTGGCGTCAAAGTCATCTCGATGGCTTTTTTGTTGGACAATGAAGACACACCTGTCGTTTGGCGTGGCCCAATCAAGTTGGGTGCCATTCAGCAATTCATCGCTGATGTCGAATGGGGCAACCTCGACTACCTGATTATCGACTTCCCTCCCGGCACATCCGATGAGCCTCTTACGGTGGCTCAATCGTTACCGGATATCGACGGCATGGTGATCGTGACAACCCCTCAGGACGTTGCATTGCTTGACAGTCGCAAATCAATCACCTTCTCAGAATCCCTCAAAGTGCCAGTGCTCGGCGTTGTCGAAAACATGAGCGGTTACACCATCAATGGCAAATCAGCGCCAAACAGCGACGTTGAAATCGACGGCCCAGCAGGAAAGACCCTCAAAACAACCGCTGATGACCAAGGGAACTTCGCCATCACCATCGATATTTTCAAAGAAGGTGGAGGGGAATCAACCGCTGAAGAGTTCGGAGTTCCTTTCCTTGGAAAGTTGCCCTTCGATCCCGGCTTCGTTCGCGGTGGCGACGATGGTGTGCATCGTATTGTCAGTGAACCAGAAGGCCCCTCTGCTATTGCTTTCGCAAAGATTGTTGCTGCCCTCCAAGAGCAGATCACTGATTCGGATGAACCAGGCTTGGAGATTATTTGAGGCGAGCGCATGACTGAAGAAATGCCAAAACTCAAACGTTTCGAACGTCGAGAAACCGATGTCGTCCTCGCCTATGTCGGTGGAGATGAATTCACCATCACCTATGACGACCTTCGTCATGCTTGCCCGTGTGCAAAGTGCTCACCCCTTCGAAACGCCGATGAGACGAGCAAAAGCTTGCGCCGTCAAGTCGAAGCATTACCAAAAGAAAAGCCTCAAGTGCGAATCGTAGGTAATTATGCCCTTGGTTTCGAATGGAACGCTGGATGTTCGAGTGGTATCTACCGATTCGAACGTATTTGGGACTTGGCCAACCGCCGAGATCCGGATAACGGCCGACCATATGTCCACGGGGCATGGTAAGGCTCACAACCAGCCTTTGTTGACATTCGTCGACGAGGGTTTGATGAAGACATGGCAACCCCATCAGGTTGGAGGTCAAAAGCTTGGACGGCATTTACCTAACTTGGATGGTGAGCGCATTAGCGCTTGGTGTCTTGTTGTTGCCGGTGTTCAAGCAACCGTGGATGCGGCTCACGCTGCCCACATTCATCGACTTCGTTCGACGGTACTGGATTCACATTCTGATCGTGTTCGTCATTTACAATTCAAAGGACATCCTCGACCAACTCGACAGGATCATCATGGCCAACACTGGTTTGGATATGACGCCCTGGATTTACGCTGTTGAAGGGGATTTAGCCTATGATGTCCAAATCGCATTCAAAGCCACGTGGTTAACAGCAGCGTTGACGCATTTCTACGTCGCTGGGTTCATGTTCATCTGTTATGTTTCAGTGTTTTACTTCGCTTTCTTTGACGACCGTTGGATCGCAGACCGAATGACCCTCTCCATTGCCTGGGTCTACATCCTTGCCATCCCGTTCTACCTTTTTTTCAACGTTCGAGTGACCGGCGATTATATCCCCGGAATGGAGACACTCGCTTACGACTTGACGCCGGAAATCGCCGATTGGTTCAGACGAATCGATCCGTTTACCAACGGATTCCCATCGCTTCATATTGGCATACCGTTCGCTGTTTGGCTTTGCCTGACTCGCTATGATGAAGACCGACGTTGGAACCGATACCGAGCATTGGTGTTCATCTACATCGTGGTGACAGCCTTTGCGATCATCTACCTTGGAATTCATTGGTTCGTCGACATCATTGGGGGCATGCTCGTAGCGAGTTTAGCCGTCACTTTAGCAGGCCGCACCTCACCCGCATTGTGGAGCATTTTTGATGAACGCACGATCAATTCACGTGTTGTCACTGTGTTGACAAATCCCAAAAAGGCGGTGGGCATCGTGTTCAATCGTATCCAGGAGTTCATCAAGCGATTCAGGGAGCCTAGCAGCAGAGAAACTGGGACCATCGTGCTCGCAATCTTCGTGGTCCTGTTCGCAGTTCTCACCTGGGAGTTAAGCCATCAAAGCCTTCCTGCAGGCGGCGTGGAAGCACCGCAGGACGTTGCTGCTGCAGACGGGTGGATGGTCACCATCGATAACAAATCAACCGGAGCAGTGCTCCTCGTTCATGATTTGAGCAACCTCGGTCAAGAACCAATTGAGCTGCTCAACGGAAGCCTTGAACTTGATTCACCCTTTGATGTTCAAAATGATCTCTTGGCTGTAGCGAACGCTACGTCCACCATGGTGTTCGACTTGACCAAACCCAGTGCCAATGAAGGATTCGCAATGGTTCTGAATCACGCCATCGACCGACCAGAACGCTTGTTGATGACTTCGTCCGAAACCAGCGCTTACATCGTCATGTTGACCGCTGGCCAACTGAGTGCCATCGACCTCAACGGACTGGAGGTTGCCCTGGGCTTCAGCGAACGTCCAATCCTCCACGTACAAGTCGCAAACTTGGAATTGGCTCTGGTGTATGAAGACGCACCCACGACCGTCCATTTCGGTCGGATCGGGGCCCTAGGTTCGATTGCAATCAAAGACATCAACGCCACTGCTCCAGAAGACCAAGATGAAGTTCTTGCTTCATGGGGTACACCGGTCAATATGTCGAACGCAACCATCACCAACATGGTGTTCGATGAGCGTTTCTTGGCTGCAACGGTGAACGTCACGGCCACAGACCGACTTGTGGTTTACAACCGAAGCAGCGATGGCCAGTGGTTGCTCAGCGATCCCAAATACCCCGTCAGCGACCCTTCGATGAACAACGGGACCTTAGCCTGGTCGATTCGTGATCACCTCGATCCCACTCGGCCTCAAGCCGAGTACATGGATGGTGAAATTCAATTCCTCAACCTCACTGAAAATCAAACCATGTTGTTGACCTCCGACGAAGTGCATCAGTTCGGCCCTCAAGTGCTGACCGATCACCTCGTCTATTTCCAAGAAGACGCTGAAGGAACGATCACTGTTCACGTTCACAGTTGGGCACCCGAACTGACCGTGTACTCCAACATCATCATGCAAATCGGTTTGTTGAGCGGATTCTTGATGGCGTTTATTTATGCTTATCAACGTCAATCTGAGCGAAGCACAGATTCGATGATCGATGAAGAAGAGTGACCTTACTTCTTGATGCTGAGCATGCGCTCAAGACCAAGCAGTGAACCTTCTTTTATCGACTTTGGAACTTGAATATGATTTGGAACCTCACCGTCAATAATGCGTTCAAGCACATCCATCAAGTACGCTGGGTGAATCATGTACATGGTCGAGCATGGGCAGATTTCATCATCCAAGCATTCGATGTGTTTGTCTGGATGTTCTTGGGCCAATCGAGCGACCATGTTGATCTCTGTCCCGATCGCAATACGCGCACCGGGTGCTTGTTGCTGGACAAAGTTGCGAATGAATTGAGTGGACCCGTTTGCATCGCTCACATCCACTGTTTCTTTCGGGCATTCGGGGTGGACAACGACGATGCCTTCTGGCTCCCGTGCTCTAAATTCTTCAACTTGGGGTACCGTGAATCGCTTGTGGACTGAACAGAAGCCGTGCCAGAGGATAATCCGGCTTCCTTTGATGGCGCCCATGGCACCAATGCCCGGCGTCCATGTTGGCATCAACGATTCATCAATCCCCATCAGAGAACCCGTATTTCGACCAAGGTGTTGGTCGGGGAAAAACAAAACCGCACCGTTTGGACCCGCTCGATCAAACGCCCATTGAAGGGCGCCGGTAGCGTTGGTAGAGGTGCACACAATACCACCATGTCGACCGACGAAATCCTTGAGGTCAGCGCTGCTGTTCATGTAGGTCACGGGCACTAAAAACGAACCTCCATCGTCGGCAAGCGCAACTGGATCGGAACGTGTGATCGGATCGGTCAAGCCGGTTTGGGCGATGATCTCATCCCATGCAATCTTGACTTCTGTAAGCGTAGCCATGTCCGCCATAGAACAACCAGCCCGTAGATTGGGCAAGACCACATGCTGTTCATCCGTGGTGAGGATATCTGCCGATTCAGCCATGAAGTGAACGCCACAGAACACGATGTACTTGGCTTCCGATTCAGCTGCTTTCTGACTCAGCATGAACGAATCGCCGAGGAAATCTGCATGCATCACGATGCTGTCTCGTTGGTAGTGATGGCCGAGAATAAGCAAATCTTCACCGAGTTGAACACGGAGTTCTGTGATTCGGTCTGAAATCGCTTGCTCCTCGGCGGAGAGCGATGTGTCCATGAAATCCACGGAACACATTGGAAGGGACACGGTCATGGTAACTCATGCCAGCCACAGTGTACCCCTTCTTGAACCAATCCACACCTAAAGAATTGATAAACCAGCGCTCAAACCCCCCACCATGGTCTTCCAAGAGGGTGAACGATTGCACCTCGGCGCGGAGGCCGAAGTGTGGGCTGGCCACTGGATGGGGCGTCCTGCAGTTCGCAAGCAGAGGAGAGCCCGCTCTTGGCGACATCCAGATCTTGATCACCGCTTAGGCCATCGTCGCATGATGTCCGAGGCGAGGTTGATGGTGCGGATGCATCGGGCGGGTCTGCAAGTGCCTGCTCTGTTGGACCTCGACCCCGCTGAAGGGGTCATGGTCATGGAAAGGATTCCTGGTCGGCCGTTGATTGAAGTCCTGCGGGATGCTTCAATGTCAAGCGGACAACTTCAATATGCACTGCAAAGCACGGGGGCAGCGATTCGAAACGTGCACCGGCTCGCTATCACTCACGGCGATTTATCGACCAACAATGTGCTCATCGATGACCAAGGGAACGCTACACTGATCGATTTCGGATTGGCTGTCATCGATTACGAAGTGGAACGCTTTGGCATCGATCTGCATGTCATCGATGAAATTCTAGGTGCCTCACACCCAGGTGTCGAGAACGCCATCGAACACCTGTTGAACGGATACGCCGCAGAAGAAGAGCGACAAGGGCCACCTGCCGACCAGACGGGTGGTGCTGTACCGACCTCGGTCGAAGTGTTAGAGCGCTTGGAAAATGTACGGACCCGCGTCCGTTACCACGGTTGATCAATCCATTAACAATCGTAATTCTTCCACACTGCGTAGTTCTGCGAAGTAAATTTGTTCGATGGCATCCCTGAGATCTTGATCTTCAGCAACGTCCAACTGGATCATCACTTCGCCGTAAACAGCAGCGGCTTGGGTTTCGGTTTCAAGCGAATATTGCAGCATTTCCGAGTAGTCTGTGGTGTGAGTAATCTCTTGTGGATTGCGGTCAGTCACTGGAATACCTTGCAACTTGACGATGGATTGCCGAACGATGTTGGCGTGGGCCAATGATTCAGTTGCTTCTGTCGAGAACATGGGTGCCAACTGTAGGCGATGAATTCCCCTTACGTTTGCAGCATAGTGCGCGTACATGTTGATCGCTCGCAATTCCCAGCCAAGGGCTTCGTTTAGTTTGTTGATGAGGGCTTTGTGTGACATTGTTTCAACTCTTAGGGTTCCCGAAAGATTTCAATTCCTCCTGAACCATACCACCCGTTTGACGCAGCGATACATAAACCCATGCGATAAATGAAGAGCATCAAACCCAGAGGTTTTCACCGATCTTCCAGCCTAAGAGAGCCAAAAGGGGGCACAACACCATGGTGAGGCCGATGTAGGAGAAGGCAAGCGTTGATTCACCTTGGTCAAAGAGGCTGATCGTTTCAACAGAAAAAGTCGACATGGTGGTGAACGCTCCAATCACACCCGTAGCAAACACCAGCGCTATGTTCGGTGCGATGATGTGTTGAGCGACGCCAATGGTGAGGACGCCAAGGAGCAGGGATCCGATCAGATTGACGCTCAAGGTAGCGTATGGGAACCCATCATTGTTCAACCATTCACCGACCAAGTACCTCAGTGCTGCTCCGACAGCCCCACCCAAAGCAACGAGGCCGACTTGTTGAAGCATGTCCGTTGCTTGGCATCGTATCTAACAAGCCTGCCGGAAAAAATATCCACTCAACAATGATTTCAGGCGCACAACTCAAAGCCCACACCACCTCGGAGTGGCATGGGACGCACGGTTTGGTTTCTTACCGGAAACATTGGGAAAGTCAGGGAAGCTACTCACCACCTGTTACCGCTCGGCTATGAGGTAAAGCAACTCATCGTCCCTGCTGGTTCCATTGTTGAGCCCCAAGCCGACAGCTTAACCGAAGTAGCAATGGCTAAAATCGAGCAAGCGGTTCCATTCCTCGAACATCCAAATGACCTCCTGATGGTGGAAGATGCTGGCCTTTTCATCGATTCACTGGATGGTTTTCCAGGAGTCTATGCGGCGTATGCCCTCACCACACTTGGCTGTCCTGGCATGTTGCGACTGCTCGACCATCTGGGTTCACAAGATCCAGTGCAATCGGCGAACCTCCGACGAGCGTCCTTCCAAGCCGTCGCAGTGATGTGGATGAACGGTGAAGTGTTCATCGGCAATGGAATGTGCCCCGGATGGATTGCAAATGAAATCACAGAAGGCGAAGGCTTTGGTTTTGATCCGATCTTTGTGCCTTCGGACCTCGACGAGGAAAACATGCCACTCCCACCCGGTGAATACGGTATTTTGAGCACGCACGGGTCCACTTTTGGCGGTATTTCTTTGGAAGAGAAGCAGAAGTTTAGCCACCGTACAAGAGCGCTGGAAGACTTGCTGCGTCAATTGCCATCAGCATGATAAGTTAAGGCAGATTGGATGATGGTGAGGCACATGGCATTTCTAAAAAGGATGGCAGGGTTTTACGCCCTTACGGCGACTGCGATTTACATCGCATTTGCCAGTTCCTTGAGAGACGAAGTTGCTTGGGGCCTCATCGCCTCAATCATCCTCGGATGCTTGATGTGGATCGGTGCTTCAGAACAAGCTCAACCAAAGCATAGTCAACGCCCAAGGGTCCAACGTGAAGAGAATCCAGCCCAAGCAGTCGAAGAAGAATCTGAAACCTCTGAATTCGACATCCCTGAAGCAGTCACTGAAGCATCGTTGGACGGCGCCACATTGAGGCAACGAAAACTCGCAAAGATTCAGGCTGCAGCGGCTCAAAAAGCAGAGGCAATGGCCGTTTTCGCACCTGCTTCCGATGAGGAAGAACTCGTCGAAGTAACAATGGAAATGGAAGATGTCCACACCGCAGACGAATTTGTGGTCGAAGTTTCTGCTGAATCAGTCGAAGACGCCGATATCGAGGCAACCGTCAAACAGCGACGAATTCAGCATGACGTCGTTCGAGAGCGCATCGAAAAGCGCCGACGAGGGCAACTTGCTGAGATTCGCGCATCGACAGCAAAATTGTGGGAAGATCAAACTGCAGGCGAAGACCTCGTCGCTTTACTGCAAACCCCCGGTCACGGACATTCGGTGCTCGTCGAACCAGAAAACCCTGCAGCAGGTCACATTTACGGTGCCACCTTCATCCGCATCGATGATTCCAGAATTTTGAAGTTGCGCTCCCCACTTGACAGTGGATTTGCCCAGGTCAAGAAAGAAGAAGAAGTACCAACCCTCCCGGTTCTCCTTGATCCAGAGGGTAAACCACTCCCCCCATTGCCAGCTCTTGGAAGCCTCCCGCTCCCTATGCCCTTGCCTATGCCAGCGGCCAGTGGCGCACTTGCTGCGCTAAAGAATGAAATGAATTCTTGAAGTCTCCACCGGCTCAACCTTGAAGTCGGGTGGCGCCCAACCAACCTCCATGGTCGATGAGTTCATCGAGGCGAGAAAACCACTTGCGTGGAACTCAACCGCTTTGCTCGGGTTGTGCCTCGTGGCCATTGCTCCAACGGTTTCTGTCGTCACAGGCTTTGTCTTTGAAGCGGGTTTGATTGCGATACTAGTGTTTATTTTGACCAAAATGTGGTTGTTCGGACTCCCCGCCTTCTGGCATCTTAAAGTGGAGAAAAAACCCATCTCTTGGTCACCACCAAACAGGGGTGGTTGGGGCGTCTCACTCGCTCTTGGGCTTGGCATCATGGTTGTGATCATCACAGCCTACCTTTTGCTCGGAGAAATGATGATACAAAAGCAGACCCTTCTGGAATTGCTTGAACCGGTTGGTTTGACCAAACCAGGTCGATTAGCAGGCGCCATCTTGTTCTGGGTGTTCATCAATTCAGTCTTAGAAGAATATGTTTTTCGCTGGTTCATCACTTCGAAGATCGAAGAGGTATGTGGCGGAAAATGGCGCTCCATCTTCCTTTCATCAGGTGTGTTCACCCTTCACCACAGCATCGCCTTGATGATGTTCATCAGTCCCTTAGGCACCTTGATCGCATCGCTTGGCGTCTTTATTGGAGGCGCTATATTCTCGTGGATTTATTTGCAATACCGGAGTGTGTGGGTGGCTTGGGTTGCCCATGCATGCGCCGATGTAGCTGTGTTTGGCGTTGCTTGGCACATGATCATCGGATTCTAAAAAACGTCGTTTTTCGGCTTGAAATGGGCCATCCCGTGGTTGTTTTAAGTACTGTAGACGCATAATTCTAATGGCGCAGAGCGCAACGAACTGTAGGTGTCCCAAACATGAACGAATGAACCCCCGAAACGCCACCCATCGAATACAGAGTGCCATGAGGCATTTTGTGATGGGCGTGGAGTGTCTTAACGGCACTTTGCGAGAAAGGCAAATTGGAGGAAAAAACGTACATGAACAGAAAAAAGAGACTAGCACACCACAAGCCCCGACACAACAACAAGAACCGCCACACTCGGAAGAAGTTCAAGACCCAACGGGCGAGTGGGCAAGAACCTGAGAGAGGGAAGAAGAAGCAACCTGTTGATCGCCTGAGCGACCCCGTGGATGAAGAAGCTCGTCTGGAGTGGCTCAAGAGGCAACAACACAAGCCATGTTGCGACGACAATGACAAACGTGCGGCAAAGAATCAGTTCTTGCTTAACGAACTGAACAAGTCGAACTGCGACAAGGAGTGGGATCCACTGGCCAACAGGTGGATCACAAAGGTTGTGCCACGCTGGTTCATTGCCAAGCATCGAGCGCACATCAGTCACTTCAAGGCAGCAGCCGTGAAGCGTGGCTACGTGTGGCCCCGTTGGGGTTGAATCAACCTCTGGCGTCAATGGCGTCCGTACCCTGAAAGGGGGATCCGGGGGCTCGGGGGCTTCGGCCCCCTTGTCCCCTCACACACCATCTCACTCGTGTTTCCACTCAGGTGTTTCACGGTTCAAGAACGCATGAACTCCAATTTCTTTGTCTTTCGAATCGAACAAAGAAGCGAAGGCTTCTGCTTCAATCTCAACCCCTTCTGTCAATCCAACATCGAGCGCTGCACGAACAGTTGCTTTGCCAACCTTCAGTGTGTTTGATGATTTGCTTCCAATCATGCGCGCCATGGCCATGGTCGTCTCAAGCAAGTCCTCTGGTTCGCACACCTTGTTGGCCAAGCCAATGCGGTGAGCTTCTGCAGCGTCAATCATTTCACCGGTGAAAATCATTTCCATCGTCTTTCCGTAACCTACGAGGTTAGCAAGGCGTTGGGTGGCACCATAGCCTGGAATCAGGCCGAGGTTGACTTCTGGAGTTCCGAAACGTGAACGAGTGGAAGCGATGCGGACATCGCATGAACACGCCACTTCACAGCCTCCGCCCAAAGCAAAGCCATCGACCATAGCAATCGTTGGCTTGCTCAAATTCCACAAAGCCTCGACTGCATTGTCAGCGAACATGACGCGGATGTCCTCACTCTTTTTGCCAACAAACTCAGTGATGTCTGCACCTGCAACAAAGGCGTTGGGTTTGGCTCGCTTACCTTCCAGTGGCGTGTGTGGTTGCGCACCAGTGATCACAACAACACGGACGTGTTCTGTTGCTTCAACCCAAGCCACCATGGCTTTGATTGCAGCCATGACTTCAGCGTTCAAGGCATTGAGTTTGTCTGGTCGATTGATGGTGACCATAGCCACACTGCCGAGGTCATGTTCCGCGTTGATCGGGTGTTCTTCAATCACGATTACATCGCTCTTCGGGGCGCTCATGCTGTTGGCATGCCGTTGTGGTTCATCAGTCCACCGACCGTGTCAACCATGCTCATCCATGCAGTCAAAACCAAGAATACAAAGACCATGACCATGTGCTCTATGTATGGTTGAATCAGATGGACCTCTTGTCATGGCAAAAGACATGGCCAAAAAATATGGCGACTTCATCGCGCTTCATCCGCTTGATGTAGAGGTTCATGCAGGGGAGTTTTTCGGTGTATTCGGCCCAAATGGCGCAGGAAAGTCGACCTTCATCAAACTCTTAACAGGACAACTGCGACCGAGCAAAGGGCAAATCGAGGTGCTCGGAGTGGATGCGGTTGCAGACCCTCAAAAAGTCAAAGCGAACATCGGAATTGTTCCTGAATCTGAATCCCCACCCTCCTTTCTCACGCCAACTGAATTCCTCGAATTCGTGGCTCGACTGCGTCGCGTTGAAGACATCGAAAACAAAGTTGAACACTGGCTTGATTGGTTTGGTTTGAACGAAAAGCGAGACACCATGTGCAAAGACCTCTCGAAGGGACAACGCCAGAAGGTCATGCTTGCTGCGGCCTTTATTCACAAACCCAAGTTGCTTTTCTTGGACGAACCATTTGCAAACCTCGATCCAATTTACCAACGTAAGTGCCGTCAATGGCTGCTCGACCACGTCAAGGAGGGTGGCACTATTTTCCTCTGCTCTCACGTTCTGGAAATGGCGGAACGAATGTGCAACCGTATGGCGATCATCAACGATGGCAAGGTCCTTGCGGCGGGTACGGTCAAAGGTCTCAAAATCAACCAAGAAGAAACCCTTGAAGATGTCTTCATTCGGCTCGTCGGACGATCGATCGAGGACGTTGAAGGTCACGATGACACTGCTTCAACCGATGGTGAATCTGAGGAGGAATAAGCGTGTCTGGGGCCCACATTGCATCCCGTGATTGGAACGATGTGGCCGAAGGTAAGCCTGTTGCTCATACCGCAATGGGCACCTCGCCTCAAGGACAAACTCTGCATGAACCTCTGCGTGGTTGGGCTTCATTCTCTGCTACTTTTCTCGTCATGTTCAAGGAAGAAGGGCGAAAGAGCATGGAATTCGCCAAAAAGCGTCAAATCGTGTTGTTTCCTCTTTTGCTCACACTGATCACCGCTCTGACGACCGTTGGGCTGCAATTTTTGGTTGGTGATTCCACCGCTCAAGTGAGTGATATTGAACAGAAGACCTTCAGTTGGGGAGAACTCCGCTTCGCGCTTCACTTGCCTTTGCTGATGTTCAGTCTTGGCATGGGGACATTTGCATTCATGGGCCATGATGCCATCGTCCATCGAGCTGGTACCAAAAACTACCTTTTGGCTGCTCCAGCACTCCAACCCCTGCCAAATTCAGTGGCCCACTTTGCTTATTTCATCAAAGATCTGTGCTTCTATGTCTTGCTCATTTTATCGCCGGTCATCGCCGGCATGGCTCTTGGCATCACCCTTGAGTCGGTTAACGGATTGAGCACGCCCCTCGAATGGTCCAGTCTTCCTTGGACCTGGTTGGCCATGATCATCACGCTTGGCCAAGGACTTGCACTGGCCTTCTTGGGGTCAGCTTTGTGGATGCGAGGGCGCCCCTACACCATCGTTGGCCCAGCCGTCATTGTGATCTTTGGTGTGGCTCTCGGACTCGGCCAAATAAACCTCGATGGGGTTCTATGGGGCCTTTATGTTCAATCAAACCAAAGCGTCCTCGTCACCGCTGCAGCCCTTGGAGGCTGTGTGTCAATCGGCCTGATTGCAAGCGCTCTAATCGTCGATGACTTCGATGTTTCAGTGGTCCAGCGCGAAGAGATGTTCATGCCGATTTACAATAAATTAGGATTTTTAGGCGATGGGGAAATTCGTTTGATTGTAGCCAAGGAATTCGTTGACCTCATCCGATCAGGTTCGATCAAGAAAATGACGGTCTCCTATGCAGTGCCCCTTGTGGTTCTGCTGGGCATGGCTTGGCTGGTCGACTTTGCAGAGGCTCCAATTCCAATCAATCTGTTATCCTACGCTCCGTTCTTAGGCTTCTTTGGATTCAATTTCTATTCATGGTTAACCATCCTTGATTCGCCCGAATTCATGAACGGCCTCCCCCTTCGCGTACCACAATTAATCCGAGCGAAAGTGATCGTGTACTTCCTAGCGACTTCTTGGATTTCGCTCATATTCATTGTGCTCATGGCATGGCAACTCGACGAGTGGCCCTCGCTTCCAACAAGCATTGTAGTGATGTTCGCTAACTCGATTTACATCGTTGCTCTCACGGCTTTCTTGATGGGGCTGCGGCCAAACAAAGCCATTTTTGATGCTTCGATCATGATTTGGTTTTGGATCGGAACCGTCCTGCCGCTGCTCGGTTTGTTCCTGCTTTCCTTCACACAAGGCGATGTATCGCTGTACGGCAACTGGTGGGAAAGGGCGAGTCAAGATGGCTTAGCGGCAACCGCCACAATGTACGACCAAAGCATGGTTGAACGTGGCTATAAGGGCATGTTGATGATCTCTGTTGGTTTGCTGTTTGCTTCTGCATTGCTGTGGAAACTGATGGACCGTCGTTGGGGCAAATCAGAGTTCTCTAATTGATGGATAGGAAGCCTCCAATGGAGGTATATTGATGTGCGGTGGGCGCCGCCCAAGGACCATGGGTTACGTTGTTGCTGTATGCGGCATGCCGGGTTCTGGCAAAGGTGAATTCGCCGAAGTCATCGCTCAACAAGGCGTACCTGTGTTGTCGATGGGCGACATGGTTCGTGCCGAAGTACGACGCCAAAAACTCGAAGAAACCCCCGGCATTTTCGGGGAGATTGCCGCCCAACTCCGCGCCGATCATGGCGAAGATGTGCTGGCCGTTCGACTCGCTGATGCGGTTGATGCGCTGCTTCTTGAACACCCAATGGTGCTTATTGAAGGCATGAGGGGGACGGCAGAACGCACGGTGTTCTTAGCGCGATGGCCCTCGGATTTCACCTCCCTCGCAGTTGAAGCATCATCCGATGTCCGCTTTACGAGGATCCAACACCGTGGACGTTCAGAAGACGGCAACAGGGCTTCGTTTGAGGTTCGAGATGCCCGTGAAGTCGGATGGGGGTTGGACCAAATCATCGTCGAATCCGACCACAGAATCGACAACAATCAAGATCTGAATTCATTCCACACAAGTTGTCAACTTTGGTACAAGAGTTTTACCGCGTGAACATCCTTGTTTCAGGCTTGTTTCGCACGGTATTTGGCACCAGTAATTCGGTGCACAGGACGGCGTTTTTTGGGGCATTGTTCACCCAAGTGTTATAGTCGGCCACAACTTGTGAGAAATTGCTTCGGCAAGGGGTATGCGTATGGCGAGAAAGAACAACAAAGGTGGTGGCAAGCGTCAGCGAGCCAAACAACGCGCTCAGTACGACGAATTGGACAAGTACCCTGTCCTCCCACCGCACGCTTTTGCCCGGATTGTCCGGGACAAGACCACGCTCAACGTCATCTACCAAATCATCGAACCCCCGATGACCAAAAAAGAGCAAGAACAGCGTGACGAAATCTTGGACATTTTCATTCGCTCCCTGACGGCAAACATCGAAGAGATTGACGCCAACCCCGAGGCATACCTCCGCACAGCCATGGATAAAGTCATCAAGGCATACGGAATGAAAATCAACAAGAAATCCAAGTCCAAGATTTTCTACTACCTCAAGCGTGACCTGATCGGCTATGGCGAGATGGATGTCCTGATGAACGACGTCAACGTCGAAGATATTTCCTGCGACGGGACAAACGTCCCAATTTTCGCATACCACCGTAAGTTCGAATCAGTGGAGACGACCTGCCTCTGGGCAACCGACGATGAACTCGAATCCTACGTGATTAAGTTGGCACAGCGATGTGGAAAGCACATTTCTGTCGCAAGCCCATTGCTCGACGCAACGCTGATGGATGGTTCGAGAATCGTCATGAAGCTTGGTCGGGAAGTGTCCACCCGTGGTTCAGCCTTCTGTATCCGACGGTTCAAGGACGACCCGTTCTCACCTGCAGACATCGTAGCGTTCCGGACCATGTCCTCGCTTATGGTCGCCTACCTCTGGATTGCATTCCAGAATGAAGTGCCAATGCTGTTCGTCGGTGGTACGGCGTCAGGAAAGACAACCACGCTCAACGCCATGTGCATTTTTATCCCTTGGCAAATGAAGATTGTTTCAATCGAATCCACACGGGAAGTCAACATCCCTCAACCAAACTGGGTCCCAGGTTTGACTCGCCAAGGATTTGGTGGTGAATCCACAGACGGTGTGATCGGTGAGTTCGAATTGCTCAAGGCTGCACTCCGGGAACGACCAGAATACATCATCGTGGGTGAGATTCGTGGTGCAGAAGCCTATGTTCTGTTCCAGGCAATGGCAACGGGCCACTGCGCGTACTCAACGGTTCACGCAGATTCCGTCGCATCCCTCGTCCACCGTCTTGAGAACAAACCAATTGACATCCCGCGCGTTTTGCTTCCTGCCCTTGAAGCCTGTTTGATTCAAATTCAGACCCGTATCAACGGAAAGCGTGTTCGTCGAACGAAACAACTGGTTGAGATTGTTGGTATCGATCCAAACTCGCTTGAAATCATCACAAACGAAGTGTTCCGCTGGGACGTCACCACTGATGATTTCATCTTCAGTGGGAAATCCTACGTTCTCGAAAAAATCATGGTCAAGATCAACTTCTCCCAAGATGACATGCGCCGTGAATTGCGAACCCGCAAGCGCATTTTGGAATGGATGGTCCTCAACGATATCAGAAAAGCAGACCAAGTGTCCCAAATCGTCACTGAATACTACGTGCGACCGAACGAAATTCTCGCTCGAGTCGATGGATTGCGTTGAAACGAAGAGAGGAGTGAGCATCGATGGACCTAACGGCATGGCAAAGGATTTGCAACAGAATCCTTGGTCGCATCGTCAAAAAGCGTGCTCGAGCAGATAAGGAACTCTCGAAGAACCTCGTCAAAGGCTCAATTAAAATGATGCCTGAGGTCTACTTGGCAACCGCCATTATGACGACCTTAGCCGTCACCCTCATTTGCTGGGGATTCGTGTCTCTGTTCTTCATTCCAGACATTGGAATCATCGCTTACTGGGAATCCATTCAAGACCCCGCTACCATCGAGTATTGCTTTCAATGGGAATACTGGAACAAGGATCTGATCGACCCAACGCGAGCTGGCAACGGCTGCGATGAATTTGCCTATCAGGTGTTCCCATCTGGAGCGAAAGGAGCCATCATCGCCATCGGTGGATTCATCATCCCCTATGGAGCGTACAAGTACAACAAAAACGGTGCCAAGCGAGAAGCCCTCCGCCGTGGTGCAATGATTGAGAAGTACCTTCCTTACGCTGCTTCCTACACAGCTGCTATGTCAGCTGCAAATGCAACGCCTTCCAAGATTTTCAGATCGCTTGCAATGAACAAAGAAATCTATGGCGACGTCTCAGACGACGCCGCACTCGTCTACAGAGATGTGGTCCTGCTCGGATACGATTTGATCACGGCCATGAAAATGAGCGTCGACCGTGCTGCATCAGTATGGCTCACAGAGTTTTTCCAAGGTATGGTTGGAACCCTCACCGCCGGTGGTCAACTCAAGTTGTTCTTCCTCAACCGTGCCGAGCACTACATGCGAGAAAACAGAACTCGCTTGCAAATGTTCCTCGAATCGATTGCACTGCTGGCAGAATCCTACATTGTGGTCGCTGTGGCAATGCCACTGTTTTTGATTGTCATGTTGGTCATTATGTTCTGGGTCTCAGGATCTGGTGCACAAATGTCTGAAGGCATGCTCTATGGAATCGTTCTGGGCTTCATCCCAATGATCCACATCGCCTACGCCATCTTGGTCTGGACGAGCAGTAAGGAACAAGACATGTAAGGAGGTGAAAGGTATGGCAAAGAAGAACAAGAACAAGGTCGTTGTTGAACTCGACCTACCGAAGGACGACACAACCCTCACCAAGTTGTATGCGATTATTTTCGTATCGATTTTACTTGGCCTCTCGACCGCCATTGTATGGTCGACCAACTCAGGATTCATTCCAACTGCGAATGGAGAACCAATGTTCACCAATGTGTACTGCGGTGCTACCGCCAAGGACAGCATGGGCAACAGCATGGGTGGAGAATTCCAAACCAGTCTGACACCCTCTTATGCCGCAAATGAATCATGTGCGATCCTTCATGACAAGCCCGATGTCGTGACATGGGTCGAAGAGGATGGATGGTCATCGGTTTCCAAACGAGGGAAAAATTTCGACGTTCCCGGTATCGATTCATCTCAAACTGGTGGACAGCCTGTAGCACAACCTCTGTGGGCCAATTGCAGCGTAAGTGCTGACATTCCGACAGAATACACCATTGCCATCCGTTCCCAAGCAGGGGAAATCATAGAGTTCCACAATGGCACAACCGACAATGACAACAACCCAGACAACGATGGTTGCTACCTCGAAGTCGCCAACATTCCAGCAGATACCCGATACGAATTTTTAGTGTTCTCAAATGAAGAAGGGAAGTTCCTCTCGAAGGTGACCTTTGACATGACCGTCCACTACTTCGATGGTATCCCCGCAAACATGAACAATGAATCATTCTGGATCGGGCCCGAAGTTTCTCTTTTGGTCATCGACATCCACCCCTTCATTTTCCTCAACTTTTTCGGATTAACCTGGTTCTTCTTCCTCTACCCTGCCTCTTACTATTGGGAGCGGGTTGAAGGAGCCAAGAACGAAGTCGAAGAAAAGTTCCCCGACTTCCTACGTGACCTTGCAGAGTACTGGAAGGGTGGTCTTTCCATGACGGTGGCGGTTCAAACCCTAGCGACGTCCGAATACGGTGCGCTGAATGACGAAGTCAAGAAAATGTCAGATCAACTCAGCTGGGGTATCAAATTCAGTGACGTCATCAAGCAGTTTGCTGACCGTGTTGGCACACCACTGGTTCAACGGGCGATTGCTTTGATTGCAGAAGCCGACCGGGCTGGAGGGAAAATCTCCGACATTCTTGTGACTGCAGCAAACGATTCTCGTGAATTGAAGTTCCTTGAAGGTGAACGTCGCCGTGCCATCGGTTCGTACATTGCGGTTATTTGGACCTCTTACTTCGTTTTCCTGGGTGTGATCGTTACGCTCGCTGTTGTGTTTATTCCTGCTATTGCTGGATCGAATTCAAGCGGTGAAGAAGGCGGCGACAGCGGTGGACAAACCATTGGTAACATGACCATCCGGAACATCGACCCTCTGTTCTTTTTGACAGTGTTCTACTATGGTGTTACCATGCAAGCCGTAGGGAATGGAACCATGGCTGGTTTGATGTCAACTGGACGCTTCTCAACCGGATTCAAGCACTCTGGAATGATGATCTTGGTGTCCTTAGTTGTGTTCAACTTCCTCGCCTTCACACCGAACCTCATCGGTATCACTGAAGTTCCAGGTCTGAACCCATCCTCTGGTGCGTTCGTACCTTCCGGATTGTACTTCGGTGGTTGAATGAAGCGAGATGAAGAAGCCCAAGTCCACATCCTCGAGATGTTGACACTGTTTTGGCTGTTCTTTATGTCGGCCACATTTTTGATTCGGGTCCACGTTCCAGACGCTCCTTCGGTCGCACATGATGCATCGTTGGAGATTGCAGGCGACGATGCTATTCGCTACGCATTGGGTCTTGATGCCGTTCTTGAAGGGGACAGCAGACTCGAAGAAGTGCTCAACGATGGGCAACTCGATGAAGCATGCACCTTGTTACAAGACAGCATAGCGGTTGGCAAGGAGGCAAACTGCTGGCTGACCCAGAACAGTGGTGTGGCTACGCCTTACGGTCGAACAGGGACACCTGCTGGTGGAACGGTTACGGTTCATCATCTCGTGATCGTCGATGCTGACGCCTGGACCGTTACCCTCGATGTGTGGGCCCGAGGAGGTGCTGCTTGATGCGCACTTCCACCCTCAATCAATCGAGCGATCGCGATGCTGGCCAGATGTTGTTGGCCACCGGTGTGGTCTTGCTCATGTCGTTGCTCTCAATGGCCATCTTTGGCGTCAAAGTTGCTGGACTCACCCTGCCGCATGACACAGCCGCTGATGGAGTCATCATCACCTCGCAAGAAGTGATGGATGGATTACCAGAACTCACTGAAGCACGCACACAACTGTGGATCGATGGTGGTCTTCAACCTCTTGAGGCAGCACAAACCGCCATGGACGGCGTGCACAATGACATGCTTCATCATGGAGAGATTCGTGGTATTGAAGTCAAGATGATCAACATCGCCGTTGCTGAAATCGATAGCACAACACTCAGTGTAACTGGTGAATTAGGTGTTTCTGACGGTGATGCAATGCTCACAATGCCAGTGAATTTCACCATCACTCACGTGTGATCAGCGCTTTTGATGCTCGTTCCAAGCGATGTCCATCAGATGTTTGATGCGTTCTGTATCGCTCTTAACCATCGATAAATCAACGATGGGCCATGATGCAATTTTCGCACGGTCGCTGAGGCCTGCTTGAATCGCTCGAATGCGTGGGAAGGCGGCCAAATAACGGTCGGCTCTGCGAAATGAATGGGCATCCCGGCTACGAAGCATGCCTTTGTGGCGTTCTTCTTCACTCACCATCATCACCAACCCAACAGCGATGCCACCGGCTTCGCGCCAGCTTCGCAACAGACGTTCACTCGGATTGATGTGGACACCTTCGATCAGCAAATCGATGCCTTCTCTTCGAGCCCGGTCGATGGTTGCAACTACGCCACTTTCCACCGCTTGGCAGGTGTCGAGCCAATCGATGACGGCCTCGCCAGATTCACCTTGAGAAAAGGAAGAGCGGTGCAGGCTGGATTGGGTTCGGTCTTCATCACAAGCCCGCATGATTTCACGGATTGCATCCGTTGACAAAAGACGAGCAAAACCTGTATCAGCGGCAAGTTGGACCGACGCTGTGGACTTGCCAGTCCCGGTGGCACCTGCGATGACAAGAAGACGAGGGGCACGGTCGGCAAGGGTGCGGGCAGCGTCTTGACCCAAACCTACCTTCCGAGCCATATTGGGTTGTGGTGATGGTGCCTTGATGAGTCTTTGCGCCCATGGAGGCTTCACAGACAGGGTTTGGTCCAACCCTCTGCCAACCGAATGCCTTTGAGGGGACGACGCTTGGCGTTGAACATGAGCGCAGAACAGATGTGGGTCGCCGGTGAATGGTGCGATGCCGAAGATGGAGCAACAGCAGATATTCTCAACCCCGCAACGGGCGAAGTCATGGCCACCACACCAAAAGCAACCTTGAGCGATGTCGACCGCTGTGTTGACGCATCACGGGCTGCTTTCAACGATGCTTCATGGAAAGCGATGGACCCTGCTCAACGGGGTCGAATTCTCAACAAAATGGCTCAAGCCACGTATGCCAACGCCAAGGCACTCGCTGTCATTGAATCCAACAACAACGGCAAAACATTCCGAGAAGCACTGTCGGAAATCCGTTACGGTGCATGGACCCTCGAATACTTCGCAGGACTTTCTGATAAGATCGAAGGCTCGACCATCCCCGTTCCTGGCAACCGACTGAACTACACCTTGCGCCAACCGCTTGGCGTCACCGTTCACATCATTCCTTGGAACTTCCCGCTTCAGTTGGCACTGCGCTCGATTGCTCCAGCCCTTGCTGCTGGATGCACCGTGATTGCAAAGCCAGCATCGTGGACTCCACTTTCGCTCATCGCATGGGCCAAGGCCATGGAAGAAGCAAAAGTCGGCCTCCCTACGGGTGTGCTCCAAGTGATCACCGGATCTGGTGGACTGATTGGGGACGCACTCGCTGGCCACACCAACGTCGACGGCGTTGTCTTGACGGGCGGCGTTCCAACTGGCCGGGCGGTTATGGCAAAGGCAAGCGAGAACCTCACCCCAGTCACCCTCGAACTCGGTGGCAAGGGAGCAAACATCATCTTCCCAGATGCTAACCTTCGTTATGCAGCCAAAGCCATTTGCTTTGGAATCTTCATGAACGCTGGTCAAATGTGCTGGGCTGGTTCACGCCTCATCGTCCACGAAGACGTGCACGATGAACTGGTCGAAGCCGTATGCGCTGAAGTCGCCAAGTGGAAGGTCGGTCCGGGCATGGAAGAAGGCGTCCGAATCGGTAGCCTTGTTCACGAATCCCACCGAGCCGAAGTGATGGAGAAACTCCAAGCAGGCTTGGCCATGGGTGGCGAGGTCGTTTGTGGTGGCAACATCATCGAGGGCACTGGAGCGTTCATGGAAGCGACCGTTGTCACCGGTGTTGACAAAGACAACCTGCTGTTCAATGATGAATTGTTTGGACCTGTCTTGGCCGTCACCAAGTTCAGCGAGGATGCTGAAGCACTTGCTTTGGCCAACGACTCACCGTTTGGATTGCTTAATGGCATCTGGACCAACAACCTCAGCCGAGCGCATTCGATGGCTCGAGATTTGGAAAGCGGTATGGTTTCAATCAACGAATACCCGATCACCTTCCCACAAACCGCCTTCACAGGCTGGAAGCAATCTGGCATCGGTGTTGAACAAAGCCAAGACGCCATGCGCTTCTACACCAAGGTGAAGAACGTCAACGTCAAACTCTGAGGTGAACGGATGAGTGTTGAATCCACGGACATGGAAAATGGGGTGCGTCTGATCAGATTTTCTGGTCAATCAGCAACCCAATCCTTCTCTCGAGAGTTCTTACCGTTGATCGCCAAGGCAATTGATGCGGGACTCATTCATCCAAATGTTCGAGGAATTGTACTCACTGGAGAAGGGCAAGTTTTTCTCTGCAGGCGCAGACATACACGCTTTCGCACAATCGATTGAAGATGAAGATGCGCCTCAATTAATTCGAGACCTCACCGGAATCCTTCACCCTCTTGTTGATTCGTATGCGCCAATCCTCAACCATTTGCATCGCTGCCTGTCAACGGCGCGTGTGCTGGCGGCGGACTTGGTCTTGGCACTGGCTTGTGATGCACGTATCGCTTCACCAAAGCAAAGATGGCTGCTTCCTATGCAGGCATGGGTCTGTCACCCGACGGTGGCACAACATGGCTCTTGCCTCGACTTGTTGGCGAATCAAGTCACCCGACGGTTCTTTTTTGAAAATGAAATATGGGATCGCGGAGCAATGCCTTTCAGTCTGGGGCAATCGATGCAATCGTCGAAGATGAAAACCTCCTCGAAGCAGCCTATGCAATCGCTGAACGTTGGAGTCAATGGGGTACTCATACCAAAGAAGCAACGAAGCACTTACTGGATGTACAATCAATTCATGATTTCGAAACTCATCTCAAGCATGAACGAACTTTGATCGAAGCTGCGGGAACAACAACTGCTTTCAAAGAAGGCGTCACTGCTTCTCGAAGATTCAGAAAAGCACAGAACCGTAATTTCTAAACCATGCCTTGAGTGACTCGATCCCTAAATTGAATCAACGGCGCGAAGCTTTCGTCCATGAACCGCCACTGCTGAACAAGCATACCAAACTTCTCTCGAAGCACCAAACATGCGCTGCATGGTAAATTGGTGGCGTGACACAAAAATCACTTCCTCCGTCCTCATTCCACGCGTGTGTTTTCGGATTCTGCTGCGGATTTTCCGAACGATGTCATCCAATTCGATGTCAGGGTGATCGACAAAAATACAACACGCTCCCGTATTATGTATTTCTATCACGGGACTGTTTTGAGTTTTATCAGCGGTGCAGGAATGTTTCTGCGCAATATCCTCTTAGTACAAACATACCTAGGAATTACCCTCGCCATTACTTAAACATCACAGTTTCGCTTTCAATTCTTTTGCGAACTTTGTCTCATCTGCGTTCTTCTTTCGTAATTGTTCCGCAACGGGGTGTGCGAAATAAAACTCAGCAAAATCAACATCAGTTAGTGTCTTCGTGCTGAGGTATCGTTGAAGGAATGCCTCAGTGAATTCGGCGTGCAAGACGGCGTGCTCCAATAGTTTCTGCACATCCGTGTTCATTTTTATTGTCGTTTCCACATGACCTTCTGATTTTGTCTGAAATGTCTCTGACATCCCCCACATAATGCAGAATTCGTTTCACAATCATTTCGATGATCCCAGGATTGACATCCAGATTATCTCTCGTGTGATGGACTGCCATATCTCGAGCAATTTTGTATGTGAGGAGAAGATTTGTGTAATCTCCACTTTGAGAGTCGATAATGACGACGAAGCCAGGAACCCCTGGCAAATATGCAACATCAGATACATTCTTGGAAATCGATGAAGAGGGGAGTTGTTTATCCAAAACGATAATCGAAAATGGTGAGTCACGGTTGGCTTTTGTTTCAAGTAACTGCGACCAAACGGTCTTCTTATCGCTTGCAGCAAATCCTTTATCCATTGGTTTACCAGTGTCCACATTGAATTTTTCTGGATCGCCAAATGGAAAATTTTTCTCAAATTTAACCTCGATGCCAACAGTGGTTAGCTCGGTTGAGCCACCGTCCTTTGGGGTGAACTCAACAGTTGCCAGAACATCCCCTGTTTTGTTTGGATCGCCCTTAGCAGACTCAAGTTGACCCTTTGTGAGCCCTGATTTCACGATGTGATCTGACCATTTATTCTTGGTTGCATATTCATTAAGAATATCCACAATATCACCCTCTGCAAGGTCTCCCTTTTTCTGAGCCGTGTCTTCAAATTCGGCTTTTCTTCGTTCAAATTGTAGTTTGAACCTCTCCAATTGTGGAAAGATTTGCTTTTCTGTGGCATCAATAAGATGAGAAATCCTGTCAGACATCATGGCGAGTGCTCCAATGTGGAGCATCGCTTCGAATGTTGTTTGGCGCTCCTCTTTACCAAGATTATTGAACAATTGATAAACCAAGGGATCGTTTGAATCGAATTCTGGGAATTTAACCAACTCATTTTGAGAATCTAGGGTGATAACCTTTCTTGCCATGCTTCTCCTAATCCTCATTGACGAATAATGGTGCCGATTTGGTTTTGCGATCACCATTCGAAGAAACCTTGACCAGATTTCTGACCAAGATGGCCCTTGGCCACCATTTCTTCCAACAGTGGGTGTGGCGCATATCGGTCGTCATTGAATGAGCGTTGCAAGTTGAGAAGAATATCTCGACGAACGTCCAAGGCCAACAAGGTCTGTCAACTTGAGTGGTCCCATTGGATGCTTGTAGCCAAGCACCATCGCCGTGTCGATGTCTTCTGCGCTCGCCACGCCGTCAGCAAGCATGCGAATCGCTTCGTTGCCAAGCACAACACCGAGTCGACTTGTCGCAAACCCAGGCACGTCCTTGACCAAAATGGTGGTTTTGCCCATCGCTGCACCTGCCGCTTCAGCAGCAGCAACAGTTGCGTCGCTGGTTGAATCGTGGCGAACAAGTTCGAGCAGTTTCATGATTGGAACCGGATTGAAAAATGCATGCCAATGACCTGTTCTGGCCTGCTTGTTGCTCCAGCGATTCCCGCAATAGAAAGTGAGGAGGTGTTGGTGCCAAGAATGGCATGAGCTGGAGCCAAGCGATCGAGATCTGCAAAGATGCTCTGCTTCAAATCTGGAATTTCTGGTACGGCTTCAATCACCATGTCAGCGTTGCCAACGGCTGCTGCCATATCGCTAACAGCGTGGAGGTTTTTCCCCCATTCGGCCTTTTGCTCTGGCGTCGTCTTGCCGCGAGCGATGCCTTTGTCCCAGAAGGCGTCAATACGAGCCATGCCCCGTTCTAAGCCTTCAGGAAAAGCATCGAACAGGTTGGTTTTCCAGCCGCTCTGAGCACAGATTTGGGCGATACCAGCACCCATGGTTCCAGCACCGATGACAGCGACTTCTCGAATCTCCATGCTTGATGCGAAGGGGGCGAACTTCATGATGCTTCCTCGCCCTTTGCCTGTTGACTTTGAGCGAGTGCAACACCACCGACAATGAGCACGAATGAGATGAGCAGCGGCACACCGAGCTTCTCATCCAACAACAACCAGCCGCTGAAGATACCGAACGGTGGTACCAAGTAGACGTAGAGGGCGCTCTTTCCTGCACCAATTGTTCTGATGCCATCAGCAAACCAGACGTAGGAAATGACGGTTGAAAAGACAGCTAAAAACACCAAAGAAATCCAACCGTAGAGGTTCGGGTCAGGCCATCCAACATACCAGGTCTCAACCGCAACCATTGGTGTGAGCAGCAAAAATCCAACCACGGATGACCAAACGGTCAGTTGCAACGGTGAAAGCGATTCAGTTGCATCGGGTGCGGGTGTGGTCATCGCTTTCTTCATCAAAATGCTGTTGCAAGCCCATGACAAGGCTGCAGCTGCAATCAGAAGGTCGCCCAAAGCCCGCTCATTGAACGGGATGTCGACGTTTGGTGAATACAGGAATAGAATCGTCACACCGATGATGCCCATAGCCAAGCCAGTTCCGAGTCGCCAATTCATGCGTTCATTGAGGAAGAAAATTGCTAACAGAGCGGTAAAGAATGGATTGAACGTGATCATCAAAGAAGCATCTCCCGCGGCGGTATACTGCATTCCAAACATGAAAAATGCCTGGTAAACAACCGTTGAGAAAGAACCCAATCCAAGCGATTCGTTTCCATTCGCCTCGAGTTGGAAACACCCAATTATTCGTGAAGAAAAGGAGCGCTGCAAAGCACGCCAAAGCAACCACATAGCGTGTCCATGCCGCGACAAATGGAGCCATCTCCTGCGGCCAGAACTCGCCCTGCGGGCCAGCCGAAGCCCCAGACGGCGGCGACAAAAAGGAGTTTGAGAGTGAACCAACACATGCTTCATTCAAACCGCTCCAAACCAAGTTGGAGCATGCGGGATCGTGGTAGGCCTATTTCTGGTAAACCTGCGGCTGGAGCGTACATCTTCAACGCCTCTCAAGCGTGCAACATACAGCCCATAGGAGGCTATGTCGTCTGGCAAGTAAGGGGTTGGAACGCCCATTCGGGTGAGGGTTGCGCACGCTGCTTCAGAGTAAATGGGGAAGAGGTTGGTGCTAAAATGCATCCATTCCGAAACACGCTGCGCATCGATGTTGTCGAGCGTCAACAGGTGTTCAAGCATGGAGACATCGGGGTAAGTTGTCGGTTCGAAGCGTCATTTCGACCTCGTTGGTGATGTCTTCTGGCCAAGCAAACGGTTGGTGGTTCGACCATTGGTCAGCGATTCGGATGTGCTCAAGCGAGGCTTCAGTTTCGATCGAGAACAACGCTTGTGCGTAGCTTTCGTCGTCCACGCTGTCAGCGACCAGAGCCGGTAATGCTCGATAGAAAGCTTCACACAACTCAATGTCTACACCGTACAGTGCCACAGGAATCATAGTAAATCCTCCGGTGAGATATCAGGCCTTTGCCGCCGATGCCGGACGCAATGTGGCGTGCGGACATTGGCTTGTCAACGACCCATTGTTGCTTGAAGAGTTCTTTGAGGGTCACTTCATCTTCTGGACGAGCGAAGTGGTTGTGCATGTAAGCATCCCATTCTTCATCCGAGCCTGTGAAGAGATCGCCTTCAACAGTGCATCGCTTGTTCTTGAATGCTCCAATGCTTCGTTGGAAGTTTTCGTGAGGAACATAGAGTTTTGTTGCTCCTTCTGGAAGGTAACCACACAGCTTTTGCACTTCACCAACAATTTCATCGTGGTAGTGACCGCGGGCTTCTTCGTTGAGTGTTTCCTTGTTCACTTCGACGCCTGCTTCGAGTTTCTTACGCTCGTCCCAGCGGCCTTTAACGCCCCAAACATAGGACCAGTGAGCGGATGAAGATGCATCGACACCGAACAGATCGTGAGCTGTTGAGACCCACTTGTTGATGTAGCGTTGAAGCAAATCCAACGGGATGACTTCTGCCTTGATCACACGTCGTAGGCCGTTGGAACCTGTTCCAAGGTGGAATGATTCTTCTTTGAGCATTGGGCCCATGGAAGCTGCGAGTGGCTTGAATGCAGAAGTCGAAAGCATACCAAGTTGGAATTTTCCATCTCGGTCCACGAACATGGTGTAGCAGAAGAAGTCGAGCCAATGAGGCATTGGTCGGTTGAAAGCGCCGAGCAAACGGTCGCCATCTTGTGCATTTCGTTCGAGGAGTTTTTGTGCTTCACGACGTCCTTGTTGTCCAAAGTAAGTCATCAAGAGGTAAGCCATTTGCCAGCCGTGACGTTGTTCTTCAGCCATGATACGAGCTGCTGCATAGCGGTCGTAATCGGTTGGAGCAGATGCGAGGAGGTGGCGTTGTTGTTCAACCGAAGCGAATTCTGTATCGCCTTGAACAGTGATCATGCTCACCAGAGCATCACGCATGCTTTGTTGAGGGACTTGAAGGCTTCGTTCCCACTTTGGTCGTCCAGCGTAATCACCGTATTCGATGACATCGCCTGCTCGGTCCCAATCAAATTGAATCGAGAGGTCAAAGTCGCCCATCCAATCACGGTTGAAACCAACACGGTCTTGCCATTCGGTAAAGTTTGAAACCCAGTCTTCCCAGGTATTTGGTAGATTGTCCATGACACTCCGAGGTACGGGTCTACCTTATTGCCTTTGCGAACATGTTCGTACGAACATGTTAGGGGCTACGGCGCCTGATGTCATCTGCAAAGGCATGGTGCACGGTTGATTCAATACGTTGTAACTGGGCGGAAAGTGTTGATTTGGCCACTTCGAGAACCACTGCAAGTTCAGTCAAGGTGATTCTTCGTGGCACATCATAGAAGCCTTCTTTCATCGCTGTATCGAACACATAGCGCTGGCGAGGCGTGAGCAGACGATTGGTAACTCCACGTGTAGACACCAACCGATAAGGGATGTTCTCTTCATCGAACCCGGCAATCAAGGCTCGAACTTTCCCTTGGGCGCATGCAATGGTCCAATCGACCCACCCGTCGCGGACTTCAAACGGGGTATGGGGGATCACACCAACGCGGAGCAGTGGCTTGAGAAAACCGCCACCTCCAGCGATGATGTCCACCGCAAATTGTCGTTTTCCAAACGCACGAACCTCTTCGATTCCCGAATGAGTTCCATCGAATTCTTCCCATGTATGGGGGACTTCAAGAGCGGCATGTGCTCTTCGATTCGTAACACTGCTGACGGGTGGCTGCGCGTCACATCGCCTGCCCAATGCCCTTCGGGCAATCGAACTTCAATGCGAACTTGCTGCACGCTCATGGGGTGAGGTTGCTGAGGTTCCTCTTGAAGGTACTCGCGTCCTTCAGAGGCGTCCGGGTGGTTTCGATTCGGCGGACCGTACCCGATGCCACATCGATGACTTCGCTAAACGTGGTGGTTGTGCGTGTCTCCCAAGAGATCGCTGCTGGAAGATACCCTTCACAAACACCTGATGCTGCAAAGATTGCGTTTTCGCTCTTGCACAAATCATGCGCTTCCCATAGACGGGTCAAATCGTCACCGACCATGTTCTCTGCACGTGCTTCTTCTTCCGGAGAACGGAAGACCAGACGTCCTTCGAATACGCCGCCCAAGGCCACGGATGGCAGTGGCTGAAATGACGCCTTCCGGTGCTGCTCCGATGCCCATGAGCAAATCAAACGGCCCGTCGGGACGGGCTGCCCAAATAGCAGCGGATACATCGCCATCGCCCATCAGTTCAAGTTGGGCTCCAGTGGCTCGAATTTCTTTGAAAAGTTCGGTGTGTCGCTCGCGGTCAAGTGCCACAACACGAACATCGCTGACGGCTTTATCGAGGGCCGATGCTGTTTGTTCAAGGTTGTATGCAACCCCGCCATCCAAGCTGATGTGACCAATCAGTTCCGGCCCACCAGCAATCTTGTCCATGTAGCAATCAGGAGCGTGAAGCAATGTTCCACGCGGTGCAGCAGCAAGCACGGCAATCGAATTCGGCGAGTTGTCAGCGCAGTTATTGGTGCATTCAAGCGGATCGACGGCAATGTCAATCTTTGGAGCACCAGCGACACCGACCATGTTTCCTATTTCTTCACCGATGTAGAGCATAGGTGCTTCGTCTCGCTCACCTTCACCAATGGCAACACGGCCATCAAAAGGCACGTTATCGAAGGTTCGACGCATGGCTTCGACAGCAGCTTCATCAGCCTTATCTTTTTCACCAAGACCGCGCCATGCAGCACTGGAAATAGCCGCTTGGTCTACGGCTTCTAAGAAGTGGTGATAGAGGTCGCCGACGCCGCCCATACCAACAGACGAGCGCGCCCCATCCATCAATGAAACGGTTGAGGGTGAAGGAGGAATTCATTGCCAAGTTGCACACGATGTGCGCTTATTCTTGAGCGGGCGGGCTGTATTTCCACAGCTTCGAAGTCACCAAGCACATGATGACTATCTTTCCGAAGTCCCAAAGAAGGAATGGTTCAGTGCCCCAGACATAGGCCTGAGAGAGGGATACGCTGTACGCTGAAGCAAGCCAAAGTGTGCCAACCACATAGACTGGAATCATGGCAATGGACCAGCACAAGAGTTGAGCCGGAAGGTCTGCAATGCCAGCTTTGTACGATCTGTCAAGTCCTTCCGCTACAATAGCAGAAGCAAATGGGAAGGCCAACAGGTAACCACCAGAAGCGACCAACACTCCACCGCTGAACAACATGTCACCGCCACCGGCGAACACAGAGGCACCAGAAGCACCGACTGCGAGGTAAAGAGCACCGGAAATAAAGGCGTCATTTCGACGCAGGTAAACACCTGTGCCAAGCACTGCAAATGTTTGCAGGGTAAATGGGACCGGACTGATCGGAGTCAGGAAGGAAATTTGAGCGCACAATGCAGTGAGGCCAGCAAACAAAACCACGCCTACAGCGCGTTCATTGATGTTGGTGTTTTGATCGCGAAAAGCAAGGTGCCAATGCATTGGATTCAAAACATGGGAGTCTCACTTGGAAACAACTCTGTTCGATTTGCAATTCGAACACATGAAGAAAACCAACGTATCCTTCAATGTGTTCAGCAGGTTCTCGCTCAACAATGATGTTCATTGACCTTTGAACTTCTCAACAACCACAATATCAGAAATTGAAGTTCCTGGATACTGGCCTTGATCGTCTTTTTCAATTGACTTCACCATATCGAGAGCGCACAAGAGACCTGCACTGACACCTGTGAGTGCTTCCATTTCGATTCCAGTTTTGTAATGAGCTGAGACGCGGACTGTGCATCGAAGTGAATACTGCTCCCATGACCAATTGACTGTACAACCCTCTAGAGGGATTGGATGGCAATGAGGAACAATACGTGGAGTATCCTTGACCGCTTGAATCGCTGCGATGGTCGAAGCTTCAAGCACATCCCCTTTCTTGACTAATTTGTGTTGAATTGCTTCTGCAGAGGCTTGGCTCAAATTGAGTACACCGGTTGCAGTTGCACGTCGTTCAACAATTGGCTTC
>CAJJAV010000017.1 GCA_905182125.1 uncultured Candidatus Poseidoniales archaeon
TATCACCACTTCACATGGACTTGGTGTCCAAGTTTCGATTGATGCAGACGACGAATTGACCAGTTCCTATGAGGGTGATTCAGGTCATCGATTGTTGCCTGATGTCCCTTCATGCATTGCCAGCGCAGTTAATTGGGCTCAAATCACTCGAGGTCCAATCGAAGTCAGCAGTGAGCCTCATGAAGCACCGGTTCTCATGACCAGTGAAGGCTTTTCACCCTTGTTTTCGATGGTTGTTCCCACTGCAGTTCGCGGTGACCGCCTGGTCCGAAATGAATCGTTTTGGTCAGGGAAAGAAGGAACAATCGTGCTGGCCGACGACCTTTCGCTGATTGATGATGGGCGAATGGACGGTGGCAAATCAGCAAGTGCTCGTGACGGGGAAGGCGTGCCAACTCGTCGCCAAACCCTTGTCGATCACGGACGCCTCGTTGGGTCTCTATGGTCGACTCGAGATGCTGCTCAACAGGTGGCCGAAGGTCGTATTGAACACGCTGAAACAACTGGTTGTGCAGTCCGGGGAGGGCACCAAGCCCCGCCAGGCACCGGATGCAGCGATCTCACGATGACATCGAAACACGGTGGTCATGCACAAGACGCTCTCTTGGAACGAATGGAAGATGGCTACATTGTGCACAGCGTGATGGGAGCCCACACTGCAAACCCTACAAGCGGTGATTTCTCAGTCACAACGAGCACAATTCTACGCGTTGAAGGTGGCTCCATTCTCGGCCCTGTCAAACAGGCTGGGCTTTCTGGTAACCTCGCAAAGGCGCTCTCAGCCGATGTCCATCTCGGCAATGAAGTGCGTGTCCAAGGCTCGTATTCCTCTGGAAGCATGCATTTGCCTGATGTTCTTTTAATGCAAGGCTTGAGAGTTAACCCTGCGTGATTGACTTCCCCAATCCACCAGTGTTTGCTGTTGGTCAAAAACTTCAACGGCATTCTTTAAGTCCCTTCGTCGGGTCTCTTTGTTACTATGGAGGTCAAGGGAGTGTATCGACTCAACCAATCCGCACGAAAGCCCGCAGCCTGTTCTCAGAACAGGAATCGAACGAAAACATCTGACGAGGTGCTTGTTTATGTCTGAAAAGTACGAAACGCACGTCAGCGCCATTCTCAGTGAATGCCCTGAGGCAGACCCCAAAGAGGTCGCCGAGGCATTCGCCAAATATGAGACGGAGTTCTACATTCCGCCACAGGATGCTATGCGCTCAATCTTGCGTCGATTCAAAGGGGAACAATCCGTTCCAACCAACAAAAGCCCCTCACAGGGTGGATCTTCTGCTCCTCGTAACTCGAGAAAAGTCAGCCGCTTGAGTGAACTCAACGGTGAAGACAAAGACATCGAAATTGAAGTGGAAATCATCTCGCACAACATGCGGGAACAGACCATCCGTGGTGAACAAAAGCAAATTGCATTCGGACTTCTTGAGGACAACCCTTGGGAAGATAAAGGAGAGAAAACCCGATGGGAATACAAGGATTGGGGGCCAAGCGCAAATCTGGCACCTGGTTCAATCGTCCGCATCGAAGGTGCTTCGGTCAACGAATACCAAGGCCGAATGTCTCTCAATATCAATCAATCAACACGGATCGCCGTGGTTCGAGAAGGCACCCGTCCAGTTGTTGCACCTGGTGAAGCCCAAGACATCAACACTCTACCAGCTGATGGCTATGTTTGTGTCGTTGGCCGAGTGCTCGCCGCTCGCCCTGATCAAATACACAAGAAGGATGGTTCAGGTTCGCTCGACATCACACGTGGTCGCATTGCTGACGAAAGTGGAACCATTGGTTTCCTCTCATGGGAGCCATTCGAACATGAAATCGGAAGTCTGCTGAAAATTGATGGAGCGCAAGTTCGTACCTTCAGGGACACTCCAGAATTGAACTTTGGTCGAACGACCAACGTCGAGGTGTTCCATGACAAGAATTTCGCGAATGCCGATGCCTTGTCGCAACAAACTGTTCTGACCATCTCTCAGTTCCGAGATGGAGCAAGGGACATCGATGCAGTGGTCCAAATCACTGAATGGGCGAAGCGCTCGTTCACACGGGATGGCGAAGAACGCTTCTTGTGGTCTGGTCAAATTGCAGACCCAACGGGTCGGTGCAGGATGAGTGCATGGAGCGAATTGCCCATCACTGACGACAAGCTCCCTATGACGGTCCGTTTGAAAGCCGTCCGTGTGCGTGCATGGCAAGGGATTCCTGACATCACGGTTGACACAATGGATCAAGTGGAAATCCTCGAGGAAACTCCTTGGGATGATTCACTTGACCTTACCAACCACACAGCAGAAGTCGATCTCCATGAAATGGCAACCGGAGGCAGCCGTGTCGGCGTCTCCACATCAGCCGTTGTGGTCAGTGTCCGAGAGGATTCAGGCTTCATTCAACGGTGCACAGAGTGCCGCCGTGTCCTCCGAGAAGGCGCATGTGCTGAGCATGGGCCCAACGATGGGAACAGCGACGTTCGCTTGCGCCTTGTGATGGATGATGGCCGCTCGAGTGTTTCCCTCCTCACCAACAAAAGTGCCACGCTGGCCTTGATTGGAATGGATGAAGGTCAAATGAAAGACGCAGTGGAAGACGAGGGGCAAATGGCCTTTGTGCAATCGTTGCGAAGTCTTTTGCTCGGCAGAACAGTTCAGGCTTCAGGTCGAACTATTGTCGATGAACAAGGAGCAATGATGCTCGCCGATGATGCAACCATCATCGAAGAAGACGCTGGTATGCGTGCGACAGAATTGCGAGCCCACTGGGGGGTGTCTTGATGCAAGCAGGTGGACGCGCACGCCGACAACCGGCTTGGCACATGCTTGCTTCTGAATTCAGTGAAGCAACCTTGAACGAAAAAGGATCGGGGGAGTATGACCCGTCCTTTGTCATCACCAAACTTGGTGCGAAAGTGAACCGTGTGATTGTTGCAGGTTTGCTTGAACGGTTGGAAGTACGTGAAACCTCCAACGGTTCAACCCTCTACCAGGGTCAAATGCGCGACCCTTCAGGCGTGCATTACTTTTCGGTCGGCGATTATGCTTCTGAATCAATGCGAGAACTGACCTTGAAACTCGTCGAAAAGACAGAAGTCGGAGAACCTGTGTTGCTGTTGATGACTGCGAAATCTCGCTGGTATCAAACCGACGAAGGCGCAGTTTACACATCCCTCCGCCCCGAAGAAGCTTGTGAAATCGATGCGAAAACATACGCCCTCTGGCTCACGCGTGCCTCAGAAGGAACACTTCAACGGATGAAAATTCACAGTGACTCGCTGAGTGCTGAACCAACCAAAGAAGGCCTCAGTGCTGCTGGTGTTCCTGATCACATGGTCGAAGGACTTCTTTTGTCCCGCAACCACTATGGGGACATTGACACCGAGAATTACACGCTGAACGTCATGCAAGCACTGGACATTGCAGAAGGTCGCATGGAAGCCGCAAGCCAACCAGCTCCGGCACCACAGGCCAAACTCGATGATGAAGGAGCACCTGTTGATTCGGCTGAAGATGATGTCAAAGACACATTGGTAGCTATCATCGGGCAACTGGACCAGGGCGACGGTGTTGATTTCGAGACCGTGCTCACCAACGCAGGTGCTCGTGGCATCGATCGCCAAGTCGCAGAATCAAAACTCGATGAATTATCAAATGAGGGGACACTCCATGAGCCCCGATTTGGCTGGTTTAGAATCGTCTCTTGAGTTCTTTCACCCCCAACATTGAATACCCTCTCAATGCGTGCAGAGGACAGGGGTCAACTGCATGGCTGGAATAGATTTCTTTATTCGTCCCGCATCTGGGACATCGAGTTCTGATTGGGTACGAATACCAAATTGCGATATTCATGTTCGTTTAACGCGCCGATTGACACGAACAATCATTCGTGGAGAAGAAGGCGATAATCTGCACGATGAGGGTTCTGAGTCCACTGTTTACACCGTGAAAGGGGAAATCAGTCTTGAAGATTACAAAAAGATCCTCAGCATGTTCCGCAGCGGTCAACCCTATGTCCATGATCCGTTCGAAGAACGAGACGTGAAGGTCTTGTTTTCTGTCATGGAATACGAAGGCAACAGTGAGAAATTCATGTTTGAATTGATTGAAGATATCGTTTGAGGTGATTGAATGCGGAAGTTAGACGAGCAGAGAGAAATTCTCTACGTCATCCGTACCCTCGATGTGTTGATGTCCTCTGGCGTTGGACTTGAAGCAGCACTCCATACCATCGGTACAGGTGGTTATGGGATTATTTCAGAGGACTTTTCTTCGATGATGGACCGTTTGCGAAAAGGGTCTTCACGAGGGCTTGCTCAAGAACTCAAGGCCATGCTAAAGAAAGCAGAAACTGAAGGCTACCGTCGTTTGCTCAACACCATGTATTCCAACGTCACACAAAACACAGACATCGTCGAAACCTTACGCAAGCAAGGGGTTCGAATGGAAAATGACCGCACTGAAGCAGTCAAGAAATACATCGAGGAACTCGGCGCAGTCCCTGAAACTTTACTTTCTATCGGGATGATTGGTCCAATCATCCTCGCCATCGTCGGTCTTGTCCCTCAACTGCTTGGCGATGGGGCAGAGGCAATTGTTGGCTCAATCGATCAAGGAATGATTAATTCAGTCGTCAAAGGTGGACTGGTGTTCACCCTTCTCGGCATGATGATGATTGGCTTGAAGGCTCACACAAAGGACCCGGGGTTGTGATTCATGCTGTTTGGATTGCTCGAAACCTTCAACGGTAGCCCTCTTCTTCTCTACCTCACAGTGATTGGTATGGCGTGTGCTGCAGGCGGTATACCACCCATGCTTGAACGCAAGAGGCGACGTTCTATAGAGAATGCATTGCCAGGTCTTCTCGAAGGTTTATCCGACACGGTCGGTGCAGGCCGTGGCATCCAGGAAGCCATGATGGAACAATCCAGAAACTTGCAAGGTCCACTCGGAGCTCTCCTGGTTGAGACCCTCGAAGAAAGCCATTCATCCTCTTTTGACGCTGCTCTTGCGGCCTTTGCAGCCAAGACCCGTTCCTCTCAAGTCCAGCGAGTGATGGTTTTGATCGAGACCGCTATTGAGCAAGACGCTCCATTGCAACAAATCCTTTCTGATCTCTCAATGGATTATGAACGCCTCAACGACCTCATGAACACCCGGGAAGAGGAACTCCTCGGCCGAGGTCTGTTGATTGTGATGTTTGTATCGATTGGTTTGCCAGTCCTGATCGCCTTCATTGTCGGTCTGTTTGCTCCCGCATCCAGTGGTTTTCAAATTGACAGTTTCAACCAAACCTTCGCCCTTTTCTTTGGAGCCGCATCAGCCGTTGCGCTCGGTGTTTCAGGACGCATGCTTGGCCGATTCAAAGATGCTCTTTGGTGGATGCCCCTTTGGATTGCACTTTCGATGGGACTTTACCTTGGTGCCGTAGTAATGATTGGAGGTTAAACCGATGACTCAAACAATTTTAGAACAATATGGATCCGTAACGATTTACACTGAAGGCAACCATCCTTCCCCGATTTATCACGTCGACGGCGTTGCTGAACCCAACCCTCACGGAGATCTTCAACTCCTGCTTGATGATGATAACCTCGAAGAAGTCATGTACAACGGTGGAGAGCAAGAGGTCAAAGTTGCACATCGAAAGTATGGTATGTGCCGTACGAACCTCATCATTGACAATGAATCTGGTCTACAAATCGCTAAGAACATTGCCTCTTACACCAATGTCCCTCTTGGTGATGGCCCAGGTATGGTGCCCATTTTTGATGGTCGCTTGCATGATGGCTCCCGTGTCAACGGTACCATCCCGCCGGTCTCGCCTGACGGTCCGACCCTCACCATTCGTAAGTTCAAGGAAGACCCCCTGACAATGATCAATCTGATCAAGTTCGGTACTGTAAACACCAGGCTGGCTGCAATGATGTGGGTTTGGATTGAAGGTCTCGACAGCCGTCCAGCGAACTTCGTTATTGCTGGCGGTACTGGATCTGGAAAAACCACCACCCTCAATTGTTTGGGTATGTTCATTCCTTGGGATCGTCGCCTCTTGACTGTCGAAGACACTGCCGAATTACAGGTTTATCACGACCACTGGTTGCGCATGGAAACCCGAAGGGAGCGTCCGGATGGAACCTCTGAGATCGACATGAATGATTGCTTGAAGTCAAGCCTTCGTATGCGTCCTGACCGGATTATTGTTGGAGAAGTACGTGGGCCAGAAGCGGCAACCCTCCTCACAGCAATGAACACTGGCCACGATGGTTCATTCGGTTCACTTCACGCAAACACCGCCCAAGAAACTGTCACACGAATGATCAACCCACCCATGAGTGTCCCACCAATCATGCTTAGCGGGCTGGATTTGATTATCATCCAAGCGCGTCTTCACGTCAATGGTAAAACGGCCCGTAAGATCACAGAAGTGGCTGAAGTTGCAGGAATGGAAGGCGACAAACCTCGCCTCAACATCATTTGGAAGTACAACGCAGCGACCGATCAAATCGAAGAAACAGGGATTCCATCAAAACTTCGAGAGACCATCTGCAAAGCTGCAGGTATCTCTCCAGATATGTTCGAGAAGCATGTCTCTCAGCGAGAAGCAATCCTGAATGATATGATTTCAAGAGACGTTGAAGACATCCAACGAGTCACAAAATTGATTCAAAGTTTCTATGCTAGCCGCTGATCATCCACGGAGGCGAGCCAAGAGCTCATCGATGTGGTCGATCTTCGAACGAGCAGATTGCACACGTTCTGAAGCATCCGCTACAGATGAGCCAAGTTCAACTTCTGGTTCAGATTCATCTGTGTGACTGACGGGCTTGAATGCTTCAGCAAGTGCTTTCAGTTCGATCACAATGGCATCGACTTGAGTGTCAGAGATCATAATTCCTGGTGCGATTCGAGGAATTTCTGCAGGAGAAATAAAGCCGAGTTCAGCTCCAATGATGCCAGCACATGCCAACACCCTCGGCCGCAGATCAACCGTGTTAACGTCATACCCTCTGGACTCCAAGAATCGAATGACAAGCGCCTGTTGAGGTTCACTAAAGGTACCTTCACTGCTTTCGAGAACCGTCTCAACCAGTTCCTCGAAAGCGACGATGTTACGCTCCAAACGATCGATGGTGTTTCGTTCACTGGTCTTCATGTGGACTGCGCCATGCTGAAGGATTCGAAGGATTCGGTTTCTTCGAGCAATAGCAGGATCTTGGAGGGCTTGCGCTTGATTGATATCGACGTGAAGGTCGAACAAGGCATGAAGCCTGCCTGAGACGCTTGGGATGTTGAGATCAAGGCCCATGGAACCTCCCACTTCTTCGAAGGCCATCCTTGCCTTCACGAGGTCCCCTTTGTGGGCGGCTAGAGTGTCATCGAGTTGACCACGCAAACCCTCTCGGGTATTTTCGAACATTCGGAGTGCTTCGCGCTCTCTCCACGAGTTTGGCATTGTGAACATGGCGTCCTTTTCTGCTTGGGATCGGTATTCCAGTCCCATCAGCGTGGTGCGAATGGAATCCTGAACAGCCGGGATTTCAGTGGCGAAACCATGGCCTTTCAAACTCTGAATAAATGCCTCAAGGTCGTCGTTCTCACTTGTTGTGCTAACGGCAAGGAAATCTCGGCCTGCTGCTTCAATTTCTGCGAGCCTTGCTTGAAGTTCCAAAAGGGCTGCTTCAACTTCCAGTGAATGATCCCCTGGTTGTTCGGTTTGGGCGACTTGAACCATCGAGGGTGCTTCTTCTGTTGTCGGTGGCGTTGATGCGACACTGCGCAATGCTTTGTCCAATGTCGAAGCAAGAGGTGCCTTGGAGACTGCTATGCCTTCTTGTGCAAGTTCGGTGCGAAGCTCAGTTTCTTGTTCAAAAGTCCAACCCTCTGGATGTTCTGACACAAACGTCTCGGCGGCTTCGATGACTGCATCGTGTTGGTCGATGACGACCTTCTGTTTTTGCTCTGGTTGAGGCAAGGCTGCAGCCGGTGAAGGGAGTTGAGTCGAGTTGCTACGAGGCCTTCGGAGGCTTTTCTTGACTTTACCCCATCCACCATCTTGCGACGCTAGAACGCCTGCAACCCGTACGAGGAGGGCTTGCTTTGCACCGGAGAGTGGCAGTTCGAGAATTTTACAGAGAGCATGAAGTTCATCCCTCGTCATCGCATCGAGTGATTCTGGAATCATTCGCTTTGCATCATGGTTGAGGTGAAGGTAAAGGCGTTGTCTTCTCGCCCTTAGGGAGCCAGATTTCTTGATACCTAACACGGCGAGCAATTCACCCAATTCATTGTTCATCAAGTTCTTGATGCCTTCAGGAGACAGATCCCATTCATCCAAAATGAGGTGTTGAATTAACCTCGCTCTCAATGTTTCAACAGACCCACTTTTTGGGATGTTGTAAGCAACGGCGATTTCCTTCAAACCGTCAAACCTGGCTTGGTAGAGTTCGGATAGCAGTTCCCCCTTGTCCACCATCACAGCACCTTCTGTTGTCTTTCGGCTCAAAGGAGTATATGTGCCTTCGCTGTGATGTGATGGCCAAACCAGCGTTTCCAAGGATGATGGAGAATCATCAAAGACCAAATCTAGAGTTAAGTCTGGTGGTTGGCAATGGCTTCAAGACCCGTCGGCTAAATCGTAGGTTATGGGCAAGACTGTCAAGGCGACGAAGGCCGGGCTGAAGGATGCACATGAGATGGTTGAGTCGCTTAAACAAATGATTCAGTCAGACCTCCGCAAACAGCGTTCGGGATTCGAAGACGCTCTTGCCTCTCGACTAAGAGAGGCAGAGAATGTGATCCTCGATTCATCGAAATCAAAAGTAGCGATTGTTGCCGGAGTCGGAGTTATGCGAAAGGACCTCGAACGAGCCCAACGCAAATTTTCAAAATCCAATAATGTTGAGGAATTAAAAGAAACACTCATCACTTTATCCAAAAAGTTGCGAAAGTTGCGGCGGACGAACAATCGAGTTGTTGCTTCCCTAGGTACGGTTTTGAACCCCACATTGTCGGCTGTTGAAGTTGTTGAACGGTTCGCATCGGACCTTCAACGCGAAGCAGGGACATGGGAAAGGCACGGACGAGAAATCGATGACGCTATCATGGAATTATGCCAGGACAACCAACCAGCAGAGATGGTTGAACTTGAAGCATACATCGAACATCAAGGGTACAGCGCCTTGCTGGGTGACGCTCACTCTTCTTCGGAAGAAGCAGAATGAACGGTGGTAAGATCGAGCAAAGGCGGACGAGCCATGCTGAATTCATCAGGAAGACCAATGTGTTGACGTGGAATTTCAGGATGCTCATTCAGCATCATATCAAGAAGAATATGGAATTCTCTCAGGACGTTGACCATGCCCATGTGGCTTTCTTCAACTGGACAAACACGTTCTGCACCGGCCGTGACCGTTCCTGAATGATTCAGCGTCTCCATTCTCATTTCGAGACGTGGGCCTGCAATCTTGATTTTCTTGTTCACATCCAAGACGCCTTCGAGGGTCTGATCGTCTTGAGAGCGGTTTGCTTCCCTGAGGATTGCAGCAATTTTACGCTGTTCGACAAAGATACCAGTGATTCCATGAAGTTCCTCTGGAATTGAGGCTAAGAACGCCGCTTCCATTCGATGTGAGATGTATGCGCCATTGTCACACATTGACTGAACACTTGCACTTGGGAATCCACTTCGAGAAACAAGGAGGGTAAAGCCGTGAAGAGGCGGTGGAATGAAATGGTTTCGCTCCGGATTTTCACGTTGCAGTCCAAGGGTGTGTCGTCGTGCCTTGAATTTCAAGTCAGCGTGCTTTCCTCTGGATACAATGTATCCGTCCAAGGTCTCTTTTTGGCGTTGTTCTTCCAGCCAAGAGGTGCGATCTTGAGGGTCGAGGGCTGCAAATGCAGGTCCTTTGGAGATCGAGTCAGCGAATTCTTGAGATTCCATCAAATTCAAATCAGCTCGTGAGCGTCTCATCTGTCGACGGAGGAGGACATGGTCACAAACCACGATTGCTTTGGATTGCAAATATTCTGGCTTGTCATCAGAGACAAGCACCCAAGTAGGCTCCCTTCTCGGTAACACGCCGACAACACTCAAACCCTCATGGGCCAAGTCTTTCCATTGGTGGGCGCTCATGGCTAACAAGTCGCCATGTCCATTTTGTAATGTCTCAATGGCTGTTTCCATATGAGGGAGCTGCTTCATTACAAAGTCAAATTTCGTACGGTTTGTCTCGATTGTTTTCTCAATCTGTCGCCGTACTCCGTCCCCGTTTGATGGAGTGGTGAGAACCTCAAGGCGTACCTTTTCTGTCATCATCTCACCTCGGTGAAGATTGCTCCTCACAATACAAGGGCGGAGACTACCGGTTAAGAAGGGCACCGTTGTAGGAACATCCGTGGCGAACATAGGGTTGGAAGCAAGCGACCAGCTTGAAGTCATGAGGCTTCATGTTGATGCCGCCCTTGAGGCGCTCGTTGAAGAGGAATTGGAGAATGATGCTGGACAGGTCGCCGAACTGTGCGCATCCATGCTTCTCGCCGGCGGAAAGCGCCTTCGTCCGTTGCTGATCTTACTTGCTCATGAAATCGCAGGCGGACAAGACCCTGACGAAGTTATGCCGTTGGCCCTTGCCTTCGAATTGATTCACACCGCAACATTGGTTCATGACGATATCAATGATGAAGCCTCAATGCGACGAGGGGTCGAAACAATTCACAGCCGAGCAGGTTTGGCAAAGGCCGTGATTGCTGGTGATTGGTTGTTCGTCCAGGGGTTCGGTCTTGGCGGTCGCTATGAAGAAAAGATTGTCCGTTTGATGGCCAAATGCTGTGCGGATATTGCCGTTGCAGAATTCCATCAACTCGATCATGTGCTCAACCTAGCGACCTCACCAGAGGACTACTTGTCGATTGTACGAGGGAAAACCGCAGGACCATTCGCAGCTGGATGCCATGCTGCTGGCCTCGTAGCAGGTCTCTCCGAACAACAAGCCTCCGGACTTGGTCGTTTTGGCATGGAACTTGGTGTTGCATTCCAACTTGTGGATGATCTGCTTGACTTGCGGGGCGATGAGCGAATGGGGAAACCCCGTGGCGCAGATGTGATTGAAGGAAAAATGACGCTTCCGTTGATTCATGCACTCACGCTTTCCCATGGCAAAGAACGACAACGATTGGCAGACATTATCGAAGATTTCAACGACAATGATTTCGACGAATTGATGAGGCTTCTCGACCGTTCAGACAGCCTTTCCTACGCTGAAATCTTGGTACGGACGCATCTTGAGAGGGCTGTTTTGGAACTCGATTCTTTCCCTGATAGCCAAGCGAAGAACTTGATGCTTCACGTCACCAACTATGTCATGGACCGCCACCTCTGAGGGATACTATGGCTCGAAAAGAAATGAAACATCGACAAGTGATTGTCATTGGAGCCGGACCGGCAGGCTCTGCTTGTGCCCAACGGCTGGCGGAAGAAGGCCTTGATGTCTTGATGATTGAGCGTCGTTCAATTGTTGGTAATCCAGCACAGTGCGGTGAATGTATCCCAAATTGGGGTGAAGTGGTCGGCACCTTTTCCAACCTTGAGGACCACACTTGGTTGTATGATTACTTCCAGTTCCCAGACCGATTGAAACTCCATAATTTAGACAACATGCGCGTCTTCTTACCCTCGGGTAAAGCCTACCATTTCGATCTCGATGCCTTTGCAGGTCATCGTTTGCATTTTGATGGTTACTTAGCCGACAAAGCCATTCATGCAGGAGCTGAAGTTCAGATGGAGGAGGCTTTGACAAAGATCCAACATCAATCAAAGGCCGATCGCGACGTCGTTGTCACAACAAAAGGACGCTATACGTTTGACTTCTTAATCGATGCAAGTGGTTCTCTTGCTCACGTCGGACGCCTCCGTCATGGCGATGATGAAACCTATAGACCGAAAGACCAAGTTCCAACAATGTACGCACAAGTGCAAGGTAATGTGCCTGAGACCTTCGACGTATTCCTCGGGTCCGTCGCCCCATCGGGCTATGCCTGGATCATTCCAAAAGGTCCGAACACTGCCAACGTTGGTCTTGGCGTTCGTGCGGGGTACCTCAAGGGCAACCTGAAAGAACACCTTCAGGAGTTTTGTGATGAACTTGGATTTGAAATTCTGTCTTGGGGTGGTGGATGGATCCCTATGGGAGGGCCGGTGAAAACCATGGTTGACGGGTCGACCCTCGCTGTTGGCGATGCTGCCGGTTTGGTGATGCCAAGCAACGGCGGTGGCATTTCTCAAGCGATCATTTCGGGATGCTTTGCCGCAGAAGCAATCCTTGACAATCTGAACAAGGGAACACCCTTGTCTGCATATGAAACACGCTTGCGAGCATCACTGGGTCGAGCATTGAAGAACTCACTGCGAACGAAAAACTTCGGATATGCATTCTTCAAAGGGGACCTTATCACTGAAAGTATCTTGAGAATCTTGGGCCCTATTGGGGGAATCAAACGGGCCATGGAATGCGATAAACCGGTCTGGCTGTTTTAGCGTCTGCAGAAAACAAGTGCATCAGGCCTTTTCCCATCGGTTGGTTCAAGTCCCATCGTTGACACAGCAGTACCATGCGAAGCATGCGGCGGGTGAAAAATGACGAGGCAGTGAGCCCCGTTATCGCCACTGTTTTGCTGCTCGCCATCACCGTAATGCTTTCGAGCATGGTGTTTGTTTTGATGCAGGGAGCGCTCACGACCACCGAGAAGAGTGCGCCGCAAGCAACAGTAAGCGTTCGTGGCCTCTCGAATGGTTTTCACGTAGTTCGCTTGACAAGTTTGGATCAAACCATCGACCCTGCCAAGCTCCAATGGAACCTCGCTCCAGATAATTTTGATGACGGCAATCCCTTAGGAGGGAAAGTTGCTGATGCGGATGTTTACGGGCTCATTGGTGCCAATGTCTCGTTCCATGATCGTGACGCTGGTTATTCCGTGAGCCAGGGTGATTATTTTGTCATCGATTCCACATCCATCGGTTCTGACTCCGGTACATGGCGCTTCAAGTTAGTCGATACAAACTCACAAACCGTCTTGGTCAACATAATGTTGCCTCCAATGGATGCGTAATCAGCCGCCAATGAACGACATTTCGATTTTCGGTTTAGGCTCTTTATGTTCTTTGCGTCCTTCTGAATAGCGGTCTTTACGCGCTGTCCAAATGGTTCGAATTGCGGCTTCGATGTCTGTGGCGTTTGCGCCAAACCTGAGCATGGCACGTAGATCATGTCCTTCATTCGCAAAAAGGCAGGTGTACATCGAACCATTTGCTGAAATTCTTGCACGTGAGCAGTCGCCACAAAACGGTGCAGTGACCGATTGTATCAAGCCAAACATGTGGCCTTGTTCTGTTTTCCAGCGCTTCGCAACATCGGAAGGGTGGTCAGGAGAAACCGTGTTCACTTCACCGTAGGTTTGAGCCAACAGCGACCGAATATCTTCACCTGAAACTACGGAATCCAATTCCCATTGGTTTGTGCTTCCTACATCCATGAATTCGATAAACCTCGGTATGATGTTGCGTTCAAAGCAGAATGCAGCGATTGGTACCACCTGACTTTCATTGACGTTGCGTTGAACAACCATGTTGACTTTGACCTGTAGGCCAACTTCGAGCGCAGCATCGACTCCAGCCATCACTTCTTCTGGTGAGTGATGGGTATCACCCATCGATTGAAAAAGATCTGTGTCCAAGGCATCAAGGCTTACAGTGACCCTATCCAATCCCGCATCTTTGAGTGATGCAGCATGGCGCTTTAGCAGGACACCATTGGTCGTCATAGCCAAGTCAACATCGCCGTTGAGATCTCTTAGCATTCTGACCAGCTTTACGATGTCTTTCCGCATGAGTGGTTCACCGCCCGTAATGCGCAATTTAGCCAGCCCAAGGGGCATCAAGGTCGAGGCGATTTTTGTGATTTCCTCATAGGTCAGAATGTCCTCACGTGCAAGGAATTCGTGGTCAGCGTCAAAGTGTTCCCTTGGCATGCAATACCTGCATCGGAAATTACATCGATCTGTCACAGAGATTCGTAGGTCCCTTAGCGGGCGCCTAAGCGAGTCTGCGAGGGGCATGGTCACCGCTGGGCGTCCTCGTTTTTTATGCTGTCTTGCAAGGGTTGATGGCAGAAGTGAAGGTGGAGCACCCATGGGGAAGCGTTGGGCAAAGCGTTGGACCTCGAGTGGCCCTGATCACCGAAGGAACAACCTCCTGGTCTCTAGAATCACGCCAAGCCCTTCCAGTGAACCGATTCATTGGGCGCTGCCACCATCGAAAAGCCATCTCATTCGAAGCCTCCTTCTCTCGGCACAATCGCCGACTGGCGTCGACCTTTACAACATTCAACATGCTGGCGAAGATGCTCGTTCGATGCGTCGATGTTTGCAGCAACTCGGTGTGAAAATCGAAGACTTTGATGGAGAAGGCGAGCTTTTGCATCAAGTCAACCCGGTTCATATTGAACACAATCCTAACTCAAAGCGATGGCGTGTTCATGGTGTGGGTGGCGGAGGTTTTCACCGCCCTGCAACGGTTCTCAGTGCTGGAAATTCTGGAACTGCCTTGCGGTTATTGAGTACTCATGCAGCTCTTATTGGTGGTCCAGTGATGGTTGATGGTGATGGCTCTTTGAGACGCAGAACATCAACAGAACTCTGGTCGAGCCTCGAACAGGCAGGCGTGACAATCTCGATTGGCGTTGGTGAAGAGCGCCTCCCAGCACTCCTCGACGGGCCCATGTTGGCATCCAAGTTGTCACAAGGCATCACGCTTGATATCAGCCGCTCCAGTCAGCCCCTTTCCTCTTGGGTTCTCGCCGCACCAAGCCTACCTTGCCCCACCACTCTGCGGTTGGAAGGGGATGCAGTTTCGTCTCGCCATTCCTCCTTGAGCATGGAATTGCTGGAAGCGTTCGGTGGAGCATTTGAATTGAACGATGATCACCTCACATTGAGTCCGACTGCCCTTGTTCCACCATCGTCCTACACCGTGCCCGGTGATGCTTCGATGGCTGCTTTCGCTCTCTTAGCATGCACAACGACCGGCCGAAACATCACATTAATCGGCTGGCCTGATCCTCAAGATGCGATTGGGCATGAACTTCTTCAATCATCATCAGGTGTTCTTGGCGTTCACTGGAATGATGAACTTCTGACTTTGGCTGAAGCAAACGAACCTGCCAACCTTGACTTGAGGGACGCCAATGATCTGCTCCCCCCCCTTGCTGCCGTGCTTGCTATGAATGCAGGTGGTTGCCTTACGGGTGCCCCTCATGCTGCTTTCAAAGAAAGCAATCGACTGACTCGAACGGCGGACCTTCTCGAACAATTCGGCCTCAAAGCAACTGTCACACCCGACGGTCTTGAAATCGAAGGCAATCAGAAACCATCACGTCCCTCTCTTCCAGTTGATACATACGGCGACCATCGTTTGTTCATGACCGCCGTTCTCCTTGCAGTGAAGTGTGGTGGGGACATCATCGGCCAGAATTTGCATACCATCGCCGATGAAGCATTCCTTGATCGCCTTACATCAGCAGGTGTTGGTGTGGAAATGCTCGTTTTACCGCCACTGAATGATTAGCCATGACGGCCAAAGTGATGGTCAAGGGCATCCAATGGGAGACGCAACGCAGTTGGCCGCCCGTGAACACAAGCCCAAGGGTTTGGAATTCGGCGCATGTCATCGAGCAACCTACGCATTTCAGGGAGCGTTAATTTCTCATTGGCTTTGACTGCACCTCGACATGCATTCAAGAACGCAAGGTGATCTTTTCTTCGGTCAATGGTGGTGAGTGGTGCGCCATCCTCGGCCGTGTCTTGGAGAAGGTCCAGCATGAATGGAACCACTTCGTCACCATCAAGCAATTGCGGTGCTGCGGTCACAGCCCAGCCTTGTTTTGAGCCTTCGAGCTCAAAGCCAACCTTTCGGAAGGTATCTTGGGCTGCATCTAAGCGAGCAGTTTGTCTTGGGTCCAAGTCGAGATGGAGGGGTTCAAGTCTGGTTTGACTTGCCCAAATGGATTCATCGTTGCGAAGTCGTTCGTAGCGAACCCGTTCATGGAGGGCGTGTTGATCGATCAAAAGCAGTTCATCTTCTGCCTGAACGAGGATGTAGGAATCAGCAAACTGGGCCAAAGGTTCCATGGCAGGAAGATCATTGATCACCTCACCTAAGGGGGATTCATCACTTGGCGAATGGCGAAGGCCTTGGCCGGAATGCCGGTGAAGTTCCCGCTCTGCAGGTGATAAAGCAGGTGCTGTGGGCTGTTCATCCATGCCCGGTAGCGTGTTTTGCGCTGCGGGGGCTGTTGATTGTGGTCGTGCCTTTATTGCCTTCTGTTGCTCTTCGGCTTCACCTCCATGGAGGTTGAGTTGCGCTCCAGCTGCAATCGCCCATGCTGGTGGACCTGCGACTTGATTTGCTTGTTGAGGTAGGACAACCGTCGAAGTTCCAGCAGCGGCTGCAAGTGAATCAACCGGTTTTGCTCCCAACGGTTGTGGTTCTGGTTGGGTATTGAAGAGTTCCTGAATGCTTGGTGCTTGTTGCTGGCTCAGGCCTTGTAAGCCAGGGATGCCGCCTGCTGCATCAGGTACCGTTGGCACCGACTCAAGCGTGTGAGCAATGGCCCGTTCAAGTCGTTCGAGCACCCGCCACGAATGCCTGAGTCGAACTTCCCTTTTGGTCGGGTGAACATTGACGTCAACTTCGCTTGGAGGCAAGGTGAGCGCCAGCACGGCTAACGGGTGGCGACCCTGCATCAAACGAGTACGGTAGCCCCGGCGAATGGCTTGTAAAAAAGGTCCAGAAGCGACAGGGCGATCGTTGATGAGAATGTGAATATCATCGCCCTTTCCTCGTGTGATGTCCGGGGTGCTGATCCAACCTGACCATTGTTCCTCACCGGGTGCTTCAGAATCGCCTGGAGGGGCATCAAGGGGTAGCATGGATTGTGCTTGGCCCCCTAGAAGGTCGTACAAACGATCAGCCATGCCTTCAGATACAGGCACGTCCAAAACCGCTCGCTCATCAATCAAGAGTCTGAAGGCGACATCCATGTGTGCCATGGCATGTGCGACAACGACATCGACAATTCGTGCGTTTTCAGTTGCCGGTCGCCTTTGGAAAGCAAGACGTGCAGGGGTGTTTTGGAACAAGTGTTCCACATCAATTCGTGTTCCATTCGGCATACCAAATGGCTCGACAACTCCCTTTTGGCCATCGACCATTGAGATTCTTTTTCCTTCCGTTCCTTCTGGACGGCTGGCGATGCCCAATCCCGAAACCATGCCAATGCTTGCCAAGGCTTCGCCTCTGAAACCAAGGGTGTGAATCGAATTAAGGTCCTCCTTGCTTTTCAATTTCGATGTAGCGTGTCGATCGAGGGCTAATGGGAGATCAGTTGCTACGATGCCTCCGCCGTTGTCTTCAATACGAATAAGGTCGAAACCTCCGCGTTCAACGGTGATGACCACGCGAGTCGCACCAGCGTCCAAGCTATTTTCAAGCAGTTCTTTGACCACCTGAGCAGGCCTTTCAACAACTTCACCTGCGGCAATGTGTCCAATGGTGGCATCATCAAGCTGAACGATTCGGTTTGGTTCATTCATGGACATCATCTCCGAGTAATTTCTTGAGTTGATACAGAGCATCATGTGCTTGCCGTGGACTTAATTCATCGACATCCAGGCCTTCGATCCTCTCGATGAGATCACGGTGTGCTTGCGGAATTGGCTCCACTTTTGTTTCTTCAGGCACCTGTCCCATTGCGGCAGCAGCGAAGTAACCCATGAGACTCGATTGTCCCTGGGCCCTTGCTGTCGGTGTGCCAGTTTCTCCTGCTTTGGCTCCCTGTGCTTGCTTCTCTAAGAAAGCCAAGAGGTCCGTGGCACGTTCAACAACCGGCCGTGGAAGACCGGCAAGGGCAGCAACTTGAACACCGTATGAATCATCACAAGGACCATCTGCCACCGTATGCATAAACCTCAGCTCCCCATTGGCTTGCGCCACTTGAACATGGACGTTCACCAACCCATTCACTTCGCCTTCGAGGCCAATCAATTGATGATAGTGCGTGGCAAACAAAGTTCTGGCTTGAATTCGCTTACAGATGTCTTCAGTAACAGACCATGCGATGGATAAACCATCAAAGGTTGAGGTTCCTCTGCCAATTTCATCAAGTAAAATCAACGATTTGGACGTGGCTCGCCGTAGAATATGTGCGACTTCAATCATTTCCATCATGAATGTCGAGCGCCCACGTCGAAGGTCATCGCTCGCCCCAACTCGGGTGAAAATACGATCAACAAGGCCAATCTTGGCGCTCGTAGCTGGGACGAAGGAACCACTTTGGGCCAAGATTGTCAACAAAGCAGTCGTTCTGAGGTAGGTGGATTTACCACCCATGTTCGGTCCAGTGATGAGTAAGAAGTTGCGCTTTTTGTTTAATTCTAAGTCGTTTGGAACGAATCCGGACTGTTGTTCAAGGGCTGGGTGGCGTGCCCCTTCAGCCCGAATGATGCCCGATTCCATCATCTCCGGCCGATTCCATGCTCGCGTTCGAGCAATGGTGCCAAAGCACTGCAGTACATCGATTGCAGCAACCTTTCCGGCAATTTGTGCCAAGGTTTGCGCATCATTTCTGCACGCCTCACGTAGGTGAATAAATGACCGATATTCCAATTCCTTCGACTTGGTATCTGCAGTCAACAAGGCATCATCACGTTCCAATAATTCATCGGTGACATACCTTGAACCATTGGTCATTTGTTGCTTTCGCTTCCAGTGTTCTGGTGTTTTTGATTCATTGATCTTGGTGACCTCAATGAACCAACCAATTTGTCGGTTCATCCTTACTTTGAGTGAAGGTATTTCCAGTTCTTTCTTGAGTTTAGTTTCCAATTCCGCAAACCATGTGTGGCCCGATGCAGCAGTTTCACGCAATGCATCGACCTTTGAATCAAATCCAGGGCGCAGTAATCCGCCATCGCGAACACTCAGCGGTGGCTCCTCAACAAGTGTTCTCCGGATGTTTTCAGCCGTGTCTTGCAGAGCATCGAGGTTTGAAGAAAGGTGAAGCAGAAGCGGGTTTTTTGTTTCGGAGCAGAGGTTGATGATCGCTGGCATTCGTTCCAAGGCATCAGCAACGGCCAACAGGTCACGACCGTTCGAACGGTTGTAGGCCAATTGGGTGGCGAGGCGTTCCATATCCCGGAGTCCTTTGAGGGCTTCTCGCAATCCGTCAAGTCTGCGCGCCGAGCGAGACAATGCCCCGACTGCGTCATGGCGGGCTGCGATTGCTTCCAAGTCTGCAAGTGGGCGAAGAATCCATGTCTTGAGCAACCGGCGACCCATGGCACTTCGGCAAGCATTCAGTGTTGAGAGCAGGCTCCCCTCATACTCGCCCGCAAGCGTCGAAGTTAATTCCAAGTTCCGCAAGGTTGTTTGATCCAGAACGAGGTGAGCGTTCTCTTCCATGACTTCAAGGTCACGCAGTGGGACTTCGTCTGTGAGGTGCATTGAGGCGAGGTAGTCTGCTGCTAGTCCAGCTGCTGCCAAAGCCAAAGGTGCATCATCGAGGTCGATATGGCCTAAATCTGCAACGTTGAGAACCTTGGTGAGGCGGTCTCTTCGCTTTGCATCGCTGGCACGGTGTTGGCTAATAGTGACACCATCGAGGTGTGTGAACAAGGCGCGCAGTGTCGCATCTTCTGCGTCCTTTGGCGCAACTACAATTTCGGTTGGTCGCCAGCGTAGCACTTCATCGAGCGCTCGGGAAAATCGGTCATCACCTTCGAGGCTTGAAGCCCAGGCCTGGCCGGTTGACGCATCGACGATTCCAATGCCGAGTGCCTCCTTTGCCAAGCAAATACTGACGAGGAGGGATCGATCATCGCTGCCGAGTAAGGATTCTTCGTAGAGGCTTCCGGGCGTGTAG
>CAJJAV010000018.1 GCA_905182125.1 uncultured Candidatus Poseidoniales archaeon
AATGGCCAGCATTTCACGGGCATTTTCAACGATCTTTATGCTGCAATTTTCGGTTGGGAAGATATAACGATTCATGTTATCACGATATTTCTCGAAGTTACCCCTGGGGTATTTGAAACACGCGGTGGCGCGTGTATTTTTCTATCTTTACAGGTTTATTAATAGTGGAATAGGCCCCCGAATCGGAAAAATGTCCGGACTGTTTTTTTTTCATCAAAATCACTGTCTTTTGCAAAGGGCCCCCCTTTGCACAGACGGATAAACAGAGGGTACCGTTCGTATTCCCGTTCGAGCAATGGGCCCCCCTTCGTATGGTGGCCTAACTAAATTATACTCCCACGGCCAGCGAAGCCCATGCGCGGGAAGAAGAAAGGTCTAACTTTTTTCTTGATGGCATTATTCATAATCGGTTTTTTGCCGATTACCAACTCAGTATCAGCGGAAGATGAAGTAGATAACTGGCCAGAAAATGATGCATGGTTACACATCGAACTAATTTCATGGTCAGCAAATGAAACCGTTGAATGGGATAGTAATGGAGGCCTTCCAGATCCTATTTTCAAAATATGCATCGACGCTGATGGTGACAATTTAGATTGTATCAATACTCCAACTTGGGAAAACCAAATGACGCTCAATAATTCTTGGAATTACTCAATTGATATTCCAGACCACACTAACATTCTCAACATCACAATCGAATGTGAAGACAATGATGCACTCAATGATGATGAATGCGATATGAATTCTGAGTTGGGTGAGTGGAAATTGTATGCCGAATACAACTGGTCTACGACTCCTACAGTTACAGTATCTGGTAACGGTGATGGCGACGGAAATGAAACATGGAAGAATGCAGCCTCAACTTGGAGATTTACCATTGGTGGATTTGGTGATGAAGATGGCGATGGTATTTCAGACACCGATGATGAATGCCCGAATACTCCAGAGGGTGAAGAAATAGATCAGGATTGGTGGCATTGGGGCTGTTCTTCAAGCCAAATCGATAGAGACGAAGATGGAGTTACTGATGATATGGATTTGTGCCCATCAACTTATTCTTGGTGGACTGTTGATAATGATGGATGTTCTGATGAGCAGTTGGATGATGATAATGATGGGGTAAGCAACGCTGATGATGATTGCCCATATACTCCTGAAGATTTTAATGCGTTGAATGTGAGAGGGTGTTCATCTGAAGATTTACAAGATACAGATGGTGATGGAACACCTGATTTTGAGGATCAATGCTCAAACACGCCTCTCGGGGCAGTGGTCGATTACATGGGTTGTCCGGGCGATTCGGATGCTGACGGCGTATTCAACGGAATTGATGAATGTTCAAACACAACCCAAGGCTCTACTGTGAACTCATTAGGGTGCTCAGACGCTGATGGTGACGGAATCTATGATACTCAAGATGAATGTGAAAATACTCCTTTAGGAGCTACTACAGACTCCAATGGATGCCCAATGGATTCAGATTATGATGGGGTTTATGATGGAATTGATAAATGTCCTTCATCAGATAACCCAACTCCTTCAAATATGGATAAGAGCAGTGAAGTCGACTCTACTGGTTGTTTTGTTGAGGCAGCCGAGAGTGGAAGCACTTCTGAATTAGCAGCGGGATTCTTGGGCGTGATGATTATTATTGCCGTGGTTATCTTTGGAGTGCGTAGAGTTCGAAGTCCTAAACAAGAACAAGTATTCTATGCACAAACTCAATCCGTAAGATCTCCAGTTCAACAACAATTTGTTTCAACGCCACAGATTTCATCACGTGAAAGAGAACTGGAAAATCAAAGTAGACAAGCACAAATCGAAGCACAAAGATTACGTAAAGAATTGGCAAATCAAGCTCGATTCACCCAGCAACTGCAAAGTGAGGTTGCTCAAAAGCAAATGTCTGATGCGGCTCTTGCTCAAAAGCAAAATGAGTTGTTTGTCGCTCAGAAAGAAAAAGAAGAGTTGGAAGCCAAACTAGCAGAAGCTGAAAAGAATACTCCTATCGTTCAAAACATCACTTACAATATTCAAGACAGTGCTATTTCTGGAGATATTACAAATAAAATTAATTGAAATCATTCAATGTTCAATCCCATTTCTGAGTAAAATACGAAGGGGTTATCCGATTACCCTTAGCAATCATATGAGAATGCGATGGGCTTGCAGTGGGTCGCTGCTAACGCTACCGTCTGTATCGGCCCACTGAATACCCTTTGATCGGGGAAAAAAGCGTTGAAAGAGCAATTTGCAAGTTTCCGATAAAAGTTGAGGGTTAACCGACGGCTCAGGACATCCCCGTTTCGTCGGACTGCTTCCTTGAGAATGGCGTTATAGGCCATGCACATCAACCGAGGCGATCGTCGTGCATCCTTGTCCAGCAAGGGCATAAGTCCCAGAGCATTGTTCCGGTTGGCCACCACGTGGTCGATGTAGTGGCGCATGAAGTTTTGCCATGCTGGGCGTGTAGCGAGGGTAGGGTCGGTTAGATCATCGTGTGTAAGTCCGAACTTTGCAAGCTCTTCTGTTGGCAAGTATATGCGATTGCGCTCGAGGTCTTCCTGGATATCTCTGAGCACGTTCACGAGTTGCAAAAACAATCCCATTTCGACGGCATGGCGCCGAGCGTTTGGGTCGGTGTAACCATAAATTTCGATTAAGCACAGGCCGACGGTGGATGCCACGCGGTAACAATAACGTCGTAGGTCTTCAAAACGAGCGTAATTTGTTTCAAACAAGTCATCTTCCATGCCATTGATAAGTTCATGAAGATGAACAATTTCAATAGGATACCGTTGCAATGTATCTGCCAGAGCAATGAATACCGGGTCTGTCATTTTCACACCTGTTTCAATACCATCTAACTTTTCTCGGAATGAAAGTAAGGCTCGGAGACGAATAAAGTGCTCTTCTTTCGAATATAATGTATTAAATGTTCTTTCCTCGAGTAAGTCTTGACAATGCTTTTCAGTTAACAAATCCAAATGGCTCAAATCTTCATCAGGAAACCAATCACCATCAACAATGTCGTCAACTCGGCGACAAAAAGCATAGAGCGCATTGACTGATTTTCTTTTTGACTCCGGAAGGTATCTGAAAGATCGGAAAAACGAGGAAGATGCTCTCCTCGCTATGTGTTCACATTCAGTATAAGCAAGTTCAACGTGTTCACTAACACTCAAATCGGTTTCATCACTAAGAAGGAAGATTGACGACACATGATTCACCCAATGATTACATTCCACGCCTATTCATATTTGAAGTGTGGTTTTTTTAACAACGACAAAAAAGCGGTCATCAAGCCAATTGTGTCCAATCGACGTCTGCTTCAGCCATTTCGACCTCTTCAACGTCCATTTGTGCCAGTTGCAGTTTGCCTGACAGTTCGTCGTTCACTGCATGCCAGTAGGAGTAGGCTTCAATGACCCAAATCCCAGATTCACGGGTACCGTTTCCACTGCCCTTCACACCGCCAAACGGCAAGTGCGCTTCAGCGCCTGTGGTTGAATTGTTGATCCCAGTCATTCCAGCCTTGATTCCGGTTTTGTAGCGGTACGCTTCGAGTCGATCATTGGTGTAGATCGCAGAGGAGAGACCATACGGGCTTGCGTTTGCAAGGTGGAGAGCGTGGTCGAAATCCGTTGCTTTACAGATGGTGACTGCAGGGCCAAACACTTCTTCGTGGAAGCATTCCATGTCTTCTGTCACATCGGTGAAAACGTGAGGCCACATGTAGACACCGTCTTCAGCAGTGCTGAGGAAGTTGGATGGTTTGTTATCGCTCGAAATTCGACCTCGGCCGTGAGCCAAGGTCGCACCAGATGCCTTGCACATTTCAACAGCGGAAAGGAAGTCCTTAGCGTACTTTTCGGAGAGCATTGGCCCGTAGAGAACACCATCGTGAACCAGAGAATCGCCGATTCGAGTTGTTTCGACCTTGGCCATGAACTTCGTCATGAAGTCGTCATAAATTTCCTCATGGATGATTCAAATTTCCAAGTGAAGTACATCGTTGTCCAGCTGTTCCAAAGGCACCCCAATAGGCGCCTTCAACTGCGTTATCGAGGTCTGCACTTGGCATCACAACCAATGGATTCTTCCCACCGAGTTCAAGAGAACATGAGACTAAATTTCGACCACAGACTTCGCCGATCATCTTGCCGACTTCTGTCGAGCCAGTGAACGAGATCTTGTTGACCCGTCCTTCATCGACAGCGTCGACCAAGTGTTGGCCAGCACCGCTACCCTTTCCCGTGGACGAGGTTAATCACGCCGTTGGGTAGGCCTGCCTCGTGCATAATACGGGCAAGGGCAAACGAAAGCAAAGGTGCGTCTTGTGGACTCTTCCAAACGCAAGTGTTTCCGCACATGATGGCTGGAATCATCTTCCAGAATGGAACGGCTGCAGGGAAGTTGCAGGCATTGATGATGCCACAAACCCCAAGAGGGCGTCGGTAGGTGAACAGTTCCTTGTCCGGAAGTTCTGAGTTGACGGTTTGACCGTACAATCGGCGACCTTCAGATTGGAAGAAGAGGCACGTATCGATGGCTTCTTGGACCGAACCCGCCGCTTCTTTGAGGGTTTTACCAATCTCACGGGTTTCAAGCGCAACGATGGCGTCTTTGTGATCCATGAGCAAGCGTCCCATGTTACCAATGATTTGACCACGGGTTGGAGCAGGTGTTGCAGCCCAACCAGGGAATGCAGCGTGAGCAGCGTCAAGAGCAGCATGAACATCAGCCTTGGTTGACAATGGGAAGCTTCCCAAGGTGTCGTTGAGGATGGCTGGGTTGATCGAGGTAAATGTTGCACCATCGCTGGCCGAAGTCAATTGACCGTTGATGATATTGTAACCTTGGACGGACGGTTTTCCGTTTGGATTTTCATTGGCGAGGAACTCGAGGCCGGTTTCTAAGACGTGAACCATGGTTGGGCGAACAAAACGCCCCTCTTCAAAGTGATGGAACACGGGAGAAGGTCCTCACACGATAAGAACCATGGAAAATCGACATTAGGTTAAAATGGGGTCGGCGTGAACCAATATAAGAGAGGGGTGGCATTGAGGTTTAAATGAACTCGGCCACACATCTTGAGGAAGTGAACATATGACTGGTGATGAAAAAACAATGTCGTTGCGCGTGGCGAAAGCAATCCCCTCCGATGTCGGCCACGGTCGAGCAAGGATTTCAGGAGAAAACGACCTGGGCCTCAAACCCGGAGACATTGTCGAAATCAAAGGCGACAAGCGCTCGACGGCGGCTATTTACTGGCGAAGTCGGCCAGAAGATACCAAGATGGAAATCATCCGTGTTGATGGAATCATCAGAAAGAACGCTGGCGTCAGTTTGGGCGACCGAGTGACCGTTTCCAAAGTTGAGGCAAAGGAATGCACCAAGCTTGTGCTGTCCCCAGTGATGGCCAACAAACAGAAGGTCAAGTTCGGCCCGGGCATCGAAGGTTTCGCTCGCCGTGGTCTTTCCAAGCGTCCAGTCGTTCAAGGAGATCGAATATTTATTCCTGGCATGACTCTGTTCGCAGAAGCCTTGCCCTTCGCTGTTGTCAGCACCGTTCCAAAAGGCATCGTCAAAGTCACCAACGATACGGACATCGTCATCAAGGACGAAACGGTCGATGACGAAGACGTCGGTCAATCAGAAGGCATCACCTACGAAGATGTCGGTGGAATCGGCCAACAACTGGAAAGGGTCCGAGAGATGATCGAACTGCCTCTCAAGCATCCAGAGTTGTTCCGCAGGCTGGGTATTGATCCGCCAAAGGGTGTGCTGTTGCACGGTCCACCTGGAACCGGAAAAACCATGATCGCGAAGGCTGTTGCCACTGAAGTCAACGCTCACTTCAAGTCGATCAATGGCCCGGAAATCATCTCAAAGTATTACGGTGAGTCCGAAAAGCAGCTCCGGGAAATTTTCGACGAAGCCGCAGAAAATGCTCCTGCCATCATCTTCATCGATGAAATCGATTCAATTTGCCCTAAGCGTGAGGACGTCAGCTGGTGAGGTTGAACGGCGTGTGGTCGCTCAAATGCTGACCCTCATGGATGGCATGCAAGGACGCGACAACGTCGTCGTCATCGGTGCAACCAACCGTCGTGATGCACTCGACCCTGCGCTCTGCGACGTCCTGGCCGTTTCGACCGGGAGATCGAAATTGGGGTCCCTGACCGTGATGGGCGAAATGAAATCATGGACGTCCACACCCGCCAAATGCCAATCTCTGATGACTTTGAAATCGACTGGGTCCTCGATAACACCTACGGGTTCGTTGGTGCCGATCTCGCTGCTCTGGTCCGAGAAGCTGCCATGAGGGCGTTGCGTCGCTACCTGCCGGAGATCGATCTGGAGGAGGAAACAGTTCCTCCCGAAGTGCTCGAAAAGATGGAAGTCCGCATGGACGACTTCAAGGAAGCCATCAAGGATGTCGAACCGTCCGCATCTGCGTGAGATTTACGTCGAAATTCCCGCGAAGTTACTTGGGAAGAAGTCGGTGGCCTTGAAGAAGTCAAAGACCGCTTGAAGGAATCGGTCGAATGGCCGCTGACTCAAGCCTGAGCATTGTCTGAACACTTCGGCATCAAACCACCTCGAGGCATCGTGCTTGTTCGGTGCACCAGGGACTGGGAAAACCTTGCTCGCCAAGGCTGATTGCCAACGAAGCCCAGGCCAATTTCATCAGCATCAAGGGTCCTGAACTCATCTCGAAATGGGTGGGTGAATCGGAACGCGCTATCCGTGAGATCTTCAAGAAAGCCAAGCAGTCCGCGCCCGCCATCATCTTCCTCGATGAGTTTGAATCGATTGCCAGCATGCGGTCTTCGAACTCTGACGGCTCAGGAAGCGATGTCTCAAACAGGGTGGTCAACCAGTTGCTCGCCAGCATGGATGGTGTGGAATCCCTCGATGGTGTCATCATCGTAGCCGCAACAAACCGTCCAGAAATGATTGACCCTGCATTGCTACGCAGCGGTCGCTTTGAGCGTGTCTTGCACGTGCCACCACCAGACATCGGTGCTCGCGAAACCATCTTCAAGATCCACAGCGAGAACATGCCACTGTCGAAGTTTGCAATCAAGGACATCATCGGAGGCCTCGATGGCTTTACCGGTGCTGACATCGAAGCAGTTTGCCGAGAGGCAGCACTCATTTGCATGCGGGCCAAAAAGAAGAAGGTCACAAAGACACACTTCGAAGAAGCGATCAAGCGCGTGCGCCCAACCGTGACACCAGAGATGCTCGAATACTATCAGAAGATGGAAACCAGGCTCACAAGCGGTCTTTCCAACATCAAGCGCTCCCGTGACACCAACTTCGGCATGGAATCGATGTAAGCCGTCCACTGTAGGCGACGCATTGATGGAGCGAAACCCGCTCGGAGGGTCACATAAGGAGGTGAAACACCATGGCCATATTTGCGCGAGAGAAATCATCGGTAGGGACGTGGTCGATTCACATCCTCGAGCGCCTGGGTGAACTGAAGGACCTCGTTTTCGACACCCCTACAGGCACCGTCGTCGCCCTTCGGGTCCGGATTGAACGGGATCTCGAGCCGAGCAAATTGCCTTGGGAAGTGGTTGATGGCCTCGTCCAAATACCGGCCGATGATATCAGCCGAATTGCCTCACGGATTCATCTTAAACGCTAAAATTACCGCTTTGATAGCAGTTTTTTTCAACCGAACAACCTGCTTTGTACAGAGCATTTGGTTGACAACAAGTAACAACCTTCTAAACCGATGCGGGAGCGTCCTCATGTCGGAATCGTGCTCCAGTTGGTAATCTCATGTTAAGCGGCCGCAACATCAACTACCGAAGATTCGGCCTTCAAGCCGCATTTTGGTTTGTCTTGACGCTGCTCTTGATGACGGTTTTACTCAATTTTGTCAACCTTTCCAACACCAACCAATTGTCAGCATATGATGACGATTGGGACGATATGTCTGCATTCAGAGCGGACCTCAAAGACGCTGGAATCAAGACCAGTTCCCTGGTCAGCAGCCCGCTGTTGCTTGCGGACATCGAAGATCCACGCAACACCACCTACATCGTTGCCGGAGTTGAACGTGACACACTCTCCTTGCCACAATTCGATGAAGATGGCTTCATCACCATCGCAGCAGATGATGGATACTCTCCTTCTGAAATCGATGCTATTGTCGAATTTGTTGAAGCTGGCGGTACCGCCCTGGTGCTCGAAGATTACGGCTTTGCAGGCACCATAGCAGAGGCCTTTGGTGTCCGTTACACTGGCTACCAACTCTATGACACAACCTACGTCCCAGAACTGGATTACAACTTCATTTGGATGTGCGTTCAAGCAACACCTTGTGGCATGAATGGCAGTGCCATCGACCAGTCCACAGTCTCAGTGCACAACCGCTGGAGTGGAAATTTGGGCGAAGGCGAGCACCCTTGCAGCATCCTTGATGGCCAATCAATGGACCTCGAGGATGCCGGACTTTGCACCCAGCACTGGAACGCAGGTGAAATTCAATACAACGCCACATACCAAGTCTTGCTCAACGACATCACGGCACTCGAACTGATTCCAGGTGTCCGCGGAGCACTGCCAGAAGTGTCGGTCCGAGCCGTCACAAGCAACGAAGCAACCGTCGACGTCAATGGAGACGGTGAGATTTGGGTCGGCAATGAGCAGAACTCTGAAACACCCGATTTGTGGGGTCAATTCAACCTCAGTTTCGAAGCATGTGCTCGAAGCACATGCGATCCAAACGATGGTGGGCGCATCGTGTTCATGGCAGACGGTTCAGCACTGATCAATGCCATGTACGACTATGAAGGCTTCAATGAAGGCAAGTATGGCCCAACCAACAAAACCATCCCTGAAAATGACAACCGCAAGTGGGCAATGGACTTCATCGCTGAAGCGTTGATGTCGACCGAAGCTGACGAAGTTGGCCAGCCATCTGAAACGGCCATGGTGATCTTTGACGAATCCCGTCACCCGCAGAACGCATTGCTGGCCGATTCCTACAACACCATCTACTTCCTCTTGGTGTACTTTACCGGAGAAGGACTGGCTATGCTCCTACTGTTCTTGGTGCTCTTCGTTACCTTCGAAGCCGTTCTTCTGAAGAAGCGTGACCCGGAACCATGGCGACACGTGTTCAGCATTATTTACTACGGGTTTGGCGATGCCAACAGGTACACGTACTACGCTAAAAGCGACAAAATTCGACAAGTGTTCCTCTCCAAGGTCCGCAATCAAAACGGGTTGAACCGAGAAGAATTCCATGCCATGCCGGCAAAGGACCTCGTGTCGCTGATCAATGATCCAGTGTTGGCGAAGTTCGCCATCGAACCCAGCAAATATTCGCTCGAACAAACCGTTGCAGTCGTCAAACGAATCAAAGCGTGGGGCAGAACCTGAGGTGAGATGATGTGGACACGTAAGGCCTCTTTCACATTCACTGGCGGGATCGCCTTGGTGCTCATCGGCATGATGATTTCGAACCTTCAGATGATGATTTTAGGCCTCACTTTTGTGGCCTTCATCGTTGTGAACTCTTGGATTTCAGGGCACGGGGAAGTCGAGGTGCAACGCACCCTTTCGGCCGATAACCTGTACAAGGGCGATGATTTGTACGTCGAACTGTTGGTCACCAACCGTTCAAATCGAAACACCCAACTGCTCGAAGTCTACGACAACATTCCACACGAAATGAAACTGCGAAGCGGTCTCAATCAGATGCGCCTCAACCTCAAACCCGGAGAGAGCGCCCGTATTCGCTACGTCCTACGATGCCCTCTTCGTGGTCATTACTCAATTGGCCCAGTCTCCCTTCGTTCACGAAACACCTTCAATTTGAGCGTCGATGAAATGTACGTCGACCATCACAGCGACATCGTCATTTTCCCTCAAATTAAGGAAGTTGAAGAAGCCTTTCTCCGTTCAAGAACCCCAAAGATGTACACGGGTGCAACCACCCTCCGCACACCTGGTCAAGGCTCAGAATTCTATTCACTGCGCGAATATGTCCCCGGAGATCCGTTCAAGAACATCAACTGGAAAGCATTCGCCCGAACTGGTGAATTGATGGTCAACGAAAAGTGCCGAGATGCGGTCACTGACCTCTACCTCTTGCTCGACAGCCGTGACATCGCCCGGATTGGAACTGTTCTCAAGAACCCCTTGGAAATGGGCACCGTCTCCGCTGCAAGCCTTGCTGCGTTCTTCCTCAAGCGACGTGACTCCGTTGCTCTAGCGATCTTCGATGAGAAACTTTCCTACCTACCACCTGACACCGGAGATAAGCAGTATTTCAAAATCCTCAGCGCTCTTGCTGGAGTTTCCCCTAAGGGTTCAATGCCGTTACAAGCGGTTACAAATTCCCTTAGTGGTCGGTTCAGCCGTGGAAGTCCTGTGTTCATCATCTCCTCATGCGAAGGTGATGGTACGGTGCCTGCGGCGGTGCGCGACCTTGTTGGGCGAGGTCACGAAGTCACGGTTCTGTCTCCATCGAGCATCGATTTCGAACGTCTTGTCAGTCGTATTCCTCGCATGTCCTACGAGGTGCTGAAATTGGAACGGCAAAACCGTCTGACTACTTTGGCAGGATCTGGGGCTCAAGTCATTGATTGGATGCCAGACATGGATTTGTCTCAGGCATTGATGCAAGTGAGGGGGTACTGAGTATGGCAGAAGATGTTGGACTTCAACGGGATGTCACCGTCAATGGCGACTTCCACTCCCGAACCCTCCACCTCAAGCTGTTGCGAAAGCAGTGGCAAATCATTGCCCTCCAAGTCATCGCCACCGTCGCTCTTGTCGGCATGTACCTCGAAGTGGTCTCAACCTATGTTGTTGGCTCCATCGACCACACCATGCTGTTCGATACCATTGAGGTTCTCATTGGTCAGCAGTTGCCAATCGGTGATTTCCTTACCGGTGAAGGCAACAGTGGCCTTGGTCGTTTCTCTGTGCCACTGGTCCTGGGTCTCTCATTGGGTGGAAGCATGGCTTTCCTTGCTTTCCAAACCCCAAAGACACAACAGCGAATCAAACTCGGATTCATCATCACGCTGATCGTGGTGCTGGTCGGACGCCTCATCATTTCCTGGGGCTTTTCTATGCTTACATCGTTTGATTTACGCCTGCCCGACCAAGGTGAATTAGCAACTCTTGAGTGGCCTCTTTTGATGATTATGTCGTTGATGATTATGTTCATTTATCTCTTACCTGTCATCATGGGTACACGGGGCATCTGGGGACTTTCTCGTCGTTCAATCGCTTGGTCCATCGGATTCACACTCCTCTTCCTTGGTATCCACGCCATCCTTGCCTTCCCTCTCATCAATGGCCAACTTGGCACCTACGGGGAGGCATTGGCCACAGTTGAAACACAGTTTACCGAACCGACCATTGGCCTGTTTGGATTGATGCTTGTGACCAGTGAACAGTTTGCCCTCATCATGATCGCCATTCTGATCATGGTGTTCCAAGAGTCGTCCTACGGTGTGATTCGTTACCTCGAATACGCCTACCGACTGCCAGAGTCATGCAAGCGTGACCCTGAATATGTGAGGCAAATGGACAACGTTCTCAACACGCACCTCAAGCACACCTTCGGATTCTTGGGACTCACTGGCATCGCCACCATGGTCGCTCTTGGGTTCCACAGTGTCTTGCTGGACATCGTCGAAGGTTCCACTGGGAGTCAATGGGCCGGACAGGTTTCCGAGTCGATTGAACTCTCCTTGACCTATGGATTGGTCATCTCGGCGCTGATGTTCTTGAGCATCATGGCGTTGTTGCGCTTCTTCGTTCCATGGGAACGTGTTTGGGGCTTGATCAATTCAGTTCGAGGACAAACACCAATGACAGCGTCGAACCCTGCCAAAGAAGTCGTTGAACTTTGAAGGTCAATCCGAAAGCACTCGTTGCAACAGGCGACCAAACGATTCACTGAGCACCATCAGAGCAATCGGTAAACCACACCATCCGGCAAGGATCGAAAGCCATCCCGGCGAGTCGACTCCATCCATCACGATTGGTTGCAAAAAGAAAAACGCGATAACTGCACCAACGAACATCAACCGTTCAAGGTACATCGGATATGTTCTGCCACCCGATTCATCACGGGCCATGAGGGTGGTTGGTTCTTCACTCATTCAAACACCTCAGAGGTCAAGCCCAGAAAGTCGAGCTTCGAGCGCTGCAAGAGCGGGGTCGGGTGCTGATGTCGGCGCTGGTTCCTTGCGATGTTCCCAAGACGCATCCAGTTGAGCAAGTTCTGCTTCAAGAGCAGCGCGTTCATCGCTGCCGTCGAGATCGACCTGCGTGGTCTGTGATGCAACGGGTGCTTGTTGGGTGTTTGAAGCATCATCGATTGCTTCATCAGTTGGAACTGGCATGGATTCCCACCCTTTTTCATCAGCCACTGAAGGTTCAGTGGGCGCATCAAGCGAAACCGGGATTTCGCCTGCAAGGGATGACTCCATGGTTGAAATCATGGTTTCTTCAACGGGTGTTCGTTGACCGGCTGGGATTGAGTCCCGCTCGTATGGAAGCAAACCATCGCGTTGGAACTCCCACAACATACCGCGTGGAATACCATCTGCGAGACCAGACGCATCAAGCTGAGTGATCAGTTCTTCAAGCACACGTGCGGTATCTTCCAACGCAACTGCTTCGCCAGCATCGCGTTGATCAGCTTCAAGATAAATATCGTCAAGTGCAACTTGAATCAGTTTGCGTGTGGACTGAGCAATGCTTGGTAGTGCTTCAGGCCGCGTGCAGTTGTTGAGAAGGGCTTCGACCTCTTCTGGAGGGGCACCAAGCCGCGTAAGTTGTTCCAGAACATTTCGCAACCGTCGCAACATGGTGATCGAGCGGTCGTAGTCTTCGAGCAAGTGTTCTAAATCGAGGACGACATGGCCAACCGTTTCACCGAGTTGGTGTTCGAGGCGTTGTTGGACAGACCATCGAGCCAAACCACGAACCGCTCCAGCAGTTTGTGGCACCTGGCGTTCAAGCAACGTCATGACTTCACTTGAGAGCAAATGTCGAGGTGTTGCTGCAACATGGTCAACGGTTGATTGAATGACTTGCAAACCGCGTTCCACGGCTCGGTCAAGCAGTGTTACCGAATAGCCGAGTGCCCGTGCATGTTCGAGCCGTTCCAAAACCGGGCCAAGGCCGTCGAAGGTTTGAGCATCATCGAGCAATGCTTGTGCGAGTGGTTCTTCAGCAAGACGAGCACGGAGGCGTTCTGCTTCCTGAATGTCAGCAACAGCCGCTTCGTGCGCTTCGGACAATGCCTCCGCACGTTCGATCAAGGATGCTAATTCTGCTTCCGCATGGCCTCGACGGGCCCCGAGGTCGCCAAGTTCACGGAGGACTTGACGGCGTTCATCCATCAGTTCACGCAGTTCTGCTTGGACTTGAGCCTGGCGTGCTTCGTCGGTTGCGAGGCGAGTCCGATCCTCTTCAGACCGACGACGGCTTGCTTTTGCTTCACCTTCGATGGCGGACAACTCAGAGTTGTTGGTCTTGATTTTCTCGTCGAGGAGCAAGACTTCTGCTTGAGCTCGAGCGTGACGTTCTCGAGTTGCAGCGACTTGTTCCTGAAGGACTTGAAGCCGACGTTCATCGTCTTCAGATTGTTGACGGATGGAGGAAAGTTGTTGGCTGTGGGTGTTGAGGTCAGCGTTCAGTGCTGCTTCTTTGAGTGACATGTCCTCGATGGCTGTGCGCAAAGTTTCGCTGGAAGATGCATCGCCAAGTGCCTTCGCCAATTCTGCAGCACGTTGGGAAACTTGGTGCTCCAATTCATTGACGCGTCGAACCAACCGTTCTGCTCGGTTTTCGGCTTGTTCTGAGGTTGCCTTTGATTGAGCCAGTTCCACTTGCATGGTTCCGAATTTGCTGTGTGCTTCTTCGAGAGAAGTCGTTGATTCTGTTCGGGTTTCAGAGGCTTCACGAGCAATGATTTGAGCAGCACTGGTCGCCGCCATCGCTTCATTCAGGCGGTTTTGGACGGTTGCCTTTTCCTTTTCGAGCTCGTCGATTCGATGGTCAGCTGATTCGAGACGTCGTCGCAGACCTGCGTCCACTGCAAGTGGTTGAGAAACTTCACCACCCAATCCACCGCTCACTTCGTCCACAGTTTCAGAGAACACGGCTGATGAACGGCTCTTTCGTAGATTTTCCATTCCACTTTCAAATCCGTACAAGTCGGTGAGTTTGGAAGCCAGATTGGCACGACGACTTTCAGAGCGGGTGCGGAGGGTGACCAGGAGGTCTTGCAAGTGATCGAGACTGAATTCCTCGATGTTTCCTGATTCACGGGACACAATGCTGCCAGATGGCAAGCGGTGCAACTTGAGCACTCGAGTTGAATCTGTGAATGTCAGCATGGCTTCTTCCATGCTTTGGCCTTCTGGAGCAGCGATACCAACGGGTATACCGCGAGCCAACAGCACTGAAATACAGGTTGAAGATTGACCAGATTGTAAGTGGCCTGTGACTTGTTCATGCATGGCTGCTGACAACATTGAAAGAATGGCATCGGGGCCGCCTCGGCCTTCTCGTAGAACAAAACCTTCTGGGATTGGACCGCCTGAAGCGCCGATTGCACCAATCTCTCCGTCGAGCGTACCTGCTACAGCTGAGATGAGTCTGGCATGGTCTGCGTTCGCTTCGGTCCAAACACCCAAGGAGGCATCGCCAGATTGAGCAAGCAAGAGCGCGCCACCTTCGTGGTGCATGGTCCAATGTGAAGCCGATGGTTCAAGACCTTCATCGATGATGGAAATTGACATTGCTGCAAGTGAAGCATGGATTTCTCGTGCCAGCACTTCAGGGTCATTTGGTAGTTCACCAACGCTGTCGATCAGGAGACCTTGGTCAACTGCAATCGCGCCACGAACGGTGTCCCGCCCGACCAGAGCGTGGAGAACAGCCGACAAATCGCGAGACATCAACCGTTGCAATGCATCACCGCGGGCGAGCAAGCCTTGTCGGTCAGCAGGATGTTCGAATGCTTCAGGGAGGACTTCTGCAACGCTTCCGAGCCCGACGAGAGAATAGGATTGGGCAATGAAGCGAGAAGACCCCTCTGCTTCAATCTCTTCGAGGCGTTGACGTGCATCGCCACCAGCGAGCAAGACTTTGCCCTTCCCCGATTCAGCGAGCCAACCAACAATGCGTCCAGCCCGAACAAGTCGATGACCGGCAGGCGTCTTACGGCGTCCAATCCAAGTGCTGATGACACCGTGATCAAATGGCTGTATTGTTCCGTCTTCAACCGATATGGCTTCTTCGATTGGTGTTCCTTGCGGCAGGTTAAACATTTTATCAACTCACTGGGGGGTGGTGGCCAAGATTCGGCGATCCCTGTCGAGGGCATGACGCCATCGAGCAAGACGCCCGCCTCTTCCTGACAACGCGACAATTCGTGTTGGCGATGCAACATCGATCATCAATCGTTCTTCACCTTCGCACCATACTTCGTACACAGCCCCCAAACCGAGGGCATCAGCCGATTCAAGCGCAGCAGAAACAACGTCAACAGCGTGTTCGAAAGGAGGCATAGCCCCTTCATCGCCAACGCTGGCCAACAAGTTCCCACTATCGTCAATCAGCATGGCCTGTTTCACGCCTTCAAGGCGATACAATCCGGCCAGCGCACGTTGCAACATAGATGCTCAAACCTTTCGTCAGCGTTGTGGCCTTCAAGAAGTTTTGTGCTTCCATCCCCCTAAAGGGGGATTTGAGGACCCAAATTAATTCCCCAACTGGATTCACGTCAGAAAGTGCCGCGGAACACAGAAAAAGACATGTTTTCCGCGCATGTATTTCGATGAAATAGCACCCTTTTCATGTTTGAAAGGTCGTTTAGATCGTAGTCAAGAGTGATGATTTTCCAATTGGGAAATCAAATTTGCAATTAGAATTTATCGAGTGATGTGAGGCGAGCGATGGCCCCATTCTAATGTCCGGCGTGCGGGGAGTTCAAACATAAGCCGCTCCACCGATGGTTCATGGCAGATGAGACTACGCAGGGATTCACCGTCCCACAATGCGATAGTTGCTCACGTCCAGCTGTGCTCGAACAAGCCTATTCGGGCAGAATTTTGTGCAACGAACACATGGCCAAGTCGGTTCGAAAGAAAATCGCAAAGGAACTTCGCCAACAACTCGTCCTCCCTAAAGACAAGGACACCACCATCTTTGTCGCCATCTCGGGCGGAAAAGACTCCGCAGTGTTGCTTGACAGCCTGGTTGATCTGATTGGTGAACGCCCCGATGTTCGCATTGTTGCAGGGACTGTCGACGAAGGCATCGAAGGCTACCGACCCCCTTCTCTCGAATGCGCTCAAGTGTTGTGTGACCAACTCGGCATTGAATTCATCACCGTCTCCTATCCAGAATTAAGTTTCAAAGAAATGGATGAAGTCGCACAACGAATCCCTGGGTTGCTGGAAACCAATCCAAGTTCGCCTCGGCTTCCGTGTTCATATTGCGGCGTATTCCGTCGCCAAGGCATCAACCACCTTGCGGACCGTATTGGTGCAGACATCATTGCGCTGGGCCACAATTTGGACGACATGGCTCAAACCGTGTTAATGAACATGACAAATGGGGACCTCGACCGAACGCTCCGGCTCGCCCCGCACACGACGAGTGTGGTCGAAGGAATGGCACCACGAATCGTACCACTGCGATGGATTCCCGAACAGGAAGTCCATCTCTACGCCCTCCATCGAAACCTGCCCCTCCATCACGAAGAATGCCCCCATGCCGAAGGAGCCTTGCGATGGCGGCACCGGGAAATGGTGGCTCAGATGGAAGCCGATTCACCCGGTACACGGCACGGATTACTTCGCATGGCAGACAACATCAAGGCGCTACGAAACCGTTCATCGGATGATGCACTCATCATTGCTCCACCAACACCGTGCCCAAAATGTGGTGCAATGACTTCTGGAAGTCAGTGTAAGGCTTGCGATTTCAGAGCACTTTTGAACGACTGATCAAAGTGCGTTCTTGACCAATTCATCGAGGTCTTGAGGGCGACCGCAGTAATGGCAACGAAGGTGCAAAGGATCTCGGCTCACGACCCGAAGACGGTGAGGTTGAGGTTCACGAGCATTTGTTGTGATGCAGTTGGAGAAGGTGCATCGCACGACATTGACGACTTCTTCGCCGAGGTTGATCGACAACTTTTCTGCAACGACATAGGCGCGAATAATCGCGACGTGGGCCTCAGGGGCGACAAGGGCTAGGCGATCAAGTTCCCCTTGCGTCAGCTCTCGGTCTTCGACTTTGATGATGTCCTTTGATCCTAGTTTCTTGGAAGGGACATTCATGACGAGTGAGACGGGAACGGATGTTTCCCCTGCGATACCGAGCATCTCGAGCACACGGAGCGCTTGACCAGAAGGCACGTGATCGATGACTGTACCGTTCCGGATGGCTGTGACACGGCGCATGCTTTGTTCATTGGACATCAGAGCACACCTCCTTCAGCAGAAACATCGGCAGGAACGGTGACGCCGAGCAGACGGCAAAGTAAAGCCATACGGGCCACAACGCCATTGAACGCTTGTTCGAAGTAGCGAGCGTGTCGACTTGAATCAACCGCTGGGTGGATTTCATCGACCCTTGGGAGTGGGTGCATGATGATCATATCGCCCTTTACGTTATCGAGATGACGTGAATCGAGTTTGTAAGCGCCAGCGCAGCGAGCGTATTCGTCTTCATCAGCAAACCGTTCTTTTTGAATCCGAGTCATGTAGACAACATCCGCATCACTCATGGAGCCGTACAGGTCTTCTGTCTCGGTCACAGTGGCACCATTTTCACGCAAGTCCGATACGATCTCGACCGGCATGCGGAGCAAATCAGGGCTGGCGAATGTCAGTTCGCAACCGAACCGAGTCAAAGCATGTGAGAGGGAGTGGACGGTTCGTCCATAACGCAAATCTCCAGCGAGAACGACTTTGAGTCCGTCCAAGCGGCCATGGGCTTGCCTGATGGTGAACAAATCCAACATCGTTTGTGTCGGGTGGTGTCCAGCGCCGTCACCACCGTTGAGGATGGGCACACTAGCGGCGTCTTGAGCGTATTGAGCTGCACCTTGACGTGGGTGACGCATAGCGATGATGTCGGTGTAGCCGTCGACCATCTGGATTGTATCAAAGAGGGTTTCGCCTTTGACCACAGAGGAAGTTTTGACATCGCCAAGATTGACCACATCGCCGCCAAGACGCTTCATTGCTGTCTCGAAGGACATTCGAGTCCGGGTGCTGGGTTCAAAGAAGAGGTTTCCCAAAATGCGCCCACGCAAGAGAGGTAGGTACAACTCGCCTCGGGCCACAGGCAAAAGGCGTTCTGCGTCATCCAAAATACTGAGGATCTCTTCATTCGTCAAGTCATCCATGGTGATTAGGCCCGTCATATCTGCTCGTCTCCCTTTCTTAGGCAGCGAACGATACCCATGAACATTCCCGTCAGAGCAGTTGAGGCGCCTCCGTGCCAGCAGCGACCCAGACCCCTGATGCAAGGGAAGCCTCCCCGCTCAATCATGGGAGCGGAGTGATTATCACCATGCCATCAAAGTCAGGACCATGGTGGACGCTTGGGCCGATGTTGAAACGGCTATTGAGGCGGCCATCAAACAACGCCAACAACGCTTGGAGCGTTTGACGACTGCATCAGCGCTTCTCCTCCTCAGCGGAGCGTTATGGCTCATGTGGCCAAGTTTGAACGCAGCGATGAACGGGGAATCCGGATTGCTGAAAGGACTCGGCTTACCATTGCTGATTATTGTCTGGGGTTTGATCATTCAAGACCTCGTGGTCGATGACCCCCGAGCCAGAACGAGGGTAGGGTCCGCTGCAAGCGTTGCATGGCCTGTCCTTTTGGTCACGGCGAGTCAATCTCTTGAAGTGGGCCGGCCGAGCATGCTTGTTGGCAGTTTCGTGATCGCAGTGGTTGCATTGTGCTGTTTCAACGCTTCAAAGTCAATTCTCCAAGGTGGCCTAGATGTTCTGCGATGGCGAGCGGTGATGACCGGTTTAGGAGCGGTTGTTGCTGTGTCTCTTTTTGCAGGCAACACACCCGAATCAATGACCTATGAATGGTTGGCCTCAGTTGCCGCCTTAGTGGTCAGCTTTGGCCTCACTGGTTACATTTGGGTCGTCGGCGATGACCAACGTGCAGAGCGGAAGAAGTTCAGTCGTCGTCTTGATGAAATCGAGGGGCGCCTGTTGGAACTCAAAGCCGGTGGCGCTGCAGTGGACCAGGCTTCAAGCTTGATCATGACCGCCCGAGAAGAAGGTCATGTTGATCCACATCACGGAATGAATTTGTTGAATGATGCAGAAGATGACATCGAACGATCGTTGTCCCTCTCGGGTGATGTCGAGGCCATTCGAGCAGATGCACGAGCGAGCATGGATGAGGCTGAATCCATCGCACCAACAGCCAAGCGACCACGGAAGTCGTTCGATATGGGCGAGCGGGAAGTCAAACTTGGCTCCCTTCGTGAAGGTGAAATGCTGTTCCGGCAATCGAAAAAATACGCCAATGAAATCATTGAATGGTGGGGTGTTGCTGAGAAAGCAATTGCCGAAGCTGCGCGTCAATTGCAAGGGAAAAGCGGCGACGGTATCAATCACCTTAGAGAAATGCTTGCTGATGCGAGAAAGAAGTTGGCTTCTGAGGCACCGAAGAAAGCCTACGAGTTCGCTGTTGTCATCCCTGTACAACTCGCTGCAGATGATGATGCTCTCGGAAAAGCGGCAATGTCCCTCAAAGAAGCAGAGCGGCAATTGAAGCAAACCGACGGACTGGACATTACCGTGATGACCGAGCGTCTCGCTCAAGCAGAAGCAGCCCTCGATGATGGAAACTCAGGTCAAGCCATTGGCTTGGCAGACGGCGTGGTCCGTTCGATTCAAAACGAACGGGAAGCAATGGACGACGTTCAACGGGCCTTGCGTCAACGCAAGAAATTGAGTGCACAGTACGAATTAAGGGACGACAGCGAACACTGGGATGGGCGCATGCAAGCCATCGAACAAGCGGCTGATGAACGACGCTGGAGTGAGGCATCCGAACTTCTCGCAACCATCAATCAAGACCTCGATAAAGAAGGCAAAGCGAGCGAAGAAGCCCTCGAACTGTATGACTTTGTCATGGATGAATGGCGCACTCTGCGCAACCAGTGTGAAGCTGGAGCAATCAAAGTTGATGATGATGACCGCCGGGCTACAGAGCAGGCGATTGCTCTGGCAGAAGAAGGACTGAGCGTGGGAAGAATCGAAGATTGCTTGGACCAACTTGGTGTCGCAGATGCTGCAATGGAACGTCTACGAAGAAGAATTTAAGTTCAATCAAAGGTCAAGCAAACCCTTGTTCTTAATCGCTTTCAGATCCAAGCCCCCAGGGAATCCAAGGTCCACAGGCATGCCAGAAATCGTCACAATCAGACCACTGAGGTGAAGGTAAAGGCAGGGCGGCAGATTGGTTTGGTCAATCTTCGACAACATTTTCCAACCATTGTTCCCTTTCTTTGAAGCGATGGTAAGTTCATTTGAGCGACCATGTGCAATCCATGCATTGGCAGACCACGCATGCTGTTTTTGGGATTTGCGAGGGAAACTCGGAGCAGGCAAGACAACGTGCATCTTGCCCCACTCTTCATCCAAATTGGTACCGGATTCTGTCGCCCACTCAATATTGGTCACCTCGCTGGAACGATGCTGTGTGAGCCCTAAGCGAGCAAAATAGCCGAGTAAAGCGCGCAGGTGAGGGTGACGTCGGTGTTCTTTTCCAAGGACTTCTGCCAGGCCTACAGCAGTATTGACTCGGTCAGCGTCGAGGTGCAGCAAGCAGCGAACGACCTCACCATGAATCCAAGATTCAATGCTGTGTTTCTTGATGAACCGTTCAAGCAAGTTGAGCGCTGCTTCACTTTCTCTTGCCAGACGCATTCGGGCGATATCTCCGAGTAAAAATAAGCGCCCTGCTGGCGTGTCCATGTACTTGAGTTCAGACCGGCTGGTGTTGGTTTCAAACCGTCGAACAAGATCTATGTTCCGTCGCATGATGCTGTCCATTGAGAGAAGTGGTTTGTGGCGTACATCAAGCACACGACTCTTTGGAGCGAAGAGCGAAGCAACCCATTGAAGCCGCGCCGCCTCGATGTTATCGTCTGGGAGAATTTTCAATCTCGGTTTCGATTCTGATAAATCCCTCTGAGCGAGGCTGGCCGCAGAAAGTGAAAGGCGAGCATAACCTGCCGACTTTGCGCCACCTAGAGCAAGCAACGATACTGCTTCTTCTTCTGCTTCGTTCCATCGACCCAAACCCGCGTACATGGTCATCACTGCGTTTGTTTTACGGGCCAAACCCAACCCGTCGATAGCGTCACCGTGTCCTTTGAGAATATCATCAAACTGGCTCATTGCATCGACCCATTCGTCCTTTGCGATGGCGGTGGTAAGAGGTTGTTTCTTGAGGTAGATGACATCTTCCATCTCAGAGAACCGTTGGCGTCGATCACCGAGTGCTGCATCGAATGTAATGTCATCAAGGCGGGACCCTACACGCAGGGATTTGACCCAAATTGTAAGGAAGGCAACCTGACCACCAGAGGCTAACATCCAGGTTAATTCTTCCAATGCGTCTTTTGTTAAGAACGAGCAGACGGTTGAATCCCATGAACCGCATTGTGAGCCTTGTGGTAGGAAGCTGGAATCCCAAAACGTGATCATTCCGAGGGCTAAAAGAAGCATGGATTGCCCAGCAAACCCGGTGAAACAAAAGTTCAGTACTTTTGCCTGTTGGGACCTTTCTGCCCGCAACAAGCGGCTATCTGCTAATTTGATACCACCTGCGCCAGAGACGTCTTGAACATCGAGGAACAAGATGCGAGCCACTTCATAGACAAACAGGAAACCAATGATGGCCACGTTTAGCAAAAGGAACAACAGAACCATGGTGACAATGGGCACGCGAATGCCATCGATCGGAATGAAGGAAAACAGTTCAATGAGTCCGAAGCCGAGCAAGCCTCCTTCCTCCATGAAGGTGGTTTGTGGTCGGTATTCAGGGAGCGCAAGCACCTGGTCTGAATGCGTGAGGAGGTTTGGGTCGAGCAACAACACAACGAGCGACACGAGCGTGTTAAATGCAACAAAAGGCATCACAATGAGGTTGAAGTTAACAATTTGGGCGACAGCCTGTTGACGAGCATTTGGGGTGTGATTGTGGAACGGTGATGCTTCACCACCAGCTATTTTCTTAGAGGATTGGCGCAGTGAACGCCAGGAAGAACCTAAGATTCGCCCATAGGCCAACACCGAGGGGGAAAACATGGTGAACGCTGCGATGCTGAATCGACGGTCATCTGGGACCTCGTTCACGCCAAGGGCCACATACAGAGCGCCCACCAGACCAATCCAAATGGTCAGTAGAATACCGTAAGTGTAATTTTGCCACTTGCTGGATTTTTGAAGCGAGGCACGGTCTTGCCCAATGGGTTTGATGACCTGCGCACCGAGTGAGGAACCGCTTGAAATGAGGGCTGGTAAAGCGATGAACATCAAGGCAATGGCCACCGATGGAGCATGGTAACCCGGAGAAAGATCAAACCGGGCCATGAGGAATTCAAAGAACAAAATCAGCACGCCAACAAGAGCAAACAGGTACGTCGTAACACCAAACCTCATTCCGGGCGAATTGAGCAATATTTTCGCTTCCCCGGCGTTGCGGGTGACCTGGTGAACTTCATAGCGCAGTTCACCGGTTTGGAAAGCCACTTGCAAACCACTCAATTGGCGTGGGACCACTTGTGTCCAAAAGAACCAAGCTGTGATGGCAGCGAGGAAGATTGGCACAATTGCAGCGGGGGTAACCCCCTCAACAATTGGTGGTGTTTGCATAATTTGGCCTCCAGTTATTCTTCCTTTTCGACAATTACGAGGGAGGGTTGAGCCACTTTCGTATCGATTTCTTCACGTATGGCTGTGATGAAGTCTTCAAGCCCCATGCCGCTGATTTGATCTCCGTTTCGAGCACGCAGACTGACGGTTCGCCCTTCTGCTTCACCGTCACCAACGATGACCATGTACGCTGGTTGCAACTTTCGGTGGTTTCGAATCTTCTTCCCAATGGTGTCGTCACCGTCGTCAACTTGAACGCGGATTTCATTCGCTTTCAATGCCTCAGCGACTTCACTCGCATACGCCTTATGCTTTTCAGAGATGGTGATGATGTGGCACTGCGTTGGTGTTAACCAGGTTGGGAACTTGCCAGCGAAGTGTTCGATGAGCACACCACAGAACCGTTCCATGGATCCGAACGGAGCGCGATGAATCATGACCGGGCGGTGGATTTCCCCATCGTTCCCCTTGTATTCGAGACCGAAACGTTCGGGCAGGTTGTAATCGACTTGGACGGTGCCCAATTGCCATTCCCTCCCAATGACGTCTTTGACGACGAAATCGATCTTTGGACCGTAGAAAGCGGCCTCGCCTTCCTCTTCTGACCAGTTCACACCAAGGGATTGAGCGGCTGCTCGACAAGCCTCCTCGGCTTTGTCCCAAGCTTCCTTCTCTCCGACATACTTGTCAGAATCCGAGTCGCGCAAGCCAACTCGGACACGATAATCAGACATGCCTAATTTTTCGAAGATGATCTGAACAAGTTCGATGCACCCCAGCACTTCTTGAGCGATTTGATCTTCTGTAACGAACAAGTGTGCATCGTCTTGAGTAAAGCCACGGACCCGTGTCATGCCCGATATTTCACCAGATTGTTCCCAGCGGTAGACGGTTCCGAATTCTGCCAATCGCAGTGGAAGGTCACGGTAAGAGCGTTGTTGAGAGGCATAAATCTTGACGTGATGAGGGCAATTCATCGGTTTGAGCATGTAACCATCGATGTCACCGGATTTCATCAGGTTGGCTAATTCGCCGCAAGTGCACCCTTCATCGGCTAACTTTTTCATCAAATCTCGTTCAATGAGTGGTGGGTATTGGGACTCTTGGTAATACGGGAAGTGACCAGATGTGCGGTAAAGGTCGAGTTTTCCAACGTGAGGCGTGAAAACTTGAGAATAGCCTTGACGACGCAGATGGAATGAGATGAAGTCTTGCAATTCCTGACGGATAATCGAGCCACGAGGAGTCCAGAGGATCAAGCCCTGACCGACTTCCTCGTCGATATGAAACAGTTGCAAATCCTTGCCGAGCTTTCGGTGGTCTCGCTTTTTTGCTTCTTCGAGGCGGGTTAATGTTGCTCGAAGTGCCTCTTTTGTCGGTTCGACGATGCCGTAGATCCGGACGAGTTGTTCACGGTCCTGATCGCCTCGCCAATATGCAGAAGAAACGCTGGTAAGTTTGACATTCATCAGCCGGGAAGTGTTTGGCACGTGAGGCCCTAAGCACAAATCGTACCATTCATCTTGTTTGTAGATGGTTGAGCCGCCACCATCTTCGATTTTGTCTTGGATGATTTCTAATTTGTAGGGATTGTCTGAGAAATGGTCGTTCAGTTCCTCGTCGGAAAGTTCGATTCGCTCAACAGTGAAGTTCTTTCGAGCCAATTCTTGCATTTTTTTCTGAATGGGCTTCAGATCGGATTCAGTGATTGCTTCCATTGCGAAATCATAGTAAAACCCGCGGTCGATGGCAGGTCCAATGGTCGGTTTGGCATGTGGGTACAGCGCCATAACGGCTTGTGCAAGCAGGTGGGCAGCGCTGTGTTTGAGAATATGGATGCCTTCATCTGATTCTGTGAAGATGCCTTCGACTGAGCAATCCTCATCGATCGCTCTGGACATGTCGCATTCAGCACCGTCAATACGAGCGGCGAGGCACCCGTGTTTTCGACCAAGCGCATCGGTGATGACTTCTGCACAGGTGATTCCTGAAGCATACTCGTTAACCGTTCCGTCAGGCAAAGTAACTTTGATGAGTGACATAGTGCTTGCTCCTTCAACCCCTACGGGGTTGCTTCTCCCTCATCAAACCACCACTCTTACGGAGTCGAAATCGGCCTTCGTGGACCTGTAAGGCCCCAACCGTTACCAAGGATACTTGAGGTTCCAATAGATTCCGTCGAAAATGATGCACTGGATGCCAAGGAGGACTGCTCCAACCAGCATAGCACCGCCCCCAGGAACGCCATCTTGCCTTGCGGAAAAAGCCAACAGCCCCATCATAATGTTTCCAAGACAGACCAACATGAGAACGCCCACAACTAACATCGGCGTCCAACTGGATTCGTGTTCAATGTGGTAAATGGTGGCCTCCAACCAAAGAGCGCTGGGAATGACCACAAGCGCAAAGGCCAACAGGAGCCGTCCACTTCCATGGCCATTGGATTCGCCCCATGGCCATCGCAACTCATCGATGCCACTCGCTTCATTTTGATAGAGAATGATCCACCAATACATCAGGAAACCAAACGCTGCAAGAAACATGAATGGAACAATGAACTTGGCTTGCGACCATTCAATTCCGCCCCACAATGCTGTCGTATCGGGGGCGTGTGAAACACCGTAACCATAGGACACCAACACCAGTGTTCCAAAGATGAAAATGAAAATGCGAAGGAACTGGCGTGAGACTTGCATGATGTTGCCAACAGCCATTGACTGATAAGCACCTGTATTGGCTTTACCATTCAACGTCGAATTCATCACCCAATACGCTTGAGGCAACATCGATCACTTCAGACTTGGATTTGTCTTCTGGAACAGAGGACTGCGAGGTTATCTCTTGATCTTGATTCGGGTTTGCTACAACAAATTCCTCACGGTCTTCAACCGCTTCGTAGGTTTTGTTGTAGAGGATGGGTTGTGGTTCTGTGGATGGTTCAGCAGAGGGAATTTGGTACGCTGCCTGTTCGTCTTCGATGGGGGGTAAGTTTGCCTCTCCAGCCTTGAGTTCAGAGAACCCCTTGGCCAAAGCGTCTTCGAGGGATGGCGTTCGCTTCTGATGACGGCTCATGTTGCGAACAAACCTCGCCTAGCACATCAATGCTCGCGCTGTTTAGTTCACTTACTCTTCGTTTTCTGAAGGTTCAGCCTTGCCCTCAAACGAAACTTCGGGCAAGAATGAAAGGATTGTTCCTAAGATCCCCGCCACGAGCACGTATTCCCAAGCCGCACCCGTGTTAATGGCTGGTTCGAGAGCCTCGGTGCAGAATTCAAGCATGTTCGAGGCTGAAGCGTTGTAAGCATCCCAGTCGAAATCACCACCCCAAACCGCTATTTGGGCTGTGATCATTTTGTACAGACCGACGGCTGCAGAGAGGGCTGCACCCAACCGCATCCAAAGAATTCGTTTGAATGAGGGTGAACGCCGCCAGATTCGTGCCGATACGAAAGTCACAAGCAAACACCAATACACGCCGTTGTAGAAGATATCCATGGCGTAATGGCCATGCATTGGACCATCCGTATCCCAAGGCACGGTCCCGATTCGAATGCAGGAAAAGGCCCCAATTAATCCGGGAAACACCGCAAGATGGTTCAGGACATGCCAAACCTGGCCGTGCCCTCCTTTGGTGAGACGTTTCATGTTCATCGAATGAAGTTCCATTACGACCCAAAACACAAGGAATCCGCTGACAAAAGTACCAACCGTGAAAATCCTGTCACCGGGTTCATACAGATCGAAATCTGAAATGTAAGGCAACCATGCGCGACATCCGTTCATCAACCATGTCGCATAGCCAAGCACCAGCCAAAGGCTTGTGGCGCCAATCATGCTCAAAATGGCGAGGCGTCGGCGCTCTGCATGGTCCATAGTTGTCCACATATGCTGGTCTTTTTGAGCCCACCGCTGGACACTGAAACGCACAGGCCTTCTTGAAGGGGAACCACTTCGACCATCCATGCGCATCGGCCTTGTTGTCAACCCAGACGCAGGCCTTGGGGGCCGACTCGGATTCAAGGGCAGCGATGGTCGGGCTGCCGAAGCACGGGCTGCTGGTGCAGAAGACCGCGCAGGACCCCGTATGGCTCAATCGTTAACCTCGCTTTCAGCCATCATGGGAGGGTCACTCAATCGCATTGCAGCAACGGTGACCTTGGTGGGCTGGGAAGGACGCATGGGCGGTACATGGGCCCCTGAACCAACTGAACACCTCACCTTCGAATCCATCGGGACAACGCCCGAAACAACCTCTGATACCGACACTTTTGCTTTGGTCGAACACCTTGTCCAATCAGGCGTTGAAGGCATCGTTTACGCTGGCGGAGATGGCACAACCCGTGACATCGTTAAGGCCTTGGAAACCATTGGAAGCGCTGCTCAAGAAATCCCCCTCATCGGCGTACCTGGTGGCGTGAAGATGCATTCAGGATGTTTCGCAACCACTCCAAAAGCAGCTGCAGAAGTCGTGCTTGCTTTCGTTCTGGGCGATCTGCGATGTGCCATCACCGAAGTGATGGATTTGGATGAAGACGTCTACCAGCAAGGGGTTTGGAAAGTGCGGATGTATGGCGAAGCCTGGACACCATCCAGCCCGAGGTTCATGCAAGGTGCCAAAGAACAAGTTGAACGGTCAAGTGAAGTTGATACCATCGAAGGTCTCGCCAATCATGTTCAAACATTGCTTCAAGATCAGCCCGATTTAATGATCGTATGGGGAAGTGGCGGAACATTGCGACGAATAGGCGAGCATGTCCACCTTGAGTTGACGCTTTTAGGCATCGATGTTCAAGGCCCGTCAATCGAGGGAAAGCGTGAGTTCCACGCCGACCTTAATGAACAACAATTGATCAATGTGCTCGATCAACATGTGGATGAGGACGGTGAACAGCGCCCACGCATCCTGCTTCTTTCCCCGATGGGTGGCCAAGGCTTTTTGATTGGGAGAGGTAACCTGCAACTGTCACCTGATGTGCTTCGAATCATTGGCCTTGAGAGCATTCTTGGCGTTGCCACGCCAGCCAAACTCATCGGACTTAACGCCGTTCGAATCGATACTGGAGAACCTTCCCTTGATGTTGAGTTTCAAACAAAACGGTTCATCAAAATACTTCAAGGATTCAGGACAACCCGATTAATTCGGATTCAAGAAGCGTGATTTTCGCTCAAAGTTGACCGGTCGAGGCCTTTAACAGACCAAGGAATGGAGGGCTTGGCCTTCCTGGACGGCTCTTGAATTCTGGATGGTATTGAACACCGATGTAGTAAGGATGGCCTTCGAGTTCAAAGATTTCGCATCGCTGGCCGGTTTCGTCTTTTCCAACAAACACGAGGCCTGCTGCTTCGATGCGTTCAATCAGATCTGGGTTCACTTCGTAGCGGTGGCGGTGGCGTTCGTCAACCGACTCGCCTTCACCATAAAGTCGCTTGATTGCACAGTCGTCAACTTGCCAGAGCGTTGGCCGTGCGCCGAGTCGCATGGTTCCACCTAAGTGGGTTTTCGAAATCTCAGGCATGAAGACAACTGCTGCTGTCTTGGCGTTTTCATCAAACTCTGTCGAATTAGCGCCCTCAAGACCAAGCACGTTGCGGCAGAATTCGATGGTTGCGACTTGAAGTCCGAGGCAGATTCCGAGGTAGGGTGTGTTTGAAGTCCGTGCATAGTTGGCAGCGAGGATTTTACCCTCAACACCGCGGTCGCCAAAGCCACCTGGAACAAGGACACCATCGGCTTGTTTCAATTGCGCCCACGCCGTGTCGTGCTCATTCTTGTCGCCCCAATCAGTTTCGAGGTGACTGGCTTCAATCCAGTCGATGATGAGCTTGCGGTCAACGGCCATAGCGGCGTGTTGGAGGCTCTTGATCACGGAGAGATAGGCATCGGAGAGGTTGGTGTACTTTCCAACCATTGCTATGTGCACTTCTTCGCTAAGTGTGTCAAGATGATGCGCCATGATTTTCCAGTCAGAAAGCAAGGAAGTCGAATGGCAATCAACGCCCAAAATATCACACAGTCCCTGTTCTTGGAGCATCAAGGGAACGTGGTAGATGTTCGGGACGTCATGCGTTGACATCACTGCTTGTGGAGGCACGTGGCAGAAGGCTGCCAATTTCTCTCGGGTTTCATCGTTCAACGGTGCTGTTGAACGGCAAACGAGGATGTCGGGTGTGATACCAAGGCCTCGCAGTTCCTTGACTGTGTGCTGGGTTGGTTTTGTCTTTTGTTCTCCAACTGGCCCCATGACGGGAACAAGAGAAACGTGGACGAATGTGACGTTTTCGCGTCCCACACGGAATTGGAACTGTCGGAGCGCTTCGATGTAGGGGGACGATTCAATGTCTCCAACCGTGCCACCGAGTTCGATGATGCATGCATCTGGAATTTCGTCACTGCCATCAGCGGGCTGATGTGCGACATCTTCGATCCATTCCTGAACCGCATCGGTGACATGGGGAATCACTTGAACCGTTTTACCGAGGTAATCTCCTCGGCGTTCGGCTTCGATGACTTTAGAGTAAATTTTCCCTGTGGTGAGATTGTTATCTTTTCCGAGGTTAATGTCGAGGAAACGCTCGTAGTTGCCAAGATCCAAATCGACCTCGCCGCCGTCGTCGAGAACGAACACTTCTCCGTGTTCAAACGGCGACATTGTACCAGCATCGCTGTTCAAATATGGATCTATTTTGATAGAAGTGACTCGCAGGCCAGCGCTTTTCAGCAAAACGCCGATGCTGCTTGCTGTTACTCCTTTGCCCAATCCGGACAGGACGCCTCCGCTAACAACAACGTACTTCATGCACATCAACGGGCTTTTAGGCCGTCGCGCCTCCCATATCAACCTACCTCAACAAACCAGTATTTCCCCTTCCCCCATGGTGAGCGAAGAATCAAAAGGCGGGCCCACTGAACATCAGCAAGAGGGAGAACATGGACAGCATTCCGAGCACCATGGTAGCATGGACAAAAACCCTCGACACTGCTGGCGGTTTCACCAAGGAGGAACACCCTGTTCCCAGTCCTGGTCCTGATGAAGTACTCATCAAGACCCATTCCACATCGGTCTGTGGTACAGACATCCATATTTGGAAATGGGACCAATGGAGCAAAGAAAACGTACCGCTCGGTACCATCACAGGTCACGAAACCTGTGGAGAAGTCGTCGCAGTCGGCGAAGGAGTCACTCACCCGGCAGTTGGCGATCTGGTCGCCATCGAATGCCACTTTGCCTGTTGGAACTGCCCTCGATGCGATGAAGGCAACGCCCACATTTGTGAAAATGGTTCGATTTTTGGCGTTCACATCAACGGTGCGTTTGGACCTTACTTCGTAGCACCTGCCGTTAACGCTCGACAGATTCCTGCTGGCCTTGATCCGGGACACGCCTCCATCCAAGATCCCCTTGGCAATGCAATTCACACCTTGACTGGCGGTCCTGTTGAGGGCGCAACTGTTGCCATCCATGGACTTGGACCAATCGGTTTGTTCGCCGTTAATGCAGCCAAAGCAATGGGAGCAAAGATGGTCATCGCCATCGACTGGGACAATGAATTCCGAATGAACCTAGCAACGGAACTTGGCGCTGATTTGGTCCTTGGAAAGAACAACGATGTGATCGCAGAGATCTTGAAAGCAACCGAGGGGCGCGGGGTCGATAATTCGTGCGAATTTTCAGGTTCGCCAGAAGCTCTTGCCAACACAATTCACAGCACGCGAATGGGTGGCTACGTCAACGTGCTCTCTGTCTATGGAAACTCAATGCCGGAAGTGCCAATGAACGAAGTTGTGTTCCGCTACCTGCACCTCAAAGGCATCAATGGGCGAAAGATGTGGTCGACATGGGACACCATGCACGATTTGCTCGAGCGTGGTTTGATCGATGTCAAGCGGGTGCTCACACATCGAATGAACATCGATGAATTCCCTCAAGCAGTCGAACTCGCCATCAGTGGCGAATGTGGCAAAGTCGTATTGGACTTTTGAGTTCAGGCGCCAACCCAGCGGTATCGGCGAGCACCTTCGTCAACGCCTTCATCGCCAATCTCAACCAGTGCAAATTCACTGCGAGGTGTGACAACGCTTTCATCTTGGATACCCTTGTGGAGGTTTTCGTAAGTGACGTGATCGATGGCCATGCGTCCAGCGAGCCGTTCGAACAAGTGCCAGCCAGCGACGACTTCTCGCCAGCGGTGATTGACCTTCCCTTCGAACACCTTGGCTTTTGCACCCGACCCATAACCACAGAGTCCAAACAAGGTGTTGTCGAGGTTACAATTCTCTTCGAAGTCAGACTCAAACGTCGACATGAGGGCGAGGAAAATGGATCCGGTGTACTGATTTCCGATCAAACTGCTAGCACGTTGACCTTTCTCGATTCGGCTTTCATGGAATTTGAGGTATTGTGGAGTCTTTGAAATGGCTCTACGGTAGCCATCCATAGCCTTCTCCCAAATCTCAATGATTTGAGGGTCATCTGAATCATGAGGTGCTGGCATGGGGCCAATTTGTTCTGCAACTGCAGTCCACATCTCTGTTGCTTCACAATCATGGCGGAAAATATCAGGGAACATTCGCTTTGCTTGGAAAGCATAAGGAAGGTGCATGATGATCCTCGACCATTGTTGAGTCAAGCGTTCATCCTCATCGTGTGTGTAACGTCCTGTTTTTTCCGCTTTACCAGCAAAATTGTGGAAGGCTTGTCGAACTGCAGATTGGTAGCAACGGTTCGAAAATTGTCCGTCAAAAATCGGTTCATCGCGATGCACACTTACCTTCGCTTCGCCGTGAGAAAAGATGCCTAACTTGCGCACTGTTGATTCTGGCAAGTGGCGGATCATCCGCTCAACAAGCCCTTTCTTGACGGTTTGGCCCGTCTCTTGAGCCAATTGAAGCACATTGGTGATCACTGAACGGAGGGTGACTTCCCGTCGAGGTTTGAAAAAATCATGCACAGGAGTCGTGGAAACACCAATGCAGTCTGGGATCTCCAAAAGGCGCGGATTGCGGCGGATTAACAACGCTCCCCCACCAGCGCCTTGGGTGTATTCACCGGAAGATTCCAAAGCGTACTTGGCATTGTCAGAGAAGATCACGATTCCAGTTCGCTCGTCGTGTTCGGTGGAACGAGCAACCCAGTCCAGTGTGGTGTGAAGTGCATCGACGGCTCCGATGCAAGCAAAGGTCATGTCAACAACGTCGCAGTTTCGAAAGCATTCTGTCCCGTACCGTTCTTCATAGCGTTGGGTGAGCATGTCGACGATGTATGTCGCCGTTGGTTTGGCTCCATCCAAAGCAGATTCGGTTCCGAGGTACATTCGGCCGATGGTGTTCGGATCCAATCCATTGCGATCGATGATCTGCATCACCGCCATTGCACCCATCGTAGCAGTGTCTTCGTGGACGTCGGGTATGGACATGGCTTCGAGGCCAAGTCCCTTGTTCAACTTACCAAAATCAGCTCCGCGAAGTTCGGCAAAATCCCTCATGTCCATGTAAAGACGAGGGAAGTGAATGGCGATGTCATCGATACCGACACAGATTTCACTATCAGTTCCCATCAGCAAAAGGTCACACACCCCCTATTTGAAGGAACTACCAAATGTCTTGGCTTTGAAGCAGGTTTGACAAGTCATTCCATTTCTGGGACATCGGCCATTACTGGGTTTTGTTTTGCCCACAGCACATCATCGATTCGGAGGACAGAGATTGCTGCTTCAGTCGCACCTGCAATCCCTTGATCTAAAATCAGCAGAGGTTCAATCACCCCGATCTCAACCATGTTATTCGGCTGACGTCCAAGAACATCAAGTCCGATTCGGTCGGCGATTTCTTCCGGTGCATTCGATTGGGCTGCAACCAAAGTGAGCAAGGTGTCAATTGGATCGAGGCCTGCATTTTCTGCAAGCACACGGGGAATAACCTCGAGAGCGTCGGCAAAGGCTTCGACCCCCAGTTGTTCGCGTCCTGGAATGGATTCAGCATAGCGTCGCAAGCGTCGAGCAAGCGCCACGTGTGTTGCGCCACCTCCGGGAACAAGCCGTGCATCTTCGACAAGTTGGCATGCAACACCGAGAGCGTCGGCAAAGCAGCGCTCAACTTCACCGAGCACAGCCTCCGTGCTGCCACGAGCGATGAACGTAGCACCGCCCTCTTCGGTTTCGACAATCCAGTGAACTGTGCTGCCCCAAGTCTCGTTTTTACTTGAGATGAAAGCGCCAAGGTCAGAGGTTTTGGCCCGCTTCACATCGTGAACAAGCGTAGCACCGCAGCCACGTGCAAGCAGGTCTAAGTCTGAACGAGCGACTCGGCGGAATGCCTTGATTCCGGCCTTGGTCAGCATCATTCGTGCGTCATCATCAATGCCTTCTTTGCAGGCCAACAGATCAACGCCGAGGGCCTTGAGTTGAGCGACTTGCTCTTGGAGCAAAGCTGTTTCTTTATCCCTGAAAGCATCCAGAACCCCGGTCGAAGTGACGTTGAGTTTCACGTTTCCCATCATCGCTCTGCGCTCTAACCCACCATCGATCAGCAGGATTTTCCCGCCCTTGATGTGGCGAGGCATGTCATTGTGAATGCGGTTCTTAGCCAACACCAAACCAGTGACAAGTTGACTTTCACCGATGGTACCACCGGATTGTGGAAGGATTTTGACGCGAGTTGGGTCGGCAAGTGTGCCCTGCTCGTCGGTGACGACAATGGCTTCTGCTGCGTCAAGGGCTAACTGGGCAAGCAGTTTTTGCATGCTTTCGTGACCTTTACCGGTTAAACAGGTTTTGGTAGCAAGGATTCGATGGTGTCGTTCTGAGGCGAAAGAAAGCCCACCAAGCGCTTCTCGCGCATGGACTTCTGCCATTCTGAAACCGCGAGCAATGATCGCTGGATGGACACCTTGGGTGACCAAGTGCCAAGCATTTTGCAGCATCTCGGCGCTGATCAGCACCGTTGAAGTGGTGCCGTCTCGTGCGATTTTATCTTGGACAGAGGAGGCGTTGATCATCATTCGAGCCACTGGATGCTCGACTTTGGCGGATTCCAAAACGGTCACGCCGTCGTTGGTGACCATGGTTCGACCGTCGTCATCGATAAGCAACTTATCGAGGCCTCGTGGACCAAGCGTAGAACGGACCGCACCAGCCAATGCAAGCGCAGCCTGAATGTTCTTCTGGAGTGCACTGCGACCGGTTGACCGGTCGGTGTCCTTCAGGATTGAAACATCGCTCATGATAGGGCCACCGGACTTCTCGCCATAAGGTCAACTCTTGGCAAGGTCAAGGCTGTGGTGACGCTCAGTCTTCGTCCTCGTCAACAACTTCGAAGTCTGCATCGACAACATCATCGCCACCGACATTGATCTCGCCGTCGTCTTCGGAGCCGTCTTGCTCCGCCATCTCAGCTGCTGCAGCTTCGTACAACTTAGCAGAAACGGCATGCATTGCTTCTTCGACTTCCTTGACCTTGGCTTGGATCGCTGCATCGTCGATGGTGTCAATGTCCAACGGCTTACCGTCTTCATCTTGAACCAACTTTTCGAGTTCATCGAGATGAGCCTTGACCGGATCGGTTTCGGATTCATCGAGTTTGTCTGCAGATTCGTCAAGCGTACGTCGGGTTTGGTAGACCACTTGGTCCGCCATGTTCCGGAGTTCGACCTTGACCTTTCGCATTTGGTCTTCCTCTGCAAACTTCTCTGCATCAGCAATCTTGGCTTGGATGTCATCTTCAGACAGGGAGGTTTGGGCTTCAATCTTGACAGATTGTTCCTTGCCTGTGCCCATGTCCTTGGCGCTCACATCAACGATCCCATTGGCATCAATATCGAAGGTGACTTCGATTTGTGGTGTTCCACGGGGTGCGGCCGGAATGCCCATCAAGGTGAATTCGCCAAGTGTGACGTTGTCTTTAGCGAAATTACGTTCACCTTGCAGCACGTGAATGGTGACGGCTGGTTGGTTGTCGCTGGCCGTGGAGTAAATCTCGGAACGGCGGGCGGGAATGGTTGTGTTGCGTTCGATCATGGTGGTCATAACGCCACCGAGCGTCTCGATACCGAGTGTGAGCGGTGTAACGTCGAGCAAGAGGATGTCGGAAACACCTTCGTCACCTGCGATGATACCAGCTTGAAGAGCTGCCCCCAGAGCGACAGCTTCATCGGGATTGATTCCCTTGTAAGGTGCTTTACCGGCTTCCTTCTCGACCGCTTCTTGGACAGCAGGAACACGTGTGGAACCACCGACAAGGATGACCTTGTCGACGTCGCCTTTCTTGACCCCTGCGTCTTTCATGGCTTGGCGGGTTGGCCCCATGGTGGCTTCGATCAACTTCGAGATGAGGTCTTCAAACTTGGCTCGGCTTAGGGTCATATCCATGTGTTCAGGTTGACCGTCACGCATGGTGATGAAGGGGAGGTTGATTTGGGTTTGTTGCGTTCCGGAGAGTTCGATCTTTGCTTTCTCGGAGGCTTCCTTTAGTCGGGACATTGCTTGTGCATCTTTGCTGAGGTCGATGCCGGTGTCGCGCTTGAATTCTGCAACCATCCATTCGATGACGAGGTCATCAAAGTCGTCGCCACCAAGCTTGTTGTTTCCGGCCGTAGCCTTGACTTCAATCTGAGGTTGACCGTCGACTTGGTAGATCTCCAAAACAGAGACGTCAAAGGTCCCTCCACCAAGATCGTAAACCAGAATGGTTTGATCTTCGCCTTTGTCAACACCGTAAGCCAAAGCAGCCGCCGTTGGCTCGTTAATGATTCGGAGAACTTCCAAACCAGCAATCCTGCCTGCGTCTTTTGTTGCTGTTCGTTGAGCATCTGTGAAGTAAGCAGGGCATGTGATGACAGCTTGCTTGACTTCGTGCCCGAGGTATGCCTCTGCATCAGCCTTCAACTTCTGGAGAATGAATGCGGAAACTTCCTGTGGGGTGTAGTCGGTTCCATCGATGTTGGTCTTCCAATCAGTTCCCATGTGACGCTTCACCGAGATCATGGTGCGACCGATGTTGGTGACCGCTTGTCGCTTTGCAGTGACACCAATCATTCGTTCGCTTCCGTCTTTGGCAAATGCCACGACGGAGGGGGTTGTTCGTGCACCTTCTGCATTGGGGATGACAACGGGTTCACCGTTCTCAATCGTTGCAACACAGCTGTTTGTCGTTCCTAGGTCAATTCCAATTACTTTGCTCATTTCAAATCACTTTCCGTTTTTTTTTTCAAAAGATGGGGATTCCACCGTCGTCGTCTTCATCGTCGTCGTCGTCGTTGTTGTCGTCATTGCCGAAATCGAGGCTTACTTCTGGTGCCTCTGGGCTTGAATCGTCAGTGGTCTTTGCAGAGCCCTGCGGTGTGAGTTTGAGGGTGATGTCAAGGATGCCGTTGTTCAGCGACCAGTCGACCACATCTTCGCAAGGGTGCGGCAATTGAATGCGAGCAAGGGGTGCAGGGAGGGTGTCTTTGATGACTTCAACACGCTCGCCTTGGCGGACCAAAGCCAATTCGAGTTCACTCTCTTCGACATCGCCTCGGAGGGTGAAATCAACGGTAACCGCCATGTTCCAACCGTCCAAATAGACATCATTGGCTGGGATAGTGATCAGTTCATCGAGGGGTTCTTCGACTTCCGGTGCCTTGATTTCAACAGGACTTGCATCCACCTGGACGTCCATGCCTAGGTTGCTCAAGATGTCCTCCATGGGTTTTCCAGATTGGAACATCTTAGCGAGGTGAGAGAGGTCGAAATTGAAATTTACGTCGCCTTTAACGATTTTTTCAGCGTCAAGACCCATGCTTTCGAACTGTGAACGGAATTGTTCCATCATACCTCGAATTTGCTCTTTATCCATGCTCATACCCATGTTTTGGAACATTTCAACCAACTGTTCAATCAACTTTTCTTCCCATTCGTCTGACCCAGCCATTGACTTCACGCTCCATTACTTAACCATCGGTTACATAGTGGCCTGCAAGTCACCCTATATCAAGTTCACGAAATGGGTCCCCCTGCATGGATGCGCTCTTCGAAAATCAATCAAAGCCAATCCCTAAGAAGGACAAACTGTGCGCCAATGACAGGGAAGCACATGTCAAACTCACTCAGCGCATTCGGTTTGATTGTCCTCATGCTCCTGGCACCACTGGCTGGATGCTTTGGAGAGGCTGAAAACAACAGCACAGGGCAAGAGGATGCATTCATGATTGATTTCCTACCTGCCGGGGAAGCGCCCTTGCGTGCTGGCGAATGGCACACCTTCACCCTCAAAGGCGAAGGCACTCGTTTGGTCGTCCCCCAGGATGTCCTTTTGTTCGTGGACAACAGCGTCGTCCCGCTCGGTGTCATCCAAGTCCAAGACGCCAACCTTCTCAACGGCAAGATCCTGACGACACCCTATGTTACAGCAACAACCCTCACCGTCGTTTACGCCGACGGCACGGCTTCAACGATCGATCTCGAGGTCGGGAATGGAACGCCAATTGTCAATGGTGAAGAGTGGCTTGACAAAATGAAATTCATCCTCAATGTATGCACCGACTCCACCCAATGTGGCGGGTACATCAACCGTTGGATGGGCACCCCAAACCCGGCTTTTGAGCGGGCAGCGAGTTTCTTCCACGGCCATTTCGAGGGGCTGGGCTATGAAACTCACATCATGCGAGTTACCGATCACCTGAACCCGTCGCAACCAGAATCTCTGAACATTATCGCATGGAAAGACGGGCGCTCAGATGCTTGCGTTCAAGGAATGGGAGCCCACATGGACATCGCCCCTCCAGCATCCCCCCCCGCCGGAGGAACCTACGAAGGAGCCTATGACAACACGGCTGGAACCGTAGCCATGATGCTCTTTGCAAAGGCTTTCGTCGATATGGAATTCGAATGCGATACATTCCTTGCTTTGTGGTCATCAGAAGAGGAAGGTTTGCGTGGATCAAACGCTTTCGCAAACAATGACTGCGATTACTGCTTGCCGCAAGATAAGGAACTAAGGTTTTACATCAATATGGACATGATGGGTATCTCTTGGCCTGCCCTCAAAGAATCTGGTGATCCGTTCCCGTACCACGCTTGGTCTGGGCCTGACACTGACCCTGAAGTGGACGAACTTGCAATCACCGAAGTCATGGATCATGTCCATCGTAATATCCTGAAAGCCCCAATGGATCTTCGGATTGAAGGGTCGTATGGTGCTGGATGCGACCAGCATTGGGATGAGCATTACAACTTGGTCATGGATGTTCACGAGGACACCTTCGGGCGATCAGACCATGTGACATTCAGAGATAAGGGAGCTCAGACGATCTTCCACCTCGGCGCCTATGACGACGATTACAGCGCTTACCACTCCCCACAAGACACCTTGTCAAATATGATCACATCGGTTGGAGGGGAAGCAGAACTTCAGAAGTCAATCCAGTTTGTTATGTGGGCGGCTATGCTTGAATTCATGTTCGCTGATCAAACCCCTGAGGTTCGAAACCTCGAATGAATGCTAAAAAACAGCACTTCAAAAGCAAACCTGCACATGCAAAAGCATGTCCGAAGTGATTGATGACGTGGAAATTCACCCAGTCAAGGCCCTATGGAAAGTCATAGCAGGCTCGACGGTCATCGCTTCACTGTGCTGCTTACCATCGGTTGTCTTGGTGATGCTCGGGCTCGCAACCGTGTCCACAGGCGCCGCTCTCTCCGATACATTGTATTGGGGAACTGACGGCTATGCTTGGTTCCGCCCCGCCATGGGCGTTGTCGCCGCCATTAGCGTCGTCATTGGGTTGGTGATGTACTTCAGAAACCAAGGGATTTGTACCATCGACCAAGCCAAGCGCTCCCGTCGAAAAATCATCAACACCTCCCTGCTCGTTCTGTCCATCACTTACGTCAGCTATCTGCTGTTCAACTACGTCATCTTGACAGAACTTGGTATCCAGTTCGGCTTGCCTTGGGAATCAAGCCGGTCGTCCTACATGTTCTGGCGATGATCAGGCGTTGCTGCGCGTCGTCTTGCAGCCAACGCCCCAATCGCCCTCAATCATTGCCTCTCGTGTTGCTTGGAGCAGGGCATCTTCTGCCGTCACTGTGCCGCGTAAGCCAGGCGTTAAAGCGAGGGCGATGAAAGCACCATCTTGAATCCATTTTTCCAATTGTATTTTTGAATCCTCAATTGAAATATTAACTAAACCTACTCCAATTGGAATTTCAATAACTCTCGGATTGAGATGCATACCTAAACCGAGGGATTTTTGCACTGCTTCTTTGCCAACCCATGCTTCGATAGCCAGTTCAGGATGAGTGTCCAGGTGATTCAATTCTTCACCCTTCGCCATCATATCGAAAGCGTTTTTTTGAATTCCCCGTTCCTTCGATTCGGCATCGACGCCGATCTGCCATCCATGTTCCACCAGAGCCACATAGGCCCATCCGTCGCTGTGTCCAAGACTGATTGAAGGCAAAGCTGTGTTTTTCCAAACACCAGGGATGTAGGTGAGGTACGGTGCTCGGTGTTCTGTTCGTTCAACTGAAATCATTGAAGCATCAAAACCCCATTGACGAAGAGCTTGTTCGAGCAAGAGGCGCCCTGAAAGGTGCTCATCAGTTCGCTTCTGAATGGCAAAGGTCGCCACTTCATCGGCATGAGCGAGGGTGACATCCTGCACATCATGTGTGCGTACTCGGCAGCGGAGCACCAAACGTCGTGGTTCATCCGCACCCGGTGGGTGGAGAACTTGAACCGTCATTTCCGCCCCTCCATCATCGATCAAGCGTGAAAGCATCTTCATCCGATACGGGAGCCATTCCCTTGAGTCGCAACCCTTTGAGGGCCAAAACCGGAGCGTTATCATCACCGACGATGACCACATCGTGAACGGTCACGCCAGCCTCTTCAACAGCGGTTCTGATGCTCCTCATTCGGAGCTGTTCATCTTGTTCTGGAACCCGGAGCATGGACGACCATTCGATGCCAACGGGTAAGGAGGAGAAACCTTCGCTCTCCATGGCGACCAAGCCAGCGTTTTGGAACCCTGCTTCGATCAGCATTGGAAGCGCTTCGAGCAAGACAATTTCACCATCTGCTTCGTGAGCAAACTGATCGGATGCAGGCAACTGATGACGCATCAAAGCAACACCATCGGCACCGGGTGCTGAAGCATCGCCGACACCACGGAGCACGCCTCCGTGTGATTGGAAGCGAGGACCGTGGAAGTACCGTCGATAGATGAATGAAGGCAATTCAACAACTTCCCCGGGTGCAGGAACACCAACATCAGGTAAGGCCTCAACCTCTGCTTGGAGGAACGGACGAAGATCATCGCACTTTCCAACCAACCGAACCGAGGCTTTGTGATGTTCACGTTCGCCAAAGATTTCCCCTTTCGAATTGGTCAGATCAGAGACGAGTCGGCATGTGACCCACGTCAGATCGTTTTCTGTCCGATCGAATTCCGCATGGATACGAACGGTCATAGCGCCTTTAAGCAACTTCACAGGAAGACCAAACTCAACCGATTCAAACCCGGCCAAGCAGGTGGATGGACGGAGCAGGAGGGCTGTTTCAGCAAACATTTCCAATGCCATCACACCAGGGTGATACGGCACGCCTTCGATGGCGTGATCGCCCAAGAATGGATGGTCGGCAACCGACAGCGTGGATTGAGTCACGAGTGATCGCTCTTCTTCGAAGGAGAGAACCTTGTCAACAAACGGGAACCGTGCTGGGTCAGCGATGATCGCTGCCATTTCACCCGGAAGTCGCAGAGGCGCTTCTCTGAACGCGTCAAAGAAGTCCATTGAACCGAGGGAACCGCAACCGATCACTCGGCGCTTTCCACCAGCAAGAGCCTCATCGACAAAGATGGTGACACCTTCCTCAACAGACAGCGTGTCGATGCCTGCTGCAGCGAAGACGGCTTCAATCGAGCCACGGGTCGCCATGCCAACATCGCGCCATCCAGTCCAGCCAATGGCAACAGCACGGCAGATGCCTGCTGCAGTCAAGCGAGCCATTTCAGCATCAAGAACACTGTTCGCAGCAGCGTAGTCTGTTTGTCCAGCGTTACCGAACCGTCCTGCTACGCTTGTGAAACAAGCAGCGAATCGGGGTGTTTCCGCACCGGATGCTACACATGCAGCAAGCATGCACTGCCAGCCATCGACCTTGACACGAACGACTTTGTCGAACACCCCAGGATCTTTGTCGGCAACGAGTTTCGAATCTTCAAGCCCAGCGCCATGCACCAAACCAGTGATTGGACGTTCCATCGCCGCACCAACCGCTTCCATTCCCTCTCGGTCCAGGACGTCAACGGGGTGGTAAGAAGCCGTATTACCGGTGCTATGAATCGAATTTAACGTCACATAAACATCCCTGCTACGGGTGAACTTCTGCCATGCAGCGTTCCATTCAACCATGGTGACCTTGCCAGATGTACTTGCGGAAGTGAGGCGGTCTCGTAACGACATCCTTTCTCGTTCAAGTTCCTCTTCATCCCACGTCACCCAGGATTCAGTCTGCTCAATCAGTCGGGACCGTCCGAGCAAGGAAAAGTGCGCTCCAGCCTTAGGGGAGGCTTCTGCAACACCAATAATCGAAGCCGCAGTGACACCAGAGCCACCGCCAGAAACAAGCCATGTATCATCACTAAGCAACGGCTTTCGTTCTTCAACAAGGTCCTCGGCAAAGGCTACAAGGGCCCAGCGCCGTGAATCTCGATCAAGTCCAACTTCAATTTCGCCTGCCAGATTAAACACATCATTGTAAATCATCTCGGCAGCTTCAACCGGATCTAAAATCAATTCAGGATGAACGTCAAGGGCTCGGCATCGCAGATGTGGCTGTTCGAGTGCATAGGATTTGGTCACACCAGATGCAGCACACTGAACGGCATTGAAACGTTCACCGATGTTGCCATGGCGTCCGTCCAAAGCGGTGACTGATGCAACAACGCCGGTCTCGAGGGAAGCAAAGTGAGCATCAAGCCCTTGAAGCAGGGCGAAGTATCCATGTGCAGCCAAAGCGATCTGCGAGGAAGGCAGGCCATCTTCAGACCATGAAGCGCTCGCCAACTTGAGGGGAGCCATGTGGAGCAAAGCCGTGACGTTGTGACCACTCAATGCTTGGCATACCGCAGCAATGTGTTCAGGATTGGCTGGATCTGCACGGTACACTGTGCGCTTTCCTTCCTGTTGCATCGACATATCCCGAATGTTGCTTTCGAATCCGATGCGGATGGCTTCCATGCCCTCTGCTTCGACGCGCTCACAGAATGATTCTGCAATCCCCCAACCATCGTCGGTGACAACGGCAGTACCGCTCAGTGCGAGTGGAGCCCCTAGGCCTGGTGCAGCTTCGACTTCAATTTGCCAACGGCGTGATTCAACAGGTGAACCTGTCGAGTGGACAACGCCAGGTTCCACTTCTGTGGACTCTTGAGTCGAAACGGGTGTTGATGCCACGCCGCCCTTCATTCGAACGATGTAGGCGGTGAAGTGATTCAGTGTTGGGTGGTCCGAGAGAACAAAATCCTCATCCAATGGAAGATCAAAGATTTCTCGTACATCGCCCATGATTTCGGCTTGCTTGACGGTATCAATGCCCAGTTCCCCTTCGAGGTCTTGGTCCATCTCGATGAAGTCAGCCGGATAACCCGTATGCTTGACAACAATCTCGACTAATTTGCCGTCGACTTCGTCATCAGACTGAGCAATCGTGGCCGCCACAGGCGAAGGCACAGCCGGTGCTGCTGGAGGTGTCGCCGTTGGAGTTGGTGCTTGGCGTTTGAGGCCGAAACTGGTGATGCCACACCCCCCTGCATGCGTTGAATGTAGGCAATCATATGATTCAAGGTCGGGTAGTCTGAGAGAACGAAATCTTCATCCAAAGGCAAACCAAACCGATCGCGAATGTCAGCCATGATTTCTGCTTGCTTCACCGTATCAATGCCCAGTTCACCCTCGAGGTCTTGGTCCAGTTCGATGAAATCTGCCGGATAACCGGTGTGCGTGACCACAACTTCAACCACGGTGGTTCGAAGGTGCTCATCATCAACGACCACTGCGGCAGGTGAGGCAACAACTGGAGCAGTTTGCGCAGCCGCTGGTGGCGGAGTTGGCGTTACTACTGTTGGTGCTGTAACCGCTGGAGCAGGGACTGCTACAGAGACATCTCCCCCGCTCATGCGTTGGATGTAGCCGATCATGTGGTTCAGCGTTGGATAGTCCGAAAGTACGAATTCTTCATCCACTGGTAAGTTGAAACGATCCCGAATATCAGCCATAATTTCAGCTTGCTTGACGGTATCAATGCCAAGTTCACCTTCAAGGTCTTGATCCAATTCCACGAAATCTGCTGGATAGCCGGTGTGGTTCACAACCACATCGATGACGGTTGTGACAATGTCTGCATCATCGGAAACTGACGCTGCAACAGGTGCAGCCTTCGGCGTAGGTGCAGGAGGTTGAATCTGAGGCTGAGCCACGGGTTGAGGGGTTGGCACTGCCATCGGTGTTGGGGCAATGGATGGTTTACCCTCGAACGGTGCAGTGATTGGCCATGGTTCACCTTGAACCCCTCCGTGGAGGTTTTCTTCACCGTTGACATACGCCACCAACTTCTGATCGAGTAAACGCATCACGACATCATCAGTACCTGCCAATTTACGGTTCCATGCTAGGAACTTGCCGCCATCGATTCGTTCACCTTGGACCGGCCAACGACGAACGAGTGAGAGCGCCATTTGAGAACCAAATCCGGCTGCAAATCGTAAACCGTACTTCAGGTTTGGATAGTCGCCACCCGTTGAGAGGTTGAGGTCACCCAACTCAGGGTCGGTTTCTTTGTGATTGGCAATCGGGGGTATACGCCCAGTTTTCATGCCGTGGAACATGCTGGCATCTTCGATGCCAACTGCCATTGGATGGCCTGTGAAGCCCTTCGTGTTAGCAATGACAAGTTTGTCTGTGCTGTGGGTGAAGGTGTCGCGAAGAGCACGAACTTCAGATTGGGCGGAACCGCCACGAGCGGGTGTGTAGGTTTCATGGGAAAAGAACACTGTATTCGGGGCGATTTCGTGTCGGTCGAGGCCCCATTGGCGCTCCATTGAAGAGACGAAATTATCGACTGTTTCAGCGACGTGATCGACATCGAGCCGCGTTCCATGGAAAGCGGAATTGGCTGTTGTTGCTCCAAGAAGTTCTGCAATTGGTTGCACGCCACGTTCCTGTGCTTCGGAATTCCTTTCGATGACAAACGCAGCAGCGCCCATTCCGAGAATCAGGCCATTGCGGCGGCGGTCGAACGGTAGGGCTGTTTCTTCAACAACGTTGTTGGTAGCAGCAGCTCCAGAGGCTGCGAAGCCTCCACCGATCCATTCCCACATGTCATCACCGGTGACATCGTCAGCCGAGATGATGACCACACGGTCAACACGGTCGCAATTCAGCCAGTCTTCGGCAACGCCAAATGCAGCAGTAGCAGAAGCGCAAGCAAGATTGATGATTGTGTTTGGACCACGTATTCCCGAGTACTGAGCAAATTGTGAATGGCCCATAGCCAACGTTTGGAACAGGTAGCGACGGTCAAACCGTCCCTCGCCATCATCGCCGTTGGTTTTAGCATGCTTCAACGCCATTTGGAACCCTGGGAAACACGAAGCGAAGACGATGCCTGTGCGGTCTCGCGTATGTTGAGGAACTTGCCAGTTTCGAATCAGACGAAGACCACCTTTTCCGATTTGTTCAACCGGGGTCAATGGAATCGCTGCGTCACGCAGAGCAAGAAGTCCTGCTGCCATACCGAGTTGAGTCGTGATGTCCCATGCCAAGATCACTTTTGGATCGATACCGAATTCTTCTGCAAGATCAAAGGCACCCTTGACACCAGCAAGTTGTGGCACATCGCCAAACTCTGTGGCTTGGTCCATGTTCACTGAACCGTCCCGTCCTTTGATGAGTCGAACCAAGTTCTTGTCAAGCAAGCGTTGCTTGTAGTCGTCGGTCACTTCTGAAATACAGGTTTCTCCTCGAACGAGCCGCTCGAATGTGTCTTCATCGAACACACGCTCTCCACCAGGTAATCCCAGTGAAACACCCGTGATAACAAATGGATCGGCTCGTCGAAGGCTCATTGGGTCATGGCCCTGTGCGGAGGTGCTGATTGGATTGGTATGTTGTGCAACGCGGGACATCGATGTCTTTGGCGTCCAAGAGGTCGGTGGCGACGTCACCCATCGGGCCACATCTGCAATCGTTTCTGCACCACTGACGTCAACTTCTGGATCGGTGACCGTTTCAGCAGCGAGCGTTTGGAACAACGCAGCAATGTTGTCTTCACTCATGCCAAGGCCGAGTCGAAGGTTGACCATGCCGTGACAGAATCGAGCGGGGTAGTTCGTGAGGGCAGCAATGCGGTCACCAAGGTAAGCATCCTTAGCCTTTTGAGCGGCTACTTCGGGATCTTGAGGTGGTGACGGTGCTTGGTGAATCACCTGCACGCTTGCGGCTGGTGCAGCGCTAGCCGAGGATGGCAAGGGCCGGGAGCGGGTCTTCAAATCAGCCGAAGGGGCTGTTTTTTGGTGTGCTTCGATCGGCCCAGCACGGAATGCTTCGGTCAACATTGGCGAAGTGGGTTCTGGCCAATTCACGGGGCGGCCCGCAAGTGCCATGGTGGCAAGTGCCGTGAGGAACGTGGCGATTCCGCCTTGCTTTGGATGGTTTGTCATCACTGGCAAGTGCGGCTGGCCTTCGAGGATTTGAACCGCAAACATGCTCAATGCTCGCTTCGGACCAACCTCGATGAAAGCACGAGCTCCCGCTTCATACATCGTTTGAATCTGAGAAGTCCATTCGACTGACGACGCCATTTGCAACGCCAATTTACTGAGGATTGCAGCCTTTGAGGCCTCTAAATCTTCGGAATCAGAGGGGTTCATTGGATAGAACTCTCCATCGACGTTGGCAGTGATGGGGATGGTCGGCCATCGGATTTCCAGCCCTTCAAGGAAGCGTCGAAGAGGTTCATTTGCAGGTGCAACAATTCGAGAGTGGAACGCGTGAGAGGTTGCCAGCAGCATGCATTGGAACCCTTGTTCTTCAAAGGCAGCCATAGCGGCTTTCACTGGTGCGGTTTCACCGGCAATAACGGTCATCTTTGGTGAATTCTTATTGGCAGCAATGACGTAGCCATCGATGGAATTGATGATCGTTTCGACTTCAGAATACGGTGCACCGACGCTTGCCATGAGTCCTTTGTCTTCGATTTCAACAGCACCCATTTCTGTGCCTCGGGCGGCGGCAGCCCTCAGTGCACCATCCATGTCAAGGATACCAGCGGACATCAAGGCAGCGTATTCGCCGAGCGAATGCCCAGCAACCATGTCGGGTTTGAGACCATGATCATTGAGCGCACGCTCAATAGCGAGATCGGCGGTGAGCATGGCGGGTTGAGTGTATTCGGTTTGTTTCAGTTTGTGCTCTGCCTCGGCTTGTTCTGCTTTGGAAAGGTTCGACCGAAGGACAAAGCTAGAGAGGGTTTCACCATCGAGAACTTCTGTCATCGTCTCATCAGCTTGAGCCCACACTTGCTGAACTGCAGCATAACGCTGGTAGAGATCATGCGTCATACCGACGTATTGACTGCCTTGACCGGGGTACATGT